>CAZPZU010000018.1:0-65893 GCA_964591135.1 uncultured Gemmatimonadaceae bacterium | reverse complement strand
CCGCTGCTGTAGTGCTTCTTCACGTAGGGGCAGTCGTAGTTGAGCCACTCCAGCACTACCCACTTCCCGGCATACTGGCTCAGCGCGTGCTGGGCGCCGTGCGTGTCCGGGAGCGTGAAGCCCGGGGCCGACTTTCCGATCTCGGGCGCCTGCGCCCGGGCTACCGGGGGGGAGTACGCGAGGAGAGCCACACCCAGCAGTGGAGTCCAGGCGAGCGATCCGTTGATGCGCATGATCGATCTCCTTCGGTTCATCGATTCTCGGGCCTGCCGGCGAGCACCGGCCCAACGACCCGGTCCAGTGCCTCCAGCACGAGTCCCTGTGTGAGGACCGCCGGGAGGAGCTCGGGCTCTCCCGTGGGGTCCGGGGGATAGAGGACGTAGAGCGGCACACCGCTGCGGCCGAACGATGCCAGGGCCCGCGTGATCTCCGGGTCGCGTCGCGTCCAGTCCGCCTTCACCAGCGCCACATCCCTCTCCCTGAACGCTCCCACCACCCTGGGCGTCGCGAGCACCACGCGCTCGTTGACCTGGCAGGAGATGCACCACGCGGCGGTGAAGTCCACGAAGACGGGGCGCCCGCTTCGGCGATGGGCCAGGATGGTCGAGCCGTCGCCGAACGGCTCCCACGTCGTCTCGGTCCGTGTGGGCGCCGGAGGCTCGGCCCGGCTTCCCCGATAGGCGGTGCCCACGGCGAGGAGGAACGCCGCCCCGGCGATCGCACGGGTCACGAGGCGGGCGCGACCACGCGCGACCGCCGCGGGCCAGCGGCCCAGCACCCATGTGCCGAGCGCCACGAACGTGAGCGACGCGAGCAGCGCGGCCGCCCCACCCACCCCCGTCTGCAGCCCGAAGACCCAGACGAGCCACACCACCACCGCGAACATCGGAAAGGCAAGCGCCTGCTTCAGCGTTTCCATCCACGGACCCGGCCGGGGCATGCGCTCCAGGAGGACGGGCCAGAACGAGAGGACCGCGTACGGCGTCGCCATCCCGACGCCCAGCGCGGCGAAGACGAGCAGGCCCTGCACCGGAGGCCGCACCAACGCCACGCCGATGGCCGCGCCCATGAACGGAGCCGTGCAGGGCGTGGCCACCACCACGGCGAGCACCCCCGTGAGGAAGGAGCCGCGATACCCGCTGTCGCCAGCGCCGACGCCGCCGAGTCGCGTGAGGAAGAGGCCCGGCTCGACCACGCCGGCCAGCATCAGGCCGATGGCGAAGAGGAGGAGGGCGAGCAGCGCGACCACGGGCGGGCTCTGGAGCTGGAATCCCCAGCCGACCTGGGCTCCGGCGGCACGCACGGCCATGAGGAGCGTGGCGAGCGCCAGGAAGGAGAGCACCACCCCGCCCGCGAAGGCCAAGCCGTGCCGCCGCGTCCGCCGGACGTCGCCCGCCGCATGATGGACGAAGCCCATGATCTTCAGCGAGAGGACCGGGAACACGCAGGGCATGAGGTTGAGGAGCACGCCCCCGGCGAGCGCGAGGGCCAGGGCCATCCAGAGGGAAGCGCGGTCGCCGGTGCCGGTGGGGCCGGCCTCCTGCGCCGACGCCACGCGCACCGGAGCCGTCACCGCCAGCGCGGGTCGGGTTTCCGCGCCGTCGAAGCCTCCGCCGTCGTCGCGAACGAGGACCCCGTCCAGCTCGGTCGGGCCGGTGTTGTACGCGGACCGGACCAGTCGGAAGCTCAGAATGCCTTCTGCCCGGATGGGGCTCTGCGGCTCCACGTGATCGATCGCGGTAGGGTCCGCCGCGAAGAAGTACAGGTGCTCGGGGTCGGCTGCCCACCCTGCAGGGGGCGTGAGCTCCAGCTTGTAGCCCGCCGGGGTCTCGAGGGCTACGGCCTTCCAATCAGCCGCCTCGAGGGGGAGGAGCGCGCGCGTCGTCTCGAAGAGCTCCGCCCACGCGGGGTCTGGACCCGGTGGGGCGGACACCACCGGGAGGTCGGTGGCGAACGCCGCCTCGGCCGGAAGGCACGTCTCCTGGCAGACCAGCCACCAGGCCCGTAGCTCGACATGGGCCGTGGAGCCCGGCTCGAGCCCTTCGGGCACGGCCACGTCCGTCAGGAGCATCACCCGATCGTGGTAGCCGTAGCTCATCAGGGGCGGGTAGGGCACCCGCTCGGGCCGCGGCCACTGGACCGGGCCCGCGGTGAAGCCCTCCGGCAGCGTCCATTCCAGGATGGCTTCGCTCCCCGAGTCCCCCGGGTTCTTCCAGTAGGTGTGCCACCCCGGATCCAGCGTGAGGACCAGGCCCACGGACAGGGTGGAGCCCGGCGCGACGGCATCCGACTCGACGGCGAGCAGAGCCTCGCTGTGAGGCGTGGGATCGTGGGGTTCGGGGACGGCCTGGCCCCCCGTGTGGGTGGGGCAGGAGATCACGCCCAGCACCACCAGGGGCACGAGCCACCACCACCACCGGCGCTTGAGCCTCACGAGCTTCTCGGGGGTGAGGATGTGCAGCCGTGGGGTCACATGGGTCCCCTCGGGCCTCGGAGGCCGGGGGCAGAGACCGCGGGGCCGTGGCCGCGGTGTTCCGGCAGGTGGGCCGGAGCGCGGGCCCCGACTATCGATGAAAACTCGGTTCAGAGCGCGTGCAGGGAAAGGGACCGGTCGGTAGTGGACTTACATGAGCTGGTTAAACGGACTAATTTAGTCATATGATGAAGAAGGCCTCGATCAGCATCCTGAAGGCCCACCTCAGCCAGTATCTTGACGCGGTCAAGAGTGGCGAGGAGGTCATCGTGACGGAGCGGGGACGGCCCGTGGCCCGGTTGACGCGTCTCGATCCGGATACCGCGCCGGAGGGCCGGGCCGCCCAGCTCGTCCGCGAGGGTCGGATGCGTGCGCCGACCCGGGCCGCCCCTTCGCAGGGCGAGCTCGTGACGGGTGCGAAAGACCCCCGGGGACGGTCGCTGGCGGTGCTCCTCGAGGAGCGCACCGAAGGCCGCTGATGCGCTTCTGGGACGCCTCTGCGGTCGTAGCCCTGCTGCTCGACCAACCCCTGAGCGAACGTGCCCGTCGTCTCCTCGATCGGGACCCGGATGTCGTGATCTGGTGGGGCACACCCATCGAGTGCGCCTCGGCGTTCGCCCGCCTCCGCCGGGAGGGGAGTCTCGGCGAGGCGGAGGAGGGAGCGCTGGCGCATCGCCTCGAGCGGCTGAGGCTCGGCTGGTACGAGATGATCCCCGGGGATCGGCTCCGGGCGCAGGCGCTACGCGTCCTGCGGCTGCATCCGCTGCGGGCCGCCGATGCCCTGCAACTCGCGGCGGCCCTCGAATGGGCCGGCTCCCCCGCCGGAGGTGCCATGGTCACGTTCGACGAGCGTCTGGCGGCGGCGGCGGAGCGGGAGGGGTTCTCTGTGGAAGGAGCGTGAGACGGCGGAGGTAGGCGGACGCATGCAGGTAGATGCTCGAATCCCCGCCCCGGTTCGCCGGGGCGGGGATTCGCACGAGCGCCGCGAGCGATCCCTCAGGAGACCGTCTTGTCTCCCAGCCGGACGGGCGTGGCACCTCCGAGCTGCACGCCGTTGAAGAGCAGCTTGAACGTGCCGTGGGGCTGGGCCCGCTTCTTGATGAGGGGCCCGAACAAGTAGAGGTGGCCCTGGCCGAGCTTCGCGTCCATGACCGCCGTCCCACCATTCAGGTGCCCCTGCCCCCACGCCCACCCGCTCACCAGGGGGGTCTGCGAGTCGAACCACGCCACCGGGACCACCCCCGCCCCCACCGCCTCGGGGAGGAGACGGAAGACGGGGCTGTTGTCGAACATCACCGTGGCGTGGTCGGGCATGCCGTACGCCAACGGCTGGGTGTTGTCCACGCGTACGTCGAGGAGCGAGCTGGGGACGTAGTACTCGCTGGACGTCAGGGGCTCGCCATTGTCGCCCACCATGTGGTCGGTGACCGGCAGCCCCGCATAGGAAGCGATGCTCGTCGAGCTCCCCACGGCCAGGAGCGTGCCACCGCCCTTCACGAAGTCGAGGAGGTTCGGAACGGTCGCGTCCGGGGTGATGCGCCCGAGCTCGTCGCGGTACTCCTCGGGAACGGTCGAGGGATCGGGACCCCGGCCGAAGAAGCGCGCCATGGGGTTGCCTCCGCCGGCCTCGGGAATCGCGCCGTCCTCGAATACGAGCACGTCGTACTTCCCGTCCAGCCCTCCCCGGTCCAGCTCCGGGGCGTAGACCACTTCGTAGGGGAACTCGTACTGCTCGAAGACCCACCGGGTCCACCCCGAGGGCATGGATCCGCCGTACTGGTCCCACAGGCCGATGCGGACCGGGGACAGCTTCAGGGCGTCGGCCACCGGTGAGGCCGCCACCCCCTGGAAGTCCAACCCCAGCTCGGCGGCCATCTTCTCCACCATCGGCCGGTTCGCCGCCGTCGCCGGCACGTACAGGGTCCCCGCGGGCCAGGTCCTTCCCGCGGCCTTCACTTCGCCGCGGAGCCAGTACACGTCCTGCTTGGCCGCCAGGAGACGGTTGGTGGCGATGACCGCGTCGTTCACCCGATGGCTCACCAGGTAGCCGGCGGCGTGGTCCGCGTCGGCGACCCTTCCGGGGGGTGGCTTCACCAGGCCGTCCACCGCCTCGAACGGACCGTCGAAGCCGTCCAGGATGCGGTCGAACTGGACGCCCATCTGGAGCGCCAGCGTGTAGCCCGCGTTGTCGTACGGCGGGACGGGAGGCCCGCCCGGGTACTCGAAGTCGTTGGGGTGGTCCTGGGGCTCGAACATGTCGTAGACGTGGGGCGCGTAGGCCTGGGCGGTCTTCACGACCAGGGAGCCCGCCGGGTAGCTCTTGCCTTCCACCTGGAAGTCCCGCGTCGCCCGCAGGATCTCGACGCCGTTCTTCACCAACGTGTTGACGAACTTCACCGCCGTGGGGAAGTCGGGCTGGCTCGACGGGATCACGTAGCCGCGTGGGTCACGGTCCTCCGGCTTCCGGAAGGCCTGGAATCCCTCCTTGGGGAGGCCGCGGAAGCGACGCATCATCGCGGCTTCGGGATTGCCCCCGGCGGGCTGCTGCGCGGCGATCTGCGCCTCCACCTCCGCGACCATCTTCGGGTGGATGGTCCACGAGTCGGTCTCGCCCCGGCGGATGGCGTCGCGGCCCATCTGGTAGCGGTTGTAGAGGAGCACCTCCTTGTACCGCGACGCGTAGTCCAGATACGCCCGGTCCATGGTGATGGAGTAATCCACCGCCTGGCGGAAATGCCACTCCTGGGGCTCGATGGGATCGGGAAGATCGCCGGTAGAGATGGCCTTCTCCGGAACGAAGGAGATCTCCATGGGCGTCGGGTTCCCCGACGACTCGGTGAGGATGCCGATGATGTTGTGGAAGTACCCCGTGGTGCGGAGGTTCCCGTTGAACCACGTGGAGTAGCTCGCCCCGGTGCGCATGGTCGAGCCCGGCTTGTCTTCGGCGACCAGGCGACTGTGGATGGCGATGCCCACCGTCTCCACCCCCAGCGACAGGAGCGGGTGGAACCAGTAGTTGTGGGGGTCGCGGAAGGGCGGCGCGAAGAGCACCGCGCCGGCGGGGCCCGTCTGGTGGTGGTTGTACATCATCTGCGGATACCACTCGCGGTACATCACCCGGCCCATGTTCTCGGTCTCGGGCTGCGTGACCATGTACGAGTCACGGTTGTTGTCGTGCCCGATGTACTTCTGGTACAGCCTGGGGATGCCGCTCGTTGAGCGCTTCGTGGGATCGGGCTCGCGCATGTACCAGCTCGACACCAGCTCCATGCCGTCCGGATTGGCGTGCACGAGCAGGATGACCTCGTCGTTCAGGAAGCGGAGCGTCTCCTCGTCCTCCAGGCTCACCAGCTGGTAGGCCATTTCCATGAGCTGGGCGGGACCCAGAACCTCGGTGGCGTGCAGGCCGCCGTCGATCCACACCACGGCCTTGGCCTCCCGGGAGAGCCGGTGGGCCTCTTCGTCGGTGAGGTCCCCGGCCAGCGCCAGCCGCTTCGCGTCGGCCTTGATCCGGTCGAGGTTCGCCAGGTTCTCCGGCGAGGACACGATGGCCATGAGCTGCGGCCGCCCCTCGGCGGTGAAGCCGATGGTGTCCAGCAGCATGCGGGGCGATTCCCTGGCGAGCTTCTGCCAGTAGTCCAGGAGCTGGGTGTACGTGGCCAGAAAGTAGTCGTCCCCGATGTTGTGCCCGAGCTGCTGCATAGGCGTGGTCACCCGCGTCTGGGCAGCGGCGGGGACCGTGGGGGCGATGAACAGAGCGGACAGCAGGGCGAGCACGAAAGCGAGCGTCGTGCGCCCCGGAACGGGACGACGCGGAATCCGGACCATCAGCGGACCTCGGTGGGCGGTGGGCCAGCTCGGCACGGCGGGAAGGAGGGGAGAATGTACCACGCCCGCTCGGCGGGGCCAGGGCTCGTCCGTGCCACCTGCTGGCCCGACTCCGCTCACCCCTCCTAGTATTCCCTCCCCCACCCGAACCGGGCGGACGAAGCCATGCACGAAGGAGCACCGAGCACCATGCGTCGTCGAGCGATCGTCGGACTACTGACCCTGATCACCGCCCCGGTCGCGCTCCGCGCCCAGGCGGTGGATCCTTCCTACCTCGACCTCGTGGAGTGGCGCTCCGTGGGACCGACCCGGGGCGGACGCGTGCTCGCGGTCGCCGGCGACCCCGACCACGACTTCGTCTTCTACCAGGGCACGGCCGGGGGAGGCGTGTGGAAGACGGAGGACGGTGGCATCAACTGGCGCAACGTCTCCGACGGCTACTTCCACACCGGCAGCGTAGGCGCCATCGCGCTGGCCTCGTCGAATCCGAACGTCGTGTACGTGGGGATGGGCGAGGCGTGCATCCGCGGCAACGCCTCCATCGGTGACGGGGTCTACAAGTCCGCGGACGGCGGCGCGACGTGGACGCACCTGGGCCTCGAGGCGACCAGCCAGATCGCGCGGGTGCGGATCCATCCGACGAACCCCGACCTCGTCTACGTCGCGGCGCTGGGCTCGCCGTGGGGTCCGAGCGCCGATCGCGGCGTGTTCCGTTCCCGCGACGGGGGCCGCACGTGGCAGAAGATCCTCTACCGCGACGAGGACACGGGCGCCATCGACCTGATCATGGACCCAGGCGACCCGAACGTGCTGTACGCGTCGCTCCTGCAGCTGCGGCGCTACCCGTGGGGGTTCACCAGCGCGGGGCCGGGCACGGGCCTGTTCAAGTCGACGGACGGCGGGGACACCTGGACGGAGCTGACGAACAACCCCGGGCTCCCCGACGGGCTGAAGGGCCGCATCGGCATCACGGTGTCGCCGGTGCGCACGAGCCGCGTGTGGGCGATCATCGACGCCGAGCTGGGCAAGAAGGGCGTGTTCCGCTCGGACGACGGCGGCGCCACGTGGACCCGCACCAACGAGGACGCGGACCTGACCCAGCGGCCCTGGTACTACCACCACATCTTCGCCGACCCCCAGGACGCAAACACCGTCTACGTGCTGAACGTGAACTTCTGGAAGAGCACGGACGGGGGCGTGACCTTCCAGGAGATGGACATCCCGCACGGTGACAACCACGACCTGTGGATCGACCCGGACAACCCGCTGCGCATGGCCGAGGGCAACGACGGCGGTGCGATCGTCACCTTCAACGGTGGGAAGTCCTGGTCCGACCTGATGAACCAGCCCACGGCCCAGCTCTACCACGTGGCGGTGGACAACGGCTTCCCCTATCGGCTGTACGCCTCGCAGCAGGACAACACCACCATCTCGGTGCCGGCGTGGTCGGACTTCGGCGTGAACACCCTGGAGGACTGGTACACGGTGGGCGGCGGCGAGGACGGCTACATCGCCGTGCGCGACGACGATCCGAACATCGTGTACGCGGCGAACCACCACTGGCTCACGCGCTACGACCACCGCACCAAGCAGGTGCGCGACATCTCGCCGAATCCCGAGACCTACTACGGGTGGGGCGCGGCGGACATGAAGTACCGGTTCTGGTGGACGTACCCGGTCATGGCGTCGCCCAACGACCCGAACGAGCTCTACATCACTTCGCAGTTCGTGCATCGCACCACGGACGAGGGGCAGAGCTGGGAGGTCATCAGCCCGGACCTCACGCGTCACGATCCGAAGACGCTCGAGAAGACGCCCTCCTACGACCATCCCGAGCCGGGTGAGTACTGGGGCCCGATCACCCGGGAGGCGTACGGCCCCGAATGGTACGCGACGATCTTCTCCTTCGCCGAGTCGCCGGCGCAGGCGGGGGTGATGTGGGCCGGTTCCGACGACGGCTGGATCCACGTGTCGAAGGACGCGGGACAGACGTGGACGAAGGTCAACATCCCCGACCTGCCGGAGTTTGCGCTCATCAGCATCATCGACCCGTCCGCGCACGACCCGGCCACCGCCTACGTCGCGGCGACGCGCTACAAGCTGAACGACCAGCAGCCGTACCTGTACCGGACGCACGACTACGGTGCGACGTGGACGAAGATCACGACCGGCATCCCCGACGACGACTTCACGCGCGTGATCCGTGCCGACCCCGAGCGCGAGGGGACGCTGTACGCCGGCACGGAGCGCACCGTCTATGTGTCGTTCGACGATGGCGACCACTGGCAGCCCCTCGCCCACGGCCTTCCGGTGGTGCCGATCCACGACCTGGCGGTGAAGAACGGTGACCTGGTGGCCGCCACGCACGGCCGCTCCTTCTGGATCCTCGACGACGTCGCCCTGCTTCATCAGCTCGACACCGCTGCCATGGCCGAGCCGGTGCATCTCTTCCGGCCGCGCCCCACGTACCGGATCAACACCGACGCCAGCCTGGTGGGCGCGTTCGCGAACCAGAGCGTGGCAGGACGCAACCCGCCCTCCGGCGTCGTGGTGCCCTACTACGTCGGCGCGACGCCCGCGGGAGGCGTGACGATCCGCATCCTGAAGGGCACGGACGTGATCCGGACGTTCGACAACGTGGCCACCACGGCCGGGGCGAACACCTTCGTGTGGGACATGCGCTACCCGGGCGCGACCGTGCTCCCGGACGCGGTGTTCCAGGGGAGCGCGCGGGGCCCGCTGGCGCCTCCGGGAACCTACCGCGTGGAGCTGCAGGCGGGCGGACGGACGCTCGACCAATCGTTCGAGATCCTGCGGGACCCGAGGATCGACTACACCGACGCCGACCTCGTCGCGCAGTTCGACTTCCTCATCCAGGCGCGCGACAAGCTCACCGAGACGATGAGCCTGGTGAAGAAGATCCGCGACATGCGCGCCCAGGCCGAGGCGGCCGTCCAGCGGGCGGGCTCCCGCCAGGAGCTCCAGGACGCGCTCAAGGGCCTCGACGACCAGCTCTATCCCATCGAGGAGCGGTTGGTGCAGTACCGCGCCCGCGCCGGCCAGGATCTGATCGCCCAGCCCACCGGAATCGACAGCAAGCTCGCCCGCCTCATGAGCTTCGCCTCGATGGCCGACGCACCACCGACGGAGGGAGACCGGGAGCTGTTCACCCGGCTCTCCCAGGGAATCCAGGAGCGGGCGGACGCCGTGGCGCGCATCGAGGCACAGGCGTACGCGGAGCTGATGCGGATGGCACGGCCCATCGGGTAGGGTCCGCAGGGGCACAAAGACCGTTGTGGCTCGGGCACCGCGTGACAAATATTCGGGCGAAGCGCTGCCCGAGCCCGACACCGTCGTTCGAGGTGCCCCGTGAGCGACAAGCGGCGTGAGAAGGTGGCCCGCCTCGAGCGAGAGCTGGACGCCCTCGTCGAGGGTGCTCTCTCTCTCGAGGAGCGATACCGGGTCCAGCTCGAACAGCTCCACCCCGACCAGGAGCGGAGCGGCCTCAACCTACTGCACTACCTTGCCCTGCGCCGTCAGGACGTCCGCCACGTGCAGGAGGAGCTGAGCGCGCTCGGCCTGTCCAGCCTCGGCCGGGCCGAGGCTCACGTCCTGGACAACCTGCATGCGGTGCGTCACGCCCTGCGGGCGCTGCAGGGCCTGGGAGGTAGGCGGCGGACCGGACCGGTCACCAGCCGGAAGGGCCGCGCGATCCTGCGACGCCACACCCGTGCCGTTCTCGGCAAGGAAGTGAAGGGGAGCCCCGCGCGCATCATGGTGACGCTCCCGGTCGAGGCGGCCGCCGATCCGGGACTGGTCCGGAACCTGGTGGAGGCGGGGATGAGCTGTGCGCGCATCAACTGTGCCCAGGGCGGCCCCGAGGAGTGGGAGCGGATGCTGGCGCACGTCCTCCTCGCCCGCCGGACCACGGGCAGGCCGTGCCGCACCTTCATGGACCTGGCAGGACCGAAGATCCGGACCGGCCCGCTGGTCCCCGGGGACGGCGTGCTGGCCATCCGCCCGAAGAAGGACCACCGAGGAAAGGTGAGAGAGGCGGAGCGCGTCAGGCTCGTGTCCGAGGACGGCGGGGACGGAGTGCCGGGCCCGGCGACGATGCGCGGCCCGGAGGATCTCCCCCTGGTGCCCATGTCTCCGGGGATCTTCTCCAGGCTTCGTGAGGGTGCCCGGCTGAGCTTCGTCGACATCCGGGGAAAGCCCGGCTGCTTCGAGGTCATCTCTCTGGAGGACGGGGAGGCGGAGGCTCTCTGCGCCTCGTCGGCGTACCTCGAGACCGGGCTGCCCCTCTCCCTCGACGCCGGGGACGGGGAAGGAGCCGCCGCCGGATCGGTGGGGAGCCTGCCCCCTCTGGACGACCCCATCCTGCTCCACGTGGGAGATACCCTCGTCATCCACAAGGACCCCCGACCGGGAGAGCACGCACGCCCGGCCACCGAGGACCGGCCCGCGGCGCCGGCGCACGTGTCGTGCACGCTCCCCGCATGCCTGGACGACGCGCGCGAAGGGGAGCCCGTCGTGCTGGACGACGGGAAGGCGCGCGGAGTCGTCCGCGCGGTACGGGAAGGCGAGATCGACGTCGAGATCACGCACGCGCGCCCCGGGGGGAGCAAGCTGCGGGGCAACAAGGGGATCAACTTCCCGGAGACGTGCCTCCGCCTGGCCGGCCTGACGGAGCAGGACAAGGTGGACCTGCGCTTCGTCGCCGAGCACGCGGACGTCGTGAACGTGTCGTTCGTGAACCACCCGGACGACGTGGAGGACCTGTTGGACGAGCTCGAGGCCGTGGGCGCGCGCCACCTCGGGCTGGTCCTGAAGATCGAGACCCGGCAGGGCTACCAGAACCTGCCCGCCATCCTGCTCGCGGCGATGGAGTGGCCCGTGGTGGGCGTCATGATCGCGCGGGGCGACCTGGCCGTCGAGGTCGGGTGGACCAGCCTCGCGCGTGTGCAGGAGGAGATCCTCTGGGTGTGCGAGGCGGCACACGTGCCGGTCGTGTGGGCCACCGAGGTCCTGGATCGCCTCGCCAAGAAGGGCATGCCCACGCGCGCGGAGATCTCGGATGCGGTGATGGCGGAGCGGGCCGAGTGCGTGATGCTGAACAAGGGTCCCTACATCCTGGAGGCGATCCGCACGCTGGAGTCGGTTCTGCGCTCGATGCAGGGGGTCCAGCGCAAGAAGACCGCGCTGCTTCCGGCCCTCACGCTGGAGGACCCGGACCCCGAGGAGGTGGGGCGGGCGGTGGGGCTACGACAGGGCCGGTGGACGCGGAGGAGCTGAGGCGCCACGGCTGCTGGGGGAGGCGAAAGCCACACCGGCGAGTCGCTCCCTCCGAAAGACCCCTTGCCCCTCCGCCTCGGGTGGCGCATCGTGCCGGAACCTGCCCATGGAGCCCCCCCACCTACTCTCCGAGAGGTGTCCCCATGCGTCACACCCCCCTCGCACTCACCCTGGCATCTGCGCTCGTCCTGGCGGCGTGCGCCGACGCGCCGGAGCCCACCGCCCCGGCCGTCCCCACCGCCAGCCAGGCCCGCATCGCGCAACCCCAGCTGGCCACGCTGCAGACCGGCGCGGCCGGCTACGTCGTGTTCGGCACGAGCAACCGCCTGTCGAAGAGGCTGGAACAAGAGGTAGCGGCGGCCGGCGGTACCATCACCGGCCGCGTCGACGAGATCGGCGTCGCCTTCGTCTCGTCCGACAACCCCGATTTCGCCCAGGGATTGAACGGCTTCCAGGCGATCCCCGACCTCATCCTGCGTTCAGGACCGACCGAGGAGGTGGCATTCACCGAAACGCCGCAGGGAGCCGGGGACGACGAGCCGTTCTTCCCCTTCCAGTGGGGCATGCGGGCCATCCACGCGCCCGAGGCGTGGGACGATGGCTCGCGCGGAGCGGGAGTCGTCGTCGCCGTGCTCGACGAGGGCTTCGACCTCGACCACCCGGACCTCGAGTACGCAGACGGGGCGATGAGCTTCGTCTGCTGGCAGGTGGTGGACGGAGTCGAGGTGCTGGCCCCGCCCCCATACTGCGAGAGCGTGGAGTACGCGGCCGGTTTCGACTACGGCCCAGGCACGGTGCCGGCAGACCCCGATGCCTGGTCCAGCCACGCCACGCACGTGTCGGGTATCATCTCCGCGCTGGACAACGGCGTGGGCGTCATCGGCGTCGCACCCGACGCGCACGTGATGCCGGTGAAGGTGCTCAGCGAGTACCTGGGCGGCGGCACGACGTCCTGGATCGTCCAGGGGATCGTCTACGCAGCCAACGCCGGCGCCGACGTCATCAACATGAGCCTCGGCGGCGTGGTGGACCTCACCACGGTGCCGCCCGGCCAGCGTGACGACGTCATGCTGTCCACCATCGTGATCTACCGGCGGGCGGTCAACTACGCCTACCAGCACGGCACGACCGTGGTGGCCTCGGCCGGCAACGACGGCATCGACGCGGACGGTGACGGCCACCGCTGGATCCGTCCCGCCGAGTTCGAGAACGCGATCACCGTGTCGGCCACCGGCCCCGTGGGGATCTACTACGATCCCACCACGGACGTGGATCGTCCCGCATCCTACACGAACTACGGGACCTCCCTGGTGGACTTCGCGGCCCCGGGCGGCGACTTCGTCCTCTACCCGGATACGTACTACGCCCGCGACATGATCCTGAGCACGGGCTCCGCGGACTCGTGGTACTGGGGCGCGGGCACCAGCCAGGCGGCCCCGCACGTGAGCGGTGTGGCGGCGCTCATCATCGCCGAGCACGGCGGGCACATGAAACCCGCACAGGTCGAGGCCGAGATGCGCCACCGGGCCGACGACCTCGGCAAGCCCGGGAAGGACGACTTCAACGGGATGGGCCGGATCAGCACCGGACACTGATCCGCGAAGCGCCCTGGCGGGCGCGCAGGATCGACGAGAGGCGCACGGTCGGGCCGGCCCCGGCCGTGCGCTTCTCGATTTCCCACCCCTCCCCTCAGTAGGATCGCCGCTCCACCTGGCGGTTGAGGTCGACGACCTTCTGCAGCATGGCCGGCCCGTACCAGGGGTGCAGCTCCATGACGAGGCGTCCGGCCTTCACCGCGGGATCGGTCTCCGTGAGCGCGCGCGCTTCCTCCACGGACCCGACGTCGAAGATGTAGATGCCGGCGATGTCGCCGTCGTCTGAGAAGGGACCTGCCAGGACCAGGCTGCCCTCGCGCGCCATCCGCTTGATGTTGTCCAGGTGCGCGCGCTGCAGCCTGGCCGCCGTCTCCGCATCCTGGCCGCGGTTCGGGCCGGCCTTGAGGAGCGCCATGACGTACGTCTTCATGCCGTATTCGTCCGCCCCCAGCGACCGGGCCAGCGCCGCGTCGTACACCACGCCGTCGTCGGCTCCACCGGGCGCCGCGCCGTCCTCCTCCGCGATCGGGTTGCCCTCCAGGTCCAGGTGCACGATGGGCGCGATCCCCGTCGCCTCGAGCGGCTTCTCGATGGCCGCGCGGTCGCCCACGATCACGATGTCCAGGTGGTCCAGGTCGATGTACTCGCGCGCCACCCGCACGAGGTCGTCCCGGGTCACGGCGTTCACGCGCCCGGCCATCGTCTGGTAGTAGTCCCGCGGCAGGCCGTCGACGTACAGCCCGGAAACGGCGCCCGCCGTGGCGTTCACGGACGCGAAGATCTGCGGCAGCCGCTGGACGAGCGCGGCCTTGCCCTGGGCGAGCTCATCGTCGGTGAAGGGCACGTCACCGCGCACGCCCCGCAGATGTGTCATGAACGCGATCAGGGCGCTGTCGGTCTTGGCGGTGACGATCGAGCCGCCCGCCTCGAAGGGGCCCGGACCCTTACCGAACGCGAAGCCTGACCCCACCCCGTAGCTGTAGCCCTTCACCTCGCGAATGTCGTGGTTCAGCCTGGACTGGAAGAGGCCGCCGAGGATCGTGTTCATGACCTGGACGGCGAAGTAGTCGGGCGTGTCCCGGGGCGGGCCGGGGAGCCCGATGGCGAAGACCGACTGCGGAGCGCCGGGCTTGTCCACCAGGTAGATCGTCGTCGGACGGGGCTCGGGGACCGGCGGGTAGTCGAAGGAAGGCGGGGCTCCGCCACGCGCCCACCCGGAGAGAGCACGCTCCACGGTGGCCTTCGCGGCCGCCGGCTCGACGTCTCCCACGACGGTGATGACGGCCCTCCCCGGCTGGAAGTACGTGTCGTGGAAGGAAACGACGTCCGCCCGCGAGACCGCCTCTACGCTCTCCTCGGTCATGAAGCGCCCGTACGGATGGTCCTTCCCGTAGAGCACACGCGCGAAGACGTCGCGGGCGATGGCGGTGGGCTGGTCCCTGGCCTGGGTGAGCCCCACCAGCGTGCGCGCCCGGAGCCGTTCGAGGGCGTCGGCGGGAAACGACGGGTGCTCGATCATGTCCGCCACGAGGTCGAGCACCTTCGGGAAGTTCTCCGTCGTGGAGAGGAAGCCGATCGTGCCGCTCTCGTCGCCCACGCGCACGCTCACGGACGTGCCCAGCAGGTCGAGCGCGTCCGACAGCTCGTCACCGGTGAGGGATTGGGTGCCCTCGCTCATCATGGCGGCCGTCATGTCCGCCAGGCCGGACTCCTCGGCCGGCTCGTACTGGTCGGCGCCGCCGACGAAGTCGATCCTGAAGGCGACCAGCGGGAGATCGTGCTTCTCGGACACGACCAGGCGCGCCCCGTCGGCGAGCGTGCCCTCCGTCCAGGATGGGACATTCAGCTCGGGAGGCGGCTGCGGGGCGGGTGCCTGCGTGCGGTCGAAGCTGCTGGGGCCCGCCTGGGCCAGCGCCGGGGCCGGAGCCGCGAGGAGCGTCGCCAGGCCCAGCACGATCAGTCGGGTACGCATGTCCGCGGACACGGTGCTCATCGCCGCTCCTCCCTCGCACCTTCCGGCGCCTCTCGGTCGCCCACGCGCTCACTCGCCTCGGGCTTGGACGCCTCGTCGAGCTTTCCCATGGGCACGATGCTCAGAACCACGCGTCCCCCGGTCAGGTACCGGTTCGCGACCCGCTGGACGTCGCCGACCGTCACCGCCCGTGTGGCGGCCAGGTCCTTCTGGAACTGTGCGGGGTCGTCGCGGAAGACGCTGCCCTCCTCGAGTATCTCGGCCTTGGCGAGGTTCGACTGCAACGCCGCGATCGCGCGCAGCTCGAGCCCGGCCTTCGCCTTCTGCAGCTCCTCGGTGGTCGGGCCGTCCCGTTTCAGGCGATCGATGATCGAGTCCGTGGCGAGCTCCAGGCTCGTGAGCGTGTTCCCGGGCCGCGGCGTGATCGTCACCGAGAACTCGCCGACGGCCTCCATCTCCCGCTGTCGCGCGAAGACGTTGGCCGCGCTCTGCCGGTCGTAGACCAGTCCCTTCGTGAGCCGCGCCGTGCGCGACCCGGAGAGGACGCCGCCGAGCAGGTCCAGTGCGTACTGGTCCGGGCTGGTGACGCCGACCGTGGGCCAGGTCAGGTAGAGGCGCGGGACCTGCACACGGTCCTCGTAGACCAGCCGCTTCTCGGCCGTGAGCCTGACCGTGGGGGCGTCCGGCCGCGGGACGGGCCGTCCCCGTGGGATCTCCCCGAAATACTTCTGGACCCACGCCTTCGTCCGTACCGGATCGAAGTCGCCGACGATGGCCACGGTCGCGTTGTTCGGCGCGTAGTAGAGACGGAAGAAGTCCTTCACGTCATCCGCCGACGCGGCGCTCAGGTCCTCCATCGACCCGATGACCGGCCAGTGGTAGGGGTGGTCGTCGGGGTACATCGCGCCGCTGATGATCTCGCCGGCGCGACCGTACGGCCGGTTGTCGTAGCTCTGCCGCCGTTCGTTCTTCACGATGTCGCGCTGTGCGTTGAGCTTGTCGACGTCCAGCGCGTCGAGCAGCCAGCCCATGCGGTCGGACTCCAACCAGAGAGCGTCCTCCAGATAGTTCGACGGCACGGACTCGAAGTAGTTCGTTCGGTCGTTCGTGGTCGAGCCGTTGTTCGAGCCGCCGACGCCCTCGGTGAAGCGGTCGTGCGTGCCGTAGGGCACGTGGCCGGATCCCGTGAACATCACGTGCTCGAAGAGGTGGGCGAAGCCGGTACGACCCGGGGCTTCGTTCTTCGAGCCGACGTGGTACCAGACGTCCACGGCCACCGTGGGCGTGGAATGGTCCTCCGAGAGGAGGACCGTCAGGCCGTTGTCCAGCGTGTAGCGCTCGAAGGGGATGTGGATGCGGCTCGCGTCGTCGCCCGACGACTGGGCGCGGAGGGGCGTCGGGCCCCGGGCGGCGCCCGATGCGCTGAGGAGGGCGGCGGCGAGCGCGTGGAGAGCGATGGCGTTTCGCATGAGACGCGCGGCGTGCGGAGGTGACGGTGGATGAATGCTCGATCGAACGTTCGTCCTACTGCGTCTCCACCGTCACGGTTCCGCCGGGTGGCTTCCCGCCGTTTCCACGGCAGCCCCCACCAGGCGCAGGTCGCCGCGGACCAGTGAGACCTCGAACCGGATCGTGCCGGACGGACAACAGTTCGGGTCCTCGGGACGCGAGATCGGCTGGACACCGCGGAGCGTCCGCAGGTCGATCCTACGCCCCTTGTGGAGCGTCCATCCCCCGGGCACGGACGCCGCGAGGCCCTCGAGGTACGATTGCGTCACCGCGACCCACGCGTCGGTGCCCAAGAGGAACTCCTGCATGCAGCCGCCGGTGCCGTTGAGGCAGATGTCGTAGCTCACCAGGAGACCACCATCGCGCTCGACGGCCTGCACGTCCTGGAGGAGCTCGTAGGTCCGGTCGCGGGCGATGTGCCAGATGATCTCGAAGCCCGTGCCGCCCGAAGCGTCCAGGACGAGCGCCAGCTCGTCGATCGACAGCGTGTCCACGAACTCAGGGTAGTCGATCGTCGCACCCCGCCGGTACGTGATCATCCAGCTATCCGACCCACCCGTCCTTCCGAGGAATGTGGAGTCGACGACCGAGCAGCCGAGATCCACGACCTCGTCGCCGGAGGCGACGGGAAGCGCCGTGACGCAATCCCGGAACACGCCGGAGTCGGCACCCGTAGGGGGAGTCAGGAACCCCTCGACGGGCTCGACGGGCTCGACCTGAGCGCCCGCCCGCCCGGCCAGCGCAAGCGCGACGGCCGCCAGGATGAGGGCGACCCGGCCGAGCGACGCGGGTATCATGACACGGTGGCGCATGGGTCGGTCGACTTCCATGTTGGGGTGAACGGACGCCCGAGCGCCCGGGCGAACTTCCGGGAGGCCGGCGTGGTAAGGGGAAGATGACGATGATGACGATGACGCGCTTCTTCCGCTCGCGGATCGGGCTCGCCCTCGCGCTCGTGGGCGACGTGCTCCTCCGTGCCGGGCCTCACGAGTGGCGTCCGGGTCCCGACCTCCACGCCGCCCTCGCGGCGCAGGAGCAGGTCACGGCCCAGTGGATCGATCTCGACGGCGTGGTCGGCACCGCGGTGGGCCTCGACGCCTCCGGCCAGCCCGTGGTGAAGGTGTACGTCACGGCCGCGGGCGTGGCCGCGCTCCCGGCCTCCGTGGCGGGCGTCTCCGTCGTGCCGGAAGTCACGGGACCCATCGTCGCCTACGCGGACGAAGGGCCCGTCGATCCCAAGCGGAGCTTCCCTCGTCCGGTTCCCATCGGTGTGAGCACGGGACATCCGTCCATCACGGCAGGCACGCTCGGCGCCCGCGTCACCGACGGCGAACACGTGTACGCCTTGAGCAACAACCACGTTCTCGCCGCCGTCAACCAGGGAAAGGAGGGGGACGCCTTCCTC
This sequence comes from uncultured Gemmatimonadaceae bacterium, assembly GCA_964591135.1. GTDB lineage: Bacteria > Gemmatimonadota > Gemmatimonadetes > Longimicrobiales > Gaopeijiaceae > SZUA-318. The sequence continues at coordinate 47,816 of CAZPZU010000018.1, read as the reverse complement.
CAGCCCGGTGTGGTGGACGGCGGACGTGATCCCGACGATGCCCTGGGCTCGCTCGCCGCCTTCGAGCCCATCCGTTTCTGCCAGGCGGTCTGTCCGGAAAACCGCATCGACGCCGCGCTCGCGCTCACGACCCCCGAGCAGGTTGGCAACGCGACCCCGGACGGCGGCTACGGCACCCCCCGTCGCCGCACCGCCGAGGCTCAGCTCGGGATGACCGTCCAGAAGTACGGGCGCACCACCGGTCAGACGGCCGGCCGGATCACGGGAATCCACGCCACCATCGACGTCGGGTACCGGGGCTCCAGCGCGCGCTTCGTGGACCAGATCGTCATCTCGGACGGCACGTTCAGCAACCCGGGCGACTCGGGCTCCCTGGTGGTGACCAAGGGCGCGCTTCTGGGCGACCGCCGGCCCATCGGGCTCCTCTTCGCGGGGAGCAACGTCAACACGGTCGCCAACCCCATCGACCTCGTGCTCGATCGCTTCGGGGTCAGCGTGGACGGGAGCGTTCCGTGAGCCCCGACGTGAAGGCCGCCCTGGCGGAGCTGAACCGGAACGTGCTCGGCCGGCCGGGCGTGAGCGGTACCGCGGTCGGTGAGTCGGACGGCGCACCCTGCCTGCTCGTGTATCTGAGCGAGGCCGCCGCAAGGAAGGGGATTCCCGCACGCGTGGGCGGCGTGCGGGTGAAGGTCGAGGTCACCGGTCCGTTCCGGGCGCGCTGACGGTCGCGCGCATGAGTCCGGCGACCCCGCACCGCGAGCTTCCGGTGCTCGTCCGACTGCGTCACGCCATCGGCGACCTGATGGGAAGACCGCGCCGCTGGCGCTACCTCGACCACCTCCCGAAAGATGCGGTGTACGCTGAGATCGGTGTCTTCAAGGGGGACGTCTCACGCCACATTCTGCAGTGGATGATCCTGCGACCGTGAGGAGGCGCCGCAGCTGAGCGCGCCACCGCGTCAGGAGCGCACGCCCTCGCTGAGTCGAAGCCCGCTCCTGCGCAGCACCGCACGGACACGCGCTTCCAATCGATCCGCTACGATGGGCTTGAGGAGGTAGTCGTCCGCCCCGGCGTCCAGAAGCTCGATCTCGTCCCTGGGGTTGGGCGACGCGGTGAGCACGATGACCGGGAGGGCGGCGGTGACCAGAGATCGTCGGATCCCCTTCAGCACCTCCATCCCGTGCATGCCGGGAAGGAACAGGTCCAGGATCACCAGCGAGAAATCCTGGTCGCCCGCTTCGAGGAGCGAGAGCGCCGCGCCGCCGTCGTCCACCTCGACGAGGCCGAATCCGATGTTCTCGAGGATCGCCCGGATCAGCACCCGATCGTGGGCCTCGTCCTCGACCACCAGCACCGGCCCCACGGAGGCCGCGCTGGTCTCGCGTTGCGGAATGAGGCCGAGCACGCGCTCCACCTCCTGCAGGGAGGTCTGGCCGCCGGCGACGCGCTCCAGTGCCACCTCGAGGAACGTCCGCATCGAGAGCGCGTGGGCGGCCTGATCCAACTCCGGGCCGGTGGAGGCCTCGGCGATCGCATCGAGCAGGCTCGGCGCCATCGGCAGGACCTCGGCCAAGGGGAGCTGACCAAGGTATCCCGTGCCGCCGCAGTCCGGACAGCCGACCGCCCGGCGCCCGGGTAGCGTCCCCACGGACACCGCCAGCTGCCGCTCCCTTGGGGGCAGCTGATCCAGGTCGCGGACCTGCTTCGCGCAGGCCTCGCATAGCCGGCGCAGGAGCCGGACCGCCACGACGCCGCGAAGCGACTCGGCCAGCCGCCCGGGGGCGAGCCCCATGTCCAGGAGGCGACGGATCCCGGAAACCGCGTCGGAGGTGTGCACGGTGGCCAGCACGCGCCGGCCCGTGACGGCGGCCCGGAGCACCGTACGAGCGGTCGCGAGATCACGGATCTCCCCCGCGTGGATGACGTCGGGGTTCAACCCCAGCAACTGCTGCAGCGTCTCCGCGTAGGAGCGTCCTGAATCCGGGTCGTACCGGACCTGGGTCACGCCCGGCAGGAGGAGCTCCACGGGGTTCTCCAGCGATACCACGTTCAGCCCGCGCTCGGCCCCCAGCGCTGCGTACACGAGGGAGGTCTTGCCGGAACGGGCAGGTCCCGCGACGAGGACGAGGCCGTCCCGCTGTGCCAGGAGCTCCCGCAGCTTCTTCCCTTCCAGACCGTCGAAGCCGAGCCCGTCGAGCGTCGGCTCGAGATTGGGATCCGTGATGCGAATCGTCGCCCGGTCCCCGTCGGGCGTGGCCGTGCTCTGGAGGTGTGCCTCCACCGGCGTCCCGCCCCGCACCGGGAGCGAGAAGGTGCCGGAGGCACCGTCGCGGGCGGCCGCGGGGCGGTGGGGCATGCTCTTCAGGCGCGCCACGACGCGATCGTGCGCCGGCGCGGGCAGCTCCAGGAACTGCTGCAGCACCCCGTCGATGCGGTAGCGGACCCGGGCCGTCTCCCGACCCGGCTCCAGATGAATCTCGCTCGCGCGGTAGCGACCGGCCTGCTGCAGGATGACGTCGGTGAGCTTCACGACGGCGGGAGCCTCGAGCTCGAACCGGGTGATGCCGCCCGTTCCCTGACCCGTGACGAGCTGCAGGTCGCTCGAGGCGGCCTCCGTGACCAGCGTCTGCAGCATGCTGCGCACCGAGCGGACGGGCGCATAGGCTCGATCGATCGCCTCGGCCATCGCCGGGGGGCTGGCCATGAGGAAGACCGGTTGCCGACCGGAGTGGGCCACGATGTCCTGCCGGGCGTCCCGGTTGGATGGGTCCGACGTGGCCACGAGGACGGTCGTGTCGGTGAGGCTGAGCGGGAGGACGCCGTGCGCGCGTGCCACCTTCTCCGGGAGGAGCGACACGGCCTGGGGGTCCCACGTGGAGAGGTCGGCTACCCCTACGCGGAAGTGTCGGGCTACACGATGGGCGAGTTGGTCGTCGGTGGCCCCGCACGCCCCCGCTACGACACGCCAGGCCTTGCGTAACGTGGTGACGTCGGGCGATGTAGCCAGTCGAAGATCGAGGCCCGCGTGCGCGGCCACGTCGGTGAGCCAGTGCGTGCCGGTCGGCGGTTGGGTCATCGTGAGTTCGTTCGCTCGCGGTGGCCGCGCCTTCTCGGCGGCTCCGTGGGAGTGGTTCGGGAAGGGTCGTCTCGACAGCTAATCTAGTCGTTCGGCTCACCGCAACGCACGGGAATTCCGTCCGGGAGGGACCGTCCGAACCTTGACGAAGGGCACACTCGTGCCGGCCGTGCTGGCGCTCCTCGCCGCAGGCGCGTGCAGGGGCGGCGACGGCCCCACGGACCCGGGGGAGGGAGAGCCCCGGACCTACACCATGGGCTGGTCTCCGATCGCACCCCGCGCTGAGGTGCCGCTCGTTCTCGCCGTGATGGACTCGATGGCGAAGGTGTCGGATCTCGCGATCCTCCAGCAGCCGGTGCCCTGGCCCGAGCTCCTGGCAGGAGCGCCGATGGACAGCCTCGTCGAGGACCGCGCGGCGGTGGCCGCCCACCTGCGAGCCCTCGGGATGGACATCGTCTTCCTGGTCGACCCGCTGGACGGGCTGGACCGACGCAAGGAAGATCCGGGCCTCGTGGCCGCCGGCAGGAGCATCCTCGAGCCGTCCATCCGCGCCATCCACGACGAGTGGGTGTTGCGCATCGCCGAGCGCATCCGCCCGCCCTGGTTCGGGCTCGCCTCGGAGGTCAACACGCTGGCGGCACGGGGCGACCCCGCCCTCTTTGCCGCAGTACGGGACATGATCAACGATCTCGCGCCCCAGGTCCGCGCCCGCAGCCCGTCGTCCAGGGTCTTCGTGTCCTTCCAGGCCGACGAGGCGAACGGCCGCCTGGGCCCGGAGCCTCTCGACAACTTCGCGTTGATCGACGACTTCGACATCGACGCGCTCGGCCTGTCGTCGTACCCCGTGTTCGCCTTCGACGCGCCGGACCAGATCCCCGACGACTACTTCCAGGTGTTCGCCGACGCGACCGATCTACCCCTGCTGCTCGTCGAGGGTGGGTGGAGCTCGGAGGACGTGCCCTGGTCGCACGGCACGCCCGAGCAACAGGTCGCGTTCTTCCGGCGCTTCCAGGACTTGCTGGACGGCGTCGGCGCGAAGGCGTGGGTCATGCTGACCTTCACCGACCTCGACGTGAGCGCGCTCGGCCTCGACCCCGATCGGGCAGCGGGCCTCTCGAGTTTCGCGCACATGGGGATCCTGGACACGCAGCTTCGGCGCAAGCCGGCGTACGCCGAATGGCAGCGGATCTTCGATCGACCGCTCGTGCGTTGAGAGGCGGGGGTGGGGCTACGCCGCCGCGCGTGACCGGCGCGCCCGGGCCAGGAGGACGGCCACAGCGATCCACATCAGCCAGGAGAGCCGTTCGGTCCGGCTGCGGCGCGCGACGAAGTCCGCCACGGTGACGAAGGGCAGCGCCGCGACGCCGATCCCCTCGAGCGGATGCCCAGGCCCCCGGACCGACACGACCTCGACCGCGTCGCGGCCGCCGTGGCGCAGCGCGTCCTCGATGTGCGCCCCGACCTCCTGCGGGGACATCGCCCGCCATCCGGGAATCCGCAGGAGGCTCCACCCCGGTGCCGTCCGGCCCCATCCGTGGAGGTTCGAGGACGCCACGACCGCGATATCCAGGCTGTCGGCCAGACGGAGGATGCGCGCTCGCTCGCGCTCTCCCTGGGCGAGCCCCCGGGGGGCGCCGTCCACCAGCTCGATGGCGCGCACTCCTGCCCCCAGGTCGGTGCATTCCGCGGGCGGGAGGTTCCCCAGGTTGTTGGGAATCGTCTGGATCAGGACCGGCCAGCCCGCGCAGGGGGCGGCCGGATCCACGGCGCCATCCGCACCGGCCGCCGGTCCGAGCCTGGGATCGAGCGGACCCAGCACGGCCACGTGCTGCCCGGCGTAGACGACCTCGCGGCCCGGGAGGATGACGGTACCCTCGCCCGCGCGTGGCGGATTGCGGCCCGCCTCTTCGATCGCCGCACGGACGCTGTCGTGGTCCGTGATGTAGGCGACGTCGAAGCCCGCGGCGCGGTGCCACGCTCGGTTGCGCTCCGCGGTGAAGGTCTTTCGGCCGTCGTGCGAGGACAGGGTGTGGCTGTGGAAGTCGACGATGACGACGTCGGGATCGTCCACGACGAGCCGCGCCATGGGATGGGGACCCGCGGCGCCGAATGCGTAGATCCCGACGACCGCCGCGAGGAAGCCCAGGCCGGCACCGAGCTCGATGGCCGCACGGCGGAGGAGGCCACGCTTCCGCCGACGGCGCAGCAGCCGCCATCCGAAGAAGAACACCGCCAACGTCCCCAGAACGGCCAGGTGCTGAGCGACGGTAAGGACCGTGAGATAGTCGAGGATGCCACAGAACGGCGCCAGGATCACGTACGCGGGGGGAAGTCGCAGACTCACCCCGGCCAGAGGCTCCCCCGTCAGGGCGGAGACGACGGCGGGTCGCGGAGGTAGCGCCAAGGCGAGAGCTACGAGCCCGGCTGCGAGATATGGCTTCGGAATCGAGCGCACGGAATTCCCGTGGGGGTACCCGCGGTCCTGTCCGGCGGGCGGTGCGTGACGGCAGAAGTTCGGCGCCCGGCGGGCCATCCGCAAGAATGGGAGTCTTGTCACGTTTGCGAGGTTCCTTCAACTTGCGCGGTTGCCACGCGACGGGACGGGAACGGTACGAATCCATGCGCCCATACAGAATCCTCGCGCTCTACATCGGCGGAGTCCTCCTAGGCGGGGCGCTGCTGGCCCCGTGGGTGTACTGGACCGCCCAGGGCCTCGCGCGCCTGGTGCCGGTGGCACACGCCCTTGCCGAGCACCCGTTCCACCGCTACGAGCACCGCGCCCTCCTCCTGTTGGCCGTCGTGGGCCTCTGGCCCTTCCTGCGGGCGCTGGGGGTCCGCTCGTGGGCCGATCTCGGCATCTCCGGACGCCCGGGCAAGGCGGGTCGGGTGGTCGGGGGCCTCGCGCTGAGCGTCGGCGCGCTGGCGCTGGCGGCGCTCTTCGTGCTCCTGGCCGGGGCGCGGGCGGTGAACACCGACATCGGCGTCGGCGCGCTGGGCGGGCGACTCGCCAGCGCGGCCGCGACCGCGTCGGTCGTATCGGTCCTGGAGGAGATCCTCTTCCGGGGCGGGCTCTTCGGCGGGCTGCGCAGGGCGGACCGCTGGAAGCGCGCGCTCGTGATCAGCAGCCTGCTCTACGCCCTCCTGCACTTCTTCGGGAGCCCACCCTCTCCCGTCACCGTCACCTGGACGTCGGGGCTGGCGCTCCTGCCCGGGATGCTGAGCGGATTCCTGGATCTGGGGCGACTCGTCCCGGATTTCTTCAACATCTTCGCGGTGGGGGCGCTCCTGGCCGTGGCGTACCACCGCACCGGCGACCTCTACTACTCGATGGGGATGCACGCCGGCCTGATCTTCGCGGCCTCCATGTACGGCGCGCTCACGGTGCCCGTGCCGGGCGTCCACCTCGCTTACTGGGGATCGGGAATCCTGATCGACGGGTGGATGGCGCTCCTCGTCCTCAGCCTGACGCTGGTGGCGCTCCTGATGCGTCTACCGCAGCCCCGTCCGGAGGAGGCGCGGGCGGAGGAAAGGATCCGCTAGCCGCCGGGCCGGGTGGCCCGGACCGCGCGCCGCTCCCGCATCACGGAAGGACCACCGCTTCGATCCGCACGACCTCGAAGGCGGAGCCCGGTACGGTCTTCAAGGCGCCGAGGCGCTGGTCGTCCCAGCGCGCATCCGGAGCGCCGCTGACGTACCAGGCGCTTCCGTTGTCGGCCAGGAACATCCCGTACCGCTTCAGGGCGGTCAGCACCACCTGGACCTCGGGCGGGAAGGCCGACACGTCGAAGTCGGCGCGGAGGCGCACGCGCATGCCCATCGGCGGCAGGGAGGGGTCGGTCGAGCCGCTCGCCCAGTGCCGCGCGGGCGTGACATACGCCCTCCGCGTCCTCGGGCAGGTGAAGCGCAGCGCGTGGCGGATCTCGCCCTTTTCCACCGCCTCGTCGTAGCGTACCAGGCCCGGGAAGATGGGGAGCCCCGCCGCGTCGGCCGACGTCCACCCGGCGGGTCGCAGGGCGTTGGATGAGAGGTCGAAGATCGCGCCGGATCCGGCCGTCCAGGCGGCGCCGCCGTCGACGGGATGCGCGTCGAACAGCTCGTAGAGCTTCCACGCGTCGCGGTCCAGCAGCAGCACGTGACGGTCACCGCTCGCGCCCGACCCCCCTTCGATCGGTGCGTCGGGCGGGATCGGGTAGGGGCCGGGATCGCTCTCGTCGGCGTAGCCGAACGTCACGGGCACCCGTCCCTGGCCCGCGCCCACCACCACGTAGGGGATCCCGATGGGCGCTCCCTGCCACACCGTCCCGAAGTCGGGATGGAGGTTGCCGCCACCGCAGGCCTCGATGAGCGTCGACGACTGCGGGTCCACGGGCGCACCGGAGATGTCGGTGTTCCAGGGGTTGTCGTCCGGAAAGGGGCGCCGCCCGTCCAGGCTGGCTCCGACGCCGAGGCCAGGGGCGGCACCGTCACCGCCGGGTCCCGTCGGCCCCCCACCGGTGCACGCGGCGGCCACGTGGAGCAGGACGACGGCCCCGGTCACCAACGCACCGGGCGTCGTCGGTCGTCCCCCCCACCGACCGGCCGGGCGAAGTCGGCATCGCGGCATTCCGTCGTCTCCATGTGGCCGCTGGGGGGGTACTTCCACCGTACCATCCCCCGTGCGGGGGGGCCACGATCGCGTGTGCGCCCGTCGGTCCCCGCCCCGGAGCCACCTCCCCCTCAACTGGGCGGCGAAGAGGCGTCGGGCCGATTGAGGAAGCCCCGACACGAGGCGCTGCCGCAGCGGCAGGGAATCAGCGGTACGTCGCCCGTGATGCGGTAGTCGACGAGCAGCTCTTCCCCGGCGGCGATGCGGCGCAGGCTGACGAGCATCACCCGCCCTCTGCGCACACGGGCCACCAGGTTCGGGTCGCATCCATGGTTGATGTACTCCGCGCCGCTTCCGCCGATGGCGCCGTCGATCGCGCGCCGTGCGCCCACCCAATACAGGTAGATGTTCGGGCGCACTCGCCGCCGATAGGCCTCGGCCCAGCCGATCTTCTGACCCGTGTATTCGATCACGCGCCTACGCTTGGGGATGGGCTCGGCCGCGAAGATCCCCCACCGGTGGATCGGGGAGGCGCCGAAGGTCAGCTCGAAGCGGCAGGCCCGGGGGTCGAGGCGGGGTACGGCGTCCGGCCCCCCGGGGAGGACGACCTCCCGTACGAACGCCGTTAGCTCGTCGTCCGCGGGACCTGTGCGCGCCGCCCGCGCCACGCCGTCACCAGCCCCACTTCCCGCCGGAGCCCCACTTCCCAGGGGGCGACTTCCCGAAAGGATCCGACGGCTGTTTCCCGAAGGGACCCGACGGCTGCTTGCCGAAGGGGTCGGACGGCTGTTTCCCGAAGGGACCCGACGGCTGCTTGTCGAAGGGATCCGACGGCTGCTTGCCGAAGGGGTCGGAGGGTTGTTTCCCGAACGGTTGTCCGGGGCTCTTGAAGGGGGTGGACGGAGAGGTCGGCGTCTTCACGACCCCCGGGCCCATCGGCTGGTTCGGGTACGGGTCGTACGCCCCGAGCGCCGTGATGGTCTTGCCACCGGGATCGACCCGCCCGTCGGCGAACCCCAGGTTCGCCGTCTGGAATTTCCGGATCGCTGCGATCGTCTTCGGGCCGATGATCCCGTCGACGGCGAGCTCCGGCACCGGTCCGCCGCGCGCGGCGGGCACGCAATTGAGCAGGTACTGCACGGTCATCACGCTCATGGTCACATTGTGACCGCCGACGCCGACGGACGATTGGATGCTTTTGGACATACGCGTCTCCGGTGCGGGACCCATACATATGCCCTGGCCGAAGCGCGAGTGTCAATCGAGGCGCGGGAGCAGGCGCCCCGTTCGCGGCAACGTGGGTGCGGCCGCGAACGGGGTGAGGACATCGACCACACTAGATGCCGTCGATGATCCCGTTCAGCGTGGTGCTGGGACGCATGGCGGCGTCGGCACGCGCCTGGTCGCGCAGGTAGTATCCGCCGAGATCCTGCGGCGAGCCCTGCGGGGCGTTGAGCTCGGAGAGGATCTCCTCCTCGTTCTGGGCGAGCGCGGCGGCCACCGGACCGAATCGCTCCGCCAACGCCGGGTCGGACTGCTGCGCCGCCAGCGCCTGCGCCCAGTAGAGCGTCAGGTAGAACGTGCTCCCCCGATTGTCGATCTCGAGCACCTTGCGCGAGGGGGAGCGCGCGTTCTCCAGATACGCGGCCGTCGCGACGTCGAGTGTGTCGGCCAGGACCCGTGCCCCGACGTTGTCGAACCTCTCGCCGAGGTGCTGCAGGGAGGCTCCGAGGGCCATGTATTCGCCCAGCGAGTCCCACCGGAGGTGGCCCTCCTTCTGGAACTGCTGGACGTGCTTCGGGGCAGAGCCGCCCGCGCCGGTCTCGAAGAGGCCGCCACCGGCGAGCAAAGGCACGATCGACAGCATCCGGGCGCTCGTGCCGATCTCCAGGATCGGGAAGAGATCGGTCAGGAAGTCACGAAGAACGTTGCCGGTGACCGAGATCGTGTCGGCTCCCCGGCGGATGCGCTCCAGCGAGAAGCTCATCGCGTCGACCGGGGCCTTGATCTCGATGCGCAGCCCCTGGGTGTCGTGCTCCGGCAGGTAGGCCTCGACCTTCCGGATCACCTGGGCGTCATGGGCACGCGTGCGGTCGAGCCAGAAGACCGCCGGCGCACCGGTCGCCCGGGCACGATCCACGGCGAGCTTCACCCAGTCGCGGATGGCAGCGTCCTTGGCCTGACAACCACGCCAGATGTCGCCGGCCTCCACCGCCTGCTCGATGAGCGTGTTGCCCTCCGCGTCCACCACCCGCACGGTGCCGTCCGCCGCGATCTCGAAGGTCTTGTCGTGCGAGCCATACTCCTCCGCCTTCTGCGCCATGAGACCGACGTTCGGCACCGTGCCCATGGTGGCGGGATCGAACTGGCCGTGGGCCTGGCAGTCCTTCACCACCGCGTCGTAGATGCCGGCGTAGCTCGAGTCGGGGATCACCGCCTTGCAGTCCTGCAACTCGCCGCGGGCGTTCCACATCCGGCCCGAGTCGCGGATCATCGGCGGCATGGACGCGTCGATGATGATGTCGCTGGGCACGTGCAGGTTCGTGATGCCGCGGTCCGAGTCCACCATCGCGACGTCCGGCCCGTCGTCGTAGGCCTTCCGGATGTCGGCCTGGATGGCCGCGCGCCGCGCCTCCGGCAACTCCTGGATCTTCGCCAGCACGTCGCCGAAACCGTTGTTGGGATCCGCACCGAGCTCCTGGAGGACTGCCGCATGCTTGGCGAAGACATCTTGGAAGAACACCCGCACGGCGTGCCCGAACATGATGGGGTCGGAGACCTTCATCATCGTCGCCTTCAGGTGCAGCGAGAACAGCACGCCCTTCTTCTTGGCGTCCCCCACCTGCGCGCGCAGGAACTCGACGAGCGCGCGCTTGCTCATGTACGTGCCGTCGAGCACCTCGCCCGCCAGGAGCGGAAGGGACTCCTTGAGCACGGTCACCGTGCCGTCCTTCGCGACGTGCTCGATCCGCGCGGTGGTCGGCGCCGAGAGCGTGATCGAGGTCTCGTTGTGCCGGAAGTCACCGGAGCTCATGGTGGACACGTGCGTCTTCGAGTCCTCCGGCCACGGACGCATGCGCGGTGGGTTCTTCCGGACGAACTCCTTCACGGACCTGGGGGCGCGCCGATCCGAGTTCCCCTGGCGCAACACCGGGTTGACCGCGCTCCCCTTCGCCCTGTCGTAGCGCGCCTTCGTCGCGCGCTCCTCGTCGTTGCGTGGCTCCTCGGGATAGGCGGGCAGCGCATAGCCCTTGGCCTGCAGCTCGGCGATACACGCCTTCATCTGCGGCACGGACGCGCTGACGTTCGGCAGCTTGATGACGTTGGCCTCGGGCGTCTCCACCAGGCGGCCCAATTCGGCGAGGTCGTCGGAGACCCTCTGCTCCTCCTTCAACGCGTCCGGGAAGAGCGCGAGGATCCTGCCGGCCAGCGAGATGTCCCGGGTTTCCACGGGGACGCCGGTCGCTCCCGCGAACGCGCGGATGACGGGAAGGAACGCGTGCGTGGCCAGGGCGGGGGCTTCGTCGGTCCAGGTATAGATGATCGGCGGTGACTTGCTCATGGAGATCGCTGTCGGGTGTGGCTCCGGGCGTGGCGCGGAAGGGGGTCGCCACAGGACGCATCAATATAGGGAATCGGCGCCCGCCTCGTCCGCCCGTCTGCGTCGCGGGCGTGGCGTCGCTCCTTCACCCGGTCAGCCCGGATACGTAGTGGTGCGTACGGAGACCGCCCGGGCTGCGGGGCCATCGTGGGGTCAGGCCTTCCGGTACGGCGCACACACCCGTGCTTCGGAGCCGGTGGGCCTCCACCCGATCCCGTGGAGGACCCTGCCATGCCCGCCCCTGCCCACTCCCCCCGCCGTGCGTGCAGCACCGTGCTCGCCCTCGCGCTGCTCGCCCTCTCCGCCGCGTGCGCCCCCCCACCGGCACCGAGCCCGTTCCGCCCCGTACCGACGAACGACAGCGGGCTGACCGTCGAAGTCTCGGACGATCATGTCCTGGACATGCGGATCTACCTGGTGCGCGGCACAGTTCCCATCCCGCTCGGGTCGGTGGGCTCGGGTGAGCGACGCGTCTTCAGCGTGTCCGCGGCCGAGCTCGGCCAGGCGGGCGCGATCCGGCTCATGGCCGACCCCCTGGGGAGCCAGGATCGTTTCACGACGGATCTCATCCAGGTCGCACCGGGTCAACGCGTCGTCTGGAGGCTCGCGCACCGGCTGAGCCTCTCCAGCGTGACCGTGCGGTGGTGAGGCCGCGTCCCGCGGTGGGTCGGGGGCCGCGCGTCGGCGCCCCGCCCCCCGCGACCGCGCGTGGGGAAGGAGGGCCGCCGACGAAGCGTCGGACTATCTGGGTAGCAGAAGCTCGGCGTAGCGCGTCTGCTGGTACGCGGTGAGCTCGCACTCCTCCGGTGTCGTGGTCTCCCGGCCGAGCGTGGTGAGGGACGAAAGGTACCGGACGCACACGCCCACGCCGGTCGCGTCGGCCAGGTCGAAGTCCTGCGGGTCCCCGGAGTCCAGGGGGTGCGCGATCTCCACGGTGAGCCAATCCCCGGCCACCGCCGCCGCCCCGGCGCCGTTCGCCTCCGTGTCCAGGGAGATGTTCGGGCCGAAGTGTCCGTCCTGGAACCCGTCCGACGAGTACAACAGGACGTCGTCTCCGTCCAGCACCAGATCCACCGTGTCGTCGAAGCGAACCTCGGCGAAGCCGGACAGAGCCGGATCCGGCACGCGCACCGCCACGTAGAGGTTCGTCGCGTCGGCCATGAAGGCGACCGTGGATCCCTCCAGAGGGCCCGCGAACACGGGATATGTGGTGGCCGCGTCCCACTCTCCCGGAGCCAGCGTCCCGTCCACCGTCGCCGCGCCCGACGCCGCCTGGTAGGCGATGCGGACGCGTGACTCGAAGGGGCTGTCCGGGACGGCCTCCCCGTCCAGGGCCACGTCGAGCGTATCCTCACCGAGCTCCGTGGGCACGTAGTTGAGGATGTGGGTGCCGTCGCCCTGGTCGGTCCCCTGCGTCGCCGCGCCGGCGTTCGCGCCGCGAACCTCCATGGAGAGGCCCGGAGCCGGGCCGGTGAAGACGTGGTCCTTCGTGTCGCGAAGCTCGACCTGGATCTCGGTGGGCACGTCGGGTTGACCGTTCGGCACCGTCACCATGGTCCGGGAGGGGTCGAGCACCGCCGGCTCCGTCGACCCGCAGGCCGCGCAAGACAGGGAGACGGTGATCGGGAGAAGGGCGCGCAGCGGCGTTGCGGCCAGGCAGCTTCGGAAGGGTCTCATCGCACTCGTGGGCAGAGGTGCAAGCGCTTCAGCCGGATTCCTACCATAGGACGGAGCCGAAGAAACCGGAACCGCGTAGAGGGTGATGACCAGCCTGAGACCCACTCAGCCCGCGAGCGCGTCCCAACCGGCCTTGAGGGCGGCGATCAGCACGATCGCCGCGAACAGCCGCTGCAGCTGTAGCGCCGAGAGCCTCTTCTCCGCGAGCGTCGCTCCGACGAGGCCGCCCACGAGGGCGGCGACGCCGAGGGGCACCACCACACCGATCGTGATGCCGCCGCGCAGCCCGTGTGCCGCGAGGGCCACGGAGGACACGACGAGGATCAGACAGGAGTTCATGGCCGCCACCTGCTTGGGGCCGGCCCACTCCAGCAGCAGCAACAGGGGGCCGAGGAAGACGCCTCCGCCGATCCCCAGGAAGCCCGAGACGAGCCCGATCGCGACGCCAGCGGGGACCGCGACCGCGTAGAGCCGCGCCGGACGGGGAAGATCCTCCCGTTCAGCGGCGTGGGCGGCGGTGCGCAGCATGGCAAGCCCCGCGAGCGCGAGCGTCGTGGAGAGCACCACCAGGAAGAGGCGGCGGTCGGCGCTCACCAGACCCCCCACGAACGCCGCGGGCAGCGCCGGGATCAGGAAGGGCAACAGGAGCCGCCAGCGGAGCCGGCCGGCGACGCCGAAGCGCAGTAGCGCCACCGCGGTTACCACGATGTTGAGGACGAGCGCCGTGGACGCCAGGAGGGAGGGCGGGACGCCCGCGAGGGCCATGACCGCCAGGTAGCCGGTCCCGCCGCCCAGGCCAACCGAGGCGTAGGCGCCTGCGACGATGAGGATGAACGGCGTCAGCAGCGCGATCATCCCATAGGAAACTGTCTCTCCCAAGGTGCCTCCGCGCCTGCCGAGGGAGGGAGGGCTCGCGACAATCTAGCGCCAGCCGGGAACGAGGGGCGAAGCCCGCTACACGGCTCTCAGGGACGCGGCCAACTCCCGCACCACGTCCACGAAGAAGGCCACGTCCCGGCTGCGCGTACGCCAGTTGACGATCGTGGGGCGGAGGGCGACGCGTCCTCCGTACGTCGTCGCGCCCGCGGCGACCCGGCCATCCTCGAAGATGCGCTCCGCGAGGCGCTCGTTCAGGCGATCGAGCTCGTCCTCACCGAGACCGCCAGGATCGTAGCGGAAGCACACGACGTTCAGCGGGACGTCCGCGAGACGAGCCAGGTCCGGGGCCGCGTCGACCCGGTCGGCCAGCTCCTTCGCGAGGTCGAGGTGGCTCTCGACGAGCATCCGGTACCCCTCCCTCCCGTAGGCGCGCAGCGTCGCCCACACGGCGAGCGAGCGGGCCCGCCTGGAGCTTTCCGGCCCCAGGCCACCCATGTTGGGCCGTGGGTCGTCCGGGTCGGCCAGGTAGCGGGCCGTGTACGCGAACGCACGGGCCAGCAACCCCTTGTCGTGCACGAACGCGTAGCCGCTGTCGTAAGGGACGTTGAGCCACTTGTGCCCGTCCACGGTGACGGAGCGCGCGCGCCCCACGCCGGCCACCAGCGACCGCGTGCGGGGCGAGACCGCGGCGAAGAGGCCGAACGCACCGTCCACGTGGAGCCACGCCCCGTATTCCGCCGCCAGATCGGCCATCTCGTCGATGGGGTCGAAGTCCCCGGCGTTGACCTCCCCCGCTACGGCGACGATCACGGCCGGCGCCCCGTCGAGCTCTTTCAGCCGGCCCTCCATGGAGGAGAGGTCCACGCGCCCGATGGCGTCGCGCATGTGCCGGTCGACCTGCGCCCGACCCACGCCGAGCATCGCGAGCACCTTGACCGCGCTCGCGTGGATGTAGCCTCCGGAGAGCACCGGCATCGCGGGCAGTCCCGCCAGGCCGTCCTCGGAGACATCCACGCCGTGCCGCTCGCCCCACCACTGACGCGCGGCGGCCAGCCCGACGAAGTTCGCCATGCTGGCTCCCGTGACCGTCACGCCCGCCCATCCCCCCGGTAGCCCGAACAGCTCCTTGAGCCAGTCCAGCGTGACGAGCTCCAGCTCCACGGCCAGCGGCGAGCCGAGCCAGGCGTAGCCCTGCTGATCGAGCAGGCCCGTCAGCCAATCCGCACCCATGGCGGCGGGGGTCGATCCGCCCGTCACCCAATGGAAGAAGCGAGGCCCCGACGTCGTCGCCGTCGCCGCGAGCCCCTCCGTGTAGAGCTCCTCCAGCGCCGCGGCCGCGCCGGTCCCCCGCTCCGGGAGGCCGACGTGGAAGCGGGCCGCGGTCTCCGCGGCCCGCGGATCGAGGACGGGTCGCTCGTCCACCACGTCGAGATAGCTTCGCGCACTCCGTTCGAAGTGATCGAGGACGGCTTCCATCTCGGAGCGTTCTGGATAGGCAGTGCGGTCCGGCACGACGTGACTCCCGGGTGTGGTTCAAGAGGCCCGTCGGCCTATACCGAACGAGGCGCCGCCGGGGCTCACGATGCCCCGGCGGCGCCCAACCTCGCGCTCGACCCTACCAGCGCGCCACCATCACCACGTCGACCCGGCCGTCGCCGTTCAGGTCGCTGAGCTCGGCGATGGCCGTCGATCCCGAGCGGACCTGGAGCACCAGCGCCCCACCGTTGGGACGGACCCACCGTCCGGTGAGGGCGTACCGGCTGCCCATGCGCTCCCGCATCAGGTCCAGGCGGGCGTAGGTCCCGCGGCCCAGCACGTCGACGAGCAGCCTGCCGTCCACGAAGTCCGGACGCGCACGGTACCACTGCCGTCCGAAGTAGGCGTCGTTCCAGTACTGCCGCTCCCAGTGGACGGCGTGCGCCCTCGCTCCGGCGAGGCCGTAGCCCTTCTCCACGCACCACCGGCGTCCGTGCACCGGGTGGCCCGCGCCGCTGCGGCAGAACGCCGGGGCGTTGCCACGTCCGCGGGCACGATCCCGGTAACGCTTCTCGTACCGGTCGCCGTAGCGGTCTTCCACGCGACGGGGGACGGCCACCCGAGGCTCGGCGTACACCACGTCGGGCACGCCGCGCACGTGCACCGGCCCGTCACCGATCTCCACGCGGACCTGGACCGCCAGGTCCCGCAGGGTCCAGTCCCACCAGTCGCTCTGCGACTCGGCCCTGGCCGGCAGAGCGGCCAGCATCAAGGCCATCGCGCTCACCCGTGCGTGTCTCATGGTCGCCTCCCATCGTCCCTTCTGATCGGGACCGCGTCTATCGCGGTCGCTCGCGGAGAGAGGGAGGCACGGAGCGTACCCGACCGGACCACATGCCCCCTAACTCATGGTAGCACATGAGATTACAGGCTTAGAACCGCCGTCGGACAGCCGCGATCCTCTGGTCCGGATGTCCTTTCTTGAGGACGGACCGACGCGTCGCGCCGAGGGCATTCTCCGGTGGCCCTGGGGGCGCCGCTCCCGGACCAGACCGTCAGCGGACGATGAGCTTCTGGACGTACGCGCGCGGTGCGCCTCGCGGATGCTCGACCACGAGCTCGTAGTCGCCGGGCTCCGGATCCAGCACGGGTGAGGGGTCGGACGCGGAGCAGCCCGTCGCTACGGCTCGATGAAGTCGACCTCCGTCTGGCCTCCGCAACTCGTCCAGGAGATCCGCACGTAGCCGGCGGGCGCACCGGAGAGGACCTGGGCGTGCACCTCCCCCGCGGAGGGGAAGGGGGACTCGCAGGCCGGATCGAACCAGATCGGCGTCGTGGTCGTGAGCGCCAAAGTGACCGTGTTCCCGCTCTGGGTCCACGTCATGGGACCGGTGATCGTCGTGCCCCCGTCGGGCAGCCGCGTGCCGATGCCGAAGGCCACGCTGGCTCCCTGCGCGGGACTGAAGGCGGCCTGCCACGTCTCGCTCGCAGAGGCCGAGGGCCGGTTCGTGACGGTGTAGGTCACCTGGACGTTCTGCGTGAGCGTCGTGTGGCCAGGCGAGCCACCGACAACGCGCTGGCCCGTCAAGGTCCGCACCCGCGTCTCCGCGGGGGAATCCTCGCTGGCACCGACGTCGACGGTGTACGCCAGACCGCTCAGGGTTTCCGTGAATCCGAAGGTAGTGCTGCCCGGGTCGACGACGTGGGCGCGGCCCGACGTGGTACCGAAGCCGTTGCCCAAGGTGAAGACGCACTCCGAAGCGGAGTAGACGAAGTCGGCGTCGTCCGGTACCCCGTCGCCGTCGGCGTCCTCGAAGGGCGAGATGGTCAGGCATCCCGGAGGACCGCCGGGCAACATCATCGCCTGCCCGGCGCCACGCAGCTCACCCTGGAGAACCGCCGAGAGCATGCTGAACTCGAGGCCGGCGATGTCGATGGGGTCGTCGGGTCCGGTGCCGTCGCCTTTGAGGCCGCAACCGGCCAGGCCGAGAATAGAAAGAGGAAGGAAGAAGAGGGGAAGCAGCAGAAGCGGATGGTTCCGCACGTGACCTCCTTGCGGCGGGCGCCGCTCATCCGCGGATGGTGGGCAGGAGATCACTGTCAATATCGGAGATCGGCGGGGCGTGGGGAAGGAAGCGCCCTCCCCCCCCGCCCCGCCCTCCCCTCCCTACACCTTGATGACCAGCGTCAGCGTCACGACCCGGTCGAGCTTGTCGCCGGGTGTCAACACGGTCGTGCCGGTCGGCGCGCCGCTGCCGTCGACGAGGGGGACTTTCAGGAGCGACGGAACGTTGTCGAAGAGCAGGCGGAGCGACGTCTTGAGGGCCAGCTTATCCGACAGCGCGATCGAGATCGAGTTGGTCCAGTCCGCGCGCAGGTCCTGTGTGTCAGCGAGGTTCTCGTCGAGGATCAGCGCGGACCCGTAGTCCACCGAAGGGGACAGGTGCCGTAGCGCGTCGACGTTCATACGCACGCCGCCGAACCCGTCGCTCGCACCCGGAGTCGGGTCCACGTCCTTCTGGATCGTGTAGGTCCCGCCGACGTCCGCCTTCAAGTGGCCGGTCTCGCCGTCGACCAGGGTGCGTCCGATACCCGCGACGAGGGAGTACCGGTTCTGGACGCCGGCGAAGGTGTTCCGCTCCCACCCCGCCCCGGCGAAGAGGAACGAGTCGGCGAGCTTCCGGTCGTAACGGCCGCGCGCGAAGTAGTTCTCGGCCGTGACCTGGGACACCGTGGTCTCGGTGACCGTGAAGTCGTTCGCAGTGCCCGTGGCAGTGCGGGTGGTGACGCCGATGGAGCTGCGAATCCCCCCGACCTCCAACTTCATCTCGTTGGCGACCTTCGTGCCCGTGAGCGTGGCCTTCAGGCCGAGCGTGCTGGCCGAAGAATTACCTCCGGTCGACACGAAGCTGAGCTCCGTGGAGTTCTCCCAGGTGATGGACTCCTGCGCCGTCGCGGGTCCCGCGCTCGCGACGGCGACCGCCAACGTGACGAGGATGACGCCCCACCGACGCCGACTATCGCTGCAACTCATCGCATCCTCCCGAAGTCATGGTCTCGCCGCCCAGAACAGCACGATCTCCTCGATGCGGATGTCGCTCTTCTCGAGGGGCACCTCGAGCGTCTCCACGCTACCCGCGGCGTTCTTCCACTTGTCCCACACCTTCTGGATCTCCTCGGTGAGATCCTCCTCCAGCTCCCGGATCGCCTCGTCGTAGTCCTCGAGCTTCTCCTCGGCGCTGCGCAGGCGCTCCTGCGTGCGGCGCGTCTGGGACCTGCGCGAGGCGGCGCCCGAGAGGCTGCGGACACGCCGGCGTCCGCCGAGGAACATCGACAGGATCTCGCCGGCGCCAGCGATCGCCTCCTGCTGGGACCGCTGGCCGACGTCCACCTCTAGCTCGCGGACCCTTCGCGTCGCCTCCTCCTTGCGGCGGCGGGCCGTGTCGAGCCGGCTCTCGAGCTTGTCGCGCAGCTTGGCCGCGTCGGCGTCCGCCGCATCCTCCGCGGCCTCCATGCAGCGTGCCACGAACGCCTCCTCCGTCTCGCCGATCCTGGAGACGAGCTTGACGTCGTCGTTGCGCAGCAGCTTCACCGTCCGGGAGCGGTAGAGGTACTCCTCCAGGTCCTTCCCGAGGGCACGGAAGAAGTCCGCCTTCTGGATGCCTGCCCGCGGGACGACGTACGTGGCCCCCTCGGGCGGATCGTCCCGGAAGTCGCGGTCGTCGTAGTCCACGACCCGGGCTTCCTCGGCGCGCGGCGACGCCTCCAGGGGGAAGAGCACCGCCTCCCATTCCTCCTCGTGGCGCAGGTCGGCTCGCGCGTCGTCGAAGAGCAGCTTCACCCGGACTGCGGCGCCGGCTTCGAGGCGCTTGGCGCCGGATGCCACGCCCGCATTCCGGGCCCACGGAGCTCCGGGATCGAGATAGGCCACCCGTGTGCCCGAGGCCGTGACCGGGGGCATCGGGCTCTCGTCCGCGGCCAGCTCCGCTTCCGGAGATGGGGTCGGTGCCGCGGCGGCCGCGGGCTCCGCGTCCCGCGTCGAACCCGGATCCTCCCGAAGGCGAACCAACTCGGCGCGGGTGACGGGTCCACGCAGGTAGGACATCGCCCAGCGCGTGGTGAAGAGGCGGGGGCGCGCAGAGCCGGCGGTCTTGAGGAGGAACTGGCGCTTGCCCAGCGCGCCGATGCGGGCGTCCCACTCCCCGACGTCGATGTCCCCGGCGGCGGAGCGCAGCGCTTCGATGATCCGCAGCTTGTCACGCTCGGTCTGGAGGCGTCCCACCATCCAGGTTCCGGCGTTGGACATGAGTTTGTAGTCCAGGTCCACCGGATTCTGGGTCGCGACCACCATCCCGACGCCATGCGCGCGCGCCTGCTTGAAGAGCGTGAGCATGGGCTTCTTGGCCGGAGGCTCCGCGGTGGGCGGCGCCAGGCCGAAGACCTCGTCGATGTAGACCAGCGCCCGCAGGTCCGACGTGCCCGCCTGGCGCCGCATCCACGTGACGGTCTTGGACAGGAGGAGCGTCACCACGAACTGCCGCTCGGTCTCCGTCAGATGGGACATGTAGACGATGCTCGCGCGCGGCCGCCCGTCCGGCGCCCTCAGCATCGACGCGATGTCGAGGGGCTCGCCCTCCAGCCAGCCGGCGAACGACGGCGAGGCCATCAGCCCGTTCAGGCGCATGGCGAGCGCCATCCGGTCCTTCGCCGGATAGAACGTCTCCATCTCGAAGACGCCCAGGCGGCGGAGCGGCGGGCTCTGGATCTGAGTGAGGAGGGTAGCGAGGTCGAGGTCCACGCCCGCGCGCCAGGAGTGCTCGACGAGGTTCGAGAGCAGGATGTGCTCCCTGCTGGTGAGAGGGTCGGCGTCGATCCCCGCGAGGACGAGCAGGCCGGAGACCAGGCCCTCGATCTCCTCGCGCAGCACCTCGGCATCGGCGTCCCACGAGGCCGTCGGAGCCGACAGGTTGCCGAGGACGTCCAGCGGCGTGCCCGCCGTCGAGCCCGGCGTGAAGATCCGGACGTCCACCGCGTCGCGATAGCGGCGCATGGCCGCCGCGTCGATCCCCGAGCCCGCCAGGCCCGTCCGCCAGCGCTCCGCCGTGCGGGCCGCGAGCTCGGCTCGGCTCACGCCCTCGCGGGCCGCCTCGGCGTCGTCCACCCACGGCTCGAACGCCTCGCCCGACGCGTCCGGGAAGCACAGCGCCAGGTTCCCCATGTCCCCCTTCGGGTCGAGGATGAGGGCACCGAGTCCCGAGCCCAGGATCTCCTCGAGAAGGACGACGCCGAGACCGGTCTTGCCCGAGCCGGTCATCCCGACGATGACGCCGTGCGTGGTCAGGTCGTGGCGCGGGAGCTCGATGCGGTCCGAGGTCGCCTCGCCGGTGGCCTCGTCCAGCGCCACGCCGATGTAGAGGGAATTGGGGTCGGTTCCCATGTCGAGAGCTCCGGCAAGGCGTTGGGAGGGAGCGGGGTCAGGACGATCGCGCGGACTGGGTCCTTCGTGCGGCAATGATAGCGCGCGCCGCGTAGGCGCGGAACCGCACGGAGTGGTCCGCTCCGCACGCTACCGTAGCGACACCGTGAAGCCCGACGTGAGCGAGAAGTCGTCCGGCAGCACGCCCCCGGGGGGCCGCGTGTCGTGGCGCCACTGGAAGCGCACCGCGAGGTCGACCTGGTCGGTCACGGCGATGAGGAACGAGAGGTCGCCGAGCGTGCGCGTGTCTCCGAGGTCGTCCAGTCGCGGCTGGACGTATCCTACGCCCACGACCCGAACGTCGTCGCTCAGCCTGCGGTTGAGCACGAGGAGGTTGGCCATGCGCAGGGCGCGTTCCTGCGCCGGGTGGTCGTCCTCGATCCTTGCGACGTCGAGATCCTCGTGCTCGTACATCACGCCGGTTCCCACGTCGAACGTCGTCGGCGTCGTCTCCCACAGGCGGAGCCGAAGGCCGCTCCCCAGCAGGAGCCGCTCACGTAGCACGCCCGTGTGGTTCTCCTGGAGCTGACCGAAGTGGAAGGACTGAAGCCGCGTCCTCCACCAGTGGTTGTAGCGGACGTGGAGGTATCGGTCGTTGTCCAGGCTCCCGTCGTCCTTCTCCTTGTAGCTGATGCCGGCGAACACCCTCAGCCAGTCACGGGGCCACCGATAGCCGGCGGCCACGCCCGCGAGGATGTTGGTGTGGGCGTCGTTCCCACGCCCGACATCGAGGGAGCCTTCGACGCCGGCGTGCCAGCCGTGTGTGGCTCGGGGCTGGAGGCGTTCCACGTTGAGGATCGTCTGGGCGGCTACCACCCCGGGCACCGCAGAGGCGATGAGGACGAGGGCCGCCGCGGCGCGGGATCGCCGGCTTGGGCATACACGGATTGGGGGCGGGAGGAGCACCCGTTCAACCTAGGGAAGGTGCTACTCCGCCTTCAACACCGTCACCGGATCCACCGAAGTCGCTCGGCGTGCGGGCACGTACGCTGCGATGGCGCTGACTGCCGCGACGAGCACGGCCGTGGCCGCGAACGTGGCGGGATCGGTTGGCTCGATCTCGAACAGGAAGCCGGACACGAGCCTGCTCGCGGGGACGGCCACGGCCAGACCGAGCGCCAGGCCTGTCGCGGTCGGACGGAGCCCTCGCCACACGATACGGCGCACCACCGCACGGGGCTCGGAGCCCAGGGCGATGCGCACCCCGATCTCTCTCGTGCGCTGCGACACCGCGAAGCTCGTGACGCCGTAGACACCCAGGAGCGCCAGGACCGCCGCCATTCCGGCCAGCCCGATGACGAACCAGGCCCGGAACCTGGGCACCGCAACCGACGACGCGATGCGCTCCTCGAGGATCTGCACGCGCCACACCGGCGTGTCCGGGGACACCTCTGCCACCGCGTCGCGCGCCAGCTGCACGACGCCGTCGAGCTCACCCCGAGCCCTGATGACCCAGGAGGTGGCTGGCTGCGAAGATTGCGCAGCCGGCAGGTACAGCTTGGGCTCCACCGGGGTATCCAGCCGCATGTGGCGCACGTCGCCGGCGACACCCACCACGGTCATCCAGGGCTGGTCGTCGTCGTGTCGCACGCGCTTGCCGAGCGCGGATTCGCCAGGCCAGCACTCCCGCGCCATCGCCTCGTTCACGATGGCCACGGGAGGCGCGTCCGCCACGTCCGTGGGCCGGAAGGGACGACCGGCCACCATGGGGATCCGCATGACGCCGAAGTAGTTGTCCAGCACCTCCGAGCGCAGCACGCCCGACGCGCTGTCGGGCGGAGCGCCGGCCCGGTCCACCAGGTAGGTGGTGGAAGAGGCCGAGCCGCTCAGCGGCACCTGGCTCGTGGCCGACACCTCGACCCCCGGGATCGCGCTCAGGCGCGTGCGCAGCTCGGAGGTGAAGCGATCCCGATCGGCGGTCTCCGGATACCGCTCCCTGTCGGGCACGATGACCGCTTCGATCAGGCCCTCGGTGTCGAAGCCGCGATCCACGTGCCAGAGCCGGGCGAAAGAGCCGCCCAGGAGCCCGGCGCCCACCATGAGCACGAAGGCGAGGGCGACCTCGGCGGCGACGAACCCGGAGCGAAGGACACCACTCCAGCCTCCGGCCAGGCTCCGCCCCGACTCGCCCAAGACGCGAGCCGGCTCGAGCCGGCTCGCCTGGAAGGCGGGGATCAGGCTCACCAGGACGGAGGTGAGGACAGTCACGCCGATCCCGAACACCACCACCGCTCCGTTCAGCGTGACATCGTCCCTGCGCGGCAGGTCGGGTGGCAGGGCGGAGGCGAGCGCCGGAAGCGCAAGAGCCGCCAGGCCCACGCCCAACACACCGCCGGCCGATACCAAGAGGAGGCTCTCGACCAACCGCCCTCGTGCCAGGCGCCCCGAACCGGCGCCCAGGGCCGCCTTCACGGCCAGCTCGCTCCTGCGGGCGAGGCCGAGCACCGCGAGCACGTTGGCGATGTTCACGCAGGCGATGACCAGTACCAGACCCACGGCTCCGAGGAGCAGCCACAACGTGGCGCGCACGCCTCCCACCACCGCGTCGAGCAGCGTCTCGACCCGTGCGCCCAGGTCTCCCTGATCGTCGGGGTATGCCGCTGCGAGGCGAGCGGCGATGGCGTCCATCTCGGCTCCTGCGCTCGCCACGGTGGCTCCCGGCCGGAGGCGGCCCACCACGGAGAAGGAGCGGCTGTCGCGCTCTCCCGGCTTTTCGTCCTCGGGAAGGGAGATCCAGAACGCGTCTTCGGCTCCCGGAAGGGAGAACCCGCTGGGCATCACGCCCACCACGGTGCGCGTCTCCGCACCCAGGTGCAGCTCGCGCCCGACGATGTCCGGGGCGGCCCCGAAGCGGTTGCGCCACGTGCCGTAGGAGAGGACGATGACCGGCTCGGCGCCCGGTCGGTCGTCGTCGGGAATGAGGTAGCGGCCGAGGAGCGGCTCGACCCCGAGGGCCCTGAACAGCCCCGACGTGACCCGCTCGCCCCGGACCACCTCCGGGCGGCCGTCGTCCCGGAACGTACGCGTCGCTCCGGCGAATGCGCCCACCGCCGACAGCTCTCGGGTCTGCGCCTGCACGTCTGCGAAGGTGGGAACCGAGAACGGGAAGTGCTCGGCGAACGCACGCAGCTGCGGACGGGGCGAATCCATCCAGCTCGCCTTCGTCTGCCAGACGCGAACCAGGCGGCTCGGCTCCGGGAAGGGCAGCGGCTCGAGGAGCACCCCGTCGACCACGCTGAACACGGCGGTCGTGGCGCCGACCGCCAAGGCGACGGTGATCGTCACCGTGAGCGAGGCGCCAGGACGCAGCCGCAGGCTGCGCACGGCCTGTCGCATCTCCAATCCCCACGAGCCACCCATCATCCCCCCTCCTTCCCGTCGCAGGGTCCCGACAGCACCTCCATCAAGCCCCGCTCGCCCCACCTGGCGCCGAAGCGCCCGGGGACGGAGAGCCAGGACCTGACGCCAGTACCACCGCACCGCCGAGCGCCGTCCGTTTCGTCGGGCGATCGCCGCGAACCGCTCCCGCAGGTCCCCGGTCAACTCTTCGCGAATGGCCGTGGGAGCCAGGAGGCTGGCGAGCGCCTCCGCGATCCGGGGCGGCGCACGCCTATTCCCCGACACCGGCCCCACCCGCGTCCATCGCAAGTCCTTCCAGCCCATCCCACATGCGGAGCAGCCGATTCCGGGCCTCGTTGAGGGCCGCAAGGCCCGCCAGCTCCACGCGGAAGTGACGGCGCGCCTTGCCCCCCCGCACCTCCGTGGGCTCCCCCATCCACGACGACACCAGTCCCTTCTCCTGGAGCCGCGTGAGGGTGATGTAGATGGCGCTCACCGAAGCCTCCCGGCCCGCCCGCTCCTCCAGGACCTCCTGGAGGCGCGCGCCGTAGGCTTCGTCCCCCAGCCGCAGAACGGCGAGCAGCGCCAGCTGCTCGAACTCTCCGAGGTTGTCCGGCTTGGCCATGGGGCCTCCGGCCGAGTGATTATATTAACAGTGTTAATAATATGACCGAGCGCGCGACTCGCAAGGGTTCATCGACTTGGAGCCGTCAGGACCCGCCCTGGGCCCACCCCCTGGCCAGCTCTAGAACCCGCTCGACGTCGGACTCGTCATTGTACACGCCCACGGACATCCGCAGCACGCCCTTCCGCACGGAGAGACGCACACCGTTCGCGCGCAGGTGGGCGTACAGCGCGTTCATGGCCGGATCGTCGGCGGAATCGTGGTGCCCGCCCCCGCTCTCCCCCACGGCGACGATGTGGGCGAGGTGGGCTCCGGGAGCGCCGCCCACCACCGGGAGGCCCAACTCCAGCAGCCCTCCGGCCAGGCGAGCCGCCAGGCCGCGCACGTGCGCCTCGATACGCCCGACGCCGATGTCCAGGATGAGCTCGAGCGCCGCCTCCGCCGCCCGGGCGCCGAGGTAGTTGTAGTTGCCCAGATCGAAGCGCCGTGCCGCGGGCGCGTACGGCAGGTCGCCGTCGCTGCGCGCCGTCTCGCCGGCGTCGGTACCCAGATCCATGCCGTAGCGCGCGACGTGGGAGGGGACCATCGCTTCGGCCACGTCGCGGCGGACGTAGAGGAATCCGAAACCGTAGAGCGACAGGAGGCACTTCTGCGTCGCCACCGCCAGGGCGTCCGCACCGAGCGCGCCCACGTCGGTCGCGATCGCCCCCGCGGACTGGGCGGCGTCCACCAGGACCAGGGCACCGTGGGCGTGGGCCACGTCCGCCACGCCACGCACGTCGGTGACGAAGCCCGGCGAGAACGTCACATGGGGTACGGTCACCACCCGCGTGCGCGCGTCAATCGCCACCGCCATTCCCCGGACCGGCACGTGACCGTCCTCGGGGTCGACCCGGCGCACCTCGATACCCCTGAGCTTCCGCAGATTGTACCAGAGGAAGACGTTGTTGGGATGCTCCAGGTCGGCGCACAGCACGACGTTATCGCCGGGCTTCCAGGGGAGGCTCGAGGCGAAGACGTTGAGCCCCTCGGACACGTTCTTCGTGATCGCGACCTCGTCGGCATCCGCGCCGACGAGCTTGGCGAGAAGCGCGCGCGCGCGCTCCACCGAGCCCTGGAACGCAGCCTTCTCTCCAGTGCCCATGAGGCGCTCGCGCAGATGGGCCTCGGCGGCTTCGACGACCGGCGTGGGCACGAGGCCGCGCAGCGACACGTCGAGGTACACGTGGCCCCGGGTGCCCGGAAAGAGCGAGCGCACCTCCTTCATGTGCCTTTCTCCGAGCGCGCGAGGATGGCCGTGCCCACCAGGTCGCCCATGACGTTCACGGTCGTATTGCCCATGTCCACGAGACGGTAGATGCCGCCCACGATGGCCGCCAGCTCCAGCGGGAGGCCGAAAGCCCGCACGAGGATGAGGGCTACCACGAAGCCTCCTCCGGGGATCCCACCGGAGCCCACCGACAGGACGAAGCCCATCGTCAGCCCCGTCACGAGCTCGCCGGGCGTGAGCGGCACGCCGGCCGCCTGGGCGGTGAAGAGGAGGACCCCCATGAGCATGATCGCCGTCCCGTCCTTGTTGATCTGCGCCCCGAGAGGCAGCGCGAAGGAGTAGAGCGGCCGCGGGAAGCGCATCGTCTCCGCCGCCTCCAGCGACACGGTGAGGGACGCCAGGCTGGACGTGGTCGCCACGGTGGTGGCCCACACGGGCCAGCTCGCCCGCAGGAAGGCGAGCGGCCTCCAGTCGGACAGGAGCACGAGCAGCAGCATGTAGAGACCCACCATCACGAGCTGGGCGCCCCACACCCCGACGACGAACCGCGCCATCGGGCCGAACAGCAGCGGCCCGTACCTTCCCACCGCCACCGCCATGAGCGCGCCGATCCCCCAGGGCGCCACCACCAGGATCATGTCCACCAGCCGGCGGAAGAGCGCGGCCAGGTCCGCGAACAGGGTGGTGAGCAGCAGGCGCGGCCGGTCGGGAAGGTGGAGCGCCGCCACACCGAGCAGCACGGACGCGACCACCACCTGCGTGACGTTGCCCTGCACGAGCGCCGCGAAGGGGTTCGCGGGGATGAGGTCCACGAGGATTCCCACCACGGTGGGCGGCGGCCCGACGTCGCGCGTCACGGTCCCGTAGGCGCTCATGCCGGCGCCGGGCGTGAGGATCGCCATGGCCGCCATGCCCAGGAGGACCGCCACCGCCGTGGTGGCCGCGAAGTACGCGAAGAGCTTCCCCGCGACACGCCCGAACCCGCGCACGTCGGTGAGCGTGGTGAGCCCCGCCAGCAGGTTGAACGCCACCAGGGGGAGGGCCACCATCATGAGAAGCCGGATGAAGACGTCGCCGATCGGCTGGAGCGGGGCCACGCGCTCGCCGAGGACCCCGCCCAGAGCCGCGCCGACCCCCATCCCAAGCAGGATACGCGCGCCGATGCCCATGCGCGCTCCCGCGCGTCGAATCCTACGCCCCCCCGTGGATGTACCGTCTCAGGTGGACGTTCTCCTCCTCGGCGATGACCCGGCAGGCGTTCAGGAGGTCGCCGATCGAGACGAGGCCGACCACCCGGTCGTTCTCCACCACCGGCAGGTGTCGGATCCTCTGCTTGGTCATCACGCCCATCATCGCGTGGAGCTCGTCGGCCGGGTGGGCCACGATGAGTTCACGCGTCATCACCGACCCGACCGTGGTGGACTCGAGGGAGGCCGGGGAGGCGGCGACCAGGTTCAGCACGTCGCGTTCCGTGATGATCCCCTCCGGGCGGTCGTCCCGAGTCACCAGCAGGCTGCCGATGTTGTGGTGGGCGAGCGTCCGAGCCGCCTCCAGGACCGTACGGTCCTCGTCGACCGTCACGACCTGCCGCCCCTTCCTCTCGAGGATGTCGCGGATCTTCATGTGCACCTCCCCAGGCTGAGTCCCGTCCAGAGATGGAATCTGCGTGGCGTGTGACGCTCCCGCCACGAAGACCTGGCTCGGTGCCGGGACGCTCGAGCTTCGCCCCCGGCGAGACGAGGAACCGCCTCACTGTGGCGGCGCACATGGCAACCGCCGCGATCCGGCTGCATCTTCCGCGCAGGACGTGATTCACCAGCGAGAGAGAGGGATTCATGAGCGCAGGGGGTCTCTGCCCGCACATCCGGGCGATCGACAACGTCAAGCAGGCGGCGCGCTACGAGTGCGAGGAGTGCGTGAAGATCGGGAGCCGTTGGGTGCACCTGCGTACCTGCCAGGAGTGCGGCAGCACCCTCTGTTGCGACAACTCACCGAACCGCCACGCCAGCGCCCACGCCCGTGCGAGCGGGCACCCCGTGATCGCCTCGGCCGAGCCCGGGGAGCGTTGGCTGTACTGTTATCCCGACGAGGCCCTCGCGGAGTATTGAGCAGGAGTCGATCCGTGTACGACCCCGTGAGCCTGCGCCCACCGTCCGAAGCCTCGCCCGGAAGGCGTCGGACGTACGAGGTCATCTTCGAGCACGACACGCGGGCGGGACGCACGTTCGACGTGGTGCTGATCCTCGCGATCCTCGCCAGCGTCGTGGCGATCATGCTGGAGAGCGTCGCCTCGATCCGGGCAACCCAGGGCCACCTGTTGCGCGTCCTGGAGTGGGCGTTCACCGTCTCATTCACGGTCGAGTACGCGCTCCGCCTCTGGTGCGTGTCGCGCCCACTCCGCTACGCCCGGAGCTTCCTCGGCGTCATCGACCTTCTCGCGTTCCTGCCCACGTACGTGTCGCTCGTCGTGCCCGGCGGACAGGTGCTCACGGTCGTGCGCATCCTGCGCGTGCTGCGCGTCTTCCGCATCCTCAAGCTCGCGCAGTACGTGGGCGAGGCGCGCGTGCTCGCCATGGCGCTGCGGGCTTCGCGGTTCAAGATCACCGTGTTCGTCTTCACAGTGCTCACGATCGTGGTGATCGTGGGCGCGCTCATGTACCTGATCGAGGGGCCCGACGCGGGGTTCACGAGCATCCCTGCCGGCGTCTACTGGGCGGTCGTGACGCTCACCACGGTGGGCTTCGGCGACGTCACGCCGCAGACGCCGCTGGGCCAGACGCTCGCCACCGCGGTGATGATCATGGGCTACGGGATCATCGCCGTGCCCACCGGGATCGTCACCGCCGAGATCGCCTACGCAGCACGAGGTGGGCCTGCATCCCCCCGCCGATGCGCCGCGTGCGGACGGGAAGGCCACGACGCCGACGCGCGCCACTGCAAGTGGTGCGGCGCCGCCCTGCCGGCGTGAGACCGAGGCGGGGGCTCGGTCGAGGATCGCCGCTTCGAAGCTTCTCTCCGGCCGCCTTCACAGAATCGAAGATGCCCCTCCGTTGACTCCTGCACGGGGGGAGAAGAGCGTTGGTGGATGGTGACCTCGGGGTGGAGCGCTCGATACCACCCTGACCTGGATTGGGAGGCCGTCCATGCGTTGGCGTCAGAGCCGGCAGAGCAGCAACGTCGAGGACCGACGCGGGCAGAGGGTGTCGGGCGGGGTCAAGATCGGAGGCGGGGCCGGGCTGGTGATCCTCCTCGTCGTGATCCTGCTGGGCGGGGACCCCCAGCAGATCCTGCAACTCCTGGGCGGCGACGGCGGCCAGCCGCCCGCGTCCTCCGTCCCCTCCGGCCCTCCCTCCGACGAGACCGCCCAGTTCCTCGCTTCCGTGCTCGGGATGACCGAGGACGTGTGGTCGGAGATCTTCGCGGACGCCGGCGCCCGCTACAGCCCGCCCACGATGGTCCTGTTCAGCCAGGCGGTCGAGTCGGCGTGTGGGTTCACCACCGCCGCGACCGGACCCTTCTACTGCCCGCCGGACCGGAAGCTCTATCTCGACACGAGCTTCTTCGAGGAGCTCGCCCAGATGGGCGGTCCCGGCGATTTCGCTCAGGCCTACGTGATCGGGCACGAGGTGGGGCATCACATCCAGACCCTCACCGGCACCTCCGACTGGGTACGCCAGCTTCAGGCGCGTGGCGATCAGACCGCCGGCAACCGCCTCCAGGTTCTGATGGAGCTCCAGGCGGACTGCTACGCAGGCGTCTGGGCAAATCACATCAACCGGATGCAGCGGGTGCTCGAGCCCGGCGACGTCCAGGAGGGCCTGGCCGCCGCCGCCGCCATCGGAGACGACCGCCTGTTGCGGCGAGCCGGACGGGAGGTCGCACCCGAGTCGTTCACCCACGGCACGTCGGCCCAACGCCAGCGATGGCTGCGGATCGGGATCGAGACGGGCGACGTCGATCGTTGCGACACGTTCGCGGAGGCGGGGCTGACGAGGGGCTGATAGGCGCGCCGGACGGCTACGGACTGACTCGACCCAGCGAGGTTTCCCCCAGGCCGAACGCCAAGAGCAGGTCCGCCAGCTCGCCGGGATCGTGGAGATGGTGGCCCGCATCCCGGGGAACCACCCGGGCCAGCCCCTTCGGGAGCAGCGGACAGAGGGTGTCCTTGTCCTCGACGCCGTAGACGCAGAGCACGGGTGTGGGTGCCAGGGCGTCCACTTCCGGCACCGCGTCCAGGTCCGTGCTCCGGTGCTTGTAGCGTAGCAGATCGATGAGATGGAACTCGAAGCTGGCCATCTTGCTCGGGCTGAACAGGCCGACGGCCGCGACGCGGTCCCGGAGCCCCGGGGGGAGCCGGTTCACGACGAAAGGCGCGAAGTCGGCACCCCTGGAGAACCCCACCACCAGGAGACTGTCCGCATCCCATTTGCGCAGGTAGGTGCGGATGACGCGCGCCATGTCCTCGGCCGTTTCTTCCGGCGTGCGCGGGTGGGACAGGTAGGCCCTCGACTCGAGTCCCACCACGGGGACGCCCCGGGCCGCCAGCGTGTCGCTCAACTGGGCGATAAAGTGCGCCCAGTTTCCGTCACCGCTCATCACCAGGGCCATGACCCTGCCGGGCTGGACCGCCGTCACTTCCCGGAGTGGAAGGTCCCGTACCGACTCGGGGAGGGGTCGCGGCTGCCCTCCCTCGTTCGGGAGACACGCGGAACCGACGAGGGCGACCAGCAGGACACCCCTGGACAGGAGAGAACGCAGAAGGCTCATGCATGCTGTACTCCCGGCACCCGTCCAGGCTCCCTGCCGCCAGGTCCCCCTCGATCCGGTGGCCGCCTCGACCCTCGCGTGGGCATGTGGGGAGACGCGCTCCCGAGCGCCGTGTCGGAAAATCCCCCACAGACCTTTCCGAAGTTGTCCCTATGGCCGTGGTCGTGGCCCGAGGCGCATATCTGTCCCACTGCTGCGGACACCCCTGGCTTCGCTGCCTGCCCTCCCACCCCAGCGGCCCGGAATTGTGCGGTCCCCGACGGCTCCCGCCCCGTCGCGGTCTCGATAGAAGTCGATGGATTCCAAGACCCACACCGGGAGGCGTCCGTATGTACTTTCCGTCGTCCCATCCCTGGACGGAGAACGAAACCCTCGGCGAACACCTGGAGCGACGGGGAATAAGCCGGCGTGCGTTCCTGAAGTACTGCGGGGAGCTGGCGGTCATGATGGGGCTGAGCCAGGCCCTGGCGCCCCAGATCGCCCAGGCTCTGCAGGCGGTGCGACGCCCCTCTGTGATCTGGCTCCAGCTCCAGGAATGCACCGGGTGCGTGGAGAGCGTGCTCCGCACCTCCGATCCGACCATCGGGGACCTGATCCTGGACCTCATCTCCCTGGACTACCAGCACACCCTCATGGCCGGCGCCGGCGAGGCCGTCGAGCGCGCCAAGCAGGCGGCCATGGAGGAGAATCAGGGCAGCTACATCCTCATCGTCACCGGATCCATCCCCCTCGAGGAGAACGGGATCTATCTGACGATCGGAGGCCGCCTCGGCCGCGAGGTCCTCGAGGAGGCCGCCGACGGTGCCGCAGCCATCCTCGCCGTGGGAGCGTGCGCCCACTTCGGGTCCGTCCAGTCGGCCCGGCCCAATCCCACCGGTGCCGTGGGCGTCGCGCAGGTCATCAAGGACAAGCCGGTCGTGAACATCGCCGGCTGCCCGCCCATCGCGGACGTGGTCACGGCCACGATCGTCCAGTACCTGACCTTCAACCGGCTCCCGGATCTGGACGGGCAGGGGCGCCCGCTCTTCGCCTACGGCGCCCGCATCCACGACCAGTGCTTCCGGCGCGCCAACTTCGACGCGGGCCAGTACGTGCAGGCCTTCGACGACGACGGCGCGCGAAAGGGCTGGTGCCTCTACGAGGTGGGGTGCAAGGGGCCGGCGTGCTTCTCCCCGTGCCCGATCATCCAGTGGAACGGCCACACCGACTGGCCCATCGGCGCCGGGCATCCCTGCCTGGGATGCACTGAGCGGCATTTCTGGGACACCATGACGCCGTTCTACGAGCGGCTCCCCGACGTCGCGGGCTTCGGCGTGGAGCGGAAGGCCGACACCATCGGCCTTTCCCTGGCGCTTGGCGCGGCGGCCGGCGTCGGCGCGCACGCCATCGCCACGGGCATCCATCGGGCACGCCACGGCCACACCCCGCACGCACCGGCCGTGGACCTGCCCGTCGTGAAACCACAGGCCGAGAAGTCGGAGGAGGACCCCAATGGCTAAGGTCGTCGTGGACCCGATCACCCGCATCGAGGGCCACCTCCGCATCGAAGCGCAGGAGGAAGGCGGACGCATCACCAACGCGTGGGCGTCGTCCACGCAGTTCCGGGGCATCGAGATCATCATGGAGGGCCGGGACCCGCGCGACGCCTGGGCCTTCACCCAACGGATCTGCGGTGTGTGCACCGTGGTGCACGCCATCGCGTCCTGCCGGGCCGTGGAGGACGCCCTGGGCATCGAGGTGCCGACGGCCGGCGGCCTCATCCGCAACCTGGTCCATGGGATGCAGACCGTTCAGGACCACGTGATCCACTTCTACCACCTGCACGCGCTGGACTGGGTGGACGTGGTCAGCGCGCTCTCCGCCGACCCGGCGGCCACGGCGCGCCTGGCGTCGAGCCTGTCGCCCTGGCCCCACAACTCGGCCACGCACTTCGCCGAGGTCCAGGAGCGGCTCCGCAACTTCGTGCAGTCGGGGCAGCTCGGCATCTTCACCAACGGGTACTGGGGGCACCCGGCCTACAAGCTGCCGCCGGAAGCCAACCTCATGGCGGTGGCCCACTACCTCGAGGCGTTGGACTGGCAGCGGGACGTCATCCGCGTCCACACGATCTTCGGCGGCAAGAACCCCCACCCCAACTTCCTGGTGGGCGGCATGGCGTCGGCGATCAACCTGGACGACACCGGCACCATCAACGCCGAGAGCCTGACCAAGATCCAGGGGATGATCAAGCGGGCCCGCACGTTCGTCGAGCAGGTCTACTGGCCCGACCTCCTGGCGGTCGCCTCCTTCTACAAGGACTGGGCGGCCATCGGCGGCGGGGTCACCAACTACATCTCCGTGGGCGAGTACCCCGACAATGGGCAGTGGCGGGACGCCGACTCCATGTACTTCCCGCGCGGCGTGATCTTCGACCGCAACCTCGCCGAGGTGCTGCCCTACGATCAGCAGAAGGTCAAGGAGTACATCACCAGCTCGTGGTACGAGTACGAGGGCGGCGACGACGTGTCGCTCCACCCCTGGGAGGGTGAGACCAAGCCGCGCTACACCGGACCGCAGCCGCCGTGGACGTACCTCCAGGACCAGGAGAAGTACACCTGGATGAAGTCTCCACGGTACGACGACCGGCCTGTGGAGGTGGGCCCGCTGGCACGCATGCTCGTCGCATACGCGGCGGGTCACTCGGACGTGAAGGAGGTGGTCGGCGAGGCGCTGGGACGGCTGAACGTGGGGCCCGAAGCCCTCTTCTCCACCCTGGGACGCACCGCCGCCCGCGGCGTCGAGACCGTCCTCCTCGCCCGGCGGCTGGAAAGCTGGTTCGACGCGCTGGTCGCCCGCATCAAGGCCGGGGACACCCAGACCTTCAACGGGGATCGGTGGAGCCCGGACAGCTGGCCGGCGACGGCGCAGGGCTACGGGTTCCTCGAGGCCGCCCGCGGCTCACTCGGACACTGGGTGCAGATCCGGGACGGAAAGATCAGTCACTACCAGTGCGTGGTCCCCAGCACATGGAACTGCTCGCCGAGGGACGCGCACGGGGCCAGCGGGCCCTATGAAGCGGCCCTCATGGACAACCACCCTCTGGTCGATCCCGAGCGCCCCCTCGAGATCTTGCGCACCATCCACTCCTTCGACCCGTGCATGGCGTGCGGCGTCCACGTGCTGGACGCGCAGGGCCGCGAGGTCACGCGGGTGAGGGTGAACGGATGACCGCGCACCCCAGAGCCGGCGAGGCCTCCCTCACCGCGGGGGTGCCGATCCAGTACAAGCGGGTCTACCTGTGGCACTGGGCGGTGCGCTCCATGCACTGGGTCTCGGTGCTGTGCGTCCTCACGCTCGCGGTGACGGGCTTCTACATCGGAAGACCCTACTTCCTGAGCAGCGGCCAGCCCATCGACCACTTCCTGATGGGACGGTTCCGCTTCGTGCACTTCACGGCCGCCGGCGTCCTCGTCGCCACGGCCATGCTGCGCATCTATTGGCTCTTCATCGGAAACAAGTTCGAGCGCTGGGACGCCCTCCTTCCTTATCGGAAGGAGGACTGGAAGAACATGTGGCTCGTGCTGAAGAAGTACCTCTTCGTCGAGCCATGGCGGGCCCCTCACTATCTGGGGCACAACCCGCTCCAGCAGATCACGTACTCGTTCATCTATTTGGTGGCCATCATCCAGATCTGCACCGGGTTCTACATGTACGGCCTATCGAATCCGGGCGGGTTCTTCTTCACGGTGTTCGCCTGGGTCGGCCCACTCTTCGGGGGCGAGCAGATCGTGCGCTTCTATCACCACGTGCTCACGTGGGTGTGGGCCATCTTCCTTCCCGTGCACCTGTATCTGACGGTGCGCGCCGACGTGGTCCACCAGGAGAGTCGCATCTCGTCGATGGTGGGCGGCGGGCGGTACGTGCGCTCCGATATCCATTTCATCGACGACTGAGGCGATGACGGACGCGCGTACCGTGGTGATCGGCGTCGGCAGCCCGCTCATGGGAGACGACGGGGTCGGCGTGGCGGCCGTGGAGCTGCTGCGCGGGGCGCTCGGCCCCGTCGAGGGGGTGGCCCTTCTGGACGGGGGTACCTGGGGGATGCAGCTCCTCCCCGAGATCGAGGACGCGGATCGCCTCCTGGTGCTGGACGCCATCTATGACGGCCAAGCACCCGGCACCGTGGTGCGGCTGGAGAAGGACGAGCTGCCACGGCTCCTCTACCAGAAGGTCTCGCCCCACCAGATCGACCTGCGGGAGGTGTTTGCCGTGGCGGAGCTGAAGGGGACGTTCCCCGCCCTGGCCGTGGCCCTGGGCGTCGAACCGGAGGTGGTGGAGCTGCAGGACGGCTTGTCGCCCGCGGTGGAGCAGGCCCTCCCGGCGCTGCTGAAGGCCGCGGTCGCGCAGCTCAGGGCCTGGGGCCACGACGTGGGCGAGCCCGGGTGGGAGATCACCCATGCATGAGATGAGCCTGGCCCTGGAGATCTGCCGCATCACCGAAGAGCAGGTCGGGCGAGAAGCCCTGTCGCTGGTCCGGGAGGTGGGTCTGATGGTGGGCGTCGATTCGGGGGTTGAGCCCGACAACCTCGAGTTCTGCCTGGACGCCCTCCTCGCCCACCCGCCGTTCACGGGCGTCCGCATCTCCATGAGCGTGGAGTCGGGGGACGACCTGCGTGTCACCTATCTGGAGGTCGACGATGGCGGTCCGCCGCATTGAGGTCCGTGAGCGCGTCATGGAGAAGAACGACGAGCTCGCCGCGGAGGTCCGTCGCCGTCTGGCGGAGCACGGTGTCGCGTCGCTGAACCTCGTATCGTCGCCGGGATCGGGGAAGACGCTCCTCCTGGAGAGGACGCTGCAGGAGCTGGGGCCCGAGCTCGCGATGGCGGTCGTCACCGGTGACGTCCAGACCGAGAACGACGCCGACCGCCTCGCCCGGTGGACCGACCGCCTGGTCCACGCCGTGGTCACCGGCGGGGCGTGCCACCTCGACGCCCGGCAGGTGGGCACGGCTCTCGACGACCTGGACCTGGCGGAGCTCGATCTCCTCTTCGTGGAGAACGTGGGCAACCTCGTGTGCCCGGCGAGCTGGGACCTGGGCGAGACCGCCAAGGTGGTCGTCTTCTCCGTCACCGAGGGAGAGGACAAGCCGCTGAAGTATCCCAAGATGTTCCGCGTGAGCCGGTATGCGGTGCTCAACAAGACGGACCTCCTCCCCTATCTCCCCTTCGACGTGGACAAGGCCGTAGCTTACGCGCGGGAGGTGAACCCCGACCTGCAGTTCTTCTTCACGTCCGCGCTGACGGGAGAGGGGATGGAGGGATGGTACGACTTTCTGCGAACACACGCCCGGGCACCGGCCCAAAGCTGACGCCGGTGAGCTCCCTGCCCCCGCTCGCCCGGCGCGACACTCCCGCACCGCGGGCCCTGGAGGTCCGGATCCGGGGCGTCGTCCAGGGTGTCGGCTTCCGCCCGTTCGTTCACCGTCTCGCGCTGCGTGACGGCATCCGGGGTTGGGTGCGCAACGAGGCCGGAGCGGTGCGGATCCGGGCGGAGGGGAACGACGCGGCCCTGGCGTCGTTCATCGACGGCCTCCGGACGGAAGCGCCTCCGCTGAGCCGCATCGACGCCCTCGACGCGACGGCGGCGGAGTGGCTCGACGCCGAGGACTTCCAGGTTCTGGCCAGCGACGTGGCGCCGGTGGGGCGCCTGCCCGTCTCGCCCGACGTGGCGATGTGCCCGGCGTGCGCCTCCGAGCTCCACGACCCCACGGATCGGCGCTACCGCTACCCGTTCATCACGTGCACCGACTGCGGGCCCCGCTTCACGGTCGTCGAGTCGATGCCGTACGACCGGGAGCGGAGCACGATGGCCGCCTTCGCTCAGTGCCCCGAGTGTCTGCGCGAGTACCACGACCCGTCGGATCGGCGCTGTCACTCGGAGACCAACTCCTGTCCGTCGTGCGGGCCGCGGGTGTGGCTCGAGATCGACGGCGCCGTGGCGTTCCGCGACGACATGGCGCTCCGAGGCGCCGGCGATCTGCTTGCCGGAGGCAGGGTCCTGGCGGTGCGCGGCCTGGGCGGCTTCCATCTGGCGTGCGACGCCGGCGACGAGCTCGCCGTGCGCCGCCTGCGTGCGCGTAAGCACCGGGACGAGAAGCCGCTGGCCGTGATGGTGCGCGGCCTCGCCGACGCCCGGACGCTCGCCCGCGTGTCGGAGGGAGAGGCCGCCCTGCTGACCTCGCGGGAGCGCCCCATCGTGGTCCTGGAGCGGCGCCATGATGCGCCGCTGGCGTCGTCGGTGGCTCCCAGCCTCGCCAGCGTGGGGATCATGCTCGCCTACACGCCGCTCCACCTCCTGCTCCTCGAGGAGGTCGATGGTCCGCTGGTGATGACCAGCGGCAACGAGAGCGACGAGCCCATCGCCATCGGCAACGACGAGGCGCGCCGGCGCCTCCGCGAAGTGGCCGATGCCTTCCTGCTGCACGACCGGGAGATCGTGGCGCGCTACGACGACTCGCTGGTGCGCCACACGAGCCGTGGGCCGGTCTTCCTGCGCCGGGCCCGGGGGTACGCGCCGCTGCCGGTCACGCTTCCCCTGGCCACCCCTCGTCCGTTCCTCGCCGTCGGGCCCCACCTGAAGAACACGCTCACGCTGGCCGAAGGGAACGAGGCGTGGGTGAGCCAGCACGTGGGCGACCTGGAGAACCTGGAGACCCTCGCTCATTTCCAGGACGTCCTCGACCGCTACCGCACGCTCTTCCGCGTGGAGCCGCGCTCGGTGGTCCACGACCTCCATCCGGGCTACCTGTCCACGCGCGTGGCGGAGGAGTCGGGTCTCGAGATCCTCCCGCCCGTGCAACACCACCACGCCCACGTGGCCGCCGTGCAGGGGGAGCACGGCGTGACCGGAGACGTGCTCGGGCTGGCGTTCGACGGGACCGGCCTCGGCGAGGACGGACACGTCTGGGGGTGCGAGTTCCTGCACGCGTCCCTCACCGGATTCCACCGGCTGGGACGGTTGCGCTACGCCCCGCTCCCGGGGGGAGATGCGGCGGCGCGGGCTCCGTGGCGGGCCGCCCTCGGATACCTCTCCCTGGAGCCCGATCGGGCCCACGCCTTCTCGTCGGCCTTCCAGGGTGTGGGCAAGCGGGAAAGGAGCGCGGCGGAGCAACAGGTGCGGCGCGGCGTGAACGCTCCGCTCGCGTCCTCCCTCGGGCGGCTCTTCGATGCCGCCGCCGCGGTGCTGGGCGTGCGCACCGTGGCGTGCCACGAGGCCCAAGCCGCCATGGAGCTCGAGTCCCTGGCCGGGAGGCTCGAGGCCGACGTGCTCCCGTTCCCGGCCAGCCGGGACGACGACGGCATGTGGGTCCTCGACCCCCTCCCACTCCTGGAAGCCCTCGAGGAGTCGAGGCTCCTGGGCGCGTCCGGCGGGTGGCTGGCCGCGTGCTTCCACGAGAGCGTCGCGGAGGCAGCGGCCGACCTGGCCGTCCACCTGTGCACCACCCACGGGCTCGGCACCGTCGCCCTGGGCGGAGGCTGCTTCCAGAACGCCCGCCTGCTGAACGGCGTGGTCGTCCGCCTGGAGCGGTCGGGGCTGCGGGTCCTCACGCCGCGGCTCCTGGGACCCAACGACGGTGCCGTGAGCTACGGGCAGGCCGTGGTGGCCGCCGCCCGCCTGAACGCCTGACCCTCCAGAGAAAGGAGCGCACCATGTGCCTGGGCATCCCCGGACGGATCGTCGAGATGCGACACGACACCGGCCTCCCCATGGGCGTGGTCGACTTCGGCGGCGTGCGCCGTGAGGTGTGCCTGGCCTACGTGGCCGACGAGGTGAGCGTCGGCGACTACGCGATCGTCCACGTGGGGTTCGCCATCTCCAAGGTGGACGAGGAGGAGGCGCACCGGACCTACCAGGTGCTCCGGGAGATGGGCGAGCTGGAGGAGCTGTCGTGGATCCGCGAGGCGGCCGACGCCGCGGCCTCCGTGGACGCACCCGGGAGACCCACCGGAACGCAGTCGGACGGGGTCGGGCCTTCCGCGCCACGGGCCGACGCATGAAGTACTTGGCCGAATACCGCGATCCCAAGCTGGCGCGCTCCCTGGTGGACCGGATCCGCCGCGAGGCGACGCGCCGGTGGACGCTCATGGAGGTGTGCGGCGGTCAGACCCACACCATCGTGAAGCAGGGCATCAACGAGGTTCTGTCCGACGCCGTGGAGATGATCCACGGCCCCGGCTGTCCCGTGTGCGTGACGCCCCTGGAGCAGATCGATCGCGCGCTGCACCTCGCGGCCCGCCCCGACGTCGTCTTCACGTCCTTCGGCGACATGCTCCGGGTACCCGGCAGCGAGTGCGACCTCTTCCAGATCAAGGCGAAGGGCGGGAACGTCCGCATCGTGTACTCCCCGTTGGACGCTGTGGAGCTGGCGCGCAGGAGCCCCGACAAGGAGGTGGTCTTCTTCGCGGTCGGCTTCGAGACCACCGCGCCCGCCAACGCCATGGCCGTGTGGCGGGCGAAGGAGCAGGGCGTGCGGAACTTCAGCGTCCTGGTCTCCCACGTGACCGTTCCGCCTGCGATGGTGGCCATCCTGGACGCGCCCGACAACCGGGTGCAGGGCTTCCTGGCGGCCGGCCACGTCTGCACGGTGATGGGCTGGACGGAGTACGAGCCGCTGGCCCTCCGCTACCGCGTCCCCATCGTGGTGACCGGCTTCGAGCCCCTGGACATCCTCGAGGGCATCTGGATGGCCGTCCGCCAGCTCGAGGACGGGCGTCACGAGGTCGAGAACCAGTACGTGCGCTCGGTGCGACGGGAGGGCAACCGGCCGGCGCAGGAGCTGGTGGAGCGGGTCTTCCAGGTGGTGGACCGGGGGTGGCGGGGGATCGGCGTGATCCCCGCCAGCGGATTGGGCCTCCGGGAGGAGTTCGCCGACTTCGATGCAGAGCGGAAGTTCGCCCTGGGCTTCATCCGCGCCGACGAGCCCGCCGAGTGCCGGGCCGGGGACGTGCTCCGGGGACGGATCAAGCCCTTCGAGTGTCCCGCGTTCGGGGCCGCGTGCACGCCCGAGTCCCCCCTCGGCGCACCCATGGTCTCGTCCGAAGGTGCGTGCGCCGCCTACTACAACTTCGGCCGCTTCCGGCGTGCCGCGGGAGAGGATTGACATGGCCTCGCTGGCATCCGGACCCGTTTGCCCGCTTCCACGGGGCGACCACGACCGGGTACAGCTCGGGCACGGCTCGGGCGGGAAGATGAGCGCGCAGCTCCTGCGCGAGCACTTCCTGCCCCGCTTCCGCAACGAGCACCTCGACCGCCTGGGCGACGGAGCCGTCGTGCCGGTGGAAGGCGGCGAGATCGTGATCTCGACCGACACGTTCGTCGTGAGCCCGCTCGAGTTCCCCGGGGGCAACATCGGCGACCTCGCCGTCCATGGGACGGTGAACGACCTGGCGATGATGGGCGCGACGCCCCGCTGGCTCTCCGCGGCCTTCGTGTTGGAGGAAGGGCTCCCCTTCGACGTCATGGACCGCATCCTGAACGCCATGGCCCGGGCCGCGGCAGCGGCGGGAGTCGCCGTGGTCACCGGAGACACCAAGGTCGTGGACCGCGGCAAGGCCGACGGCATGTTCGTGAACACCACGGGTGTGGGGGTCCTGCACGACGGATTCCGGCCGCGACCGGACAGCGCCCGCCCCGGGGACGCCGTCATCTTGAGCGGACCCGTGGGTCGCCACGGCATGGCCGTGATGGCCGTGCGGGAGGGGTTCGCCTTCGAGAGCGACATCACCAGCGACACGGCGAACCTCGCCCCCCTGGTGGCGGCGCTGCGCACCGAGGTCGGCGCGGCCGTCCACGTGCTGCGCGACGCCACGCGGGGAGGCGTGGCCAGCGCCCTCAACGAGATCGCCGGTGCTTCCC
The DNA here is from genome assembly GCA_964591135.1 of uncultured Gemmatimonadaceae bacterium. Taxonomy (GTDB): domain Bacteria; phylum Gemmatimonadota; class Gemmatimonadetes; order Longimicrobiales; family Gaopeijiaceae; genus SZUA-318. The sequence continues at coordinate 7,150 of CAZPZU010000018.1, read as the reverse complement.
GGGTCGGGGTGGAGCTGGACGACCACGCCGTGCCCGTGCCCGGACCGGTACAGGCCGCATGCGAGATGCTCGGCCTGGACCCCCTCTACGTGGCCAACGAGGGCGTGCTGGTGGCCTTCGTGGACCCCGCGGCCGCGCCGCGCGTGCTGGACGTGCTCCACGGATTCTCGGCGGGGGCGGGAGCGGCCGTGGTGGGGCGCGTCGTGCCCGGGCATCCCGGCATGGTGGTTCTGCGCACGGGGTTGGGCGGCACCCGGGTGGTGGACATGCTGCCGGGGGACCAGCTCCCTCGCATCTGCTGAGCGAGGCTCGCCGACCCACCCCACGGGGCGGGTGTTGTTAACGTTCCCGACAGAGCGCCGGTCCAACCTTCCGTGAGAGGGACAACAACGGGGGGATGTGGATATGCATACAATCAGCAAGGCGATCGTCGTCGGGACGGCGACCATGGCTATCGCGGCCTGTTCGACTTCGACGACGACGCCGCTCGTGCCGAGCGGCACGGTGACGTTCACCAGCCCGGCGGGCGGAGAGACCTATCAGATCGGAGACACCGTCGAGCTCGCGTGGTCCTGTGGCGACTGCGCGAACGTGCCGTCGAACGACTACCTGGAGGTGTTCGCCTACGACGGTGCGGGCACCTATCTGCTGGACGCGAGCGGGCAGATGACCGACAGTACGTCGTGGGTCGTCGGCTCGTCGCTACAGAGCGTGGAGCTGCTCCCGGGCACCTACCAGATCGTGGCCCAGGACGCGGTGGGGTACTACACGGCACAGAGTCGCTTCTTCGACGTGTCGGCCGCACCCTGAGGCTCGGACAGACGCCGGTCTTCTGACCCGACGGACACGTTCCGGGAGCCGGCTACCCGACAAAGGGGGCGTTACGAGGGCAGGGCGTCCCTCGTATAGCGTACGCTCCACGAGGCCGTCGTGTCCTCGTTCGATCGCAACCGGACCACGCGCATCGGCCCGTCCACCACCGCGCCGACGTACGTGGCTCCGGTCGCCGTCAGGCCGGCGAACCGGAAGCCCGCGGGCTCGGTGAGATAGATCTCGTATTCGTCCTTTCCCACGAGCCTGCTCTCCCCCGACAGCGTGTCGCCGCTCCACGATACGCCCGCGAGGTCCGGTCCCCCACAAGTCACGTGCCGGTTGGTGGCCACCAGCTGCGGATGGGGGGCGCGCGATCGGATGCAGAAGACCTGCACCTGCCGGCGCGGGTCGATCGCGCCGGGCACGAACCCACCACGGAACGTCCCCCGCATCGACCGCGACCAGAACTCGAAGACGACGTACTCGGATTCGGGATCGAGGCCGAGGTCGGTGAACCGCAGCGTGTCCGCATCGATGCCTCCCGTGCGCGCGAGCACCGACCAGCGCTCGAACGGCCGATTCACGTCGAGGAGGTACAGGGGCACGGTCAGGCGCTTGTCCGCATCGAAGGAACGCGGTCCGGATCCGGAGACCTCCGTCGCCGCGCGGCCGATGAGCGCCGATCGGGATGGGTCGACATCGTAGATCTGCTGCGGCCGCGTGAACAGCACGGGCGCCGTGCGCTTCGCGATCTCGGCCCGCGGGGTCCTGTAGACCTCGGGTCGGTCGGTGAGCATGAGCAACGATCCGGTGAGCGAAGCCAACGTGGCAGCGCGGTATGCGTCGGGTGCCGTGAGCTCGATGTGGTCCGGGTCGTTGCGCCACACGACGTTGTTGAAGGAGTTGTACTGCGCGAGTCCCCCGTATCCGAATCCGTCGTCACCCACGCGTACGGCGTCCACGAGACCGGCCAGCTCGGGCCGGATGCCCCAGCAGGCGAGCAGGAAGGCGTCGGGGCCGATGGCGTCGCGCACGGTCTGCGTGAAGCGGCGGAACACCTCCTCGCGGTCGAGCCCACGCACGCGGAAGAAGTCCGCGTGGCTGTTGTAGCCTTCGTAACGGAGGTGCCGTAGCGCGTCGAGTTTGAAGTAGCGCCATCCCATCGCCGCGAGGGAGTCGTACACCGGGCGCACCAGGCGGTCGAGCGTGGCCGGGTTCGACGCGTCCATCACGTACCCGACCCAGTTGCCGTAGGCGGGCGTCCCGGCCGGCGTCGAGACGAACTCCTCCGGGTGACCGAGCGCGTAGGCGCTGTCGGCGAAGCTAGCGTTGGTCCAGATCCCCGGCACGAGCCCGCGGTCGGCGATGGATCGCAGCAGGCCGTCCAGCCCGGAGGGGAACTTCCCGTTGGGATGGAGCCAGTGCTCCGGCAGGCCGATCGGCGGTTGCTGGAAGCCGTCGTCGATCTGCACGTATTCGTAGCCGAACGGCGCCAGCACGTCACGCAGAACGTCGGCGGTCTCCCGCACGTCGTCCTCCGTGACGTCGGACCGGAACGCGTACCACGACGTCCAGCCGGCCACCGACGGGCGCCACACGTCGTACGTCCACGGACGGAACGCGCGCAGGCCGCGATGCTTCTGGTAGTAGCGGGGACGGAAGCGGAGGATGATCTCGGAGCCGGTGGCCCGGATCGCGAACGCCAGCGAATCGTCGGGGGCGTCGAGCGCGCCGACGGTCGCCGCCGTGGGCTCGTCCACCGACAGCACCCAATCCGATCCCCGGTCGTACACCGCCCGGTTGAGGCGGCTGGCGCTCGGCCCGACGGCGTTGCGGACCAGGAGGGGGCCGTTCGGCCTCGGTTCCGTCTCGCAGGCGAACGCCTGGACGCCGGCGCTCACCGTCCCCGCGAGGGTCAACCGGGCGCCGGCGCGCCCCGTCCACTTGAGCACCTGCGTGACCGCCTCCCCCACGGTGTCCACGAGCATGCGCACTTCGGGTCGCGCGCCCGTGCTGCTGAGCATGGCCGAGAGGATCGGGCGGCCGCCGTACGTGAGCGTAAGCCGCCCGTCCAACGACTCGACCTCCGCCGGAGCGTTGGCCGGCTCGGTGGGGGCCTGTGCAGAGCCGCGCACGGTCGGGGCCGCGGCGACGAGGGCGGCGAGGAAAAGTGGGGATCGGCGCATGGACGGTCTCATCCCGGAGCTCGCGGTGTCGGAGCAGGGAGTCTTACGCCCCCGTTGCCCGCGGGCAACCGAGCGTCACGACGCGGCCCGGCTCGCATCCTCGCCCGATCGCTCCTCGGCCAGCGACCGCTCGACCGCGCCCGGTCACGGCGACCGGGCAGGCCCCTCCGTCAGTGGCTGATGGCGACGAACCAGGAGGCCACGATCGGACCGCGCGGCGCGCGGCGGCCCGGCGCCGGCGCCGGTGTTCCGGCGGGAGGCGGACCGTACTCGGGCTGGAACAGGTACGCCATGTGCGTCGTGGGATCCACGGAAATCGTCTTCGCGCCGGACACGGTGGTGACCGTCGCCACCACCGTGTAGCTGTCCGGCCCGTCCTGGCGCGCGACGGTGACGTTTCCGGAACGACCGGCCGGGATGTAGATCAGCTTCTCCGACGGGTCCCACCCCAGGGCGTCCACGCCCTCGCCGTTGGCGATGGTGGCCACCACCTTCCCCGTCGCCGGATCCGAGATCGCCGACGTGCCGCTGCACCCGGAGAAGATCCGCTTCGCGCCGGGGTCGTAGGCGATGCCGGTGGGGCCCTCGCAGGGCGCCAGCGACCACGACGTCACGGCCTTCATGGTCTGCTCGTCCACGACCTGCAGGGTGCTCGTGCCCTCGTTGTTCACGAAGATCCGGCCCATGCCGTCGCTGGCGGCCCCCTCCGGGGCGGTGTCCTCGAGCTCCACGGTGCCGACGATGTCCCCGCTCTCAGCCGAGAGGGCGACGAGGGTGCCGATCGGACGACTGTGGTTGGTGAGGATGATCCGGTCGGAGAAAGCGTCGTACATGATCCCGTCGAGGCCGCCGGTGGGGATGCGGATCTTCTTGATCGCCGCCAGCGTCTTCAGGTCGAACATGGTGACGGTGGAGTCGCCCGCGTTGCTGGTGAACCCGTGCCCCCACTTCGGCGCGAGGGCGATGCCGTGCATCCGGGGCGTGTCGGGAATATCCCCCAGGACCTTCCCCGTGCGGCCGTCGACCACCATGACGTGGGTGCTTCGCGACACGAAGACCCGCCCCGTGCCCGGCTCGGCGGTGAGGTAGTCGGTGCCCCCGTCGCCGCCGATGTCCCACTTCTTCACGGAGAACGTCTGCGCGTGGGCCGCGGTGGGTAGTTGGATCAGTGCGAGGAGGAGGGCGGGTAATGCGAGGGCACGTCTGGCCATGGGATCCCCTGCGAAGCGTGCGGTGAGCGGGAATCGCTGGAGGGCGACACGCTCGCCCGCATTATATACGCTCGGACGGCCCGGGCCGTCCGAGCGGCACCTGAGTATTGCGGACGGATAGGAGAGCGCCACCGGACCGACTCGAAGACGGCCTGACGAGGGAGGGTGGCGGCTCGCAGGGGTTCGCCACGCTCGTCGCGAAACGACCGCCTGTGGCTTAGACTCAGCTCGCTTAGCCACCACCGCCATCCTTCGAAACCGTCGTGAAGCGATTCGCGCCCGTCCTGCTCGTCGCGGCCTTCGTACTCAGCCTCCTGTTCGTCCCCTTCCGCCATCGCACGCTGGTGCGCACGCCAGGAGGCGGCTTCGACTTCCGGGAAGAGCGGGTCTGGGCGCCCCTGTGGGATCAGCCGACCTTCTCCGCCGGCGTGGCCGAATACCCCTTCCGGTGGATCCTCGGATCGTGGGCCGTCCTGGCCGTGGCCGGCCTGGCGTTGGTGGTCCTGGGCCGGCGAGCGAAGGGGGGCACGGGAGGTGGAACGTGATGGACCCCGGCGCGCTACCGGGGGCGATTCGGGAAGACCCCAGCGCCGTCGCGCCGCCGTATCGGTGAGGTGGAGCCCATGAGCGACGAGAGCCGTCTACGCGCCGCCCTGGACCTGGCCCGCGAGCACTCGCGCGACGGTCGCCACGGACCGTTCGGCGCCGTCGTCGTACGCAACGGGGACATCGTGGGGCGCGGCTGGAATCAGGTCGTCGCAGGTCACGATCCGACCGCCCACGCCGAGGTCGTGGCGATCCGCGACGCCTGCGCGACGCTCGGGACGCACGTGCTGGACGACTGCACGATCTACTGCAGCTGCGAGCCCTGCCCCATGTGTCTCGCCGCCATCTACTGGGCCCGCATCCCGCGCGTCGTCTACGCCGCCACCGAGGAGGATGCCCGGTCAGCGGGCTTCGACGACGTCGACATTCGTCGGGAGATCGCCGCGGGCTGGACCGAGCGCAGCCTCGACGCCACCCACCTCCCCCTCCCCGAGGCCCGGCAGCTCATGGAGGGCTGGAGCGCGAATCCCGCGGCGCGGCCGTACTGAGACGGGCCTGCCCCGTGGCGAAACCCCGCGCGGTCACCTCGGCGTCGCGGCAGCGCCCGCCAGGATGCCGCCGTCGATGACGAACTCCGCACCCGTGGTATAGCCGGATTCGTCGGCCAGGAGGTGCGCGACCAGGGCAGCCACTTCGGTCGGCGTTCCCATGCGCCTGAGCGGAACGTCCGCCGCCACCGCCGCCAGGGCGCGCTCCCGTTGTGCACCGTCGCCCAGGACCGGATCCCACATCGGCGTGAGGATCACCCCGGGGTGGATGGAGTTGCACCGGATCGCCATCCCCTGTTCGGCGCAGTACAGAGCCACCGTCTTCGTGTGGTTGCGTACCGCTGCCTTGCTGGACGCGTAGGCCGCCGCGCCCGCGATGCCCACCTGCCCCGAGCGGGACGACATGTTCACGATGGAGCCCGCGCCCGTGGCCCTCATGGCCCGGATGGCGTGCTTGCAGCCCAGGAACACCCCATCGAGGTTGGTGGCGTGCACCCCCCGCCAGGCCTCGAGCGTCGCGTGCTCGGGGTCGTGGCGCTCCGGCCACTCGACGAAGCCGGTGATGCCGGCGTTGTTGACGAGCCCGTCCAGTCGCCCTTCTTCCTGCACGACCCTTCCCAGCGTCGCCACCCATTCGTCCTCGACGCGCACGTCGAGGTGCAGGTACCGAGCCCGCGTTCCGAGGGATGCGGCCACCGCGGCGCCGCCCACGTCGTCGATGTCCGTCACCACCACCCGCGCACCTTCTTCCACCGCGGCGCGCGTCACGGCCTCGCCGATCCCCCGCGCGGCTCCGGTCACCACGACGACCTTGTCTTCCAGCCGTCCCATGTTCCACCTCCGGTTCGTTGACGCCGACGCCCGGTCGACCGACCTCGATTCGCCCAGAAGTGACCTCAGGCGACGCCGGCCGGCTTCTGACCGCCGATCACCGACGACGCTCCCCCCTCCACCCGATCCCGTAGGAGCCAGAAGACCACCGCCAGGACGATCCCCATGACGGCCAGGGCTGCGCCGAACTCGCCGATGATCCACTCGGTGGGCCCGGTGTCGAGGGTCGCCCGGTCGAAGTAGCCCTGGATGTAGAGGTTGTGCGTGGCGTGGAAGAGGGCCCCCGTCCACAGGCTTCCCGACCGCAGGCGGAGCCATGCCATGGGGAAGCTGATCCCGACGACCATGACGGCGAAGCAGAGGGCGGAGTACCAGGTCGAAGTTCCGCCGTTGTAGTCCGCGAAGAAGATCAGGGGAAGGTGCCAGGTGGTCCACACCACCCCGCTGACCACCGCCGTGGTGGTGAATCCGGTGACCTTGGAGAGCTCGGGCACCAGGAGGCCCCGCCAACCGATCTCCTCCCCCGTCGCGGAGCGGACGCTGAGCAGCGAACCGAGGAGGATGAACCGCCAGGGATCTCCCGGCCGGGGCCCGCCCGGGCTCCCCAGGCCCGTGTACCAGACCACGCCGTAGGCGACGGACGCGTAGAGGACGGGGAGGAAGTATGCCGCGAGCTGCCAGCGGGTCTTTCCCCACCCCCACCCCATTCCCCGGAGGTTCCGCTGGAGGATCAGGCGGGTCAGGATGGCCGCCGTTCCCGGAGACCACATGAGGAGGAGGACGTACAGCCCGCCCCGGGCCCCGAGGCTCCCCCCGCGGATGATGAGGGTCCAGAAGACGGAGCTGACAGCGAACGTGAGGGCGAGGTAGAGGCCGATCTTCCTCCACGCGTCCCACCGCGATGCTGTGTCGTTCACGATCCGCTCCCTCCCATCAGCTCCCTCACCGCCGCCTCGATCTGCTGATCCCGGCCGGCGGTCATGACCGCCGGATCGTTCTTCACCCGGATGTCCGG
>CAZPZU010000017.1:0-66418 GCA_964591135.1 uncultured Gemmatimonadaceae bacterium | reverse complement strand
ACGACCACGGCCTGCAGCCGGCCGCCACGGACGAGCTCGCGGCCGACGACGACGGGCGCCCCGGGCACCTGGTTGCGCGTGAAGACGGCAGAGGCGGTCGCCGACACTTCGGAGGCGAACAGCGAGAGGTCGTTGCCCTCGGCCTTGATGCCGCAATTGGTGGACGCGCAGCGGAAGCCACGCGGAAAGCGGGGCGTGTCGTGGAAGGGCATGGTGGATCGGGGGGACGGAGGAGTCGTGGTCCCGGCGCGTGCAACTTCGGGGGAGCGGGCGCGTCGTGCCAGGCGGACGACATCGAGCCCACCCTGGCCAGACGCGGTGAACGCCCGACGCCCAGTGGGCGCGCACCGTCGCTTCGCTACGTGGGCGACGCCTGCACCAGGGTGGGCCCGGTCGTCGTGCACACCCGATGGAGCATAGTACCCCCTGCCACTTTCTGCCCCGTCCGACGGGGTGGGCTGGACGTCACTCGCTACGCAGCGCCACCAGCGGGTCCACGCGGGTCGCCCGGAGGGCCGGAACCGTAGACGCCGCCAATCCGGTCAGGAGGAGGACGGCTGCGACGATGGCGAAGACGCCCGGGTCGCCCGCACCCACCTGGAACAGGACCAGCGCCAGCGCCCGGGACACGACCACCGCCAGGCCCAGACCCAATACGACGCCCACCGCCACCTGGACCAGCCCCTGCCTCAAGATCAGCGACAGCACCTGGCCGGACTCGGCGCCGAGCGCCATGCGGATCCCCACCTCCGGCGTGCGGCGGCTGACGCTGAATGCCATCACACCGTAGAGACCGATGGAGGCCAGGAAGAGCGCCACCCCGCCGAACACCATGAACAGCGCGCCGAACACGTTGTAGACCCAGGTGTTCTCGGCGACGCGTCCGGCGAGGGTGTCCACGAAGTAGATCGGCGTGTCGGCGTGCACCGAGGCCACCGCGTCGCGGACGGCGTCGGTCAGCGACATCGGGTCCGCCGGCCCACGGGCCAGGATGCTCATGAAGCGCGCGTCGCTCTGTGCCACGGGCACGTAGAAGCCGTCCGGCTGTTCTTCTGGATTGCCGACGCCCTGCATCCACAGGTCGGGGACCACGCCCACGACGGTCAGCCAGGGCTCGGTGCTCGCCGAAGTCCCCTGACGGATCCGCCGCCCGAGCGGCGAGCCTCCCGTGAAATGGCGGCGCGCGAAGCTCTCGTTCACGATCGCCACGGGCATCGCGTCCGCGTCGTCGTCGGGAGCGAAATCACGACCGGCGGTGACACGGGACCCTACGGTCTCGAAGTAACGCGGACCCGCCAGCGCAACGCGCGCACGCGGGTAGTCGCGGTCCTCCGTGTAGGCCTCTCCCTCGATGGCGAGCTGCGTGGAGCCCGAGCCGGCGCCGGGCAGGGCCGTCGCCAGGGAGACGGAGGTCGCCTCGGGGATCTCCGCCAGGCGGGTCGTGAGCTCCTCGTAGAACCGACGCCGGCCGGCCACGTCGGGGAACTCGGACTCGAACAGTCCCAGGCGGGCGGTGAACACCTGCTCGGTGTCGAACCCGAAGTCGAAATCCCTCAAGGTGGTGATGCTCTTGGTCATGAGCCCCGCCGCCACCAGGAGCCCCATCGACATCGCGATCTCGCCGACCACCAGCACCTTGCTCAGGCGGCCGATCCGCAGGCTCGACGTGCCGCGCGACTCGTCCTTCAGGATCGCGCTCACGTCCATGCGCGACGCCTTCAGGGCCGGGATGCCCCCGGCGACGAAGGCGGCTGCGATCGAGATCGCCAGGATGAACAGGAGGATCGGCCCGTCGAGCCGGAAGATCATCCAGAAGGGCGGGTTGGTCCCCTCCACGGCGCGCGCGAACAACCCGATCCCCACCCAGGCGAGGCCCGCCCCGACGAGTCCGCCGATCGCAGCCAGGGCGAGGGCCTCCGCCACCATCTGCGAGACGACGCGCCACCGGCTGGCGCCCATCGCCGTACGGATCCCCACTTCCTTGATGCGCACGGCGGCGCGGGCCAGCAGGAGGTTGGCCACGTTCGCGCACGCGATGAGCAACACCAGCGAGACCACCGCCAGCATGGTCATGAGCAGCCCGCGCGCATCCTCGCCAATCGCCGTCTCCTGGAAGGGCACGACGATGGCCGTCACGCCCTCGTTCGTCTCCGGGTACCCCGCCGCGAGGCGCTGGGCGATTCCGGCGAGCTCGGTGGCGGCCCGGTCGACGGGCACCCCCTCCCTCAGGCGCCCGTAGACCTGCACCCACTGGCCCTCCCGGCGCGGCAACGCCAGGTCGTCCATGCGCAGCAACACCCAGATGTCCTGGCGCTCCGGGAAGAGGAAGCCGTCGGGCATGACGCCGACGATCTCCGCGGACTCCCCGTTCACCTTCAGCACCTGCCCGACCGCGTCGGGGGCGCCCGCGAAGCGATCCTGCCACAGATGCCACGACAGGATGACACGCAGGGGCGCCCCCGGGGCGGCCTCATCCTCCCGGAATTCGCGACCGATGGCGGGCTGCACGCCCAGCGTCGCGAACGAGCCGGGCGTGATGAAGGCGCCGTCGAAGCGCTCCGGGCGGTCGGACCAGCGGACGTTGACCGTCCCCTGGTAGTAGGCAGCGAGGCTCTCGAAGGAGCTCTGCTGCTCGCTGAAGTCGACGTAGTCGTGGAGGGGGACGCTCGACCTGTTCACCCCGCGGGACGGGTTGGCCTCCATCACCATCACGATCCGGTCTCCGCCCTCGAAGGGCAGGCCGCGCAGCAGGGCCGCGTAGACGATGCTGAACATCGTCGCGGTGACGCCGATGCCCAGCGCCAGCGCACTCACCGCCATGACCGACACGCCGGGATGCTTGAACAGCATTCGTCCGGCGTAGCGCAGATCCTGCAGGAAGCCCGACATCCGCCCCTCCACCCCGAGGTGGTGGCCGCGTCGCGCGGCCGATCGCTCGCCCCCCTACGGCGGCAGTCGGATGCCGGTTTCGACGGCCGGGAACGAAAGAGCCCGGCCACCGAAGTGACCGGGCTCACAATCGAAGGGCCGTCTTTCCCCTGTCGAGGACTACTCGGTGCTCCACCCCAGTTGGAAGTGCAGCTCGGGCACGAGCTCGCTCACGTCCAGCGGACGGGCGTCCTCGGCCATCCGACGGAAGATACGGGCGATCTTCTGATCCCCCTCTCCCTCTGCCCGGGTCGCAGCCCGGAGCAGGAACCGGATCCTTTCGTCCATGCTCATCGTCCCCACCCCCTGCGGGTCTCCCTCGACCGTTCCTTCGACTTCATGTACGACGGGCCCGGCCCGCCTGTTTCACCACCCCTTGGACGCCGCTCCCCGGGTACCGGTTGCCCGGCGCGGGCGCGGCGTCTCCCCCACCCTTCTCCTCGTACTACAGGAGACGAGCGTGCAGGAGCTCATGTGACGAGGGATACGGCCCCGGGTCACCCCATGCGGGCGCGCAGGACGTCCAGGTAGTGGACCAGCCGCTCCAGCTCCGCGGCATCGAGGCCCCGGAAGATGTCGTCGTCCGCTTCGGCCACCGGGTCGTCGAGGCGTGCGAGCAGGTTCCGGCCGCGATCGGTGATGCGGCACCACACCTTCCTCCGGTCCTCCGTGCACCGTTCCCGCCCGACCCATCCCTTGGCCACGAGCCGGTCCACGATGCGCGTCACACCGGGCGTGCGCTCGATCATGCGCTCGCCGATCTCGAGGGTGGGGAGACCCTGCGGCCCCGCGTCGCGGAGGATGCGCAGGACGTTGTACTGCTGGAAGGTGACCCCCTCGCGGTCGAACAGGTCCGTGAAGCGGTGCTTGGCCACGTCCGCCGTACGCAGAAGCGCGAGGAGGGCCTCGTGGCCTTTCGACCGAAGGGGCTCCACGCGGCGCAGCTCGTCCGCGATGCGACGCGGCTCTCGAGCTCGGTCGCCTTTTCGAGGGGGCATGTCGACTACTCCGTGATCACCGTCGGGTCCTCGACCAATTGCCGTGGAGTCGCATGACTGTCCCGTCCGAGGACCTCGCGCACGAACGCACTCCACCACTCCGTCTGCAGCTCCAACTTCCGGTATTCTTCGAGGGCGGGCCAGGTCTTGCGATGGACGGCCCTCCCCGCCTCCATGGCCGTCTCGTGCTCCGCGCGCTTGCCCGCCTCGCCGGGCATGAGGCTCTGCTCGACGGCCCACAGCATGAGCTGCCGTTCCCTCGGCTCGGCATGCAGGTTCAGTCGGAGCGAGAAGCCCACGTTGAGGGGGATGTCCCGCCACCGGACGCCCCGGGCCTCGAGCGCTACCTCGCCCATCATCGAGTGGCGCGCCTCGTCCCATAGCTGGCGCGCGAGCTCACCCCTCGGACCCGTAAAGCGCCGTGCCCGTGTACTGCTCGAGCCCGGAGGCGTGGTGGACGGTCAGGGCGGGCAGGCCCCGCCCGTAGCCCATCGACGCACACCCCACGTCCCCGTCCTTGTTGATCGCCACGAACTTCTCACCGGGCACGTAGTCGTTGCCGATGGCGCGATAGCGATCGACGATCATCTCGATCGCGTCCTCGCAGGCCTCCTGGGGGGAGCGGCCGTCCCGCATGCGCATGACGATGTAGTAGGACGCGCAGGACTTGATGACGTCCTCGCCCCGGCCGGTCGCGCCCGCGGCGCCGACGGAGTTGTCCACGTAAAGGCCCGCGCCGATGATGGGCGAGTCGCCGACCCGACCGGGGACCTTCCACGACAGGCCGCTCGTCGTGGTGATCCCGGCGATGTCGCCGTTCCGGTCCACGGCGAGCACGTTGGTCGTCCCGTGCTCGTATTCCACCGGGCCGCGCATCGAGCCGTCCGAGCCTCCTCCGCTCCCCTTCCCGCGCAGGTGCACCGGCGGACCCCAGTAGTCGTCCGGGGAGAGGTTCTCGCGCCAGCGGAGCCAGATCTCACGCGACTTCGGCGTGAGGAGATCCTCTTCCTCGAAGCCGAAGGATTTGGCGAACTCCAGCGCCCCCCTCCCCACGAGCATGATGTGGTCGGTGCGCTCCATGACCAGGCGCGCCACCGACGAGGGGGTCTTGATGTTCTCCAAGGCTCCGACGGAGCCGGCGTTGTAGGTGCGGCCGTCCATGCACGAGGCGTCGAGCTGTACGACGCCGTCCGCGTCCGGGAGGCCGCCGTAGCCCACGCTCGTGTCCTCGGGGTCCACCTCGATGACGTTGGCGCCCTTCTCCACCGCGTCCATCGCCCGGCCACCCGCCGACAGGATCGGCCACGCCTGGCGCATCGCCTCCTGTCCCGTCTCGTTGGTGTGGCTGGTGATGATCATCGGGATTTCCGCGCGCAACGTCCGCGTCGTCGCTCCGGCCAGCTCGGGAAAGCGCCCCAGGGCCGCGGCGCCCGCGCCGAGGGCGACGGAGCTCCTGATGAAGTCGCGGCGGTCGAGACGGGAATCGCGCTTGGCCATGCGGAGAGTCTCCTCGGGGGGAACGTCCTGCCGCATCCTAGGCGACGACCCCCCGGGCGGCAATCCGGCGCGGATTGCCCCTCCGTCGTCTGCCATCCATTGTTCGTGGCCCTGCGGGAATCGTTTCCGCAGCCTCCAACAGACGCCGGAAGGAGCCATGAAGAAGCACACGACCCTTCTCCTCGCCCTCCTCACCATCGCCCCCGTGGGAATCGCGGCGCAGGCCCCGTCGAGAGCCCAGGCGGCGGGTCAGGAGCGGACGGCCGAGAACGACACCGTTCCCGAGTACTGGCGCAGCCACCACTCCGTCCGCGTAGGCGGCCAGGTGGTGGAGTACGACGCAACCGTCGGCAGCATCATCCTGCGCGACGACCAGCAGAAGCCCACCGGAAAGCTGTACTACACGGCCTACACGCGGAGCGGCGTCCAGGACCTGGCGCACCGCCCGATCACGTTCTCGTACAACGGCGGGCCGGGCTCGTCTTCCTTCTGGCTGCACATGGGCGTGATGGGCCCCCGGCGCGTGTCCGTCCCGGGAACCGAGCACGCGAACCCCGCCCCCTACACGATCGTGGACAACGAGGCGACGCTCCTCGACAAGACCGACATCGTGATGATCGACCCCATCGGCACGGGCTTCAGCCATCCGCTCGGGGACACGCCCGGCCGCGATTTCTGGGGGATCGACGAGGACGCGCGCTCCATCACGCAGTTCATCCAGCGCTTCCTGAGCCAGCACAACCGCTGGAACTCCCCGAAGTACCTCCTGGGGGAGAGCTACGGCACGACCCGCTCCGCGGTGCTGTCGAGTATGCTCCAGAACGCCAACATCGACCTGAACGGGGTCGTGTTGGTGTCGACGGTACTGGACTTCAGGACGATCAGCTTCGGCCCCGGCGACGACCTGCCGTACGTGACGAACCTCCCCTCGTACGCGGCGGTGGCGTGGTACCACAAGGCGCTGCCGCAGCAGCCCGCCGAGCTCGAGCCGTTCCTCAAGCAGGTCGAGGCGTTCGCCATCGGGGACTACGCCTCCGCGCTCCTCGCCGGTAGCACGCTCAGCCAGAGCGCGCGGGACGGGATCCTCGACAGGCTCCACCAGTACACGGGGCTGAGCAGGGACTACCTCGACCGGGCCGACCTGCGCGTGTCGGCACCCGAGTTCGAGAAGGAGCTCATGCGCAGCCAGGGCCAGGTCGTGGGCCGACTCGACGCCCGCTATCAGGGACCGTCCGGCGACCTGCTGGCGCAGTATCCCTCGCAGGACCCGCAGTCCAGCGCGATCAGCGCCGCCTACGCGGCCGCGTGGAACACGTACCTGCGCACCGAGCTCGGGTACGACGGGACGCGCGAGTACGTCCCCAGCGGCAACGTTCAGCCGTGGGACTGGGAGCGCCGCGGTGGCGGATCCTTCTTCGGCGCCGGCTCCCCCAACGTGGCGGTGGACCTGGCCCGCGCTCTGGAGACGAACCCGAAGCTGCAGGTGCTGCTGGTCACGGGCCTCTACGACCTCGCCACGCCCTACTTCGCCGCGGTGTGGACGATGGACCACCTGGGCGTGCCCGCCGACCTGCGCGACAACATCCAGCGCGCCGACTTCGAGGCCGGGCACATGATGTACGTGCGGGAGGACGTGCTGCCCAAGTGGCGGGAGACGATCGGAGGCTTCATCGACCGGACGTCGGGAGGGATGTAGCCCCACCCTCCGCACCCGGCGGCTCCGGCATCCCCCGCACCCACAGGTCGCGCTGTGGGAAGGGGATCTCGATGTCCGCCGCGGTCAGCGCCTTGTAGAGGGCCATGAAGAGCTGATGGGACACCAGCCCGCGGTCGGCGGGCTGGTGTACCCAGCAGAGCAGATCGAAGTCCAGGCTGGAGTCCCCGAAGCCGCGCATGCGCACCCGCGGTTCGGGATCCGTGCACACCGACGCGTTGTCTCGTGCGACGCGCTCGAGCACCTCCACGACACGGTCCACGTCGGAGCCGTACGCCACGCCCACGCGGAGGCGGATGCGGAACTTCAACCAGCGGCCGCCGGACTCGTTGATGATCTTGGTGCCGGCCATCACCGAGTTCGGGATGATGACCTCCACGTCGTCGCGGGTCAGCAGGCGCGTGGAGCGGATGCCCACGCGGGTGACCTCGCCGCGCTCGCCGCTGTCGAGCACCACGTAGTCGCCCGTCTTGTAAGGCGCGTCCGCGATGATGAAGAAGCCCGCGAAAAGGTTGGCCAGCGTGTCGCGGGCCGCGAAGCCCACGGCGATACCGACCACCCCGGCCGAAGCCAGCCAGGCTGCCGGGTTGATGTTCCAGACCTGGAGAAGGGCGTAGCCCGCGATCCCCACGACGAGGATGGTGAGCCCCAGGTCGAAGAGGGGAACGGTCCGCTCCTCGACGATGGCGAAGCGGTCGCGGATACGGCTCAGCCCTTCCAGGCCGATGTGGACGGCGCTCAGGCCGGCCCGCATGAGCTGGACGACCAGGAAGCTGACCAGGATGCGCACCGTGATCCGGGTCGCGGACGCACCGAGGGGCAGCGCCTCGACGGCCGCCACCAGGCTCAGGTAGCCGATGACCACGGCCGCCACCCGGGCCGCGAGGCGGAAGAGTTGGTCGTCCAACTCCGTGCGTGTGTGCTTCGTGATCTTCCGGCCTCCGAGGAGGAGAACGGAGCGAGCCGCGAGCGCGAGGACCAGGCCGGTCGCCACGATCACCAGGGCGAGCAGGAAGGGGTGGGTGGACAGGTGCGTGTACGTGTCCGCCACCCAGCGGGGGAGCCATTCCGGGAGGCCGCCGCCGGACTCGGCCTGAGCCGTGGTCATCACGGGTAGCGCAGTGCGTGCGAGGTCAGCCGGGCTCGCCGTCCGCCCCGGTGATCGTCAGGAGGAGCGCGGTGTCCTCGAGCGCCCGGATGTCCTGCGCGTGCCCCGGCCCGAAGAAGAGGACCTCGCCCCGGCCGATCTCGAACTCCTCGTCGCCCACCCGGTAGCGGAGACGGCCCTCCACGGGCTGCAGGGTCATCGGCGACTCCGCCTGGTGGGTCCCCACCTCCACGCCCTTGGCCAGGACCACCAGGGTGAGCCGGAGGGCTCCGGCCTTCACGAGGGTCCGTCCCACCCTCCCCGTACGCCCGTAGTTCTCGTCACCCCGCAGCTCCTCGATCTGTCCGGTAAGATCGAAGGTGAGGTTGGGTCCGGTGAGGGCTCGGGACATCGGCGACATGGGTTACCTCCGGGGGACGAGAAGGGCGTCACCCCTGAGGATAGGCTCCCGGTGGCGCGACCGCCAAACCCGACGACCGCGCCCACCTGACCCCGCCGCGCCTCGTTTCGCCTACGAGATCGGGCGTTCCGTCGCCGGATCCGTGATCGCGGGCAACCTACCCGCCATGCGTCGATTGAACGCCGCCACGTCCTCCTCCATGACAGCCCGGAAGGCGTCCTCCGCCTCGGCGAGCCGGCCCTCGAGCATGTCGAGGACGGCGAGCGACGCGTCCGTGGGTCGATGATCCGCGCCTCCCGCGACGTCGCCGGCCCCCAGACCCACCTCCCCGGAGAGCCACACGAGATTGAGGTAGACGCCGTAGGCTTCGACGTACCACTTGTCGTCGCTGTGCATCTCGGTGCGCGACAGCAGCCGGAGCTCCACGTCCATCAACTTGCCGTCCACGTCGGCGAGCGGGTCGGTCAGGCCGCGATCGCCCTGGTGGGCGCGCGTCTGGTCCTCGATCTGCTTGCGCATGACCTCGATGCGGTCGACGAGGTCGACGGTCCGGTCCAGGTCGTCGCGGATGCGGATCTGCGTCCGCGTGGAGACTTCCAGCTCGGGGACCGGCGCGGCGACGGCCGGATCCTTCACCACCTCGAACGCCTTTTCGGCCACCTGGTCGCCCAGCGTCACCCGGGCCCGGTACGTGCCCGGCGACGCGATGGGTCCCCGCGTCTGCGGGCTCTGGATACCCCAGTGCACGATCGGACGCGTATCCCGATCCTCGAAGCGCGGCTCCTCCCAGATGTGCGGGTTGTCCGGCGGCGTGGTGCGCAGCTCGGGCTGCTCCGGCCCGTCGTACAGGAGATCCCACGATGTCCGGTTCGGCCCCTCCACCGCCGCGAGCTCCTCCGTGCGGATCACCGCTCCGCCCGCGTCCAGGATCTCGAGGCGGGCGGGCCCGGCGTGCCCAGCCGCCACGGCGTACGTGAAGGACGCCCGCCCCTCCCGGGCCCGGCGGAACACCGCCGGGGGCTCGTAGAGCTGGAGGGTCGCGCCGGACGCGACCTGATCGTGCTGTTCGAGCCGCGTGATGTCCCTCAGAACGAAGAGGCCACGTCCGTACGTTGAGACGACCACGTCGTGGTAGCGCGGCTCCACCACCACCCAGGTGACGGGCGCGGCGGGCAGCCCTTCGCGGATGCGCGTCCAGTGGGCGCCGTCGTCCGTGGACCAGTAGAACCCCTTCCCCGTTCCGGCGAAGAGCATCCCCCGGCGGTTGGGGTTCTCGGTGACGGCCATGACGTAGTCGAGGGGGCCGCCCCGCGGCAGGTCCCCGTCGATGCGCGTCCACGTCTTTCCGTAGTCCGTCGTCTTGTAGAGGTAGGGATCGCGGTCGTCCATCATGTGGTAGTCGACGGCGACGTAGGCGGTGGCCGGGTCGAACGGCGACGGCTCGATCTTCCGCACCGTTCCCCACGCGGGCATGCCCGCGACGTTGGCCGTGACGTCCGTCCAGTCGTCGCCCCCGTCGGTCGTGTGCCAGATCTTGCCGTCGTTCGTCCCCGCCCAGATCAGCCCGCGAAGGATCGGGGACGGCGCGATGGCGAACACCACCTCGCCATAGAACTGCCCCAGGTTGTCGCCGATGATCCCGCCGGAGAACGCGATCCGTGACGAGTCCTGCGTGGACAGGTCGGGGCTGATCACCTCCCAGCTCTGCCCCTGGTCCGACGTGCGGAAGACGACCTGGCAGCCGTAGTAGACGGTCTCGGGGTCGAAGGGGTCGATGGCCAGGGGCGGCGTCCAATGGCAGCGATATTTCGTGTCGGCGGGCGGCGAGTCCAGCGTGTGGATCCACGGCGACACGGAGCGGGCCGCGCCGACCCGGTCGTCGAAGCGGGTCACCGTGTTCCCGTAGCACGACGCCCACACGATGTCCGCGTCGCCGTGCAGGGGAAGCGTGAAGCCGGACTCGCACCCGCCGAGCCCGCCCTGCCACGGCGTGGACGGCCCGAACCGTCGGCGACCGCCCTCCGGCGCGTACGACGGGACGTTGTCCACCTGCACCGGGCTGTCGCTCGGCCCGCGCATCGTGCCGTCGTCCTGGCGGTTGGAGTACACCCAGTACGGTACCCGGTCGTCCACGGCCACGTGGTACATCTGCCCGACGGGTAGCGCGAAGCGGTCGAACGTCTCCCCGTGGTCGTGCGTGAACGCCGCGCCCCCGTCGCCCGTCACGGCCCAGCGGTCCGGGTCGGTGGGGTCCATCCAGATGTCGTGGCAGTCGCCGCATCCCCGGTCGGTGATGGGGAAGGTGCGGCCGCCGTCCGTCGAGCGGTGGAACGAGCTGTTGGCCACGAGCACCTCGTCGGCGTCCGCGGGATTGACCTCGATGCGGATGTAGTAGCCCGCGCGTCCGATGAGCGTGCGGTCCCAGCTCACCACGCCCCACGTGCGCCCGCCGTCGTCGGATCGCCACACGGAGCCCTGGTCGGCGGTCTGGATGAGAGCGTACACGCGGCGCGAGTCGGAGGGGGCGACGGCCACGTCGATCTTCCCGACGGGCGCGTGCGGAAGGCCGGGGTCGGTGATCCGGCTCCAGCTGTCACCCCCGTCGCGCGTGACGTACACGCCGCTCCCCGGGCCACCGCTGAACATGGCCCAGGTGTGCATGACCACCTCCCACGTGCCCGCGAACAGCACCGAGGGGTCGTTCGGGTCCATGTCGAGGCCGGAGCACCCGGTGTTCCCGTCCACGAACAGCACACGCGTCCAGGTCGCGCCCCCGTCCGTGGTGCGGAACACGCCCCGCTCCTCCTGCGGGCCGGTCGTACGCCCGAGGGCGCACACGAACACGACGTCGGGGTTGGTCGGATGGATGACGATGCGCCCGATCCGCCCGGTCTCGTCGAGCCCCATGTGCGTCCACGTCTCGCCGCCGTCGGCGGAGCGATAGACGCCGTCGCCCATGACGTCCGCGTCGCGGATGGCCCAGGCCTCACCCGTGCCGGCCCACACGATACGCGGATCGGACGGCGCGACGGCCAGCGCCCCGATGGCCTGCACGTCCTGCGCGTCGAACACGGGCGCGAAGGTTCCACCCCCATCGACGGTCTTCCACACCCCGCCAGAGGCGGCACCCGCGTAGAAGACGGAGGTGTCACCGGGGACGCCGGCGATCGCCGCGATCCGTCCCGCGCTCTCCGGGCCGAGGTACTCGAAGCGCAGCGGAGGAGCGGGCTGGGGCCGGGGGCCCGTCGGTCGGCGACCGGGGCCCTGGGCGGCCAGGATCGTAGGAAGGGTGGAGAGGCCGAGAAGGGTGAGGACGACGAACGCGCGACGCGCGAGCGGCTCGAGGGGCATGGATCTCTCTCGATCGGACTAGGGGACGACGAACTTCGGATGTCCGGGATTCAGGTGCATGAGGATGTCGTAGACGGAGCGGCCCGTGGAGGCCGCCACCGCGTTGGGATGGATCTCGGGGCGATCCGGCCCCACCAGCGTGGCGACGTCACCGACGCGGACGGTCTGCTCGGGACCCACCTCGACGATCGTGTGGCTGGCGCTGACCGCGCCGATGGCCGGGTAGAGGTGGTCGCCGATGAGCACCCGCTGGCCCTTCACGGCCTCGCGGGGCACGCCGTCCGTGTGGCCCGCCGGCATGGTCGCGATCCAGGTGGGCTCGCGCGCCACGTACTCCCGGCCGTAGCTCACGCTGTCTCCCGGGCGGAGGCGCTCGACGCGCACCACCCGGGCGCGCAGACGCACGGCGGGGCGAAGCTCGCCCAGGGCGCGCTCCCGCTCCGGGTAGCTCGGATACGCGCCGAAGAGCGCGATCCCCGGCCGCACCAGGTCGAGGTGCGCGTCCGGGAGGTGGTAGACGCCGTTCGACGACGCCGCGTGCAGGGCGCCGAGCGCGACGCCCCGTTCCCGTGCCGCGGCCGCAAGGTCGAGGAAGCGGCGGAGCTGCTCGGGGTCGAAGTCCGGCTCCTCGGTGAACGCCATGAACGTCCCGGCCAGCACCACGCCCCGCTTCGCCAAGTCCTCCAGCCAGGGGAGCGCGCGGTGGTAGGGGATGCCCATGCGGCTCATGCCGGTGTCGAGATAGGCGTGCGTCCGGGCCGGGCGGCCCGCCGCCCGCTGCGCCCGCGCGACCCGGTCCGCCGCGTCGTCCGTCGTGAGCGCCAGGTGGACGCCGCTGCGCACCAGCTCCGCGCCGTCCTCGTCGCCGAAGAGGCCCATGAGGAGGACGGGCTTCGTCACGCCGGCGTCGCGGAGCCGGAGGGCGGCGTCGGTCTTCACGACGGCGAAGCCGGCGATCTCGGGCAGAGGCTCGAGCGCGGAGGCCACCTCGGCCAGGCCGAGCCCGTAGGCGTTGTTCTTCACGACCGCGAGGATCGGCCGCCCGGCGGTGAGCCGGCTCACCACGGCCACGTTGTGGCGGAGCGCTTCGGGCTCGACCTCGATCCAGGGGTCGAAGCGGTCGGCGGGCGTGGTCACCGCGCGGGGAATCGCCGCCTCGAGGCGGAGGGGTCGGGCCAGCGCGCCGGCGGCGACGCCTGCGACGAAGCCACGACGGGAAAGGGTCATGATCACGCCTCCCGCTCGGGTGCCCTGCGAGTCCTCGGGCAATCTGTGGCGGGGGTGGGCGCGGCGCGAGTCAGGAGGGGTGGGTGGGCACGCCCAGCGCGCGCGCGGCGGCCGCGGCGAACTCCCGCCGCGTCAGCGGCTCGTCGTCACGGTATCCCTGCATCGCCTTCATGGCGCGGTAGGCAGCAGGGTTGGTGCGTGGATATCGGGTTCTCTCGTGCATCGTTCCGTTCCGTGGCTCGGTATTCACGGTGTGGCCTCCACCGGGCACACGGACGGACTGCCGTAGTGTGACAGGGGACGGCGTCACACGGAGCCGACGTGACCGCCCATCCTTCCGCACGAGCGCCGACATGCATGAAACGGACCTCGAGCGCTACCCGCCTCTTCGCGGTGGCGCACCGCAAGCTGGACGACGCGGGCCGGCCACACAGCCGATCTCCCCCGTCAACGAATCGTCCTCTCCTGACGGATGCCGGCCACGCGCTCCTCGATCAGGGCCCTGGTCCGGGCCTGTACCTCGCTGAGCCGCGCCTGCAGCTTCGCCTCGATCCGGGTGTCCACGAGGGAGCGGCAGACGCGGCAGAGCACGACCTGCCGCCGGTCGACGTCGATGGACGACGCGTCCTGCCCGACCCGCGGAAGCTTGCGTCCGGGCAGCGCCGGTGGAATCCTTGCACCCTACACGCCCCGCCGAAACGGGACCCTCCCACGCGACCCACACCCGGAGGTGGCCTATGATCCCCACGATCCGATGGAACCCGTGGTCAGGGAGGTGGGTGGGCGGGGTGATCGTCGCAGGCTGCGCGCTCACCCTCGCGGGGGGATGCGCCCCGGCGGATGAGGAGGCTCCGGCCCTCGTCGAGGGTCGGATGGCGCTGCTCCCCTTCGCGGATCCCGACGGTAACGCGGACGTGGCGCAGGCCGTCGAAGGGGCCGTCAGCTCGGCGGCCGCCGGTGTCGACGGCGCGGAGGTCGTGCGGGTCGCCGACAGCGAGGGGGTCTCGCCCGGCGATCCCCTCGGCACGATCGCCTCGGAGACCGGCGCGGGGATGATCCTGCGGGGGACCGTCGCCCGCGTCGGGGACCAGGTGGAGCTGACTGCGGAGATCGTCGATCCCCTCGACGCGTCCCGCAAGCACGTGCTTCCTCCCGAGCACGGCCCGGCGTCCGATCCATCCCGTGCCGTCGATCGGCTCGCCAGCCGGGTGGCCGGAGCCCTGGCGATGCACCTCGACCCGGAATCGACCGCGCCCTGGTACTACACCGTGCCGACCCTGGAAGCGTACCGGGTCACGAAGCAGGGCGACTCGCTGTTCGCGCAGTACAAGCAGGAGGAGTCGTTGCCCTACTTCTACCGCGCGTACGCCGCGGACACGATGAACCTGAATCCCCTCTTCACGGCGACGGCGGTGCACCGCAACATGGGCCGCCCGGCGGTGGGCGATTCCCTTCTCGCGGTCATCGAGGCCCGCGCCGACCGCCTCACGGAGCTGGAGCGGTTCAACATCCCGTGGTATCGGGGCAACCCCGAGGAGGCGCTGGCGGCGGCCAGGGGAGCGGCGGCGCTGGACCCGCTGGGTTGGACGTACGCGGTGGGGTTCCGCGCCAACCGGGCCGGCCACTTTCCCGAAGCCGTGGAGTGGCTCGGCCGGCGGCAGGAGCTGGTGGACCGGGGCAGCTACTGGGCCAGGACGTGGACGCCCTTCCGCACCCAGTACCTGATGGCGCTGCACGCGGTCGGGGACCACGAGACGGAGCTGGCCGAGGCGCAGCTCGCCCGCACGGACTTCCCGGACGATCCGTGGTGGATCTGGAACGAGATGATGGCCCGCGCCGGGATGGGACAGGCGGACGTCGTACAGGCTCAGGTCGACACGACCGTGATGCTCCTGGAGACGCACGAGGACAGCGGCTATTGGGAGAACCTCGAGGACATCGCCACCGAGTTGATGGTCCACGGCCAGCCCGACCTGGGCCAGGAGCTCCAGGAGCGGGTGGTGGACCACTACCGAGACGTCGGCAACACCATGCAGCTGGCTGACGCTCTCGGTTTCGCCGGGCGAGTCCAGGAAGCGTACGACGTGCTGGTGCCCGTCGTGGACGATGCGACGACGCCGGACCAGATCGGATGGTTCGGGGCGGCGGCGGCCATCGTCGGCGACACGCAGGCCGCCGAGGAAGCACTGGCCCGCCTGGAGGACCACGCCTCTGCCTCCACGGGCAACAACCTGCGCTACCAGGCGGCCATCCACGGGGCGCTCGGCCGTTGTGAGCGCGCCATCGAGCTGTACCGCGAAGCCACGCAGGCCGGCTTCGCCTACCAACAGGCCTGGGGCGGCGAGTGGTGGCACCGGGATTGGGAGACGGTGCCGGTACGGAGGAACTGCCCGGAGTTCCAGACGCTGCTGGACCTGAGCTGAAGCGGACGCGCACCCGCAACCCAAGGAGGCGAGATGGCCATCAACACGCGGAAAGTCGTCGTCGGGGGACTCGTGGGAGGTGTCGTCCTGGCGGTCCTCGATCTGGTGGCGAACGGCCTGCTGTTCGCAGACCAGAACACCGCGGCGCTGAACGCCCTCAACCCGGACCTCGCCGCGAATACCCAGGGCGCCGCCATGGCGGTGGTGTTCGTCATCCTGGACCTGCTGTTCGGAATCCTGCTGGTATGGACCTACGCCGCGATGCGACCGCGGTTCGGACCCGGCGTGAAGACCGCCGCGCTCGCGGGGCTGCAGGTCTGGGCGGTGGCGTTCTTGATGTACCTCGGCATGACGTTCATGGGAATGTGGACGTGGGGCTACATGATCACCGGGGCCCTGGTCTTCCTCGTGTGCATGCTCATCGCCGCGTTCATCGGCGGGATGCTGTACAAGGAGGAGTAGGGGCGGTCCGGACCGTGCGTGGCGGCCGCCTTCGCGGCGGCCGCCACACGAATGCCCCTCTCAGTTCACGCGCCAGTATCCTCGCGCGTGCAGCGCCGACAGCGCCGTCATCGCGGACAGCGCCATCCGGATCGGCTCCACGAGCTGGTCGTGCGGGAGTCCCCGGCTCTGGGCGCTCTGGCCGCATATGTAGAGCTCGACGCCGGCCTCGGAGAGCTGGCGCAGAAGCTCCACGTTCGCGTTGTCGACGCCGTAGCGATCACGGAACGGCTCCTCCCGCAGCGCGTCCTTCGCGGCTTCGCCGTGCATGACGACCGCGAGGTGCATGTGGTCCAGGGGCACGCCCGCCCGGGCGTGCATGTTCAGGAAGCGGGCCACCGTGTTGAGCCACGGGTTCACCGTGCCCGGATCGCTCGACTGGCTCACCTCGAAGACCACCCTGTACTCCATGTCCAGGGGCGTCTCGAGATCCGTGAGCGGGACGTCGTAGACGGCCCCGAACCCGTGGATCAGCGGCCCGTCCCTGGGGGTGCTCAGGGGCTCGGCACGCGCCTGTCCCGCCAGCGGAGCGCCGAGGAGAGCCGTGGCCGCCACCACGAGAAACGGGCACAGCGCGGTCGCGGTACGCGGGGTGGTCGTTCGGTGCATCATCGTGTTCTCCTCCAGGGCGGTGGTCGAGCACCACCGTCGCCTCAGTCTTGGGTCGAATCACTCCGCAGGCGCGCGATCGCCTGCTCGGCGCGCACCCGCATCGGCTCCATCTCGGGGTCCGCGGCGTGCAGCAGTCGCTGCAGGTGATCGTAGGCGCCGAGCGCCTTCTCGCCGTCTCCGCGCTCCTCGTACAGCTCGCCCAGCCGAAGGTACGCATGGGCGAGGTGGGCGTCGTCGTACCAGACGTCGGACGACGGCAGGCCGACGAACCGCTCGTACAGCACGCGCACTGAATCCTGGTTCTCGACCTGCTCGTACGCCCGGGCCAACCACGGGGCGGCGCACGTCGCGCAGGCGTTGCCGTCGTCGAACTTGCGGAACGCGACGATCGCGTCGTCGGGCCTTTCCTCCTCGAGGGCGATGACGCCCCGGGCCCCCTGGGCCCAACGCTCGGCCTCCTGGCCGTGATCGGCCGCCTCCGTGCGGGCGTATTCGTCGATCA
This sequence comes from uncultured Gemmatimonadaceae bacterium, assembly GCA_964591135.1. Taxonomy (GTDB): domain Bacteria; phylum Gemmatimonadota; class Gemmatimonadetes; order Longimicrobiales; family Gaopeijiaceae; genus SZUA-318. Next base: position 49,157 of record CAZPZU010000017.1, on the reverse strand, counting down.
GGGCCTGGGCGCGTCGCGTCTGGCCGGCTGCGGCGTACGCCATCGCCAGGAACCCGTAGGGTCGGTCCAGCGGCGTGAGGCTCTCCAGGGGATAGCGCGCCAACGCCTCGTCGAGGAGCCGGCGCCCCACGGCCGGATCGTCGAGCAGCATGCGCTCCGCCAGGGCCCGGCGTGCCGTTCGTTCGAGATAGGTCCCCTCCAATCCGCGCGCCTCCGTGAGGTGAAACGCCTGCGCCCACCGGTTGCGCGCCGAGCGCAGCTGCCCACGCAGGGCATCGAGATGCCCCCACCACTCGTAGGCGATGGCCTCCCAATAGACGGTGCCGCGCTGATCCGCGAGCAGCCCCTCGGTGAGCACCGCCGCGCTGTCGTAGTCCTGCCGCATCGCCTCGTTGATCAGGTACGACAGCTTCACCTCCGGGTTGGTCGGGAAGCGCCGCTCGAAGTGGCGTGCCACCGCGTCGGCCGAGTCGAACATCGACATGCGCCCGAGCGTCTCGACCAGGTTCTCGTAGTTGTTCGGCTGCGTGGAGTCGACCGCGATGGCGCGTCGCGCGTACTCCGCCGCCCTCGGGAAGTCCCTCAACTGGGAATAGATCACCCCCATGTTCGTCAGCGAGTACGTGTCGTCCGGGTAGCGGTCGAGCACGTTCCGGTAGTTGGCGATCTGCTCGTCGACGTTCCCGGTCACGATCATGTGGTAGGCGGCGATCACCAGATAGCGCTCGCGGTCCGTGAGGTGGTCGCGGTGCTCGTAGGCCTTGGTCGCCGCCACGACGGAGCGGGCGCGCTGCTCGGAGGCGTTGCGCAAGATCACGGCCAGCTTGCGGTACGCCATCGCGAACGACGAATCCGCCGCGATGGCCTCGTCCATCAGCGTCATGGCGCGCGTGGCGTCGCCCTGGTCGAGGGCCTTCAGGCCGAGGGAGAAGACGCGTAGCGCCTTCATGGAGCCCGTCGTCACGCGGTCGAGGGGCTCGTCGGCGCGGATGCTGCGCAGCGACTCACCGAAGTGCTCGCGCAGCTTGGCCGTGAGCCGGTCGACGCCGGCCACCAGGTCGTCCTCGCCGCGCACGCTCTCCGTCTCCTCCAGGAGGACGGCGCCCTGCGTCGAGACCAGGCGGGCGTTGATCGTCACCCCGCTGCCCACCGGGATCACCTCACCGGTGATGACGCCCTTGATGCCGTCGCGGACCGCGGCTTCCCTCGCGACCTCCGGCGGGAGCCCGTCGGCCAGGTCCCGCTGCATCATCTCTAGGATGCGGCCCACCTGGTCGGGGGCGACGACCGAGATGCTCGCCGAACGCGAGAGGCCGATGCGCACCAGCTCGGTGACGGTCACGACCTGCGTCGAGTCACCCCCGCGGTTCTCGAAGTCGGCGAGGACGACCCGCTCGCGGGACGACATCGCGCCGCTCGAGACCAGCGACGCCGCCGGCCCGATCCCCATCGCCCGGCTCGCGACCCACCCGCCGCTCATGAGCGCGAGGGCGCCGAAGGCGGCCCCGCCGCCCCACAGCGCCTTGCGCCAGCTCAGCAACCCCGGAGGGGCGCCGGCGCCACGCCTCCGTTCCGCGATCGCCGCGCCGACGATGATCGGCAGGCCCACCACGAGGAGGCCGATCGCCGTCGCGAAGACCCACATCGGAAGCCCGACCTGGAGCACCAGCAGGTAGATGAGCGCGAGCATCAGGCCCGACACCAGCAGGAACACGCCGGCGGCGGCCGCGGGGCTGGTCGCAAGCATCGAGGGGCTCGCCGGAAGCGCGGCCGACGATGGCCGTTCCATCGGCCGCAGAGCATCCGCGAACTGCGCCGCCGGGTTGAAGCGATCCGCCGGCGTCTTCGACAGCGCGCGCATGATCGCCGCGGCGACCTGGGGCGGCACCGCGGCGCGTCTCGCGGTGATGGGCGGAGGGTCGGCCAGGAGGTGCTGGCGCGTGACGCTCTCCATCGACCCGACGAAAGGCGGTGCGCCTGCGAGCATCTCGAAGAGCACGCACCCCAGGCTGTACAGGTCGCTGCGGCCGTCGATGTCTCCGGAGGCGGAGATCTGCTCGGGGCTCATGTAGGCCACGGTCCCCACCGCCAATCCCGTCTGCGTCAGGCGTTCGTTTCCGAGAGCGCTCACCGCACGGGCGATGCCGAAGTCCGCGACCCGCGCGTGGCCGCCCGTGAGCAGGATGTTCTCGGGCTTGATGTCCCGGTGGACGACGTCGTGCCCGTGCGCGTAGGAGAGCGCGTCCGCGACCTCCCGCGCGATCTGCAGCGCGTCGTCGAGAGGCAGCTGCTTCTCACTGTCCAGGCGGTCGCGCAGCGTGCCTCCGTCCACGTACGGCATGACGTAGTACAGCAGGCCGTCCGCCTCACCGGAGTCGTGCAGCGGGAGGATGTGCGGGTGATCGAGGCGCGCGGCGATCTCGATCTCACGGAGAAAGCGCTCCGCGCCCAGGGCGGAGGCGAAGTCGGGCGCCAGGACCTTGACCGCCACCTGCCGGTTGTGCTTCAGGTCCTCCGCCAGGTACACGGCTGCCATGCCGCCGTGACCGAGCTCACGCAGGATGCGGTAGCGATCGGCCAAAGCCTTGGTGAGGCGCTCGAGCTCCTCCGCCATCGGGGCACCCTCCGGGAAGTGTGAGGGCGGCAAAGGTAGGGCGGGGCGTGGAGGGCAGCCAGCCGCGACCGCCCGGACTCCCCCTCCACCCGGATCCTGGATAGCATTCGGCATGTGCCCCGATCCACTGCCTGCCTGCTTCGCCCAGTCCCCTCCACGGCCCTCCTCCGGGAGCCCATCATGATGAAAGCCGGAACCGTCGCCCTTATCGCCATCCTGGCCGCCTCCCCGTTGCATGCGCAGACGTCCTTCGATGCCCGGGTGGACTCCGTCGCGCGCCAGGTCCTGGAACGGACGGGCGTGCCCAGCGCATCCGTGGCCGTGGTGAGGGATGGCCGCCTGGTCTACGCGCATGCCTACGGGGACGCGCAGCTGGAGCCCGAGGTGCCCGCGCAGCCGGACATCCGCTACAGCATCGGCTCCATCAGCAAGCAGTTCGCCGCGTCGTGCATCCTCCTCCTCCAGGAGGACGGCAAACTCTCCCTCGACGACGCCGTGTCGCGGTGGCTTCCCGATCTGACACGCGCGGACGAGATCACGGTCCGGCAGCTGCTTTCGCACACCTCGGGCTACCAGGACTACTGGCCGCAGGACTACGTGCCGCCGATGATGCTGGAGCCCACCACCGCCCAAGAGATCATGGACCTGTGGGCGAAGAAGCCGCTGGACTTCGACCCGGGCACGCGCTGGCAGTACTCGAACACCAACTACGTCATCGCCGGTGTCATCGTGGAGAACGTGAGCGGGATGCCGTTCTTCGACTTCCTCCGCAGCCGCGTCCTGGCGCCGTTGGCGTTGGGGAGCGCCATGAGCATCGACGTCAGCGAGGTCACCGAGCCGGAGGCGACCGGCTACATGCGCTACGCCCTCGGTCCGCTGCACCGGGCGCCGAAGGAAGGCGAGGGGTGGCTGTTCGCCATGGGCGAGCTGGCCATGACCGCCACCGATCTCGCCAAGTGGGACATCTCCCTCATGGACGAGACGCTCCTGGAGCCCGAATCCTACCGCGAGCTCGAGACCGAGGTGCTCCTGAGCAGCGGGGTGGGGACGGGCTACGGCCTCGGCGTGTCCGTGGGGATGAGCGGCGGCCACCGCACGGTCTCCCACGGCGGCGAGGTCTCGGGCTTCACCGCCCAGAACCTGGTGTTCCCGGACGACCACGCCGCCGTGGTCGTGCTCACCAACCAGGACGCTGCCAGCGCGTCCGGCGCGATCGCACGGGGGGTGAGCGGCCTGCTGTTCGCCACCGAGGACGCCGACACGCAGGCGCGGGAGCGACAGGCGCTCGAGATCTTCGAGGGCCTGCAGCGCGGCACCATCGACCGTTCGCTGCTCACCGAGGACGCCAACGCCTACTTCAGCGACCAGGCGCTGCACGACTTCGCCTCGAGCCTGGCGCCGCTGGGTCCGCCCCGCGACTTCCGCCAGACCTCGCAGGGCCTGCGCGGTGGGATGCTGGCGCGCTCCTTCCGTGCGGTGTTCACGGGCCGGACGCTGCGCGTTTGGACGTTCCAGATGCCGGACGGGAAGCTGGAGCAGTACCAGGTGGCGCCGGAGGGAGACTGATCGAAGGAGACGAACCATGCTGGGAACCGATCTGCTGCTCACGGCCATGCTCCTCACCACACAGGGCCTGCAGGCCCCTGGAGCCCAGACGATGCCCCACGAGGACGTGATCCACACTTCCGCCGGTGACCTCACCCTGACCTTCCTGGGTCATGCGACGCTCATGCTCCGCCAGGGCGGGAAGGTCATCCACGTCGACCCCGTGAGCCGCGAGGCCGACTACTCCGAGCTCCCCAAGGCCGACCTGGTGCTCATCACCCACGAGCATGGAGATCATCTCGATCCCGAAGCCCTGTCGGCCGTCCGGAAGGAGGGGACGCGTGTGGTGGTGAGCGCCTCGTGCGCCGGGAGCGTCGACGGCGCCGAGGTCATGCGGAACGGGGACGTGCGCGAGGAGTTGGGCTTCCGCATCGAGGCGGTGCCGGCCTACAACGTCGTCCACATGCGCGCCCCCGGGCAGCCGTACCACGCCAAGGGCGACGGCAACGGCTACATCGTCACGTTCGGCGACACGCGCGTGTACATCGCGGGAGACACGGAGAACACCCCGGAGATGAAGGCGTTGATGGACATCGACGTCGCGTTCCTGCCGATGAACCTCCCGTACACGATGACCCCGGAGATGGTCGCCGACGCCGCGCGCGCGTTCCGGCCCCGCATCCTCTACCCCTACCACTACGGGGACACGGATCCGCAGGAGCTCGTGAGGCTGCTCGCCGGCGAAAAGGACATCGAGGTGAGGGTGCGCGATCTGCGCTAGGGGAGCCGCCTACCTGCGCACCCGAACGCCCTGCGCCGTGTCCCACATCAGCGGCCGGTCGCTCCTGGGCAGCGGCGCCTCCGGCACCTGCCCCACCGAAACCCCGTACGTCCAATCGGCCGGGCAGATGGCGACGTAGCGCGCATAGCCGCCCAGCCCGCCCTCGAACTTCGGGTAGCCGATGGTCACCAGGCAGCCCGTCTCCGGGACCTGGTCCAGGTGGGCCACACCCTCGGCCTGCGCGTAGCCGTTGTGCATCAACCAGTACTCGCCTTCCAGCGTGGCCGTCGTGTCGGTGTCCAGGGGCTCGTGGCCGTGGAAGAGGATATGACGCTGCTCGTGCAGGAACTTCAGCGCGTCCAGCGACACGCCCGGAAAGACCGTCCGCGTCGCGAGGGCGGGATCGGGCCACGCCTTCGACCAGTCCGAGCGCACCATGACCACGGATCCGGCCGGGATCCGGCCGTTCCGGGCCTCCCAGCGCTCGATGTCGGACACCTGGACGTGGTATCCCGGATGCTCCGCGACCTCGTCGACGATGGAGATGACCGCCAGCGGCCGCACGGCGTACGTGGCGGGCAGCTCGTCGATGGACGGGAACTCCGGGGCCCAGTGCGCCGGCGGGTCGAGCTGGGTGCCGAACTGATCCGTGCCCAGGTCGTAGCGGGTCGCCTCGAAGCCGTCCGTATCGTACCGGTACGCCTCGCCGGTCTCGGGGTTGAGGGCGGGACCGAACGTCGAGGGCGCGAAGCCCCGCCACACCGGGATGTGCGGGGTGAGCACGTGCGTCAGGTCGATGTACTTGGCGCTCGCCAGCTCCTCCTGGTACACGGACCAGAGTCCCGGGGCGGCGGCCGTGGACCGTGAGACATCGTTCGGCGGTGCGGAGTCGGTCCCACGGCCGCACGCAGCCGGCGCCAGCGCGGCGACGGTCAGGGCGGCGAGGTGGCGGGATGGTATCATCGACATGGGGCATCCTCCTCGGTGCGGTTCCTTCGGCCCCCGTGGCGCTTCGCGGGATGCTAGGCCGCGTGGCCCCGAAGGGGCAAGCGTGACGGCGACGTCCTCGGGGCTCGCGGACGTTCCGGAAACGGCGCGCGCGCCCTCTCCGTAGGGGCGGTCAGCCCCTCGACCGCGCCCCTGCGCGAGAGAGGCCGGCACGAACAGAGGGATGGAGACGCCCCCCCCCACCCGCGGAACCGGTGGCGCTCGCGTCCCTCGGAGAAGGGAGGCGGGGATGGACGCGCGGCCTGGTTCGGAACCGGAGAGTGGAAGCACGAGACTGCCGAAAGCGTTCTGGGTAGGGACGGCGCTGGTCGCCGCCGCGCTGCTGTACCTGGCCAGGATCCGCCCGAGCTGGCCGTGGTTCTCCCTGTGGGTCTTCGCCCTCCTCGCCCTGCTCGGCGTCCTGTCCCACCCCCGGGTGCGACGCGCCCTGAACCTCTCCTGGTTCGGCGTCACGCTGCTCATGCTGACCGGGACGGTCTGCTTCGACCTCTACCTCTTCCATGTCGAGACGCACCGCCAGCGGAGCGAGCGGCTCGAGGTCAGGGGTGTCTACTTCGCGCCGGAGACCGAGCCCATCCGCGTAGGCGTGGGACGACGGGCCCTCGACGTCCGACTCGAGGGCTCACTGGCCGACTTCGACCGGTGGTCCGTGGAGGTGCGCCGGCTGGACGCTGCACGCTTCGTCGTCGGCAACCCCCATCGGGTGGACATGCTGCGCGTGCGTCCGGCCTCGCGCTGGTGGCCGGGTGGCTCCGGTACCGTCCCGGCGCTGGGAGCCCGACTGGACGGTAGCCACCGGGTCGTGACCACGAGTGACGGCCTCGAGCTCCGGCTTCTCGCGCGGGGCCCGAGGGGAGCCTTGGTGTGGGGACCGGGCACGGCCGACCTCTCGGTGGACGACCCTCTGCTCGACCGACGGATGTCCCTGCGCCTCTCCCGCGGGATCCCCCTCGCGGAGCTCCCGTGGGACACCCTGCCCGATCCGGAGCGCGCGGCGGACCTGGTGCTCACGAGGACGGGAAGCGGCCGGTCCCTCGGTCGGCTCCGTGTGTCGTTGCCTGCGTACCGTTTGGTGTCACGTGAGGAGGGCGACGCCTGGGCCGACACCCTCGGCCCGATCCTGGCACCGGGCGATACCGTCTGGGTCACTTCCAGCGGCAAGACGTGGGCGTTCGGAGTGGACCTCGTCCCCGGCGTCTCCCGGGTCGCGGCCCCTGTGGCCATCACGTTCGTCCGGCGCCCGCGACCCTCCGGGTGGGCGCTCCCCTCCACGGAGGCGTGCGGGAGGTCGGCGGACCGCTGCGCCGTGATCTCGACGCGTCCGCTGCCTCCTCCGCAACCGCATTTCGACCTGAGCGGCTTCGGCCTCGACACGACCCGCTATTCCGTCCTCGCCCGAATCGAGTCGGACGGCGACGGCGTGCGCATCGTAGGCGCGCGTACGGCGGCTGCGGTCCCGTACGGCGCGGTCTATCCGCTTCCGGCCCTGGAGGCGGGACGTGAGGACCCTTCCGCGGGTGTGCTCCTGGCCGTGAGCCGCGAAGCCCAGGGTCGGCAGAGCGCCGTCCTCGTCACGGTCCTGACCCTCTATCTCATGGTGATCGGCGCTCTCGTCGTCCTCTCCGGCGATCTCCGCCTCTGGGCGAGGCGAAAGGAGGAATCACCCCACGTCACCGCCGCCTGGGCGTTCCTGAACCTCTTCTTCCTCTTTCTCGGCATCCGGCTCGCGTTGGGCCTGCGGGTCGCCTACACACCCCCGTTCTACGAACGGGCCGCCGCGACCGCCGTCGGCCTGTGGATCACCTTCTGGGTGATGCTCGTCGCCCTTGGGCGGTGGTCCGCGTGGGTGCCCGGCTTCCGACGGCTCGTGGGAGCGGTGGAGCGCCCCATCGCGCGGCTCTTCCTCCCGGGCATGCGCCGCGCGACCGGTGGAGACGGGACGCACCGTGGCACGCGCCCCGACGCCGAGCCGACGACCGCCGAGGACGTCGCCCTCCGGAGGAAGGCGCGACTTCGCACCGTATTCGGGCTCCTCCTCTTCCTGTCGAGCCTGGCCATCGTGCTCTGGCAACGGCTCGAGGCGGCGTGGGGTCTGGTGGCGGCGCTGGTGGGCGTCGGCGCGTGGCTGGCCATGGGGATCACCCGACCCGGCTCGGCGACGGCCATGGACCGGGCACCCATGGACGGCATCGCTGACGACGCCCGGAAGGGAAAGGCCTCCATGTCCTACGCGGTGACCGCCGGCGCAGCGGCGGTGCTCGTCCTCGCCATCCACGCGCCGGAGCTGGCACTGGCACCGGTGCTCGTCCTCCTGACCCTCTTCGGGGTGAACCACGTGAGTGGCTGGACCCGATGGGCCGAGCGCCCGGCGCACCGAGGGTGGACGGTCTTCGCCGCCGCCCTCGCCCTGGCCGCCCTGGGCGCCTATGCCTTCTCACCCTGGCCCTCGTGGACCCTCGGGGTCCTCGGCGCTGCCGCCGCGGGCCTGACCGCGTGGCTCGTAGGCAGGGACCGAGGCGGTGCCGAGCAGAGGATCGCAGCGCGGTACCGGGACTTCACCGACCTCGGGGGGACACTCTTCTCGGGCCTGGGATGGATCGGCATGCTCTTCGTGCTGGGCGGCCTCGTCTTCCTCGACACCAGGGGAATCCCTCCCTTCGTGCGCTTCGCGCTGGTGTTCATGCTCTTCCTCCTGGGCATCCGGGCCGGGCTCGCGTGCCATCGCGTCCTCGAGGCCGCCCCCGCCGGGGGCGGTCGGAAGAAGGTCCGGATCGAGGCGCTGGGCCTTCTGGTGATCCCTCTGGGTGTTCTCCTGGTTTTCATGCTCTTCGACTTCGGCCTTGGTCTGGTCTTCTTCCTGCCCATGTTCGTGACGGTGCTGCTGGCGGCGCGCATCGATCGCCTCCCCGCATCCCTCGCGCTGGCGTCCCTGGCGGTGGTCGCGGGCGTCACCGTCATCGCCTGGTCGGTCCTCGAGCCGTCCCTGACCGACCTCCGGTCGGCCCCGGACGTACCGTCCTTCTCGAGGGAGTACGCCGACGTGGGCAACGGGCTGGTCGACGCCCTTCGGGTCGCGGGGCTATCGGGCCCCATCACGAGAGCGACGGTGCGCAGCATGGCCGCCTCGGACCCGGACCTTCTGGAAGAGGCGCTGGCGTTCGCCGGCCCCAGCGAGGCGCTCCTCGCCGCGGCTCCCTCCCGCGAGCAGGTTTGGGGCGGCCGCGCCTACGCCGCCTCGGGGTGGACCGGCACCGGCTTCGCGGGGACGACCCTCCTGGGCCGCGGCGTTCCCACCGCAGTCTCGTACGCCGAGAACACCTTCTCCGTGTATGTCCTGTCCGAGCACGGCGCGCTCGGGGGGCTGGCCGTCTTGGCGACCTATCTCGCGCTCCTCTTCGTGGTTGGCGTGTGGGTCTTCCGCGTGCGGGCCACCGTGCAGGAGTCCGCGGCGGGAAGAGCCGTCCTCGCCATGACGGTGGGCGGGGCACTGTGGCTCACCGTGCCAGCGGCGTACGTGGCGGCCTCCAACCTGGGACTGGTCCCGCTCACGGGTCAGAACATGCCCTTCCTGGGCCTGAACTCGTGGGCGGACGCGGTGCTGGTGAGCGGCCTGGCGACGGGCATCGTGCTGGCGTTGGCGAGGCTGGACGTGCCGGCGTCGGAAGGAGGTGAGACATGAAACGCGGTGGAGTGGGGCTGGTCTCGGTCGTCGGGCTCCTCCTGGGCCTCACGGGCATCGGCCTCGGGACGGTAGGCTACCAGACCGTCCGGACGGCCGGAGACGCCACGATGCGTCCAGGGCTGGACTACCACGTGTTCCTCTCTTCTCTGGACGACCTCATCCGGGAGGCCGGCGAGGAGTCGCTCGTGCGCTTCGACGTGGTCACGGAGCGGCTGGGCGACGGGTCCAGGGTCTCCTACGACACCATCGTCGTCGTGGCGGACACGATGGCGTTCCCGTCGTTCAGGCCCGCTGGATTCCTGTGGGACCAGGCGCAGGCGTACAACGCGTTTCAGCGCGCGCGCGTCGACCTGGCGCGGGAGCGGCCCGAGTGGTTCGACCGGCTCCAGCCGCACAATCCGTCCATTTTCAGATCTCGGTGGACAGGGGACGACTCGCCGGCTCTGACTCGCTCCAGCGTCGCCTGGAGCCTCCGCGTCCGTTCCCCCGCCGAGGAGGAGTGGGACGGGGAGGTCCGGGCCCGGGACGTCCATCGGGGGAACGGCCTCATGGGCCCCCGCGCCACCATCCCCCTTCGTCGCCCCGTGCGTCTCACGCGCAGGGTCGACGGACGCCGTCAGGTATGCGAGTTCTCCCCCGCTGGATCGGATGTACGCGCATACTGTCGCTCCGAGGAGCGGATCCCCCAGGCGATCCTGCGCATGGCCGCGGACGACGCCGGAGAAGGCTCCATCGTCGCGGGATGGAGCGACCTGTGGGTGGACGGCGGGCGGGTGTCCTCGGGGGACTCGGTGCCCCTGTCCTTCGGGTCGGTTCTGGGAATCGATCCCCTGGAGCCCGTGGTCTACGGGGAGTTCTGGGAGGGTGTGCTGTCCAGCAAGCAGTGGATCAGCGGCCGCATGCGACGCCGTGGCGCGTTCACGCCACCTCTCGATCTCTTCTCGGAGCTGGGCAACCGACCCCGGACGGAAGGGCCCGGGCCGTCACGCACGGCTTCGGTGCAGCTCACGGTGGACGGGGCCGCCAGCGAGGATCTCACCGCCCGCCTCCGCTCGTACCTGGACGGGCTGCCCCTGGCGGTGGACTTCGGCATTCTCGTGGTGGGACGGATCCCGGACGGAGAGATCCTCGCGTTGGCGGAGGTCGGCAACCGCAGGAGCCGGGGACGCAGCAACCTCCTCGAGCGCGTCACACCCGGCTCGGCCGTCAAGCCGCTCCTGGCCGCGGCGGTGCTCAGCCGGCGCCCGGAGTTGGCTACGCTCGAGATCCCGGCCCGCAGCGGGAGCGTCCGCAGCATTCTCGGCCTCCCCCCCGTCCCGACGCGGAGGGCATTCCAGACCTCCCTGAACTGCGCGTATCCTGCCGGAGGATGGGTGGACCTGGAATACTTCTTGCGCTGCTCCGACAACGAATATGCGGCATCACTCGTCATGGCGGGGATCTGGAATGGGAGCCGCCTGGAGGCTTCCCGGGAGTCGTCAGGCCGCTTCCGCCTCGGCGGCCGCACTACCGACGGCGCCCGCCCCGTGGTGCCCCTCGACGCGGGCGAGGTCCCGCGGTCCGCGCTCCTCCGCAGCGACCTGTCGGAGGGCCTCAGCGACCTGTTCGACGTCCCCACCGACCCCACCATCGCCGACGCCGTCGGTCGGAGTCGGCGGGTCTGGGCCGGCGTCGTGTATTCCGACGGCACGCCGCTGGACGTCCCCTACGAGCTTCTTCCCTCGGAATCCCGCCCCGCCCTGCTCTCCCCGACGCACCCGCGGGGGACCTCCTTGGGTCTCCTGTACCGGTATGCCTTCGGTGCGTGGGAGAACGGCTGGAACCTCCTGGACCTCACCAACGCGTTCGGCCGGGTGGTGACGGACCAACGCATCCAGCTGGGCTTCGCGCCGCGGGCGGATGGGGCCCAAGAAGACGCGGCCGCCGAGGAGCTGGGGCTGCGGCGCCACGACTGGTACCCGCGGTTCCTGCGGGGCCTCCGGGGCGTGGCCGTGGATGGAACCGCCGGAGGGCTGAGCGAGGCCTGGCGCAGAATCGGACTCCCTGACGGGCTCTACGTGAAGACCGGCACCCTCGCCGAGCCCGGGGAGGCCGGCCCTGCCGACGACCTCTTCCTCAAGTCCCTCCTGTTCGCGGTGGGGAAGGAGGCCGCCCAGGGTGAAGGCCGGCTGCGGTGCGGCCTGGTGGGGGGCCTCTACCTGCGGTTCCGGGAAGGGCCCACCCGGGGCGGCCTGCCCTCCTACCAGGTTGAGTTCGCCCGCCGGGAGCTGGGGATCTGGCTGAAGACGCACTGGGAGGAGCTCGGGGGCTGCTGACGCACTTGCGTGCGAGCCAGGGCGAATCGAAGATTGCCCGAGCCTCCCCGGGGAAGACTCGATCGCGCGAGACCCGGTTCGCGGCCGACCCGCCGCCGACCAGGCGTTCGCCCGGAGTGTCCGATGAAGACCTGCGGCAGGCTCGCCCGACCCCCCGTCGTCAGCTTCCTGGCCTTCCTCTTCCTTCTGTGCGCGGCGGCGTTCGCCACGCGCAGCGGTGCCCTGCCGGGCGGGCCCCCGCTCGACGCGTGCGCCTTGTGGTCGGCGCCCGACGGCACCCCGCACGTCCTCTACACGCCCACACAGGCGCATGCGTACCTCGCCTCCCTGTCGACCGGGCAGCGGGCCCTCTACGGGTGGACCGAGGTGAGCCTCGACGTGGCTTTCCCCGTCGCCTACACCGGGCTCTTCCTCGCGCTGCTGTGCGCGCTCGGTGCCGTCCCCGGCAAGGAGCGTCCGCGGGTCGGGGAGGGGTTGCTGCGCACGGCGACCATCCTCGCGCTGGTCGGAGGCGCGTGCGATCTCCTCGAGAATGCGACCCTCGCGTACCTCGCCTTCTCGTTCTCCGGCCGGGCGACGCCGGTGGCGTGGGCCGCGGCGGCCTTCACGGGCGCGAAGTATCTCTGCCTGGTCGCCGTAGCCGTGCTCTCGATCGCCGCCGTGGTGCGGTCGGGTCGCTACCGCTGGGAGCTCGCCGGCCTGGTATGGCTGTGGGCGACCGGGTACGCCATGACGGCCGGTCCCGTGTGGTTTCTGGGGATGTTCCTCCTGCTCGCCGTGGTGGTCCACTGGCGCTGGCTCCACCTCGCCCAGTACCTCTACTTCCTGCGGTTTCCGATCGCCGCGGGCATGCTGTTGGCTTTCCTCCCCCAGCTGGTCGGGGCGAAGGGCGCGACATCCCTCTTCGGGAACCTCCTGATCATCGAGTCGCACGTCTTCTGGATCTCGTTCCTTGGGACGCTCGTGGCGCTCAGCGCCATGTCCATGACGCGCCTCGCATTCCTGACCGCCCCCTACCGGAACAAGCTCCCCTTCCGACGGGGCGAGGCCAGGCGATCCGGCACCGGCACCCACACGCCCGGTGACGAGGCGGTGCGCGCGGCGTGCGTCCAGGACAACCGGGACTTCGTGGCCCGCTACGGTCCCTGGATCATCAGGGCACGGGCGCCGGTGTTCGCACTCCTGGCGGTTCCACTCCTTCTCGCCATCCGACGCGTGTCTCCCGACCCGTCCGTTGCGCAGCTCGTCCTGGGGTGGGCCGCCGCCGTGGCCGTCGCGACGGCCATGCAGTACTGGGCCGAGCGCCGGGTGAGCGCCGCTTGGCAGCGCGCGTGGGGCGTGGCGGTCGCCCACAGGCGCAGCTGGATGATGCGGATCGTCGAGCCCTTCGTGGAGCCAGTGAGCCGGATCCTCGAGGGGTTCGGCCGAAAGGGGCACGCGCCCATCGTGATGGTGGCGATCGTGGCCATCGGCGCGTACCTCGCGCTCAGTCCGCTCTTCCACCAGGGGTGGGAGGGATCGCGGGTCTACGCGAATCGGTTCCCGCCCATCTTCTACGTGTTCCTCGTGGCGGGGGCGCTGATCTGGCTCACCACGATCGTGTCGTTGATCTTCGACCGCTCCCGCATCCCGATCGGTCTCGCGGTGGTCGCGTGGCTCGGCGTGGGCTACGCGCTGTCCGGGAGCGACCACTTCTACCGGATCGTCCCGGACGAGGGCACGATGACCGCCCTGCCCACCCCCACCGAGGTGGTCCGGGCACGCCACGACGGCGCCGAGGGAGACTACATCACCGTCGTGACGGCCAGCGGTGGCGGAATCAAGGCGGCTCTGTGGACCGCGAGGGTCCTCGAGGGACTCCAGGAGGACGTCGGCCCGCAGCTCACCCGCTCCATCGTGCTGCTGAGCACCAACTCCGGCGGGAGCGTGGGGGGGATGTACTACACCGACGCCTTCCAGCCGGCCGGGATCCTGCCGGGCAGGCTGGACCAGGTGGTGGAAGCCGCCGGCGAATCGAGCCTGTCCGCGGTGGTGTGGGGCATGGCCTACCCGGACCTCTGGCGCGTGATCACCGGAGGGCTCGTCCCGGGTCGGTGGTGGCCGACGCTCGACCGCGGCTGGGCGATGGACCGGCGATGGGAGGCGGTGCGCACCGAGAGGCTGGGACCCGCGCCGGCCACCGCCAGCGGGGGATCCACTCCGTCCCCCACCCGTTCGCGGCGCCTGGGGGATTGGGTGGCCGGCGTCCGCGCCGGGTGGCGCCCCGCGCACATCTTCAACGCCACCGCCGTCGAGACGGGCGCCTCCGTCCGGTTCGCCACGGTGGCCCTGTCGGATCCCGCGGCCGGAACCGCCCGGGAGCCCCGGTACGCGCCCGGATCGGAGCCTCGTGAATTCGCCGATCTCTATCCGGACGCGGACCTGGACGTCGCCACCGCCGCCCGCCTCTCGGCGAGCTTCCCGTGGGTCTCGCCCATGGCTCGCCCGTGGATGGATCCGGTCGACCTCCCACGCGTCACGGGCGCGAACACCCTTCCCGATTACGCCGCCCTCGTAGACTCGGCCGCGTTCCACCTCGGGGACGGCGGATACTTCGACAATTTCGGTGTCTTCTCCGCCCTGGACTTCCTGGAGAGGGTCGACTGGAACGCACTACCCGGCGACGACGCCCACGCCATCCGCCGTGTGATCGTGGTGGAGATCCGCGCGACGCCCGAGGGCGAGGGCAAGCCGGACGGGGGCGGCTTCAAGTACTCGGCCTTCGGGCCTCTCCTGGCCATGAACGCGGTGCGGAACTCGTCGCAGATCGGCCGCAACGACGAGGAGCTGGAGCTGCTGCGGCGGGAGTGGGTCGGCGAGGGGCTCGTGCTGTGCCGGGTCGTCTTTCCGCTGGCGGTCGCGGGACCGCTTTCCTGGCACCTGACGCGGGAGGAGCGGGCCAGGCTCCAGGACGCGTGGAACGATCCCCGGTTGCGGACGCGGGCGGAGGGGCTCCGCCGGTACCTCGAGGGTTCCGAGGGGGGCGCGTGCCCCGAGGAGCCGGGCGGAACCTAGCGTGGAAGGAGTCAGAATACGCGCCGTGGCCGGTGTTGGCCCACGCCACATCATCCGGTGGCTTGCGGCTACGACGCGGCCGCGGGCACCTAGCCTGCCAAGGCGACCGCGTGAGCTCCCGCGCGTACCTCGAGAAGGTGTAACATGAGCGCAATGGATCTGGTGACCGCGGCAAATGGGTCGGTGCCGGGAAACCTGCTCAAGCCCCACAACTGTCACGAAGCCGCGCTGGGCTGGGTGCTGATGGCGAAGTACCCGACGTTGCGGAACGTAGATCCCATGTCCTCGTCGGTGACGTCATCTTCATGGGCAATCGCAACGCCCCGCACCACTCGATGATCGTCGTCCAGAAGACCGGCGCCCAGGACCTGGCACGCGGGTTCAACAATGCGGGTGCGTTCGGAGGCCCGTTCATGGGATGGGATCCCGCTCTGCGTGACCTCGCCGACATGACCCGTTGGGACCCGAACGGCAACTTCAAGGGCAACAACGGCCCGTGTGAGATGTACGCGATCACGTACAACGCGATCTGCGGCAACATCCCCGATGACATGAGCTTCTGAGCGTTGGCTGCCCTTCGCGAAGGCCCGATCAACGCACCGCGAGCGTGACGCTGAACTCCGTCCTGCCCGGGGAGGAGCTCACGGAGATGTCACCGTGGTAGCGCCGCAGCAGCCGTCGGGCGATGTCCAGGCCGAGACCCGTCCCGTGTCCGGGAGCCTTGGTGGTGAAGAAGGGGTCGAAGACCCGGGGTAGCACATCGGGCGGGATGCCGGGTCCGTCGTCGGCGACGGAGACCACCACCTGGTCGAGCTCCCTGCGAGCGGTGATGTGGACGTGTCCGGCCTCCGCGATGGCATCGAGCGCGTTGTCGATCAGGTTCAGCCACACCTGGTTGAGCTCACCGCCGGTCCCGCGAACATCCGGGAGATCCGGCTCCACGTCGAGGGTCACGGACGCGCCCCTCGACTTCGCTTTCGACGCCACGACCCTGATCGTGTCGCGGAGCCCGGACTCCACGCTCGCGACCTCCGGTCCGCCGAGGTTGTCCATGTAGGTGAACCTCTTCACGGCAGCCACCAGATCGTGGATCCGGGTCGCAGCGCGCTCGATGTCGCCGGCGAGCGAGCGTGTGGCGCAGCCGGAGGCGATCCAGAAGAGCGCGGCGTCGAGCATCGTGCCCGACAGCTCCCCGGCCAGCACGTCCAGCGCCTCGATCTCGACCGGCGTCTCGGCGAGTGACGCCGCGTAGCCGGGCTCCACGCCGTGGCGCTCCAGCCACTGTGCGATCTCGTCCTCGCGGTCCGCCTGCTCGACGGGGGTGCGCAGGGGAGCAGGGGACCTGGCCAGACAGGTGGTGCGCAGCCGCTTGACGGCGGCGAGCTGCGTGCGGGTCAGTCCGGCCGATGCGAGCGCCTCCGCCGCCGCGTCCGCGTCGGTCAGGCCGACCAGGAGGAGGCTGGCGCCACGCACGGTGGCGGAAGAAGGGTTGTTGAGCTCGTGGGCCAGGCCGGCGGCCAGCTTCCCGAGGGAGATCATCTTCTCGTCCTGGAGATCGCTGGCGTTGAAGCTGCGGGCGCGGTCCAGCATGAGGTGCACGGTGTACGCGGTGAACGCCGGGCACCTGCAGGCCATCTCGGGAAAGTGTTCCTCGTGGACGGAGAGGGTCTCGGTCTCTTCCTCCAGGTAGTTGTCACCCGGCGGGCCCTTCATCCTGGAGTAGGGGAGCATTCCGGTGACGTCTCCCCTGCTCCAGCCCATGACTCGCCGGGGTCCGACGCCCCGATCCACGCGAACCCCCACACGACCGGAGAGGATGATCCACAGCCGGTGGACCCGCTCGCCCTTCGGCGCGAGGATCCCACCCGCCTCGTGCACCTCGAAGCGCCCCTGAGCGACCAGCCACTCCAGCTCCTCGCGTGGAACATCGTCCAGGGCGGGCAGCGCGGCGAGGCGCTCGACGAGATCGGCATTGGCCATGGACTTCCGCCTCCGGTTCGGTGCGACGCGGTCGGGCGATCCGCGGGTCGTGGGTGAGGGATCGCCGTTGCCCCGCCGCGAGCGTGACCGCGTCGAGCGGGTCGGTCGGCGGGCGCTGCGTCGCATGATAGGGGCGCCGAATACCCCGTGCACGGATTTTCGGAGCCGCCCGGTCCCCCCTAAGTTGCCCGCATCTCCAAGCCGGTGGCCCAACCGCGAGGTTCCCCATGAAGCACGCGCTCTTCGTCTCGCTCGTCTCCGCGCTCCTCCTCGCCCCCAACGCGTCGGAGGCGCAGGTCCCCTCGCCGCAGGACGCCTTCGGGTTCGCACCCGGCGCCGACTACGAGCTGGCCGACTACGACCAGATGAAGGCGTACTTCCACGCGCTGGCCGACGCCTCGCCGCGGGCCTCCCTCCAGGAGATCGGGCGGAGCGCCAAGGGCGAGCCGCTCCTCCTGTTGATCATCTCCAGCGAGGAGAACATGCGCCACCTGGACGAGTGGCGTGGGGTCGCCGAGCGGCTCGCGCGCGCCCGCGTCGACGAGACGGAGGCTCGCCGGCTCGCCACGTCGGGGAAGGCCATCGTGTGGGTGGACGGCGGCATGGACGACCAGGAGTACGCCACGGCACAGATGACGCCCGAGCTGGCGTACCTGCTCATCACGTCGGAGACGGACGAGATGCGGCTCGTCCGCGACAACGTGGTGATCCTCCTCAACCCGGTCCTGAACCCCGACGCCACAGTCAACGACGTGAGCTGGTACCGGGAGGTGCGGGGAACACCCTACGAGACGACGCGGCCGCCCCGTCTGGGCCAGCCGTGGGCGGGCACCGACAACAACCGCGACTGGTTCATGAACAACCAGCCCGAGACGCGTGCGGTGTCGAACGTCCTGTACCGGACGTGGTATCCGCAGATCGTCTACAACCACCACCAGCCCGCCCCGGACTACGCGCGTATCTTCATCCCGCCCTTCGCGGACCCGGTGAACCCGGACATCCACCCCGGGGTGACCACGGGCGTGAACCTGGTGGGCGCGGCGATGGCGGCGCGCTTCGCGCAGAAGGGAATGCCGGGCTACGTGTCCCGCTCGGTCTACTCCATGTGGTGGAATGGCGGGATGAGGCTCACGCCCTATTTCCACAACATGGTGGGGATCCTCACGGAGACCGCCCACCGCCCACCCACGCCCCGCGTCTACGACCCCGAGCGCGTACCCGAGGTGCTGAGCGTGCGCCGCGGCCTGCCGGCGCGAACCGACAGCACCAGCATCTCGTACCCCGATCCCTGGTTCGGCACGGAGTCCCACTTCCGCGACGCCTTCGACTACATGCACGAGGCCACCTTCGCCACGCTCGAGCTGGCCGCGCGCTACCGCGAGGACTTCCTCTTCAACATCTGGCGCATGGGGCGCGACGCCATCGAGAAGGGGCAGGCCGGAGGGCCATTCGCCTACGTGATCCCACCCGACCAGTGGGACCCCGGCGAGGCCGTGGAGCTCGTCAACGTCCTGCGCCGTTCGGGGGTGGAGGTCCACCGTGCCACCCGCCCCTTCCGGGCGGACGGGCTCGACTTCGCCGCCGGCTCCTACATCGTCTACACGGCCCAGGCGTTCCGTCCCCACGTGGTGAACCTGATGGAGTCGAGGGACTACCCCGAGCGTGAGCAGTATCCCGGCGGACCGCCCGAGACCCCCTACGACCTGGCGGGATGGACCCTGCCGCTGCAGATGGGCGTCACCGTGGAGCGGGTGGAGGGCGAGGGCCTGTTCCAGGCGTCCACGGAGGAGGTCGCCGACCTCGCCGAGCTGCCCGTGGGAACCGTAGCCGGGAACGCCGGCTTCGCCTGGGCGTTCGGCCCGAGGGAGAACGCGGCGCACCGTGCCGCCAACCGCCTGCTGGCCGCGGGCCGGCGGGTGTGGCTGGCCGACGGGGCGTTCACGGTAGGCGTCGTCGATCATCCCGCCGGCACCTTCCTGGTGGCCGCCGGGGACGGCGCGTCCGACGCGGTGACGGCGGCCGCGCGGGAGCTCGGCGTGAGCTTCACGGGCGTGCCCACCCGGCCCGACGTGCCCCTCTCCGAGCTGCGCCGGCCGCGTGTCGGGCTCTACAAGGCATGGCACTCGCGGGTCGACGACCAGGGGTGGACCCTCTGGCTCCTGGAGCACTACGACTTCGCGGTGGACACGCTCCACGACGCGGACATCCGCCGGGGTGACCTGTCGGCGTACGACGCCATCATCCTCCCCAACCATCCCGGCCGGGAGATCCTGCAGGGGAACGCCCCGGGCACCATGCCCGACGCGTACGTGGGCGGGATGGGCGCCGAGGGCGTGGCGCAGCTGAAGCGCTACGTCGAAGGGGGCGGAACGGTCATTGCCTTCGACGAATCCACGTCCCTCCCCATGGACCACTTCGGCATCCCGGTCCGGAACGCGGTGGCCGGCCTGCCTCCGGAGGACTTCTTCGTCCCGGGCTCCCTCATCCGCACCGACGTGGATCCCGACCACCTCTTCGCGGCGGGGATGCAGAAGGAGGTAGCGGCCGCGTTCAGTCGGAGCCGTGCGTTCGAGATCGTCCGTCTGCCGCGGTCGGCCGAAGGTGGGCGGGAGGCGACGCCCGAGGCACCGGAGCCGCAGGTGGAGGTCGTCGCGCGGTACGCCGACCACGACCTCCTCATGAGCGGCTGGGCCATGGGCGAGGAGCGCTACCTGGCCGGGAAGCCGGCGATGGTGAACGTGCACCTCGGCTCGGGCAACGTCGTGCTCTTCGGCTTCCGGCCGCAGTTCCGCGGGCAGCCCAGGGGGACGTACAAGCTCCTGTTCAACGCCATCCAGCGGGCAGCCACCGGGCCGAGACCCATCATGTGACGCTCCGCGGGCACCGGCTCCGGACTCAGATCTCCTCGGTCAGCTCCAGGAACCGCTTGTACGGGATGGCGAGCCAGCTCTCCGACTGGAAGGCCCCGTTCGACAAGCTGATCATGGAGACCTTGGCGGCGCTCTCCTCGTTCGGGGCTTCGTAGATGTCCAGGAAGTCGAAGCGGCCCAGAAGCGCGTAGTGCGCGACGAACTTCACCTCGGGGCACTTCTCCTTCACCTGGTGCATCCACTTCCTGCCGAGCTTCTCCCGGTCGCCCACGGCCTTCGACACGTCGGGCGACAGCTTGGTCATCAGGATGTAGGTCTGCACGGTTCGACTCCTTTCCGCGACGCGCGCGAGCCCCGGTGGATCGCGGCGGGGCGGCGGCTGGTCGGGCAGGATACCTCACGCTAGAAAAGGGGTGGGGCGGAAGCAACCACAGCGTGGGGCGGGCCACCCCGGGTCGCGGACACGGTACGCTGGCGCCGCGCTGGTAGAGGAAGGCCCGCACGGATATCTTCGGCACGCCGAGCCCACCCTCCCCGTGCGCGCGACGCGACGGCTCGGCCTTCCCGTGGACCGAACCCGAGGCGCTGCCCGTCGATGAAGAGATACGCCGTCGCGATCCTGATGCTCGTTGCGGTAGCGCTCGCTGTGGAGGGAGTCGGCGCGCAGGAGTCCGCCGTGACCGCCGGGCCCGCGAGCCCCGAACGGCCGTCGACCTCGGCCACCCGGGCCGCTGCCGCCCCCGTCATCGACGGCCGCCTGGACGACGCGGCATGGCAGGACGCCCCGGCGCTCGGCGGATTCGTACAGCGCACACCCCGGGACGGCGAGCCGGCCACGCAGCCCACCGAAGTGCGGGTGCTCTACGACGACCAGGCCCTCTACGTCGCCGTGTGGGCCTACGACGACCGGGCCGCGGCCATCGTGGAGGGGGAGTCGGTCCGGGACTACGACCTCGCGCAGTCCGACGCGGTCCTCCTCGTCCTCGACACCTTCCGCGACGAGAAGAACGGCTTCGTGTTCGGGACGAACCCAGCCGGCATCGAGTACGACGGCCAGATCGTCAACCAGGGCGAGGGCGCCGGACGCCAGGGCCAGGGGGGCCTGACCAGCCAGCGCATGCAGATCGGCTCGGGCGGCGGCTTCAACCTGAACTGGGACGGGAGCTGGACCGTCGCGGCCACGCGCGACGAGCGGGGGTGGTACGCCGAGTTCCGCATCCCCTTCTCGACGCTCCGCTATGCGGGTGGGGGCGTGCAGGATTGGGGCTTCAACGTGGCGCGACGCATCCGCAGGACGAACGAGGAGTCGTTCTGGTCGCCCATCTCGCGGGAGTTCGACCTCTACCGCGTGAGCGAGGCGGGAACGCTCGCGGGACTCCGGCCGCCGGTGCGGCGCTCGGTGCGGGTCACGCCCTACGTGCTGGGCTCGACGTCGCGCGACTACCAGGCGGGGCAGACGTCGTTCGACGGCAACGAGGAGATCGGGGGCGACGCGAAGGTCCAGGTGACGTCGAGCCTGACCCTCGACATGACGTACAACACGGACTTCGCGCAGGTCGAGGTCGACGACGTCCAGACCAACCTTACCCGCTTCGACCTCTTCTTCCCGGAGAAGAGGCCCTTCTTCCTGGAGAACGCGGGCTTCTTCTCCGTGGGCACGTCGGAGACCGAGCTCTTCTTCAGCCGCCGGATCGGAATCTCCGAGGACGGAGCCCAGGTGCCGATCCGCGGGGGGGGCCGGGTGTCCGGGAAAGCGGCAGGCGTCAACATGGGCCTCCTCCACATCCGGACGCAGGGGCTGGAGGGCATCGAGTCGGGAAGCGCTTTCTCCGTCGCGCGACTCGCCAAGGAGCTTCCCAACCGGTCCAGCGTGGGCGGTCTCTTCGTTCAACGCGACGAGCTGGGAACCGGCGGTGACGTGAACCGGACCTACGCGGTGGACGGCAAGCTCGGGATCGGCGAGGCCGTGACCTTCTCGTCCTTCCTGGCCGGAACCGATGCGCCGGACCCCATCGGCCGCGACCATGCCTTCCACCTGGACGGCGCGCTGCTCACCCGCGAGTGGGAAGCGAACCTCGAGTACCACGAGGTCGGCTACGACTTCGATCCCGGCGTGGGCTTTCTCCCCCGCGCGGGGTACCGACGGTACTCGGCGCGCGCGCTGCAGCACATCTTCCCCGAGCATCTACTCGGCCTCCGGGAAATTCGCCCCCACTTCCAGTACAACACGTACCGCGACCTGGAGACCGGCTTCGAGGAAACGGCCCGCCTCCATGTCGACAGCCACTTCGAGTGGCCGAACGGGACGCTGTTCAGCCCTGCGATGAACTGGGACCGCGAGGGCCTGGAAGAGCCCTTCGAGATCGCGGAGGACATCGTCGTCCCCCCGGGGACCTATGACGGATGGGCCGCCGCGTGGCACTTCTACACGAACCAGGCCGCCCCCGTCGCGTTCGAAGCGCGCCTCGACTGGGGCAGCCTCCTGTCGGGAACCAGACACGGAGGCTCCGCGCTCGTCACCGTGCGGAACGGGTCCTCCCTGAGCACGGCCTTCCGCTTCGAGTACAACGACGTGAACCTCGCAGAGGGGAGCTTCATCACCCGCTTGGCCGGCCTGCGCCTCGGGTACTTCTTCACGCCCCGGATCTTCCTGCAGTCGCTGGTCCAGTACAGCGACCAGGCCGATGCATGGTCGGCCAACGTGCGCTTCGGCTGGCTCAACACCGCCGGTACGGGCCTGTTCATCGTGTTCAACGACGCCCACGGCGTGGACGCCCTGGAGGGTCCGCTGAACCGGGCGGTCGTCATCAAGTACAGCAGACAGCTCAACCTGTGGAACTAGACGTGACCACGTTGGCGTCGATGATCGCACCATGACCCGCCCCCCGGTCGGACCTCCGACCTGGGCGCTCGAGCCCGGGCCCGAGGAGATGCGGGCGATCCTCGCGAAGGCGGTCGAGCGCATCGTCGAGCACGTCGCGTCGCTGGCCGACCAGCCCGCCGCGTACCTCGGAGACGCGCGCGCCGAAGCCCGTGCGCTCGCCGAGCCGCTCCCCCACGCCGGCGCCGACTTCGACGGGCTCCTCGACCTCCTCTTCGAGCGTGCGGTCCCGCTCTCGTTCAACACTGCCGGCCCCGGCTACCTCGCCTACATTCCCGGCGGGGGCCTCTTCCCATCGGCCGTCGCCGACCTCGTCGCTACCGCGGTGAACCGCTACGTCGGCGTCTGGATCGCGGCGCCGGCGCTCGTTCAGCTCGAAGTGAACGTGCTGCGCTGGTTCTGCGAGATCGTCGGCTATCCCGCGGGAAGCGGCGGCATCCTCACGACCGGCGGCTCCCTCGCGAACTTCACCGCAATCGTGACCGCGCGCCGTGAGCGCCTCTCCGACGACTTCTCCAGGGGCACCCTGTACGCCTCCGACCAGACGCACCACTCGGTGCGCAAGGCGGCCGTGCTCGCGGGCTTCCCGGAGGCCAACGTGCGGGAGGTCCGCTCGGACGACCACTTTCGCATCGACGTCGCGCACCTGGAAGAGCGCATCGCTGAGGACAAGGCCGCCGGATGGACTCCTTTCCTCGCGGTGGGGAGCGCGGGCACCACCAACACCGGAGCCGTGGACGACCTGGGTGCCCTCGCCGACATCGCCGCGCGGGAGGGAATGTGGCTCCACGCGGACGGCGCCTACGGAGCGTTCTTCGTGATGACCGAACGCGGGCGGGCGGCGATGCGGGGCATCGAGCGCGCCGACTCGCTCACGCTCGACCCGCACAAGGGCCTCTTCCTGCCGTACGGGACCGGCTGTCTGCTCGTCCGCGACGAGCGCGCGCTGCGACGCGCGCACGCGACGTTCGCGGACTACATGCCGGTCATGCAGCACGACGCCGACTTCGTCGACTTCTGCGACATCTCCCCGGAGCTGTCACGGGACTTCCGCGGGTTGCGGGTGTGGCTCCCGATCAAGCTCTTCGGCATCGACGCTTTCCGGGACGCCCTGGACGAGAAGCTCGACCTGGCGCGTTGGGCGACCGACCGCCTGCTGGAGATTCCCCACATGCGGATCGTCGCCGCGCCGGAGCTCTCGCTGGTCGCGTTTCGATTCGAGCCCCCCGGCGTCGAGGGCGACGAGCTCGACGCCATGAACCGCGAGCTGCTCCGACGGGTGAACGAGAGGCGGAACGTCTACCTGACGGGGACGATGCTGCGCGGCCGCTTCACGCTCCGCATCTGCGTGCTGTCGTTCCGCACGCACATGGACCGGATGGAGCTGTGCCTGGACGACATCCGTGCGGCGGTGGGTGGGGTGTATGGACCGAGCTGAATCCCGAGCGGCCGTTGCGCATCCTGGGAGCGCCCCGGGACGTCGAGCTGGATGCGGGTCACCGAAGGAGGCATGCCTGAGACACTTGGTACGAAGCGCCCTGCTCGGCCCCTTCGCGCTCGCGCTGACGCTCCTTCTGCCGCCGCCCGCGCCGGCCCGGGCGCACGAGCGCTTCACAGACCCGATCCTGGCCGAGCTGAACGACTACCTGATGGCGATCCAGGTGCTTCGCCTGCGCGATGCCCGAGCGGCCGAGCTGTTCGGACAGTGGCAGGCCGTCCGGGAGATCTCCTGGCGGATCCGCGATCTCACCGACAGGGAGGGCCTGTCCATCCACGACCCGTCCGTGCAGAGCCAGGTGGCCGCCGCGCGCGAGATGAGGATGCGCCTTCGCGAGGATTGCCGAGCGTACTTCGGATCCCTCGAAGGCGAGCTCCCGACCGTGCGCGTCCGGATCGGTGAGGATGTGACGGTTTCCTGGCCGGACCCGGTTCTCGAGAGCCGTCCCGGCGCGCGGGCCGTCATTCTCATCAGGGTGTCGAACGAACGTCCCGGACAGGTCCACGCCGAGATGCGCCGCCTGAGCAGCACGCTGCAAGAGGACAACGATCGGATCCTCTTCTGGAACAAGACCCTCTTCCTCGAGCCCTCCGACTTCCGCTACACGTTCGCCTACCTCGCCTTGTCCAAGCCCGGACCCGCCGCATCGACCCTTACGCTGACGTCCGAGGCCGGCGCGGGTCGGGTCCGCATCAGGGCGCGCGGGCTCTCGCTCCCCGCTGTGTACGTTCCGGCGCTCCTGCCCGCGTCGAACTCCCGCGTCGCGCTGCCGGACCCCACGCAAGCCGCACAGGCCGCCGACCGAGGTGCTTCCAGGCCAGCGGGGTTTCCGTCCTCCTTCATCCGCTTCCGCGTGCGCGATGCCGCATCCGGCGAGCCCCTGCCCGCACGGGTCGAGGTCACGGACACGCGGAATCACTTCTACTGGACGCCCCTGAGGGGTCCGACGTATCCCCTGACGCGCGAGAACGTCGGCTGGCGGACGCCTCTCTGGGAGTTCCAGCCAGGACCCTACTTCTACGTCGGCGCCGTCGGCGAGCTGGGCGTGGAGCCCGAGGGGAAGACGGCCCGCATCTACCACGGATTCGAATACCGCCCGGCAGAAGTCCCCGTGCCAGAGAACGGCGTCGTGGACGTCGGGCTGGAACGCTGGATCGACATGCCGGAGATGGGCTGGTACTCCGGACAGACCCACATCCACACGACCGACGCCGGCATGCCCGTGCAATTCTCCGAGCTCTGGCCCCTGGTTTCCCAGGCGGAAGATCTGGCCGTGTCGTACATCCTCACCTTGAAGGGTGAGTGGGACACGCACGCGGTCTATGCCGACGAATTCCCGCTCGGACCGGTGTCCTCCGCGAGCACCGCCACGCACCTCGTGGCCTACGGCCAGGAGTACCGCAGCAATCCCTATGGGCACCTGGCGTTGCTGGACCTGGAAGAGCTGATCGAGCCGATCAGCTCGGGCGCTTTGGGAGAGCTGGCGGGAGCCGACTATCCGCCCAACGCCTTCGTGCTCGATGCGGCCATGGCCCTCGGCGCGACCACGGTCGGCGCGCACTTCGGCAACTTCATGACCGAAGAAGCACCGATTCAGACCCGCTGGCCATCGACGGGCTACGAGATGCCGGTGGATGTGGCCCTGGGCAAGATCCAGCTGGCCGAGATCTACGGGAACGCAGGCTCGCGCGACGTGTGGTACAAGCTGCTGAACTGCGGCTTCGACCTGGCCGCTACGGCGGGCCCCGATTGGGCGATCAAGGACACCCCGAGAAGCTACGTCTACCTCGGCGACAAGCCCCTGACGCTCGGCAACTGGATCGCGGGATTGAAGAGGGGTGAGAGCTTCGTCACGCAGGGACCCATGCTCTTCTTCCAGGTCGACGGCGCCCGCCCTGGCGCGCAGCTTCACTATGCGGGTCTTCCGCAGACCATCCACGTGGACGCACGCGCCCTCATGCCGGACGGCTCCCGCCCCGTGGAGATCGTGGTCAACGGGCGGGTCGTGGCGACGGGCACCGACGTCTCCGAGGACATCACCCTGGAGGAGAGCGCGTGGGTCGCAGCTCGGACGGAGGGCGCCCACACCAGTCCCGTCTACGTCACCCTGCAGGGCCGGCCACGCGGGAGTCCTGCGGACGCCCAGGACTTCATCGCGGTCACGGACCGGCTGCTCGAGTGGGTTGAGGACAAGGGGCTCTTCGACTCCTCCCAGCAACGCGAGACCGTCGTCAACGTTCTGCGTGAGGGCCGGCGCGTGTTTACCGAGATGGCCTCGGGACGAGGCCGCTGACGGTGCTCTTCAAGTACCACCTCGAAGATATGCCCCATTTGAAGGGCTTCTCAGCCAATCCGATGGTAGCCTTCCGGGGAAACGGGGTGCATCTGCCCGAGATGTGACCTGCGCCCCAAAGGCGCAGTCGAGCAATCGACTACCCGGGCAGCCGGAACGTGAAGAGCCCGCTCGCCCCGTCGGGGCGAGCGGGCTCACACGTCTTGGCGGAGGTCAGCTCCCTGCGTGGTTGAGGCTCCACGTATAGGCGGCCAGCGCGGTGACCTGCGCGTCCGTGAGGTTCTTGGACGCAGCCGTGGGCATCGCCACGGGTCCTCCAGTCTGGTCCTTGGTCAGCCCTTCCTTGATCACCTTGACCAGCGCAGGAAAGGAGCCGCCCTCGGCGAACTTCCACTCGCCGTTCGTCATGTCTCCGGTCATGGGGGACTTGCCCTTGGCATCCGCCCCGTGGCAGGCCGCACACTTCGCGGTCGCGAACAGTCCCTTGCCCATCTCGATGTTCTCTGCCGTCGCCTCGGGTGGCCGCTCCTGTCTGGTCGCCTGGTAGCCCGCGGTCCCACCGGGGCCCACGAACGCGCCCTGACCCACCGCAGGTACGAGCAGCATCGCGGCCAGCAGTGCCGCCCCCGCGGCGATTCCCTTGTCCCTCGCTTTCACAGACTCCCTCCTTGTTGAAATCCCGATCGGGTGACCCGAGGTCCCCCGATCATTCCTGCGGCCTGGCATCGGCCCATGGGGGAGCCACCCTGACCATACCCCACAGGAGCAAGAACGGCAGAATCATCAAGCCCGTCGCCACCAGCACTCCCTCCAAACCGAACACGTCGAGCTTGTAGACGGTGAGGCCCCGGAGGCTCTTGGAGAACAGCTGACCACCGATGACGACGTTCCACCGGATGCTGAAGATTCCGATCAGCACCAGAACGGAGCTCCCCAGGTAGGAGAGACGCCTGAGCTCCTCCGTGACCTTGATGAGGCCTCCCTTCCAGAGTGCCGGGGAGAGCACGCCCAACGCTATCATGGGGACCAGCGTACCGAGGAGAATCTGTAGAATGATCAGGCTGATGAACAACCTGCTGGAGATCATCTGGGAAAGGATCGAGATGGATTCCTCCGATTCGTACAGACGGTGGATGAAATCGAGCATTTCCAGCGAGAAATCGATGACCATGGCGTAGAACAGGAACGTGGCCAGCTTGTCGAGACAGGCCATGTCCACGGCTTTGGACCGCACCATGGTCGTGATCATGTAGATGACGAGCACCAGAGCGATTCCCGACACGATGGCCGAGAAGAGGAAGACCACGGGCATGAGGACGCTGCTCCACCATGGGTTCGCCTTCACGGACCCGAAGATGAACCCCACGTAACCGTGGAGCAGGAACGCCGAGGGGATGCCGATGATCGTGATCCACCGACCCGCCGTGTCGTCGAACCGCAGAGACCTTTCCGAGATGTCGGTCGCCCCCAGCGTCAGCGCGTAGTAGAACCACCGCTTCAGCCCATGGGCTTGCCGGGACCAGAGGACGAAATCCCTGCGATAGTCGAACCAGAGCTCCAGGAGCAGCACCACGGCGAGGTACCACAAGTACACGAACCCGAACATCGCCATCGCCGATCTGGGATTCGGCGTGAGAAAGATCTCGTAGGACCGCTCCGGATGACCCAGATGCGCCTGCAGCGGCAGAGGCGCGACAATGAGGAAGGCCAACGCCGTGAGGAGTGCGAGTCGATAGGTGGGCTGCACCTCCTTGACGTTGAAGACCCGCTCGAGGGAGGCCAGGATGAACGCCCCCGCGACGAGGCCGGTCAGGTACGGGTAGAGGACCACCAGCAAGCCCCATTGGAGCTCGATCTCGTTCGGGTAGATGTAGCCTTGCATCTGCTACCTCACCTCTCCGTCCAGGTGGGCGTAGAAGACCTTCGGCTTCGTATTGAGGTGTGGCTTGAGGACCTGGATCTCGTTCATCCTCAGGTGCCGCGCCAGCGGTGTGGCGCGCCCCTCGACCTCCCCGAAGATCCGAGCACCCGTCGGGCACACCTCCACGCACGCGGGAACCAGCCCTCGCTTCAACCTGTGATAGCACCACGTGCACTTCGAGGCGACGTTCTTCTCGGGGTGCATCCAGCGGGCGCCGTAGGGGCAGGCCTGGATGCAATACCGGCAGCCGATGCAGTAGTCCTGGTCCACGAGGACCACGCCATCCTCTGTGATGAAGGTCGCCCCGACGGGGCAGACCTGCACACAGGGCGCGTCGATGCAGTGGTTGCAGAGCTTGGGGACGAAGAACGTCCGCTCGATCTCCCCCTCGCTGACCGTGGGCGGGAATCCGTCGATCCCTCCGTTGGGGCTGTCGACCACGACCTCCCCGTCCGTCTGGATCACGTACCGCTCGACCCAGGTGTTGAAGTAGCGTGGCTCGGCGGGGACGTCGTTCTCGATCTTGCAGGCCGCCGCGCAGCGGCCGCAGCCGATGCACTTGCTGACGTCGATTCCCATGCCGTAGAGGCGCCGTTGCGGCTCTTGGCCGACCACCTCGCCTGCCAGCGCAGGAAGGCTGATCACGCCCAGCAGAATGGGCCCTGCCAGGCCGCAGGCCTCCTTCAGGAACTCGCGCCGGTCGACCGCCTGCTCACCATTCTCCGGGGCGCCCTGCCCCGGGGTGACAGAATTCGGCATCACAGGCCTCCCGCCTCCGGGTAATGCGGATAGTGACACTGCCAGCAGAGATACTCGGGGTTGTGCGTCGTCAGGTCGATCTGTGGCGCGCGAAGTCCCTGCAGGGGGTTCTGTGAGGCGTGGCACTGGCCGCAGAAGGCCCGGGTGGTGGGCCGCGTCGGTGTTACTTCACGCGGCGAGATCTTGTGGGCCTCGGGAACCTCGTGGCACACGGTGCAGGCCAACCTCGCGTGATGCGAGACGGCCTTCTGCCGGGAGATTTGTCCGTGGCAGGCGCTGCATTCCTCCGGCGTGTACGGGGGCTCGGGCTCGTGGGGCTCGTGGCACGTGATGCAGGGATCGAGCGGATTGTGCACGACCGGGTCGATCTGCGGAAATCCGGTGGGTCGCGCCGCGTTGTAGGAGTGGCAGAGAGGGCAGAAGGCGCGATCCCTGGGGGCCGGAGGCTGGATGTCGACGGGAGACATCGTGTGCTCCGCCGAGGGGCCATGGCAGACCTCGCACGTCAGACCCTTGTGACGCCCCGCCTTGAGACGGTCCATCTCGGACTCGTGACAGACCGCACACTCCTGCTTGCCGGCGAACTTGATGTCGTGTGCAGCGATCGAGTCGACGGCGGCAGCCCGGTAGTGCCCGAGCTCGCCGAAGGTCTTGGGTATGAGAACGCTCCTCGCGATCAGGAGCGCGGCGACCGCCACGGCGAACGCAATACCCACACGGACAACCTGCTGCGGCACCACGGATGGACTCACGAAGACAGCCTCCCCTTCGAGACTTCGACAGGCATGCATCGGGACGCCCACCCATGGGCAGTAGACGTCAGCGGACATGCTACGCCCCGACGCTTTTCATGCGCTGTAGGGAGTTTGCTGACCGTTCCGTGGGGCAACGCCCCGATCGAGGGTGCGGCCCGGGGGAAGTTCCCTGGTCCGCGGATCGAGCCGTCCGGGGCTGCGGCGATCAGTCCCTGTGCGGATACTGCGTGGCGTAGCTGTGGGCCGTGTAGGCGGCGGCCACGTGGCACACCCAGCCCAGCAGGCCGCCACTCCCGATCCACAGGCCGGGCGTGACGATGAGCCAGAAGAGGCCACGGAGGATGCACCCGTTGTAGATCTGGCCCAGGCCGGGCAGGATGAAGCTCAGCACGGCGGCGGTTCCCGGGTTCCTCATCCCACTCCTCCCATGCGGTTCCCCTCGGGTGGCGGCGGCGGTGCCGCCTGCGCGATGGACCCTACGAGAGTGGGCGCAGCGTCGTTTCGGTGGGGACCAGCGATGCGCCGGTCGCGGAGCTCGCCCCGCGACCGACCGGTTCCTACGCGCCCCGAAAGCCGGGCGCTCAGGTCACGGACGTGCCAGGGGCTCCCGCTGCCGACGCCACGACAGGTAGACGCCGGCGATCGTGCCGCCGACGGGCAGAAGGAGGAGAGACGGCCACCCGGTGAGGATCGCCCCGGCCAGCCACACCGCCCAGACCATCCACACGCCCATGCCGAGCAGCGTGGTCGTGCCCGCGATGACCGATCCGCCCACGGCCAACGAGACCAGGTAGGCGACGATCCCGATCACCACGCCGCCGAGCGCGCGGACCGCCTTCACGGTTCCACCCTCGGGTCCGACACGATATCCGCCTCGAGTTCGAGCTGGTCGCTGTTCGGGAAACGCCTCGGGACGCGAGGCGACCCTTCATGGGGCAAAATGTGTACCGGCGCGCCTTCTCCCCCTGGACCCGCGCAGCCCCGGGGAATCGACCGATTCGTCGCCGCTCTTCCCTGGATTTCGGACCCCTCGATTGTCGCGGCGAGCGCACAGGTTGCGACCGGGCCGCCACAGATCACCGGGTCGGCGCGGGCACGGCGCCGGCGCCGCTCAGCCCTCCTCGCCCGATCTCCGACCGAACTCCCGGTCCAGCATGAGCAAGGCCGCGTCGTTGTCTCCGGCACGGGTGAGGAGGTCGACCGCGCGCTGGGCGTTCTCCTCCTCCTCCACCTGCTCGGTCACGAACCAGTCAAGCGCCCGCTGGGTCGCGAGGTCCCCTTGTTCGGCGGCGACGCCGACGAGCGCGTGGATGGAGGCGGTTACGTTCTGCTCGTGCTCGAGCGCGGTGCGGAAGGCCTGGAGCGGGCGACCGAAGCTCTCCGGGGGCGCCTGGATCGCCTGGAGCGTGACACGTCCGCCCCGGCGGTTCACGTAGTCGAAGAGCCGCATGGCGTGCTCCAGCTCCTCGTGCGCCTGGAGGCGCATCCAGTGAGCAAACCCGTCGAAGCTCTCGTCCTCGAACTGGGCCGCCATGCTCAGGTAGACGTAGCCGGAGGACAGCTCCATGCGAATCTGGTCGTTGAGGGCGTCGAGAACCGCCTTGTCCATGGTCGGGATCCTGTGGTCGGGGAGGGTGAAGGTGTGACAGCCACTACCCTCGGGGAGGAGGCGGGTGCCGACGACGGCGAGTCCTCAACCCCGCAGGCGGATGCCGTGCGGCTCCTCGGGGGCGGCACGGTGTAGCAGAAACCGTCGGGCTGGATGGGCCCGGCGTGGACGCCTGGGCGGGAGGCTTCGCGAGTCTCGAACGGGTGGGGAGGGGTGAGGCGCCAGCCTCGCCAACGGACGATGTCCAACAAAGCGAAGGTTCTTCTGTTCGCCGCGGCGGTGGCGGTCCTGTGCGTGCCCTCCGAGGCGGCGGCGCAGGTCTCGCGGCGCACCGCCGGGATCGTGGTGCGCGGCAGCTTCTGGGGCCTGCCCCAGGGCCACCCGCAGCTGATCTGGACGCGCGTGGACGAGCACACGCTCTTCGACGGGAACGGGGCCGGGGGGTGGGTCTCCTTCCTGTCGCGCGCCAGCGATCAGCTCTTTCTCGAGGTGAGCCTGGGGACGGTGGTGCGCACCGTCGAAGAGGTGAGGCGCCCGGCGGGCACCGACACCCACGTGGAGGCCCTGGTCCCCTTCCTGTGGGGCGTGCGCTTCCTCCCCCTCGACCCTCACGGCGTTGGCGCCCTGCGCCCGTACGTGTCGCTGGGGATCGGGCCGTATTGGGCGATGGACGTGCTGGAAACCGAGACCTCCTCGACGCACGACGTCTCCATCGCCTCGGAGCACGAGTTCGGTGGCTACCTCGGAGCCGGGGTCGACTTCATGTTCACCGACTGGTTCGGCCTGAACTTCGACGTGAAGCGACACTATGTCGACTTCCGGGGGCGCGACGACTACGGCGGCTTCGAGTACGGGATGGGGCTTCAGTTCATGTGGGGGGACCATCGACCGGACCGGCGGCGGGGGCACATCCGGTAAGGGCACCGTCACATCGCCGGTACGTCGCTCGTTCGTCGGATCGGACGTGCTGCTCGCCCTCACAAGGGGAGGATCCATGCGCCGAGTCGGTCGGATGCTGGCGGGTGTCGGCTGTGCGATCGCGCTGTCGGTGTCGTGCGCGTGCGCTGCCTCCGATCTGCTCGGGCCCGATGCCCTCCAGGGGATCGAGGGCATCGCCTTGCTCGGCCCGCTGTGTCCGGTCGTGAGCGAGGCGGACCCCTGCCCCGACCGCCCCTACCAGGCGACCATCGAGATCCGCACCGATGGGGACCGGCACGTGACCAGCGTCCGTTCCGGCGAGGACGGACGGTTCCGCGTGGGGCTGAAGCCCGGCCGCTACCGGCTCGTCCCCGAGCGCGGGGACCCCTTCCCCACGGCCAGCGATCAGGCCGTCGACGTCCTCGAAGGCGTGTACACCCAGGTCACCGTCGGCTTCGACACCGGGATTCGATAGCGTTCGCCGGGTCGGGACCGGTAGCTCCTGCCGCCCTCGAACGTATTCCTCCGTGGAGGATCAGTCGCGTGGGGCAGGAGTGGCGCGCCGCGCCCGGCGGGACCTCGCACCTGCCCGGGACGTTTCCGTCACCGCGATCGCGCATACGTTGCGGAGGCCGACATGGGCGACCCACCTGATGAGCCCGGCAGGCACCGGGGAATCGACCGACGAGACTTCCTGCGTACGTCCACCCTCGCGCTGGGTGCGGCCGCGGCGGGTGCTTGCGCATCGACCTCCACCGACCCGGAGGACGTGGAGCCGCCCGAAGTCGTCGACCCCACGGCACGGGTGTACGCCGTCACCGGGACCGACCTGGCGTCCATGACCCGCCGGCTGCTCGACGATCTGGGCGGCATCGGAAGCGTCGTGCACGAGGGCGAATCCGTGTTCATCAAGCCCAACATGGTCACCCTGCCGTGGGCCCCGAACGGAGACGTCTTCGCGACGGGAGAATGCACCAAGCCGGAGATCCTGGTCGCGGTGGCGGAGGCGTGCCTCCAGGCGGGCGCACGCGAGGTCACCATCGGGGATGGATCACACGCCGTGGAGCTCCCCTGGGCGAGCGCGACCACGCTCGATCACTCCGCGAACCTCGCGGCGGAGGTCGCCCGCCTCGGCGCCGCGTACGGCCGACCCGTCCGGGTCGCCTCTCTGGAAGCGGATTCGCCCGAATGGGTGGAGGTGCCGTCCACCACCTACCTGGGACCGATCAGCGTGTCGGGGTTGGTGGCCGGGGCGGACCGCGTGATCTCGGTGCCCGTGGCCAAGACCCATTCGTGGGCCCAGCTCACCCTGTCGCTGAAGAACTTCGTCGGCATCGCCCCTCTGTGGCGCTACGGCGACCTCCCCAACGGAATCCCGGATCGCGGCGTGGTGTTCGACCACGGCAGCCCGGCGGCCATCGCGGCCATCTACCTGGACATGGTCCGGGGCGTGGAGCCCGATCTGGCGATCATCGACTTCTCCATCGGCGTGGAAGGCAACGGCCCGACCCTGAGCCACGGCGGGCGCACCGTGGACATGCGCGACCGCCTGGGGTCCTTCCTCCTCCTCGCGAGCACGGACCTGGTGGCCGCCGACACGATCGCGGCGTGGATCATGAGCCACGACCCGGGAGACGTGGTACAGCTGGGAATGGCCCGGGCCAAGGGCCTGGGGGAGGCACGGCCGGAGCGCATCGAGGTCGTCGGTGCCTCGCTCCGCGACCTGCGGGTCCCCTGGATGCCGGCACAGCTCCGGAACGTGGCGCCGACGGCCCAGGCCGTGTGCCCCGGGCGTTCGTGCACGTGGCGACCGGTGGTGGGGTAGCGCGTCCTCGCACCACCGAGGATCTGGAGATCTGCACCCGCCCGAGCCAAGGAGCCCTCGGCGTCACCCGCCGCACATCCCGTCCCACCCTTCGCGGCAGCCCAGAGCCAGGAGGGTCGCGGGGTTGCGCTCCCGGAGGACGGGCTTGGTGCCCCGTAGCACGATGGGCAGGTCCTCCATGCGAGGCTCCCCCCGGGCCACGGCGCTCGAGATCCTCCCGTTGCCCGCAGCGTTCTCGCACGCCGCCGGGTAGCCCAGATCACAGCCGCGCTCGAACATCTCGCCGCCGGGCCGGCCCTGGGCGACACGCCGGAATCCGGCCTCGTTGCACGCCCACCCCGAGCCGTTCTCACAGTAGATCTCCGTCAGATGCTCCGCGTACCGGCAGGCCCGGCCGTTGCCGGACTCGCACGCATGGCTCCAGAACGGCAGGTACTGACCCGGGTGATGGTCACCCACCTCCTCCGTGGCGTACAGGCCGGCGAACACCACGGCTATGACCGCTCCGTATGCGAAGTGCCGACCTCCGACGGACAGCGAGGCCCCCAGACGACCGGGATCCAACGCCGCCATGGGCCGGGACACAGCCAGCCGGTCGATCGCCCGCACCATGAGGTTCAGCACGGGGATGGGCAGGAGCTTGTCGTAGAAGGTCGGCACCCCCGACGACACGAGGATCACGAAGAGCACGGTGGTGAACACCGCGTACAACATCCCGAAGATGATCCTCCCCAACTCGGTACGTGGCGAGGTCGATGGGTCCGTGACCAGCAGCAACAACCCGATGAACACCGGCACGGGGATGTGGGCGTCCAGGAAGAGGTAGGTCCCGGTGATGTGGAGATAGGCCAGACTGATGGCCATCAACGTCACCACGGCCGACAGAGACACCTGAGCCACGCCGAACAGCCACTGTCCCGGGACCGCGGCCAGGAAGATCACCAGATAGATGTATGGCGGATCGAAGATCGTGTTGGCGATGATCTCGCCGAAGGTGGTGTTCGACCCATGGGTCACGATCAAGGCGAGGGAGAATACCGCCAGCGGGAAGGACGACGGATTGAAGATGTGGGCCGAGCGGCCGTCCTTGGTCCACCGGATGAGCTCCTTGGCCAGGAACCCCAGGAGGATCATCACGAACTGCCAGTAGAACCAGTCGGGCCGGAACCAAAGGAACAGGTTGATGCTGAGAATGATGGGGACGGGCCCGAACCCGAAATTGTGCGTGTCCCGACGCGACCAGTTCAGCAGCCCTTCCACGCCGTACGCGAACAGGAGCTGCGCCACGATGAAGGGAGCGAACGCCACCACGATGGGCACGTGCCGGCCCCACCAGTAGAAGATGACGAGCTGGGCGATGGTCTGAACCCAGTGCTGGGGCTTCAGCACCACCGCCAGCGTGAGTCTCCGAGCCGCCCGCCTCGCCTGGACGTGCAGACCGGCGGCCCACACGAAGAGCAGGACCGCCGACCCCATGAACGACCCGAACAGCACGGCGTGCTGCCGGACGCTCACAAAGCCGAAGATGGCGAGCGCAGCCGCGAAGGTGACGGGGAGGAGGATGGCCCGTTCCGGCGACAAGCTCCAGGTACGGATGGCTTTGGCTTTGGTCACTGCAGCCGGTTCTGGCATGTGAGCGTCCAGCCGGACGGCGGGCGGCGGGGATTCAACGGAAGACTGGAACGACGAAAATCAACCAGGCTTCGCCGCGACGCTACCCCCTCACTCCACGCGTATGGACTCGATGGGGTCCACCGCCGCGGCCCGCCGGGCCGGCAGCCAGGCCGACACCACCCCCACGGCCAGCAACACCAGCGCCGTCCCGACGAACGTGAGCGGGTCCCGGGCCTCAACGCCGTAGAGGATCCCCTGGAGGAGTCGACTCAACGCCGCGGCGCCGGCCAAGCCCACTACGAGCCCGAACAGGGTGATGCGCGCCCCGTCTCCCACCACCATGCGCATGACGGCGGAGCGCTCCGCGCCCAGCGCCATGCGCACGCCGATCTCCTGCGTGCGTTGGGCCACCGAGTAGGAGAGCACGCCGTAGAGCCCCACGGCGCCAAGGACCAGAGCCAGCAGCGCGGCGATGCCGAGCGTGAACATGGTGAACGACAGCTGCACCACGGCCGGTGACGTGGCGACGAGCTCCTGCCCGGTACGCATGTCCGCCACGGGGATGTCGGGGTCCAGATCCCACACGGTGGAGCGCACGACCTGCGCCAGGGAAGCCGGCTTGCGCGCGCTGATCGCGTACGTCGCCGTGCGTACCTCCCAGCCGTTGTCGCCGTCGGGGCTCCTCATGGGGAGGTAGAGCAAGGGGTCTGTGTCCCGCCGAATGCCCAGGTCCAGGACCTTGTCCATGACGCCTTCCACCGCGAGCCAGCGGGTGGTGTCTCCCGCGAACCTGAGGAGCTTGCCGACGGGGTTCTCATCGGGCCAGAAGCGCGCGGCCAGCGCCCGGTCCACCACCACGTGACCGCTCCCGTCGCTTTCGTCGGACGGCTGGATCGTCCGCCCGTTCAGCAGGTGGACGCCCAGTGTCTCCAGGAAGCCGGGCGACACGTACTTGAAGCGCAGCATGGGCGGGAGCTGCCCAGGCTCCGTCGGATGGTCGGCGATGTCGAACGCCGTGCCCGGCGCCGGCTGCGCGAGGGGCATGGCCGACGTCATGCCGACCTCCTCGACGCCCGGCAGGGCCCGGAGCCGGGCGAGGAGCTGCTCGTGGAAGGTCGACACCTGCGTCGGCGTCGCGTACCCCGCCCGCGGAAGCGATAGCCGGAAGGTGAGCAGGTCGTCGTACGTGAAGCCCAGATCCGTGCTCCGGGCCTGCCAGAAGCTCCGCACCAGGAGCCCCGAGCCCACCAGGAGCACGAGGGCCATGGCGGTC
This sequence comes from uncultured Gemmatimonadaceae bacterium, assembly GCA_964591135.1. GTDB lineage: Bacteria > Gemmatimonadota > Gemmatimonadetes > Longimicrobiales > Gaopeijiaceae > SZUA-318. The sequence continues at coordinate 11,962 of CAZPZU010000017.1, read as the reverse complement.
TGCCCGGCCACCAGCAGGTTCCTCGAGCGCTGTCGGCGAGGACCGTGCGTGCCACCGCGTCCGCCCTGCTTCAGCGAGGCCAGCAGCACCCCGGGGGTGTGGAGCACCATGGGCGCGATGCCGAAGAGAAGCGCCGACAGGGCGGTCACGCCCAGAGTGAAAAGCAGCACGTTGCCGTCCAGGCCCACCTCGTCCAGGCGAGGAAGTTGCGGCGGCGCCAGGCGGAGGAACGCCGGCACGCCGATGCCGGCCGCCGCGAGACCCAGGACCCCTCCCATGACGGCGAGGAGCCCGCTCTCCATGGCGCTCTGCCGAACGAGCATCCCTCGCGTCGCGCCCAGGGCGGCGCGCACGGCCGACTCGCGTCTGCGACCCTCGGCCCGGATGAGGACCAGGTTGGCCACGTTGGCGCAGGCGATGAGGAGCACGATGCCTACGGTGCCCAGCAGGATCCACAGCGGACGCTCCATCGACCCGATCCGGTCCTCCTTCATGGAGTGGACCAGGGGCTGGTACCGGCCATTCTCGAGAAAGGCCCTGTATTGGGATCCGTCGTCGTGGGATTCCAGGAAGCGTTGCACCAGGGGCCGCAGCTGAGCCGTAGCCTGCGCGACGCTCACTCCGGGACCGAGCCGGGCGATGGCGGGGAAGCTGAACGTTCCCGTGATGGGGTTCTCGGAATCGAGCCGGGCGGGGAGCCATACGTCGATGTCGTCCGGGTAGTCGAACCCCGGAGGCATCACGCCGATGATCTCCCGCGCCTCGCCTTCGATCTGGACGGTGCGGCCGATGACCGTGGGGTCGGCGCCGAACCGTCGCTGCCAGAGTGCGTGGCTCAACACGGCCACCCGCGGTGCGTCGGGCACGTCCTCCTCGGGGGTGAACGCCCGGCCCAGCATCGGCGCCACACCCAGGGTGGAGAACAGCGACGCCGTGGCCGACAGGGCGCGCACGCGCTCGGGCTGTCCGTCTCCCGTGACGCTCACGGCCGCCTGCGAGAACAGGGCCAGGTCCGCGAAGGCGGAGCTCTGGGAGCGGTAGAAGAAGTAGAGGTCCGGCGACAGCGGGAACTGGTCGTAGTTCAATCCCGGCGCGCTGCTCCACACGTTGACGAGCTCGTCGGAGCGCGGGTAGGCCAGGTCCTTGAGCAACACCCCATCCACCACGCTGAAGATGGCCGTGTTGGTGCCTATCCCCACGGCGATCGTGAAGACGGCGATGATGGTGAAACGCGGCGTCTTCGCAAGGGATCGAGCCGCGTATCTCAGACCGCGCATGAACCGCTCGAACATCGGATCACCTCCTCGTCCTCCACCCTGTCGCGGGGCGAGCCTCGGCTCCCCCGACCACCTGCCCAACACCCGGTCCACCGATGCCCGCAGCGCGACCCCCAGGGCCGCACCGCGATACCAGGAGCGCGCCTCCGCCGGATCCTGCCCATGGCGCCGGGCGTGCTCCTCCCTCAGGTCACCGAGGATGCTCCGCCCCACCGTGCCCGGCGGCAGCACCCGTCGCAGCAACGACTCCCAGATCCGTGGCGGCTCCATGGCCGCGTCTCCTCCGGCTCCTCCGGCGCGTCCGTCAGGACCGCCCGGGGTCCAGCACCGCGTCGAGGCCTTCGGTGAGGTTGCGCAACGCCCGCTGGTGCTCCCGCAGCGCCTCGAGGCCGGCCTCGGTGACGGAGAAGATTCGCGAGGGGTGACCTCCCCGATCGGGCGTGGACGCCTCCACGCGCCACGTGAGGAACCCCTTGGACTCCAGGCGGTCGAGCGTCGAATACAGCGCCCCGCGTGACACGCCCCGGTCCGCCTTCTCCTCGAGCTCCGCGCTGATGGCATTGCCCGTGGCGCCCCCCTCCCGGCGAAGAACCGCCAGGACGACGAGCTGCTCGAACTCCCCCAGGGAGGCCTGTCGGGTCATGATCCCCTCACCGAAGTCTGGTTTGCAGACTAATTATGGAGAGCAGACACCCGAGGGTCAACCCCGGAGCGCCTCGAAACCGCGGGCGATGTTTCCCCGTAGTACGGCATAGACAGGCTATGTAGACTCTCTAGGTGATCAGGTCCAACATGGGCTCGGTTCGCGCGGGCAATCTCTACGGCACCCTGGAGCTGATGATCCTCAAGGGCCTCGAGGTGAACGGCCCGATGCACGGCGTGTCCGTTGCCGACCACATCCGTTCTCGGTCCGCCGGCGTCTTTCAGATCGAGGAGGGGTCCCTCTACCCCGCGCTCCACCGGCTGCAGGCGAAGGGGCACGTGTCCTGGGAGTGGGTGAAGACCGACGAGGGCAAGCGAGCCAAGTACTACGACATCTCCCGGGCGGGCAGGAAGGCGCTCGCCCGTGAGCTCGACGGCTGGCTGCGCAGCACCCGTGCCATGCTCGCCGTCCTCGAGGTCCCAACCGAGGAGGTGACATGAGCCGGCGGCGTCTCAGGAGGCTGTTCCGCCTCGATCGGTTCGGCAGCCGTATGGACGAGAGCCTGGAAGACGAGGTCCGCTTCCACCTCGAGACGCGGGAAGCGCAGCACCGCAGGGCGGGGCTGTCTCCGGAAGACGCCTCCGCCAGGGCCCGACGTGGCTTCGGCGATCCCGCACGCGTGCTGCAGGAGTGCAGAGACATCGACCGGCGCGGGGTGCGCGGCCGCGCGCGGGCCGAACTCCTGGGAGATCTCCTCCAGGACATCCGGCTGGTCACGAGGGGGCTGGCCCGTTCGGGGGGCTACACGTTCGTGGTTCTGCTGTCCCTGGCCGTGGGCATCGGCATCAACACGGCCGCATTCACCGCCATCGACGCCTTCTGGTTCGCGCCGGTCCCGGGCGTGACGGGTCAGGACCGGGTGGTGGAGCTCGTCGTGGCGGACCGGGGCGAGGAGCAGTGGGGCTGGACGTACCCCGACTTCGAGGCCGTGCGGGCCGCTCCGACACCCCTCGAGGCGCTCGCAGGCTGGGCGGACCGGGACCTGACCCTGGGCGCCCCCGACGGCGGCCGGCGGGTGCGGACCGCATACGCCACCGCGGACTACTTCCGCGTGTTCGGCGCCGTGCCTGCGTTCGGTCGGGACTTCCTTCCGGGAGAGGGAGTGGGTCCGGGCCAGCACGCGGTTGTGGTGCTGAGCCACGATCTCTGGCAGGAGGAATACGAGGGCGACCCCGGCGTCATCGGCCGCTCCATCGAGCTGAGCAGGGAGCCCTACACGGTCATCGGCGTGGCCCCCGCAGGATTCCGCGGGCCCCGGCCCACCCTCGGCAGCACCCACCTTTGGGTGCCCCTCACCCAACACCCCTTCGTGGCGGGGGACAGCGCGTACCTGCGGGACCGAGGTGCGTTCTGGATCAGCGCCATGGGACGTCTGTCCGCCGGCGCCTCGCGTAAGCAGGTCCAGGGCGCCGTCCGCACCATCTTCGGACGCCTGGCCGCCGACCACCCCGAGACGAACTCGGAGCGCACCGTGAAGGTGGCGAGCTACCAACGCTTTCCGGCCCAGAACCGTGTATGGGACGCGCTGGCCGTGGGCAGCCTGGTGGCCCTCCTCGTCCTGGTGCTCCTCATCATATGCGCGAACCTCGCCGGCATGGCACTGGCTCGCGCCGCGGCCAGGGAGCAGGAGACCGCGGTGCGGCTGGCCCTGGGATCGGGCCGCATCCGTCTGGCCCGGCACCTGATGCTCGAGGCCGTGCTCCTGGCCCTGGTGGGGGGAGGCATGGGGATCACGGTGGCCACCCTGGCCATGCGCACGGTATCGCCCACCACCTTCGGCATCGTCGCGCCCGACGTCCGCTTCGGGACCAGCTTCACCACGGTGTCCGCCTCGCTGGGGCTGACGCTCCTGGCTGGAGGCATACTCGGGATCCTGCCTGCGCTCCGGTTCAGTCGGCCCGAGCTCGTCACGGCGCTCAGGGACGACGCGGGCGGCGGTGGGCGCCGCGTCGGTCGGATGCAGCGCGCCGCAGCCTCGGCCCAGACCGGCGTGGCCCTGGTAGGTCTCGTGCTGGGCGGCCTCTTCTTCCGGTCCCTGGGAGCCATGGACCGGGCGGACCTGGGCTTCGTGCCCGAGGGCATGGCCGTCACGGATTTCAGGACGGGCGTCCTGTCGTCGCCGTTGATGGACCTGGCGGCGGAAGGCTACCCCACCCTCGAAGGGGGCGGAGAGGCGTTCATGGACCGCATGCGCGAGGCGTTGGCTGTGGCGCCCGGCGTGACCGCGGTCGCCCTCGGCGACGGGGTTCCCCTGGACCGTAGCCGTTCCCGAACCGTGGTGTTGCGGGCGGATCGTCCCGACGAGCAGAGTGGGCGTCTGACGGCGGAGGATGCCCGCATCAGCGAAGGCTACCTCGACGCCATCGGCGCCACGCTCGTGCGTGGGCGGGACATCGCGGCCACGGACGACCCCACGTCCGAACCGGTGGTCCTCGTCACCGAGTCCCTCGCCCAGCGCATGTGGCCCGGGGAGGACCCGATCGGGCGGCCTCTCCTCCGCTCCGTGGGTCGGGAGGAGCGTCGGGGCGCAACGGTCGTCGGCGTGGTGGCCGACCTGGCCGCCAGTCGCGCGGGTGAGCGTTGGCCTCAGGTCTTCGTTCCGATTCGGCAGGACTACCGGGCAAAGCTCATGATCGTCCTCCGTACCGACGCCGACCTGGCCTCGGTGGCCGACCCCGTGCGTTCCGCGCTGCGCTCCGTCGACCCGGCGCTTCCCATGCCTCGCCTGGTGTCCGCGGAGTCCATCGTCGAGCGCAGCACCGAGGAGCAGCGTGGCGCGGCGAGAATGGGAGGTGGGCTCGGTTTGATGGTCCTTCTCCTCTCGGCCATGGGCGTCTACGGTGTCGTGGCCATGACCGTCGCGAGCCGCACCCGGGAGATCGGCGTCCGCATGGCCATGGGGGCGACCCGCCGCCGCGTCCTGGGCACCGTCCTCGGCGGCGCGCTCCGCTTGGCGGCGCCCGGGCTGGTGGTGGGCGCCCTCGCAGCCGGCGCTTCCGCGGCTGCCATGCGCTCGATGCTCCTGGGCGTGAGCCCCGTGGATCCCGCCTCCTTCCTGGGCGCTGGAGGCGTGCTCCTCGTGGTCGTCCTCCTCGCCAGCTTCGTCCCTGCTCGGCGTGCCTCCGGGATCGATCCCATGGAGGCCCTGAGGACGGAGTAGACCGGGACCTGAGCCGGGCCGATCCCGGTCCGGGGGATCGTCGGAGCCGACGAAAGAAGGCCGCCGGCCCGCGTCAGCTCATCCGATCACGTCACCGTAGACGCGGTACAGGTTGCCGCCCATGATGCGCTCCACGTCGGCGGCCGCGTATCCGCGGCGCACGAGCCCGTTCCACACCACCTCCATGCGCCCGGGGCCGTTCAGCTCGTCGATGAAGTAGGGGAGCTCGTCGTCCACGACCTGACTCCCTTCCTCGCGCCGGAGCTCCGCCACGTACTCGGGCGTCATCTCGATGACGCGATGGTCGCGGTCGCTGCCGATGCAAACGTGCTCGGTCCCGCACACCAGCACCGCGTGGTCGATGTGGTCGAAGTACGCGTGCAGGTTGTCGCGTTTCTCGTGCGTCAGGAACGGGCGGAGCTGGCAGATGCCCACCACGCCGCCGGTCTCGGCCACCCCGCGCAGATTCTCGTCCGTCGTGTTGCGCAGGTGGGGATAGACCGCGTCGCACCCGGTGTGGGAGATGACCAGCGGGCGGGACGTGTGCGCGATGGCGTCGCGCATGGTGGCCATGTTGGCGTGGGAGAGGTCCACGAGCATCCCGATCTCGTTCATGCGCTCGACCATGGCACGCCCGTAGTCGGTCAGCCCTCCCTCGTCGCCTTCAGCGCGGCACCCGACGCCCACCCGGTTCCGCTCGTTGTAGGTGAGCTGCGAGCTGCGCACGCCCAGGCGGTAGAACATGTCCACGCGGTCGAGGTCGGAGCCGAACTGCTCGGCGTTCTGGTACAGGAAGAAGACCGCCATCCGTCCCGCCGAGCGCGCCTGGTCGACGGCGGCCACCGAGGTGGCCTTGAGCAGCAGATCCGGGTGCCGTGCCAGGAAGCGGTCGTAGGTCAGGAGGCCGTCCACCGCGAGCTCGAGCGCCTCCGGCCCCACCGGCTTCGGATCGCACAGCGTGACGGTGATCGCGTCCATGCCGCTGGCGAGCATCTCGCCGATGAGCGCGGCGTCGTACTCGGGCCGGAGCTCGCCCATGGCGTCCATGATGAGGGCGCGAGGGTCGGACTTGGCCGCGCGCCCGGCAACCGCGCCCGGGGAATCCAGCGGCGCGCGCGCCACGCCCAGGTTCTGCACGCCCAGCGAGGCTCCGTACGCCCCCAGCGCGGATGCCGAACCGGCCTTCAGGAAGTCTCGTCGGTCCATGGTCTTCTCCTGGCGGGAGCGTACCGCGCGGGAACGTCCGCGGCAACTCGACGGAGTGGCGGGCGGGGGATACGATCCGGGGGACCTCCAAACGATGGAGGATCTCGCGCCGTGCCGTGGCACACGACGCCCTGGTCGCAACCTACAACGAGCGCCTGGGCCGGCTCCACCGGCGCTTCTACCTCGGACCGACGCCGCCCCGACCTCCGCCCAGGATCCCGATCGGGCCCTGGCCTGCCCGGGGGTCCACACCAACGCGCTACTGCGAGCGCAACGTCCTGACCGGATCCACGCGGGTCGAGCGGAACGCCGGAAGGACGCTGGCACCCAGACCGGTCCCAAGCAGGAGGAGCGCCACGGCGCCCAGGGTGATCGGATCCCGCGTTCCCGCCGGAAAGAGCGACGGGTCGAGGAATCGGTCCGCGGCGAGTACCGTGGCAAGGCCGACGACGATGCCCGCCGTCGCCAACCGAAGGCCCTCCATGAGTACGCCTCGGAGGATGCCGGGCAGGCTTCCTCCGAGGGCGACCCTGACGCCGAACTCGTGTCGGCGCATGCGCACCGTGAAGGCGATCACTCCATAGACCCCCACCACTGCCAGCACCGCCGCCAACCCTGCCATGAAGGCCATTGCGATGGAGCCGAACCGGGCCAGTGCGAAGCCCCGGGACTGGCTTGCCAGCTCGTCCCACGTACGAACGGTGGCGGGAATGCCCGGATCCAATGCCCAAAGGGCTTCCCGCATGGCCTCGGAGACGGAGGCCGGGTCGCCACTGGCATGGACCAACACGGTCTGATACCACAGGGAGCGCTGCTCCACCGTCGAGTAGAACTCCGGGAAGGGCGCCCACCCGAAACCGTACCGGACGTCCGCCACCACCCCCACCACGGTCCGCCACACCGAGTCGCCCGGGAGGTCCAGGCGTAGCCGATGCCCGAGGGCGCTCTCGTCGTGCCAGTATGTGCGCGCCAGCGTTTCGTTGACCACCGCGACCGGGAGGGTGCCGGCGCGATCCTCCCGCGTCAGCAAGCGGCCCGACACGAGGCGAATGCCCGCGGCATCGAAGTAGCCGGCCGTCACCGCGCTGCTGTGGACGGCGGCGTTCACCACGCCGTCCGCTGTCTCGAAGGACGCCGGGGGGAAGGATGTGCCCCCCGAGTACGGCATCTGGCTGGCCGAGCCCGCGGCCGCCACGTCGCCACGGGAGGAGAGGCGCTCCGTCAAATCCTCGAAGAACCCGCTCACGGCGGCACTGTCGTCACGGTATTCCTCGGGCAACAGGACCCGCATGGCGAGGCGGTCCGCCGAGTCGAAACCCGGGTCCAGCGCCGCCACCCCCAGGAATCCCTTCATGGATAGCCCTGCACCGGAGAGGAGAACGAAGGCCAGGGTCATCTGTACTACCGCCAGGAGCGTGCGGGACCGGTTCCGACCGCCCCCGGCCGACCCCCGACTGTCCTGGCGGAGTGCCGAGCCGGCATGACTCGGCGTCGTGCGAAGAGCCACGCCCAGTCCGGTCAGCACTCCGACGGTGATCGTCATGAGGACCGCGAAGGTCAGGACGGTCCCATCGACCCGGACCGCACTAGCGTTGGGCAAGGCCACGGGGAGCAGCGAAAGGAGCGGCCTGACGCCGGTGGCCGCCACCAGCACGGCCGCGCCGCCCCCCAGGAGGGCGAGGACGATCCCCTCCGAAGCGAGTTGCGCGGCGAGGTGGAGCCGCCCCCCACCCAGGGCCGTGCGTATGGCCAGCTCGTGGTCGCGCTCCACCGCACGCACCAAGAGCAGGTTGGTGACGTTCGCGCACGCGATGAGAAGGACCAGCGTGGTGGCACCCAGGAGCAGCAGGAGGCCGGGGCGGCTCTGAGCCACCTGTAGCTCACGCAGGGGATAGATTTTCGCCCCACGGTCCCGCTCGCCCTCGTACGCGTCCGCCAGCTGCGCCTGCAGGGCCGTCATCTCCCGCTGTGCCTCGGCCGTGGTGACCCCCTCGGCCAGGCGACCCACCACCTGGAGGAAGCCTCCGCTGCGCGTGGGCCAGGCCCGGCGGGACTCGGGAAGGGGAGCCCACACGTCCACGCCCTCGTACGGGAAGGCGAAGCCCGGGGGCATGATGCCCACCACCATGTGTGCCACGCCGTCGAGAGAGAGTGTCCGCCCCAGGATTTCGGGGTCCGAGGCGAACGCGCGCTCCCAGAGGCCGTAGCTGAGAAGGGCGACCCGGGGCTCCCCGATTTCATCATCTCGCGGCAGGAGAAGGCGGCCCGTCAACGGCTGGACCCCAAGAGCCCGGAACGTACCGGATGTGGCGTTCACGCCCGAGATGCGGACGGGTCCACTGGGCGTCCCGAGGGCGTAGGAGACTCCCTCGAATGCACCCATGGCCTCGAACGCCCGCCCGCCCTGCTGCCAGTCACGGAACGTCACGGGCGACACCGAATAGCTCTGTCCGGCAGCGCTCGCTGGCGGGGCGCCACCGGCCATGTCGGTCCGGAACCGATAGACCCCCACGAGTCGGTCCGGCTCGTCGTAGGGGAGGGGCTCGAGAAGGACCGCGCTCACGATGCTGAATGCAGCCGTGATCCCCCCCATGCCCAAGGCCAGCGTCCCCACCACGGCCGCGGTGAGCCCCGGTCTCCGGGTCAACGTCCGCGCCGCGAGCCTCAGGTCACGGCCGGCTGCCGCCAGCGTACCGGGGATCGAACCGGGTGACGCACCCAACCCGAAGACGAGCCCGTGCGCGGCGATGGGCAGCACGTGCAGCCAGTACCACAAGGCCGGGGGCACGTGCGACGTCGAATCCAGGTGCGCCTGGAACTCCTCCCGCGCATCCCCGACGACACTCTGTCCGGCACGCCCACGGGGGACACTCCGCTCCAAGACCCACTCCGCCAAGCGTGGGGGTTCGCGGTCCCGCCTCTCCCTCCTCATCCCCTTTCCCCACCCAAGGCCGTTGCCAGACCGTGCCAAAGCGTGAGAAGCGCCTCACGCGACTCCGTGAGCGCCATGATACCGGGGGGCGTCACGGAGAACATGCGCCTGGGCCTGCCCCCTCTCTCCGGCGTGCCGTCCTCGGTGCGCCACGTCACCAACCCCTTCTCTCGCAGGCGTTCCAGAGTCTTGTACAACGATCCCCGGGAGACCTTCCTTCCCACCTCCCTGTCCAACTCGCGCAAGACCGCCAGGGCGAAGGCCTCATCACCCAGGCGCATCACTGCCAGGAGGATCATCTGCTCCAGATCGCCGAGGTAGGATTTGGGCATGGCTCATCCGATGTCGCCTTTGTCGACTTACAGTGTCGTAATTGTAGACAACGGCAACGCGGACGGCAAGAGAGGGGCCGACGTCCGAGCCGGGGGGGCGGGCCTCGGCGGGCTCCTGGCCTGGGTTGAGAATTCCCCCACGCGCGTGGGCGCGTGGGCCTCCCCACGACCGGTCAGGGCTTCTCGGCGCTCTGCAGATACCGGTGGTTGCAGTGATCGTCACCCTGCATGAGGGTCTGCGTCCGCTCCATCCGGAACCGGGGGTTGAAGGCTGTGGGCCAGGTGTAGTCCATGTTGCACACGGCGGCGTGGCCGATCGCGCCGTCCAGGCCGGCCTCCCGGAAGACCTCGGCCCAGATGCACTCGGTGACCCGGAGCTGGAAGGCGTCCTCGGTATCCTCCACCACCTCGTGGGTCAGGGTGTTGGCGTACCTGGGAGGACGGAAGGTGGCCACGAAGGTCTGGAAGCTCGTGTCCGGCCCGCTGCGGGCCTGGGATTCCCCGGCGTTCCGACCCACGGCGGTGGAGTGGAGCTTCAGGAGCCGGATCAACTCCTCGTCCCCGAGCGTGTCCCTCAGGTTGCGGACAAACGTGAAGAATTGGGAGTACTGCATCCGATAGGCAGCCCGGACCGAGAGCTTCGCGTCCCGCTCGCGGTCGAACTTGTGCACCTCCTGGGCAGGCGCTTCGACCTGGGCCGCCACCAGGTCCCGGAGGCCCGCGAGCCCCAGGCAACCCATGGCGCACGCGGGCGCCGCGCGGACGAGCAACTCTCTGCGGCCGAGGAACCTCCGTCCATCAGCTTCCATGGTACTCCCCTCCCCTCTTCACGGAGCGGTCCCCCCGAACCGGATGGACCGGTGCGACCGCATCCCACCTTCTTTCAGACGCGTGAGGAGAGGGGGAACTACCGCGCGCTTTCCCCGGAACCGCCGCACCCGCGGCTTCCCGGTCCTGGGATGAACCGAAGAGGGTCGCCCTCCTCGCGTACGTGGCGTCGGAGGCCCCGGGTGGGTTCGTGACGAGAGGAAGCCGTGGACGTGGGCGTGAACCCCGCCCTGCTCAGTTGTTCTCACTTGTGTTCAGTGGGAGAGAGGAGATCTACGGCATCGACCCGGCCGACTGCTGCGGGTTCACGCTCACGTTCAAGGGACTCGGGTGGAGGTATTTGCGGCGAGGGTGGCGCACCCTTTCATTGCCCATGCATGACCAACCGATCGCACCCTCCGTGGGAGGAGAAGACATGCCTGGAAAGACCGTGACGCTCACCGGGTGGAAGGCGGTGCTCGTGCTGGTCATCGTGGTCGGCGCAGTAGGGTTCCGGGTCGTGACGGCGCGTGCCAAGCTCGACACGCAGGGACGCGCCGCGCTGGAGGCGTGGGTCCAGGGGGAGATGATCCGGCCCATCCTCGGTGACACGACCCGGTCGCTGGCGGAGCGAGGCGCCGCAATCGTGAAGGCGTCGTCGGTGACCATCCGGTCGCTGGCGGTCCGCGGTCCGCTGGACGACGCCGTGGTGCGCGCGGAGCTGGCGCCGAGCCCGTCGCTGCCTCCCGGAACCGACCTGGTCCGGTACTACCGCATGCGGTACTCGGAGATCACCGGCTGGACCCACTACGGTCGCGCCACCGTGCTGAGCTGGTACCTGGCGGCCTTCTGAGCGGGGGGCGCCGCGCCGCCCCAGGCACCGCGTCCTCCTGTACCGCCGCGTGCTCCACGATTACCCTTCCACCGAGGTTGGCCGCCCCCACACCTCCACCCTCGGAACCCCCCATGGATTTCTCGCTTTCCGAAGAGCTCCAGATGCTGCGGCAACTGGTCCGTGACTTCGCCGACCAGCAGATCGCGCCGCACGTCGACAGGTGGGACGCGGAGCACTACTTCCCCTATGAAGAGGCCCTCAAGCCGATGGGTGAGCTGGGCCTGTTCGGAACGGTCATTCCCGAGAAGTACGGCGGCACGGAGATGGGCTGGCTCGCCGCCATGATCGTGACCGAGGAGATCGCGCGCGTCTCCAGCTCGCTGCGGGTCCAGATCAACATGCAGGCGCTGGGGTGCGCCTACACCATACTCAAGTACGGCAGCGAGGCGCTGCGCGAGAAGTACATCCGTCCCCTGGTGACCGCCGATCACCTCGGTGGCTTCGCCATCACGGAGCCCAATGCCGGCTCCGACGTGATGGCCCTGACCTCCACGGCCGAGGACAAGGGCGACCACTGGCTGCTGAATGGCTCCAAGACATGGATCTCCAACGCGCAGATCGCCGATACGCTCGTCTACTACGCCTACACGGATCGCTCCGCGGGCTCCAAGGGGCTGTCGGCGTTCGTGATCGAGCCCAAGAACATGAAC
>CAZPZU010000016.1:0-69447 GCA_964591135.1 uncultured Gemmatimonadaceae bacterium | reverse complement strand
CCCCTGGAACTCCCAGACCGAAACGAAGCTGAAGTCGCGGTCGTTGCGCGCGGCCTCACCGTCCGGGGTCGTATGCTCGGAGCGGTAGTGTGCGCCGCACGACTCCTCCCGGGTGAGCGCGTCCCAACACATGATCTCGCCGAACTCGAGGAAATCGGCGACCCGCCCGGCTTTCTCGATCGACTGGTTGAGCGTGTCCGCGGATCCGGGGACGCGCACCTCCTTCCAGAAGCGCTCACGGATGTCCGGGATCTTCTCGAGCGCCGCCTTCAGGGAGGCCCCGTTCCGCTCCATCCCGCACGCCTCCCACATGACCCGTCCGAGCTCGATGTGGAACTCGTCCACCGTCTTGTGGCCGTTGACGGACATGAGCCGTTCGGTCTTCTGCCGCACGTCGCGCTCGACGTCCGCGAACGCGGCGTGATCCGTGGTCACCGGCTCCCGCGGAATGGTCGCGAGGTAGTTGCCCACCGTGAGCGGCGCCACGAAATACCCGTCGGCCAGACCCTGCATGAGCGCGCTGGCCCCGAGGCGGTTGGCGCCGTGGTCGGAGAAGTTCGCCTCGCCGAGGACGAACAGACCCGGAACGTTGCTCATCAAGTTGTAGTCCACCCAGAGCCCGCCCATCGTATAGTGCGGCGCCGGATAGATGCGCATGGGCACCTCGTACGGGTTCTCGCCCGTGATCTTCTCGTACATCTCGAAGAGGTTGCCGTAGCGCTCGGCGATGGTCTCCTGCCCGAGCCGCGCGATGGCGTCCTTGAAGTCCAGGTACACGCCGTTGTGCAGCGGGCCCACGCCGTGCCCCGTGTCGACCATCTCCTTGGCCCGCCGCGACGATATGTCCCGGGGCGACAGGTTGCCGAAGCTCGGATAGAAGCGCTCGAGGTAGTAGTCGCGCTCGGACTCCGGGATCTGCCCGGCGGGGCGATCGTCCCCCGCTTTCGCGGGCACCCAGATGCGCCCGTCGTTGCGCAACGACTCGCTCATCAGCGTCAGCTTCGACTGGTAGTCCCCCGACGGCGGGATGCAGGTCGGATGGATCTGCGTGTAGCAGGGGTTGGCGAACCCGGCTCCGCGCTTTGCGGCACGCCACGTCGCCGTGACGTTGCACGCCTTCGCATTGGTGGAGAGGAAGAAGACGTTCGAGTATCCGCCCGTGGCCAGGACGACCGCGTGGCCCGCGTGCTGCTCGACCTTCCCGCTCACCAGGTCCCGGGTGACGATGCCGCGGGCGACCCCGTCGACCACCACGAGGTCCAGCATCTCCTGGCGGGTGTGCAGCTCCACCGTGCCAAGCGCCACCTGCCGCTGCAGGGCCTGGTAGCAGCCGAGGAGGAGTTGCTGCCCCGTCTGGCCGCGCGCGTAGAAGGTGCGCGACACCTGGGCGCCCCCGAAGGACCGGTTGGCCAGATAGCCGCCGTACTCGCGAGCGAAGGGCACGCCCTGCGCGACCGCCTGGTCGATGATGTTCAGGCTGACCTGGGCCAGCCGGTACACGTTGGCCTCCCGGGACCGGAAGTCGCCTCCCTTCACGGTGTCGTAGAAGAGGCGGAAGATGCTGTCCCCGTCCCCCTGGTAGTTCTTGGCCGCGTTGATGCCTCCTTGCGCGGCGATCGAGTGGGCCCGGCGGGCGGAATCGTGGTAGGTGAAGCACTTCACCCGATAGCCCAGCTCGCCGAGGGTCGCGGCGGCCGAAGCGCCGGCGAGCCCGGTCCCCACGACGATGACTTCGTATTTCCGCTTGTTGGCGGGGTTGACCAGCTTCATGTCGAAGCGGTGCTTGTCCCACTTCTTTTCGATGGGGCCCGCCGGGATCTTGGCGTCGAGGTGCACGGTCAGGCCTCCGCTAGGAAACGACGCCGGTCAGGATCGCGACCGGAATCGAGATGAATCCGAGGAAGATCACGATGGACACCACCACCGCGAGGGGGCGCCGCCAGCCGGCGTACTTGGGGTGGTTCGCGCCCAGTGTCTGGAAGAGGCTCCACACGCCGTGGTACAGGTGGAAGAGGATCGCCACCATCGCCAGCATGTAGAATCCCGCCACCAGCGGATTGGCGAGGCCGGTGACCAGGTTATGATAGGCCTCGCCCGCCACGAAGTCGGGGTGCAGCGTCCCGGTCGTCATGTGCAGGATGTGGAAGACCAGGAAGACGAGGATCAGCACCCCGCCCCAGCGCATCCAGCTCGACGCGAAGTCGAAGTTCTGGTTCGCCTTTCTGCGGTACTTCGTCTGCCGCGCGGCCCAGCTCTGGCGGGACGTCTGCCAGGAGAGCAGCACGTGGATGACGAACGCCGCCAGCATCAGGGCCCGGAACGCCCACAGGAATCCCATCCTGGGCAGGATGGGCTCCCCGATGATCCGGAGATGCTCGGCGTACGTGTCGAAGGTGCCGGCTCCCTGGAAGGCCTTGAGGTTCCCGCCCATGTGTCCGACCAGGAACCCGAACCAGATGAAGCCGGTGATGGCCATGAGGATCTTCTTCCCCACGGACGACCGGTACAGCGCTACGACCCGTCGCATCACGACTCCTGTCGAAGAGGCCCGCAACATGGGCGTTGCAGACCCCGGCAAAGAAAGCCCGGCCGGGGCGGGCGGCCCCGGCCGGGCCGGCCGATTGTGTTGTGGAGGGTCCGAAGCGAACTGCTCAACCCAGAGCTTTCAGGTCCGCGACCACGGTGCGGACGGCCTCGGCGCTCTTGGCCAGGGCCTCCTTCTCCTCGGCGCTGAGCTCGACTTCGATCACCTTCTTCAGGCCGCCCTCGCCCAGGAGGCAGGGCACGCCGAGGAAGAGGTCCTTCATCCCGTACTCGCCCTGCAGCCAGGCGGCGCAGGGGAGGATGCGCTTCTTGTCCTTCACGATGGCCTCGGCCATCTGGACCGCGGCCGCCGCCGGCGCGTAGTACGCGCTCCCCGTCTTCAGGTAGCCCACGATCTCGCCACCGCCCTTCCGGGTACGCGCGACCAGGGCGTCGATCCGGTCCTGCGGGAGGAGTTGGGAAAGCGGGATTCCGCTCACCGACGCGTAGCTCGCGAGGGGCACCATGGTGTCGCCGTGCCCACCGAGCACCAGCGCCTGGATGTCCTCGATGCTGACGTCCAGCTCGAGGGCGATGAACGACCGGTAGCGCGCGGAGTCCAGCACGCCGGCCATGCCGATGACCCGCTCCCGTGGGAAGCCGGTGGTCTCGAGCGCCACCTGCGCCATCACGTCCAGCGGGTTCGACACCACGATGACGATCGACTCGGGGGCGCGCTTCTTGATCTCCTCCGACACCGAGCGGACGATGCCCGCGTTGGTCTTGAGGAGGTCGTCGCGGCTCATCCCCGGCTTACGCGCGACGCCGGCCGTGACGATGAAGATGTCCGACCCGGCGGTGTCGCCGTAGTCGTTCGTGCCGCGGACGCGGGAGTCGAACCCATCGATGGGTGCGCTCTCCCACTGGTCGAGGCCCTTGCCGATCGGGACACCTTCCAGGATGTCGACCAGGATGACCTCGCGCGCGAGCTCCTTTTGGGCCAGCAGCTGTGAGCACGTGGCACCCACGTGTCCACCGCCGACGACCGTGATCTTCTTCACGCTCATGTTCGTGGAAGCCCCTTTGGGCAGGATGGCAAACGTAAGGATGAACGAACGTATCCGAACGTCGGGAAGGGGTCAACGAAGGACGGCGCTCAGGCCGCGCGTCGGCCGGTGGGTACCCTCAGCCTCCCGTCTGGGAGAGCGCCACCAGGCCCCCCGAGCCCCGGTCGCTGCCCTGGATCAGGTGGTGCCGCTCGGGCTTGATGCGCAGCGTCTCCTCGACCAATGACACGATGTCCACACCGGCGCGCAGAGGGTCGCGCAGGTTGGTCTGGAGGTCACCGAAGAGACAGGGACGCAGGTGGCCGTCCGCGGTGAGGCGCATGCGGTTGCACCGGTCGCAATACGTGTGGCTCATCGGCGTGATGACGCCGACCGTTCCGTGGGCTCCGGGAAAGCGGTAGTAGGTCGCCGGCCCGTTGCCGGGCGGACCGGACACGGGCTCGAGCCGATCCATCCCCCGCAACCGCCCGAGTGCCTCCTGACAGGAGAAGAACTGGTTCGCGCTCACCTCGAGGTTCGAGCCGGTTGGCATGACCTCGATGAAGCGGACGTGCCACGGCCGCTCCCGCGTGATGGCGGCGAAGTCCTCGACCTCGTCGTCGTTCACGCCCCGCATGAGCACCACGTTGACCTTGATCGGGTCGAACCCGACGCGCTCCGCGGCTTCGAACCCCGCCATGATCTTCGGGAACGAGCCCGGACGACGCGCGATGGCGTCCACCCGGTCTTCCCGGAGGGAGTCGAGCGACACGTTCACGCGCCTGATTCCGGCACTCCGCAGCGCTTCGGCGTGGGGCTCGAGGAGTACGGCGTTCGTGGACAGGGACAGGTCGTCGATGCCGGGCACGCGTGCCAGCATGTGGACGAGCTCCGGCAGGTCGCGCCGGACGAGGGGCTCGCCCCCCGTGATCCTCACTCGGCGAAGGCCCATTCCCGCCATCGCCCGCACGATCGCCTCGATCTCCTCGTAGGTGAGCAGCTTGTCCCGCCGCATCCACGGCGTACCCTCGAGGGGCATGCAGTAGACGCAGCGCAGGTTGCACTTGTCCGTGACCGAAATCCGCAGGTACTCGATCCGTCGACCGAACTGGTCCTTCATCCCACCCCCTCCCCTATCCGATCCGACAGGTGCGCCGACGGAGACGTCCCCTCGACCCAGCCCTCGCGCCCGTCCGCGTAGCGCTCCTTCTTCCAGACGGGCAGGCGCTTCTTTATCTCCTCGATGACGTAACGCGAGGCCTGGTAGGCTTCCGCGCGGTGGGGGCCGGACACCGCGATCGCCACGCTCGGCTCGCCCACGGAGAGCGTCCCGACGCGGTGCTCCACCGCGATCCGGTCCGTTCCCAGGCGCTCCGCTGCCTCCCGAGCGATGTCCGCGAGGACCGCTGACGCCATCTCCTCGTAGGCTTCGTAGCGCATGCCGGTGACGGCACGCCCCTGTGCGTGGTC
Organism: uncultured Gemmatimonadaceae bacterium; assembly: GCA_964591135.1. Classification (GTDB taxonomy): domain Bacteria; phylum Gemmatimonadota; class Gemmatimonadetes; order Longimicrobiales; family Gaopeijiaceae; genus SZUA-318. Next base: position 64,408 of record CAZPZU010000016.1, on the reverse strand, counting down.
GCGTACCACCCCGACGAACAGGATCACCGCACCGTCCTGGGAAGATCCCACGCGCGCAAGGACTGCCGTGGGGTCGAGCGGCGCGTACACGATGGCGGTGTGGATCATGACCGGGCTCCCCCTCAGCCACCCGCGACCGGCGGAATGAACGCCACCTCGTCGCCCACACCCAGGCGCTCGGAGAGGGGGGCGTACGTTCGGTTCACCGCCACGGCCGGTTCGGTCGGAAGCCGGTCGAAGGGACGGCCACGCGCTCGCAGCTCCGCGACGAGGTCCGCAACCGTCGCCCCGTCGTCCAGCTCGACGGCGAGCTCGTGCTCACCGACGAGGTCGCGGTACGTCGCGAAGAAGAGCGTGCGGACGGAGATGGTCATCGGCGCGGGCAGGTCGCGGGACGAGTAGCTCGACCGTACGCTAACCCCACGCCGCTCGTCAACGTTCCGGGAAGAGGTCCATCCCCATGCCCGGCGGCAGCCCGGGCCCCATGCCGGGAGGCCCCCCAGGACCCCCACCCCGGAGCCTGCGGATGCGCTGCCCCATCTCCTCGCGCATCGCCTGGAAGCGGAGCACCTGCGCCGGTGTCAGCACTTCGAGGAGCTTGTCCTGTTCCGTCTGCCCGAGCCTCGCCTCCTGCATGCGCAGCTCCTGCATCCGCTGGAGGAGCTCGCGAGCCTCGGCCTGGTTGTCGCCGCTCTCGAGGAGGAGTGCCTCCACCCGCTTGCGCACGGCCTGCTCCTCCCGCCAGAGGCTCATACGGTCTTGCTGGAAGCTCATCACGGTTTCGTTGAGCCGTTGCGCCTGCTCGTCGTCGAGCCCCAGCCGCTGCTTGACCATCTCCCCGAAGCGCTCGCGCACGCGCCGTTCGAGCTCCGTGCGGTCCTGCTGTCCCATGCGCCCCGGTGGTCCGCGCTGGGCGTACAGCGGCGCGCCGGTCGCGCCAGCCAGCGTGAGGACGAAGACCAAGCGCCCGATGACCGCCACGGATCGCCTCATGCCTGACCCTCCGAGCTCATCTCGTCCAGGAGCTGGACGAGCGCGTCGTCCGACAGCGCGTCGAGGGCCGGCGCACCCGCGATCAGGCCGTCGTCGCTGAGCCAGAGGTTCTCGCTCTCGCTCCCGGTGTCGGCCACGTAGGCGGGCAACTCGCTCGTCGGACCGCCCTGCCGGGACGCGACGCCGATGCCCAGCGCGAGCACGGCCACCGCGGCGGCCGCGAGCCCCCACCACGGACGGCGGACCGCACCGCCGCGAACGCGGACGGCTGCGTCGATCCTCCGCGAGAGGCCCGCCGGAACCTCTGGGCGCGATGCCACGAGAAGGGCGACCAGCTCCGCCTCCTCCCTGCAGTCCGCGCATGTGCCGAGATGTGCCTCTGCCTCGATTCGGGCCTCCGCCTCCAGCCGTTTCGCGACGAGGTCCGGAATCGCCACGCGCGCTCGTTCGCAACCCATGTCGCTCATTCCATCAACTCCCGGAGCCTGCGGATCCCATGGAAGTAGTTCACCCTCGCGGCTCCTTCGCTCGAGCCGATGATCTCCCCGATCTCGCGAAAGCTCAGCCCCTCGTCGATGCGGAGCTGAACGGCCATCCGCTGCTTGTCCGGCAACCTCCCGAGCATCGCCCGCGCCCGGGCCGCCTCCTCTCCGGTGGCGGCCTGTTCCTCCGGGCTGGCCTCCGGACTCTCCACCGGGGCAACCCCGTCCAGGCCCGTCTCCCTCCTCCGTACCACGCGGCGCAGGGCACCCCTCGCCGTGTTGGCGGCGATCGTGAGCATCCAGGTCCGGAATGCCGCATCCCCCCGGAATCCGTCAAGACCACGAAACGCCTTCAGGAACGCATCCTGTGCGATGTCTTGCGCCAGATCCGGATCGGAAACCAGCGACAATGCGACTCGAAAGACCGAAGCATGGTGCCGCTCCACGAGCTGGCTCATCGCGCCCTGGTCGCCCGAGCGGGCCCGTCGCACCAGTTCCTCGTCCGGAACCGCGTTCCCACGGTCGCCACGGCTCACCGGACGTCAGACGCCCCGGCAGCGGGATTCGTTAAAGGGAATCCGGCTGCGCGGGGCGCGAGCGGAAACACGGGATCGACCGTTGTCCGCGAGGATCAGGCCCGGGCGGTATCCATCTTCGCCACCCGATTTCGCAGGTGCTTGGAGGGCTTGAAGACGGGGACGCTGCGCGACGGCACCTCGACCGGATCCCCCGTTCGGGGATTGCGGGCCGTGCGGGTCTTCCGTTTGCGGACCTTGAACGTGCCGAAGCCCCGGATCTCGATGTTCTCCCCGTTGGCCATGGCGAGCTTCACCGCGTTCAGGAAGCCGTCCACGACGAGGGCGCAGTCCTTCTTGGTGATCCCGGGCCCGATGGCGTCGGCCACCTGCTCGACGAGGTCCGCCTTGGTCATGCTTCCTCCAGAAGGTGTCGCTCGGTTCAGTCGCGTTCGTACGCTCGGTCGTCGCCACGGTAATGAGCGCCGCGCGCACCCGCAAGAACCCCTGAGTCGTTGTGACAGGCGCACTTGCAGCTTTGGACGCTCAGGCGTCGGACTGCTTGCGCACCTCCATGAGGTCGACGAAGCGGTCGAACAGATAGCGACTGTCGTGCGGGCCCGGCGCCGCCTCAGGATGATACTGCACGCAGAACACCGGGAGCTCGCGGTGCTCGACGCCCTCCACCGTCCCGTCGTAGAGATTGACGTGTGTGAGCCGCAACTCGGCGGCGCCCGGGATCTCGCCGCGGTCGCCCGCGCGCACTGCGAAGCCGTGGTTCTGCGAGGTGATCTCGACGGCGCCGCGGTCCAGGTTCCTCACCGGGTGGTTTCCACCGTGGTGGCCGAAGGGCAGCTTGTAGGTCGTCGCGCCGAACGCTCGAGCGATCAGTTGATGGCCCAGGCAGATTCCGAACACGGGGACGTCGGCACGGGCCAGCTCGACGATCGCCCGCTCGGCCTTCTCCACCGCTGCCGGATCCCCGGGCCCGTTGGACACGAACAGCCCGTCCGGAGGGTCTTCCAGAATGGACTCGACGCGTGTGTCGGCCGGAATCACGGTCACCCGGCAACCGCGCTCGGCGAGCAGCTTCGGCGAGTGCGCCTTGACGCCGAAGTCGTAGGCCACCACACGGAAGCGCTCGGGACCCGAGGGCGCCACCTCGTAGGGCTCCGGCGTCGATACGCCACACGCGAGGTCCAGCCCTTCCATCCGTGGATGCGAGGAGATGAGGGCCATCACCTCCTCGGCGCCCTGCTCCGCCGGCGCGATCGCCCCCCGCATCGCCCCGCGGCTCCGGATGTGACGGGTGAGGGCGCGCGTATCGATGTCGGCGATCCCCGTCACGCCGTGGTCCTGCAAGTACGCATCCAGACCGGCTTCGGACCGCCAATTCGAGGGCCGCCGCGCGGCCTCCCGCACGATGAAGCCGGCCACCCGGGGATCGGGAGACTCGCGGTCGTGGGCGTTGACTCCGTAGTTGCCGATGAGCGGGTACGTCATCGTCACGAGCTGGCCCGTGTACGAGGGATCCGTGAGGATCTCCTGGTACCCGGTCATGCATGTGTTGAATACGACCTCTCCGAGGGCGAGCCGCGCCGTGCCGACGAAGACGCCGTCGAAGCGGCGCCCGTCTTCGAGGAGGAGGTAGGCCCGTTCTTGCAAGGGTTGGCGCGGCTCCGCGTCGGGGTGGTCCGGATCGTCGGCGAAAGGTACGGGCCCCTCGATGCGGGTCAAGGGAAGCCGGCCCCCGGGTGCTGCGGAACCTCCCGGGGTACCGGCGGGACCGTTAGGTTGCGCCATTCCGCTTCCTCCACCTCCGCCGACATGTCCCTCCAAACCGTCCAGGTCCATGCCGACGAATCGTGCCTGGGCAACCAGTTCCGGGATCGCGCGACGCCGGGGGGCGCGGCGGGGCTCGTAGAGCTCTGGCGCCGCGGGACGTGGGAACGCCGGGACTACTGGATCTCGGAGCCCGACACCACCAACAACCGGATGGCGATCCGCTCCGCCATCGAAGTGCTCCGCGACCTGAGGCGCTCGTGTGCGGTGCGCTTCGTCTCGGACAGCCAGTACCTGGTGAAGGGGATCGGGGAGTGGCTTCCGGGCTGGAAGCGTCGTGGGTGGCGCCGCAAGGGCGGCGCCATCGAGAACCTCGAGCTCTGGCAGGAGCTCGACCAGGAGCTCTCCCGGCACCGGGTGGGCACGGAGTGGGTTCGGGGCCACGCGGGGCATCCGCGCAACGAGTACGCCAACCACCTGGCGACCAAGGCGGCGAAGGAGCAGTCCTCGTCAGGTGGCTTCGTCCCGTCCGGCTTCGAGGCGTGGCTGGAGGAGGAACGCCAGCGAGGGCGGTATCTCGACTTCCACGAGTACTTGCCGCCCGAGCGCTGACGGGCGCGGCCACCCCACAAAGTCGAAGCGGCCCGAACACCGAAGTGCCCGAGCCGCTTCTTTCTCGAAGGAGCTGTCGGCCGCTACACGCTGCGCCGGCACCCTCCCTACTGCGCTGGCGGGATCACGGTCCTCGTTTGGGTCCGCCCGCGTGCGGGCGACTGGACCTTCACCCTTCCTCCCCTCTTCGTGCCACGCGGTCCGTGGCGAGGGGCGCCCCCCGAATTCGTCTGGGGGCCTGCTCGACAGGGCCAGCGACCTCCCTGCCGCGCTCCCCGGGTCTCCCAAACCCCGGTTCGCTTGCCGCCGTAACGCCGTCGCGCCAGGCAACCGCCTTTCGGATTCATCGTAGGGATGACCATCGCCATCGTCTGTCGAAGAGCCGCATCCGAAACGCGATGTATATCTACCGCGGCCAGTCCCGCGGAGCAAGGGTCGCGTGCGCTAGACCCGCACCGAACCGCCCGGACAGCGTAACAAACTATCTTACAACACCTTATGACATGTGTTGCAGGAACCTTCGAGGTCTCTTCGGTAGATGGTGTAAACAAACGAATTCCGGAACATCTCTTCCCCAAACATCCGGCTCCGGGACGACGGAATGCAGAAAAAGAGGGTCGCCTCGTCTGGAGGACGTGTGATCCCCGAGGTCGTGAAGTGTTGTCCAGGCTACATGACACCGACTCCGAACACCTGTGAGAAGGCCTCGACCACGGCTTCCTGGGCCTCCGCCAGCGTCACGCGGCGCCCGAGCTCCCGCTCCAGGGACGTGACGTCGCGGTCCCGGATGCCGCACGGCACGATCGACGCGAAGTAGCGCAGGTCCGTGTGGACGTTCAGGGCGAATCCGTGCGAGGTGATCCACCCCGACGACACACGCACCCCGATGGCCGCGAGCTTCCCCGTCGGCGTCCACACGCCCGTGAGCCCCGACACGCGGGCGGCGCGCACGCCCAGGGCGCTCGCGGCGACGATCAGCGCCTCTTCGAGGTCGCGGAGGTAGCGGTGCAGGTCCGTCCGGTCCGGCTTGAGGTCCAGGATGGGATAGCCGACAAGTTGGCCGGGACCGTGATAGGTGACGTCGCCCCCCCGGCCGGTCTCGTAGAGCTCGATGCCCAGGCGCGCGCGCTCCGCCGCGTCGGCGAGCACGTGCTCGGGGTGGGAGCCGGTGCCGAGCGTGATGACGTGCGGGTGTTCGAGGAGGAGAAGCGTGTCGGGTGCGGAGCCCTCGCGCCGCCGCCGCACGAGCGACTCCTGCAACGCCAGCCCGTCGGCGTACCCGACGGTGCCGAGTCGGCGGACCTCCAGGGCGCGCGCCGCCCCGAGCCGACGCTCTTCCACGCCGGGCGGCGTCACCGGGCCCGTGGCCCGGTCCGCGGGATGGCGGCCGTCGCTACGCGTCCTCGGGGAAGTCGTCCAAGACCTCCTTGAGCCGCGCCAGGAAGCGCGCCGCATCCGCCCCGTCCACGATCCGGTGATCGTAGCCCATGGAGAAGAGCGCCCGCTTGCGGACGGCGATGGCGTCCTCGCCGGTCTCGGGGTCCTCGACGACGACCACACGCTTTTCGATCGCGCCGGTTCCGAGAATGGCCGACGTGCCCTTGGGGATGATGGGCATGCCCACCATCGTTCCGAGCACGCCGGGGTTCGTGATCGAGAAGGTGGCGCCCTGGATCTCGTCGGGCAGGAGCTGCCGCGAGCGCGCACGGTCCGCCAGGTCGCCGAGCTTGCGGGCGATGCCCACCAGGCTCAGGTCGTCGGCGTCCTTGATCACCGGGACGATCAGCCCCGGATTGAGGTCCACGGCCATTCCGAGGTTCACGTTGCCGCGGTAGATGACGTTGTTGCCCGAGACGGTGGAGTTGACCATCGGGAACTCGCGCAGCACGCGGGAGGTGCCCCAAGCCACGAATGCGGTGTAGCTCACCTTGGTGCCCTGCTCCGCCCACTTCCCCTTGTTCGCATTGCGGATGCGGTCGATGGCCGTGAAGTCGATCTCGATGAACGAGTGCACGTGGGGAGCGATACGCTTCGCCACGACCATGTGCTCGGCGGTGAGACGGCGGATCTTGTCCATCGCCTCGACCCGATCGGCCTCCCGCACCGGGAACTCGGGGTGCTGCACTTCGCCGTAGAAGCGCTTCCACAGATCCGACGGCACCGCGGATGCTGCGGCGGGCGCCGTAGCCGCTGCGGGAGCCTTGGCCGCCTCCCGGGGGGAGGGCGCGGGGGCAGCAGGCCGCTCGGCGGGGGCAGGGGCCGCGGCGGCCTGACCCGGAGTGGGTGCGGGGACGGCGCCCGACTCGATGAAGCCCAGGATGTCCTGCTTGGTCACGCGGCCGGCGTGACCGGTCCCGTGCACGGAGGCGATGTCGATCCCGTGCTCCTCCGCGATCCTGCGGACCACGGGCGTGGAGCGCGTGCGCAGCCGCTCCTCCGCGGATGCCGGGCCCGTCGCGTCGCCCACGCTCGGTGGCTCGGCCGGCCTCGACTCGGGCACCGACGCCTCCCTGGTCGTCTCGGCGGGCCGCGTCGCTACCGCGACGCCCCCTTCCGCTACCTCGGTCGCGGGTGCTTCGGCCCCCGGCGTCGCGCCTCCCTCGGCTGCTGCTGCCTCGGCGGCCGGCCTTCCGTTCGTCGCCGGAGCACCGCCCTCGGAGTCGATGTAGGCCACCACGGTGCCGACCTCGACCGTGGCGCCCTCCGAAACCGCGATCTCCACCAGGGTCCCCGACGACGGCGCCGGGATCTCGGCGTCCACCTTGTCGGTGGAGATCTCGAGGATGGGCTCGTCCCGCTCGACGGTGTCGCCCACCTGCTTCAGCCACTTGGACACGGTGCCCTCGGCGATGGACTCGCCCATCTGGGGCATGGGGACTTCGATGCGAGCCACGCTCGTATGCTCCGCGGTTGTCGGGTTCAACAGGGGGACCGGATCGGCTTACCCGCCAGTCGCGCGATTCGGTCCGTGTCCTCGGCACGCAACCGTGCTTTCCCCTTCTCCTGCGGTCTGCCGGACTCGAACGATGGGTCGGTCCTCAGTACCCTGCAAGGTAGCGCCCCGCTTCCACGATGTCGGCGACCTGCGGGAGGAAGTAGTCCTCGAGCGGGGCCGCGTACGGGACCGGAGCGTCGATCGCTGTGACGCGGAGGATCGGAGCGTCCAGCCACTCGAACGCCCTCTCGTTGACGCGGATCGCGATCTCCCCGGCGATCCCGCCCGTGCGCGTGTCCTCGTGGACGACGAGGAGCCGCCCCGTCCGCTGCACGCTCGTCACGATCGCCTCCTCGTCCAGCGGCAGGAGGGTCCGCAGGTCCACGATCTCCACCGAGACCCCGTCCTCCTCCCGGAGGCGTTCCGCAGCTTCGAGGCTCCGGTGTACCATGGCTCCGTATGTGACCACCGTCAGGTCACGACCCTCACGAACGGTCCGGGCCTCGCCGAGCGGCACCACGTAGTCTTCGTCCGGAAGCACCTCGCGAAGGGCGGGTGCGCGGTACAGGCCCTTGTGCTCCTCGAAGATCACCGGGTTGTCGTCGCGGATCGCGGACTTGAGTAGCCCCTTCGCGTCGAAGGGCGTGCTCGGATAGACGATCTTCAGCCCCGGCGTGTGGAAGAACGCCATTTCCACGTTCTGGGAATGGAACGGACCGCCGCGGTTCCCTCCCCCCACCGGGCCACGGATCACCAGCGGCATCGGGCCCGCGCCCCGGTAGAGCGAGGTGGCGATGTAGTTCGTGATGACATCGTAGGCGGGAGAGACGAAGTCCATGAACTGCATCTCCACCACCGGGCGCAAGCCCATGTGGGCTGCACCGGCCGCGGCGCCCGTGAAGCCTCCCTCGGCGATGGGCGTGTCGATGACGCGCTTCTCCCCGAAATGGTCCAGGAGGCCCTTGGTGACCTTGAACGCGCCCCCGTACGCGCCGATGTCCTCCCCCATGAGGAAGACCCGGTCGTCGCGCTCCATCTCCTCGAAGAGGGCCTCGCCGATCGCCTCGAGGAACGTCACCGGCTCACCCCTGCGGGTGCGTGTGAGGTGCGCGGGGGGTGCGGGAGGCGTCATGGTCTCGCTCGAATAGCTCGGGGGTCCGGGTCCGGGAGGCGCGTCCAGGGCGCCGTCGCGGACACGTCGGTGAAGACTGCGCCGAGGGCATCCTCCCCACTCGGCTCCGGCTCTGCCAGCGCGCGGGCGGCGGCGGCACCGCACCGGGCCACGGCCTCGCCCCACACGTCCTCGAGGTCCTCCATCGTAGCCACACCCAGGACCAGGAGGCGGCGCGCCGACCGATCGATCGGGTCGCGTGCTTCCCATTCGGCGAGGACGGTCGGGTCCACGTAGTCCTGCGGATCGTGCTGTGCGTGCCCCCGCCGCCGATAGTAGCGGAGCTCGATCATCTGAACGCCCCCGCCCGCTCGGGCCAGATCGGCCGCGCGTGCCGTGGCGTCGTGAACGGCCACCACGTCCGTGCCGTCGACCGACTCCCCACGGATGCCGTACCCGACGGCCTTCTCCGTGAATCGCTCCACGCGGGTGTTCCGCTCCACGGGCGTGGAGAAGGCCCACTGGTTGTTCTCCACCACCAGGATCAGCGGGCAGCGCCGGGCGGCGGCGACGCTCAAGCCCTCGTGCCATGCCCCGGCCGAGGTGGCCCCGTCCCCATGGAAGACGGCGCCCACGCGCTCCTCGCCGCGAAGGCTGAAGGACAACGTGATCCCGGCCATGACCTCGAGCATGATCCCCAACGGCCACACCGGTCCTACGAAGCCGGTCGCCGGGTTCACCCCGTGGACATGGGTCTCGCGTCCCATGGAGGGAGAGGTCGCGCGGCCCAGGTGCTGGCGGAAGAAGTCCTCCAGCGAACCCCCGAACAGGAGAAGCGCTCCGCCGGCCCGAACCGACGGTGCGATGAAGTCGCCCGTGCCGTCCCTGCGCCGTCTGAGCGCGTACGCCACGCCGACCACGCCCGCCTCCTGCCCGAGAGAACGGTAGACGCTCCCCTGCATGTGCCCCTGCTTGAGAAGGGTCTCGAGCCGCTCCTCCGCGGCCCGGACCAGGCACATCCACCGGTGGAGCTCGAGAAGCTCGTCGCTCCCGAGGTCACCGGGAAGGGCGGTGTCAGGAGCTTCCACGGGCCGTTCGGGCCGTCAGCCCCGTCGCGTCAGTTCCGGGACGTGTCGCCCGCGGGCGGGGGAACCGCCGCCGCTCCGGCCTCGCCACCCGCTCCCGGCAACACCGGCTGGGGCGCCGGGGCTGTGGCGGGAGCCTGGACCTGGATCACGGACGAGGGCTGCTGGGAGCGAGACGAGAGGATCGACAGCACGAAGGCGAGCAGCATGAACAGCGTCCCCGCAACCCACGTCGCCCGCGTGAGCACCGTCGTGGCCTGTCGTCCACCCAGGATGCCCTCCGTCATGGCGGCGCTTCCCCCCATGGCGGCGAGGCCGCCCCCCTTCCCCGACTGGAGAAGGATCACGACGGCGAGGAAGACCCCGTCCAACACCAGGACCACGAGCAGGAATCCGTACATCGTTTCGCCGGATGAGTTTGCGTATGAGAGACGTTAAACGTCGAAAGGCGCCGGAGGCGTGTCAACGGTCGGCGGCCGCCACAAGCGCCGCGAACGAGGCCGGAACGAGGCTCGCTCCCCCGACGAGCACGCCGTCGACGTCGCGCGCGCCCAGGAGTTCGGCCGCGTTGTCGGGCTTCACGCTTCCACCGTACAGGATCGGAACGCGTGTCGCGCGCGCAGGCCCGATCCGCTCGTCCAAGCGGCCGCGGAGCGCCGCGTGCGCAGCCGAAGCGTCCGCGGGTGTGGCGGTCTCCCCCGTGCCGATCGCCCACACCGGCTCGTAGGCGAGGAGGAACCGCTCACGCGACTCGTCCAACGCCTCCAGCGCCGCGTCGAGCTGGCCGAGGATCACCTCTTCGACCCGCCCGGCGCGCCGCTCTTCGAGCGTCTCGCCCACGCACACCACCGGCACCAGGCCGTGACGTCGGGCCGCGCGCACCTTGCGTGCCACGTCCTGGTCGGTCTCCCCGAACAGGTGTCGCCGCTCGGAGTGGCCGATGAGCACGAAGGCCGCCCCTGCCTCGTGGGCCATCGCCGCGGACACTTCGCCCGTGTACGCGCCGGCGTCCTCCCAGTGGATGTTCTGCACGCCCAGCTGGATGCGCGGATCCCGTTCCGGGCTGGCCACGGCCGCCGCCAACGAGAGTGTAGGGGGAAACACCACGAGCTCGTGCGTGGCCGCGCCGCGGGGCAACTCGAGCCCGCTGAAGAAGGCCCGGGTCGCCTCCGGTCCGTGGTTCATCTTCCAGTTGCCGGCGATGACCTTCATGCCGCGCTCCCCTCGGTGAGGGCTTCGACGCCCGGCAGAGCGGCGCCGGCCAGGAACTCCAGCGAGGCGCCCCCTCCCGTGGACACGTGGGTGATCCTGTCCGCCACGCCAGCCCGATCGACCGCCGCGGCCGAATCGCCACCGCCGAGCACCGCCGTGGCTCCGCCGTCACAGGCCGTGGCGACCGCACGCGCCATGGCGGTCGTTCCCTCGGCGAAGGCGTCGATCTCGAACACCCCCATGGGACCGTTCCACACGATCGTGCGGGCGGCGGCGATCTCCTTCGCGTAGACCTCCCGGGTGGCAGGTCCCACGTCTCCGATCCGGTCGTCGGCGCCGACCTGCGACCGCTCGACCACGCGGGTGGTCGAGCCCTCGGCGATCTCGGCAGCCACCACGCAGTCGACGGGAAGGAGCAGGCGCTCGCCCGCCTCCTGCAGGGTCCGCCGTGCGACCTCGACGCGGTCGTCTTCCACGAGGGAGCCTCCGGTCTCGAGCCCCAGGGCCTTGAAGAAGGTGTTCGCCATGGCGCCCCCGATCAGCAGGCGGTCCACGCGAGGAAGCAGCGCCCCGATCACGTCGATCTTACCCGAGATCTTGGCGCCGCCCAGGATCGCGACGAACGGCCGCTCGGGGCGCTCCAGCGCCTCGCCGAGGAACCTGAGCTCCCGCGCCATCAGGAGGCCCGCCACCGCTTCCCCACCCCGTGCCTTGACCGCCTCGGCCAGGCCGGAGGTCGACGCGTGTGCACGATGCGCGGCACCGAAAGCGTCGTTGACGAACAGGTCGCCAAGGGCCGCCCAGCTGGCGGCCAGCTCCGGGTCGTTGGCGGTGTCGCCAGGATGGAAGCGCGTGTTCTCGAGGAGGGCCACGTCGCCCTCCGATAGGGACTCGACGGCTGTGCGCACGGCGGGGCCGGCCGACTCCGGGACGAAGCGGACGGATCTATTCAGGAGCTCCGCGAGCCGGTCCGCCACGGGCTTCAGGGAGTACTTCGGGTCCGGAGCGCCTTTGGGCCGCCCGAGATGCGAGAGTAGGACGACGCGCGCGCCCGCGGAGGTCAACAGGCGGAGGGTCGGGAGCGACGCGCGAACGCGTCGGTCGTCGGAGATCCGGCCATCGGCGAGCGGAACGTTCAGATCCGCCCGGACGAGGACGGTGCGTCCCGCCAGCGAAGCGGGGTCGATGTCGGAGACGATCTTCTTGCTCATGGAACGGAGCCGTGTCGGGGGGCGACGTGAATGACCGGCAGGAAGCTACAAACGATCGCCCCTCGGTGTCAGCGCCGCTCGATGTTCCGCTCAGCGATCAGGGGTCTCCCGGTTTCCGGGAGGTCCGCGATGATCCGCAGCCGGTACGATCCTGCGGGAAGGTCCCCCAGCCATACGCTCAGGTACTCCGGCGTCATTCCGCCCTCCCTCGGCCGCCGATCCCACGTCGCACGCAGCCGCTCCTCCCCGGCGGGACGGATGTCCAGCGCCTGGACCGTGCCCGTGTTCCGGTTCTCGGCCTCCGCGCGGAGGCGGTACCAGGGAGCCATGGGGGCGACATCGTAGAGCTCGAAGAACACCCCCACCTCGTGCGTGTCCACCGGCCCGGCGAGCGTGAGCGGCTGCAGCCACGGCGCGTCGCGCCGTACGGCCTGCGGCGTTGGAGAGGCCGGCTTCGTCAGCAGCAGGTCCGAGATCGTCGCGCCGGCGGCGGACTCGGCCGCGTGGACCGAGTCGCGAAGCGCCGCGGCCTGTCCGGTGCGGCGGTTGAAGACCTCCACCACGACATCCGAGACCTCGGGAGCCGCCGGCGCCTCCATGGAGATCGGTGAAGGCTCGGCGCCGATGAGCCGTTGCACCATGTCCAGCTTCTCGCCCTCCGAGCCGAGCAGGAAGACGTTCAGGTCCAACGTGTCGTGCGCGGAGGTCGCCGGCAGCGCCGGAACCTGGGTGTTCACCACGACGTCGGACGCCCCGACGCCGGAGCCGCGGAAGCGCGTCACCTGCCCAGGGAGCGAGAACACGAGCCTCGACCCGGTGCCGTACCGGTGCGGAAAGACCTGCCTGAGCTCATCCACGTACGACCGGCCCTCGGACGTCAGGTCGAGGTTCTCGGACGCCGCCATCCGTCGGAAGGTGATGTCCGGTCCCGAGCCGTAGTCCCAGAACTCCGTCCGCACACCCGATCCTTCCGCAACGACGCGCACCTTCGTCGGTCGCCCGTAGCGCACCCATACCTCCCCAGGGTCGGACAAGGCCGATCCGAAGCGGAGGTGGGCGTAGGACGCCCGCGCCAGATGCTCGACCCGACGCTCGTTGACGGGCGTGGACAGGATGGGATCGAGGCGCTCCCAGAAGGCCCGCACCCATGCCTCGCGCGCTCCGCCGGACGCCTTCCAGTACTGGGCGGTCTGGGACGGGTCGAGGAGCTTCGAGATGTCCTCCATCTCCGCGACCTCTCCGGCCGGAAGCGACCGGAGGGCGATGCGGAACTGGCCCTCGGCGTCCTCGGTCCGGGACAGGCGCTGGAGCGCCAGGCCCTCCATCAGGAGACCGTAGGGGTGGCCTTCCGAGGCACGCGTGAACCTGCGCGCGCCTTCGAGGACCTCCGTCCAGCGGCCTTCGTCGGCCAGCTCGAGGAGGATCTCGAGATTGGCGCCGGGGTGGGCCGGGTACGCCTCCACCGCCGAGCGGAAGGACGCCATCATCACCGCCTTGTTGGCTTCCGAGCTGCCGGGAGCCGGCTCGAACGCCGTCCGGAACGCCTCGCCCAACGCCTCCGGACACAGGTAGTTCCACGCGATCAGTCGATCCACGGAGGCGTACCCGGAGACGGCACCGCCGGACGACCGTGCCTGAGGACAGGCGGAGGCCGGGAGCGCGTCCGCCGGCAGACGCCCGGCTCCCCGCGACCCGAGCCAGCTCTCCCTGACCAGGAGGCCCCGCTCGTAGTAAAGGTCCGCCAGGATGACCGGCGGCACGGTCGCGGGTGCCCGCTGCGCACGCTCCAGAGCCCGCTCGTAGAGCATGCGCGCTTCGGTGCGCAGCCCCTGCTTGCGGCGGATGCGCGCCAGAGCCAGCAGCGGAGCGGGGTTGTCGGGCGCCCGCACGATCGCAGCCTCCAGGGCCGAGGATACCTCGGAGCGCCACTGCGTCGGCGCGGTGCCGGCCGGCGGGTCCCCTTGGAGGATCGCGTCGATGGGCCCCAGGCGACGTACCAACGCGTCGTCCCCGAGGGCGGCGCGCAGGACGTCGCCCGCCTCGCGCCGACCGGCGACCGGCAAGACGACGTCCTCCCTGAAGTCGGCGAGGAGGGACGCCGGCGAGAGGTCGGGAATGGAGGGACCCTCCGGCACCTCGACGTCCAGGATGGCGGCCGTGTCGGCCCCGGCGCGAAGCGGCGCGAAGCGCACGTCGAACTCCACCCACGTGCCGACGGCTTTCCCGCGACGTGTCGCGGGCGTGAAGCGGAACGACGGCGCGACCTGCACGGCCGCTCGATCGAGCTCCGGCACGCCCGAGCTCTCGGCGACGTTGGCCACGTCCACCGCTCCGGTCGAATCGACCCAGAGCCGCACGCGCACGGTCCCCCCGACCCCTCGCCGCTGGAGCGCGAGGGGATAGTTGTCCCGGATCAGGTTCTCCGTCGCCGATCGGTCGACCAGCTCGGGGAACGTGGCTTCCGGCCCCTCGTAGCGCGGCACGGTCGTTCCGGGCGTGGGAGGAGGCTCGGCGCCCAGCCGCGGAGGCACCGCACGGAATTCGTCGCCGCCCACCGCGGGCGTATCGAAAGGCAGCAGCGGGAGCGAGGGCATCGTGGTCGGGGCTTCGACGCGCGCTTCACGCGGCGCCCGTACCACCTCGACGAGCCGCACCAGGGCCGCCCGCGCGGACGGCACCCCCAGGCCCCCCATCACGAGCCCGGCGATCCCGGCCGCCATGAGCTGGCGAACGGGCCAATGCCTGCGCGTCCGAACCGACCGCCATTCGCTGGCCAGCTCGGCCCGCAGCTCGGGCCCGAAGGACGGGCGCTCCTCGTATCGGATGGAGGAGAGCTCGGCATCGAGCGCCCGGAGATCCTCCGGCAGCTCGGAACGCTCGAAATCGAATCTATGGGTCATGAGTCCGTGTTCATCTCAATCTGATGGCGGTCGACTGCGCCCTTCAGGCGTTTGAGCGCCCGATGGAGCCGCACCGCCACCGCGTTGTTGCTGATTCCGAGGTGCTCCGCGATCTCGCCGTTGTCGAGCCCCGAGCCGTAACGCAGGGAGAGGATTTCCTGGTCCGCCTTTCGCAGCGTCTGACTCCCGTTGAGCAGACGCTGGATCCGCTCCTCGCGAACCACCCGCTCCTCCTGCGACGGGACGTCCGCCACCAGATCGGGCACCCTGTCGAGCGAGACGTGCAGCGATCCTCTGCGCTTGAGCGCCCGCAGGTGATCGGTCACCGCGTTGCGTGCGATGCGCAGCAGCCACGTCCGGGGCGAAGCGCGGTTCTGGTCGTAGCGGTGGAGGGAGCGGAGGGCCTTCATGAACACCTCCGACGTGACGTCCTCCGCCACCTCCCGCGTCGCGACGCGGAAGCGTACGTATCGGTACACCGCCTCCCTGTGGTCCCGGAACCAGGCCTCGAAGTCCTGTGGAAGGTCCGAGGTCGGCCGGGTGGGGACGACGCGCAAGCCCGGGTCGGGCGCCTGCCGATCTGTCTGCATCGCCTCGTTATACGCGGGATCCTCGCCGGGCGTTACATGCGAAGAAGCCGGCGGGACATCGTCTCGCCGGCCCTCCTCCGGATCGCGATCCGGGCCCTGGTCGTTCATCGCTTCCGACGTCGTCTCGTGGCCACCTTCACGGTCGCCGAAGCCTCGTCACGGGCCCACGCCTCGATCTCGAGAGCCGTCCCGCAATGGCTGCACGAAACCGTACTGGTGGGACCCGCGACCAGATCGACCTCGTCGGTATGTCCGCACACCGGACACCGAAAGCTGTGCCACTCCGGGACACTGCCGCCCGCGTCCACCTGGTCCATGAAGCCTCCTCGGAAGGCTCGCCCCCTGTTCCGCGGTCGTCGCGTCGCGTCGCGCTCAGCCCCCGACGGACGCCGGGAGCCGCTCGCCCACGTAGGCGACCAGATCCACCACCCTCTCCGAATATCCCCACTCGTTGTCGTACCACGCCATGACCTTCACCATCCGCCCGTCGAGCACGTTGGTGGAAGGGAGGTCCACGATGCTGCTGCGAGACTCACCGGTGTAGTCCACCGAGACGAGCGGCTCGTCGCTCACGCCCAGGATACCCTTCATCGCACCGGCGGCCGCCGCGCGGAACGCGTCGTTCACCTCCTGGATCGACGTGTCCTTCTCGACTTCCACGACCAGGTCGACGATGGAGACGTCCGGCGTGGGCACCCGGATGGCGCTTCCGTCGATCCTCCCCTTCAGCTCGGGGATGACGAGGCCGGTGGCCTTGGCCGCGCCGGTGGTTGTGGGAATCATCGACATGCCTGCGGCCCGCGCGCGCCGGAGGTCCTTGTGAGGAAGGTCCAGGATGTTCTGGTCGTTCGTGTACGCGTGGATCGTGGTCATCAGGCCGTGGCGGAACCCGAACGTGTCCAGAATGACCTTCGCCACCGGCGCGAGGCAGTTCGTCGTGCAGCTCGCGTTGGAGATGATGGCGTGCTTGTCGGGATCGTACGCACCCTCGTTCACACCCAGGACGATCGTGATGTCCTCCTCCTTGCCGGGCGCCGAGATGATCACCTTCCTGGCGCCGGCGGCCAGGTGCATCCCGGCCTTCTCCCTCGAGCGGAAGAGTCCCGTGGACTCGACCACGACGTCGACGCCCATGTCGCTCCACGGCAGCTTGGACGGGTCGCGCTCGGCGAGGACGCGCAGGTCGTCCCCATCCACCCGAAGGCCGGTGTCGGTCACCTCGACGGTGCCCGGATACCGGCCGTGGACCGAGTCGTGCTTGAGAAGGTGAGCGAGGGTCTTGCTGTCCGTCAGGTCGTTGACGGCGACGAAGTCGAGATCGGTACGGCCCGCCTGCTTCGCGGCGCGAAGCACGAGACGGCCGATGCGCCCGAACCCGTTGATTGCGACACGGATGGCCATCGGTTTCGTGGCTCCTGGGGTTTTGTGGGGCAGAGGTCTGGGTCGCCTGGCGACGGGTCAGCGCACGGTGTCGCGACGAAGGGGCATGGCCCGGGCGAAGACGACGAGCGTGACCTCCGACGCTCCCACACGGGCCAACTCCGACGCCGCGGCACCGGCGGTCGACCCGGTGGTCAGGACGTCGTCCACCAAGACGACGCGCGCGCCCGTGACACGGGCCGCCTCCTCTTCCCGCACCGCGAACGCTCCCATGACGTTAGCCCGACGCTGAGAGGGGGGCAAGGCGACCTGGGTGGCGCCGCCACGGGTCCGGATCAACCCATCGACGAGCGGCAGATCGAGGCTCCGGGCGACGCTGCGCGCCAGCAGCTCGGCCTGGTTGTAGCCGCGCACACGGGCGCGCGCCCGTGTCGTGGGCACCGGCACGACGATCCGTCGACCCCGCGGCGCTACGGAAGCGGACCGAAGCTCCACCGCCATCACACGCCCCATCTCCACGGCGAGCTCCGCCCACCCCTCGTACTTCAGCGCGTGCACCAGCGTGTCGGCGGGGGGTGCGAGCACAGTCGCGAAGCGCGAGCGAGCGAGTGCGTCCGGCCATTCCCGGCATTCCCGGCAGCGTGTCGCGTCGGGCCGGCCCGTCCCGAGGGGGTGGTGGCAGCGCGGACACCGCGGCCAGGGCGCGCGCGGCAAGCGGGAACGGCACCGGCCGCACAGCAGCGACCCGGCGACGCCCCCAGGGATCCACGACCCGCACACGACGCAGCCGGCCGGGAGCAGGAGGTCGAGAAGGTCCGAGGCCCAGGCTGCCGGTCTCACGCCTCCCCTGCCTCGGCGAGCGCCGCGCGCATCCGCTCCACAGGTGCCGGCTCTCCCCACCACCGCTCGAAGGAGGCGGCGGCCTGCTGGATGAGCATCTCGAGCCCGTCGGTGGTACGAACGCCGTAGGCCTCGGCCGCCCTTAGGAAGGGTGTGCGGCTCTTCCCGTAGATGAGGTCCATGGCGGCGCCGGCCCGATCGAGGATATCGAAGTCGAGGGGCGAGCGGTCGTCTGGGAGCATGCCGAGGGGGGTCGCGTTGACCACCAGGTCGAAGCTCTGGCCGCGTAGCTCCTCCGGGAAGGAGGCCACCCGGGCCCGCGGGCCGCCGATCCGGCGGGCCACCCCCCTGGCGCGCTCGGGGCTCCGGTTGTGGAGCACCACCTCGGCCACCCCCTCCTCGAGCAGGCCCAGCAGCGTCGCCCTCGCCGCGCCCCCGGCCCCGAGGAGAAGGACCCGCATGCCTTCGGGCGCGCCCACGAAGGACCGCACCGCCTGTCTCAGCCCGTCGACGTCCGTGTTGTCCCCGTGCACCCGACCGTCGGCCCCCCCCCAGAAGGTGTTGCACGCGCCCGTCCGCCGGACGGCCTCCGACGGCACGTCCACGACCGAGGCGGCCTTCTCCTTGTGGGGCAGCGTCACGTTGCCGCCACCCCGTGCCCGCGCCAGGGCCCTCATGAGGCTGAACAGATCTTCCGCGGCGCAGCGCACCGCCACGTAGACGCCGTCCGCCCCGGTGTGCCGCAGGGCAGCGTTCTGGATCAAGGGCGAGAGCGAGTGGCCGACGGGATCGCCCAGGAGCGCCAGCAGCCGCGTCGAGGCGGTGATCGTCATGGCGCCAGGATCGGCGCCAGGCGGTCGAGCACGCGCCCGACGAGCCGCTCGAGCAAGACGAACGTGGCCTCGTATTCCTCGTCGGACCCCCCGAACGGGTCGGGTACGGCTTCCGGGATCTCCTCCGGATCCTCGCCCGCGGCGAAAGAGCCGAGGAGGGTGGCCTTCTCCCCCGCGCCCATCCCGGAGACGCGGACCAGGTGGCTCGGGGACATGACGAGGATCAGGTCCGCCCACTCCAGCGTGTCCGCGTCCACGGGAGCCGAGCGATGGGAGGACAGGTCGAGTCCGTGGCGTCGCGCGGCATCGAGCGAGCCCTGGGAGGCCGGGCCTCCCGGAGCCGCGCCCACCCCCGCGGAACGGACCTCGAGCCGACCCCATCCGCGACCGGAGAGCTCGCGCCGGGCGATGGCCTCCGCCAGGGGGCTCCGGCACGTGTTGCCGGTGCACACGAACAGGAGCCTGAAGGGCTCGATGGAGGGTCTGTCAGCGTCCATGGATTTCCGGCAAGGCGCAGCGGAGCCGTTCCAGTGGGACGGAGCCGTCCCGCACGACCACGGGACGCGCCCCCGTGCAGTCTACGATGGTAGAAGGCCCCGACGCGGGTAGCGTGCCGGCGTCCAGGACCAGCATCTCCTCTCCCGCGCCGAGCGCCTCGGCGGCCCTCGCCGCCTCCGCTCCCGACCGGGCCGGGGGCTCGCCGGGGACGTTCGCGCTCGTAGATGTCAGCGGGGCTCCCATCCGCTCGAGGAGCACACCCACGAGCGGATGCGGGCTGACCCGGACGGCCACGCTTCCCGTCGGGCTGCGCACCCCTGGAGGGAAAATACCCTCGGGGTCGCCGAGAACCAGCGTCAACGCGCCCGGCCAGAAGATGCGCGCGAGCTCCCGTGCATCCTCCGTCCAGCGCAGTCCCGCCACCTCGTCAGGGCCTCGTACGACGACGAGGAGCGGCTTGCCTTCCCCGCGATGCTTCAGGGCGCCGAGGCGGTTCACGCTCTCCGCGGTGCACGCCCCACCGAAACCGTAGACGGTCTCGGTGGGGTACGCCAGCAGGCCTCCCCCGCGCACGTGCTCCGCCACCGGCCCGAGATCGGCGTCGGCCGCGGGCGTCGCGCGCAGATCGAGGATCCGGGGCGGCCGGGTCACGGGACCCTGCCCCGTCGTGCCGCGAGAATGGCCTCCGCCATCGGGAGGTCGTCGGGCGTGGTGACCTTGAGGTTGGAGGGCCCGGCGTCGACCATGCGCACGACGGCTCCCACACGCTCCGCCAGCGCGGCGTCGTCGGTGGCCGTGGCCTCCCCGTCCGTCGCCGCCGCGTATGCGCGACGCACGACGTCGGCGGGAAACACCTGGGGCGTCTGCGCGTGCCAGAGGCGCGCCCGCTCCGGGGTGGCGACGATGCGCTGCTCGGCGTCGACCTCCTTCATGGTGTCCACGGCGGGACATCCCGCCACCGCCCCGTCTCCCCCCGCGGCGACTTCGATGCACCGGGCGACCACCCCGGAAGCCACGAGCGGACGGGCGGCGTCGTGGACGGCCACGACGTCCAGGTCCTCGGGCAATGCGGCCAGCGCGCTGCGCACCGAGTCGGTGCGGGTCGCGCCCCCGGCCACCACCCGGATGCGCGGGTCGAGGCCGGACAACCAGACCGGGGGCGCCTGGGCGTCCTCGGGTGCCAGAGCCACCACCACGGACACGACGCGCGGGTCCCGGAGGAACGGACGGAGCGCGTGTACGAGCACGGGCTCGCCCGCGAGCTCGAGGAACGGCTTGCGCACCCCACCCATGCGGCGGCCGGACCCAGCGGCTGGGACGGCGACCCCGACCCGCGGCGCCGGCCCCGGTCGCGGGACTCGGCCGGTCACGGTGCGTAGCCGTGTCCGACGTCGGGGCGGGACCCGCCGTCCTGGGGTGTGCGGGCGACGGAGTCGAAGCGCGTGTAGGCTTTCTGGAAGAAGAGCTCCACCACCCCCGTGGGGCCGTTGCGCTGCTTGCCCACGATCAGCTCCGCCTTTCCCTCGAGCTCCTCGCGCTTCTCGGGTGGAGCGTAGTACTCGGGACGGTACAGGAACATGACCAGATCGGCGTCCTGCTCGATGGAGCCCGATTCGCGCAGGTCGGAGAGCATGGGCCGCTTGTCCGTGCGCTGCTCCGGACCGCGGCTGAGCTGGGACAGCGCGATCACCGGCAGGTCGAGCTCACGGGCGAGCGCCTTCAGACCCCGCGAGATCTCGCTCACTTCCTGGACCCGGCTCTCCGACCGGGACGCCCCTGACATGAGCTGCAGGTAATCGAGGACAACGACCCCCAGATCCTTGCCGTCGGACCTCAGCTCGGACTGCAGCCTGCGCGCCTTGGCGCGGATCTCCAGGACGTTGCTTCCGGGAGAATCGTCGATCCAGATCGGCGCCGTGTTGAGGTGTCCCGCCGCGGCGGCCAGCCGTTGGTGCTCCTCCTGGCTCAGGCGGCCCCGGCGCAGCTTCTGGGCGTCGATGCGGCCCTCCGCGCACAGCAGGCGCTGTACGAGCTGCCCCGACGACATCTCGAGGGAGAAGATCGCCGAGGCCACGTTGTGTCCGATGGAGGCGTTGGCCGCGACGTTCAACACCCAAGAGGTCTTTCCCATCGAGGGCCGGCCGGCCACGATGACGAGGTCGCCCTTCTGGAAACCCGTCGTCATGCGATCGAGATCCGGGAAGCCGGTGGGAACGCCCGTGATGCCCCCGGCCGACTCCTGGAGCTTCTCGATGTGCTCGAAGGCCGACCAGAGGATCTCCTTGATCCAGACGAAGCCCTCCCGCTTGTGGCTCTCCGCCACCTGGAAGATCCTCGCCTCGGCCGCGTCCAGGATCTCGTCGACCTGGCGCTCGCCCTGGTCGTAGACGTCGCGGATGATCTGCGATGCCTGCTCCACCAGGCGCCGCAGCAGCGCCTTGTCCCGAACGATCCGGGCGTGGTACTCGAGGTTCGCCGCCGTGGGGACCGCATCCACGAGCGCCGCCAGGTAGTCGAACCCGCCCGCGGCCTCCATCTCGGCGGTCTTCTTCAGCTCGTCCGAGACCGTGATCACGTCGATCACGTCGCCGCGCTCGTACAGGCGGACCATGGCCCGGTACAGGCGCCGGTTGGCCTCCCGGTAGAACATCGACTCGTTGAGGTGCTCGATCGCGCGCGTGACGGCCTCGCGGTCGATGAGCATGCCCCCGAGCACCGCAGTCTCCGCCTCGAGGGAGAACGGAGGCGTCCGGTCGAAGACGGCCTGGGCGAAGTCTGGGGATGCTTCCATCGATGCTCTCTCGGGGAGCTCGGCGAGCCGGGGCTCCGAATCTAGTCGCACGCCCGAACCCGCGCACCGAAGTGTCGCGGGGATGACCGGAGTCGTCGAATCAGAGTCCGTCCATGACCTGGCGCAGGAGTTGGAGGTCGTCCCACACCGCGCGCGTCCAACCCGGATTGCGCAGGAGCGCCGCGGGATGGTACGTCACCACCAGCGGGATTCCCTGGTAGCCGTGGATCTCGCCCCGGATCTTGCCCAGCGGCTTCTGCAGCCCGGTGAGCGCCTGCGCGGCGAACGTCCCGACGGCGAGCAGCGCCTGCGGCGCGATGAGCTCGAGCTGCTTGCGCAGGTACGGGGTGCAGGACTCGATCTCGTCCGGCTGCGGATTGCGGTTCCCGGGCGGCCTGCACTTGAGGACGTTGCAGATGTAGACCGAATCCTTCCGGGAGAGGTCCACGGTCGCGAGGAGGAGGTCCAGGAACTGCCCCGCCGCACCCACGAAGGGAAGCCCCGTGGCGTCCTCGTTCGCGCCGGGGGCCTCGCCCACCACGACGAGCCGGGCGTTAACGACCCCGTCGCTGAACACGACCTGCGTGCGGGTCTCGGCCAACCGGCAGCGCGTGCACGTCAGGGCGGTGCTCCGCAGCTCCTCGTAGTCCGCGGGCAGGACCGTAGGGCCGCCGCCGGCTGGCGGGCCGGACGGAGCCGGTGTGGGACCGGGCGGGCTCTCCCTCCCGGCGGGCTTCTTACCACCGCCCCGGCCCGCCGCGGCCGCCAAGTCCAGGAGCCCGGCGCGCGTGACGTCGTCCAGGAAGAGGTCCGATGCGCCCATCTCCACCCGCTGGCGCAGCAGCCGGGCCACCTCGCCGGCATCGGACGGCGGTCGCGGGCTCACGACCCGGACTCCAGCCTCGCCGCGATGCGGTCGAGCACCGCCTCCGCCACCTCGTGCTTCGACTGCAGGGGGAGCGCCTCGGGCTCGCCGTCCGCGGTCAGCAGCGTGACCCGGTTGGTCTCCACGTCGAACCCGGCCCCCTCCGCGGTGGCGTCGTTCGCGATCATCAGATCGAAGCCCTTCTTCTCCAGCTTTTCGCGCGCGTGCGCGACCAGGTCCCCCGTCTCCAGCGCGAAGCCGACGGAGACGCTCCCCGCTTTCCGCGCGGATCGCGTGTCGCCCGCCACATCCGGGTTGGCGGTGAGCTTCAGATCGAGCCCTCCTGGCCGCTCGGCCCGCTTCACCTTCTCCGGGTGGATACGATCGGGGCGGAAATCGGCGACCGCCGCCGCGAAGATCGATACGTCGGCCTCCCGCAGTCGGACCGCCACCATGTCGTGCATCTGGCCCGCCGTCTCCACGCGCACCACCTCCGGCCCCTCGGGAGCGGGCAGCGCGCTGGGGCCACTGACGAGCACCACGCGCGCACCGCGCCGCCAGGCGGCCTGCGCCAGGGCGTACCCCATCCGCCCCGAGGAGCGATTCCCCACGTAGCGCACCGGGTCGATCGGCTCGCGCGTCGGGCCCGCAGTGACGAGCACGAAGCGCCCCTCGAAAGCGGCCTCGCGCCCCAGCGCCCGTCCCACGTGCTCCTCGATCTGCCACGGCTCCAGCATCCTTCCCGGCCCCTCCCCTTCCCCTACCGCGAGCGGCCCCGAGGCCGGCCCCGCGACGTGGTAGCCGAGTCGGTCCCGAAGGTGCTGCAGGTTCGCCTGGACCTGGGGGTGCGAGAACATGCGGTCGTTCATCGCGGGGCAGACCACCACGGGCGCCCGGGTGGCCAGCAGCGTCGTGCACAGCAGGTCGTTGGCCCGGCCGTGGGCGGCGCGGGCGAGGAAATCGGCCGTGGCCGGGGCTACGCAGACGACGTCGGCCTCGCGCCCGAGGCGGATGTGGAGCGCCGCGCCGTCGTAGTCGAAGAGGTCCGAGAGCGGCTTGCGACCCGTCACACCCTGGAAGGACAGCGGCGTGACGAAACGCTGCGCCGCTTCGGTCATGACGACGTCGACCGCCGCGCCGAGGAGCGTGAGATCGCGCGCGAGCTGGACCGACTTGTACGCCGCGATCCCCCCCGTCACTCCGAGGACGACGTGCCGGCCCGCCCAGGGCCGACGGGGCACGAGCGCGGCAGTCAAGGCTACCCCTACTCCTCGCGGCGCCGCTTCTTCACGAGGCGATACTCGATGTTGCCCGAGGTGAGCGCCTCGAGGGAGCGGGTCGTGAGCTTCTTCTCCTCTCCGATGGGCATCGCCTCCCGCGGAAGCGAGTTGAGCTCGCGTGCGTACTTCGCGGCCACCAGGACACCGAGGTACTTGCTCTCCGTGCCCTTGGCGACCTCTCCGGGCGTGAACACTCTCATGGTGACTCCTGTCCGCTGATGTCCGCGTATTCGTTCCGGAGGATCCGCTCGATCTCGTCGCGCATGTCCTCCACGTCCTTCTCCAGGGATCGAGCGCGCCCGATCCGCAGGGCCTCCGCGCGCACGATCGTACGGATTTCTTCCAGGCACCGATCCACGTCGTCGTTGACGATGACGTGGTCGAACTCGGGCACCGCCCGCAACTCGTCGAGCGCGGTGCGAAGCCGTCGCGCCACCTGCGCGCCGTCCTCCGTCCCCCGGCCTGTCAGGCGGGCGACCAGGGCCGGCACGGAGGGGGGCAGCACGAAGATCAGCAGCGCCTCCGGCACCGCGGTGCGAATCTGGCGCGCCCCCTGGACGTCGATGTCGAGCACGACGTGCACGTCCTGCGCCTCCCCATCCGTGAGCTCCCGCAGCGGCGTCCCGTACGCCTCTCCGTGTACCTCCGCCCATTCGACCAGCTCGCCCGCGGCAGCCATCGCGCGGAAGCGCTCCCTTCCCACGAAGTGATAATCCACCCCGTCGCGCTCCCCGGGCCGCCGGGCCCGCGTCGTGGCGGACACGGAGAAGCGGTACCCCTCGGTGCGCTCCACGAGCCCGCGGGCGAGCGTGGTCTTGCCGGTCCCGCTGGGCGCTGCGATCACGAGCGGGAACGGCCGGTAGCCCAGCCCGCTCACTCGACGTTCTCCACCTGCTCTCGGAGCCGCTCCACCTCCTCCTTGAGCGCGACGGACGCCTCGGCGATGGCCTGGTCGTTCGCCTTCGACCCGATCGTGTTGGCCTCGCGATGCATCTCCTGCACGAGGAAGCCGAGGCGCTTGCCCACCGGCTCGGCGCTGTGCGAGTCCAGGGCCTCCCGGAACAACTCGATGTGCGAGCGGAAGCGCACGATCTCCTCGTTGATGTCCCACCGCTCGGCCAGGTACGCGATCTCCCGGGCCAGACGATCCTCGTCGACCTCCACCTGCTCGGTGAGCTCCCGGATCACCCCGCGGAGGCGGTCCCGTTCCCGCACCAGGCGGTCGGGCGCCCGTTCCGCCACGGTGGCCAGGTGGGCCGCCATCGCCTCCAGACGCCCCGCGAGATCGTCGTGCAGACGGGCTCCCTCCGCCTCGCGCAGCGCCACCAGGGCCCCCGCGGCCTCCTCCGCCATCTCCACCAGCACCTCCGCCTCGACGGTGGGGGCACCCTCGGGATCCGGCGCGCGGAAGATCTCGCCGAAGTGGCACAGCATGCGCATGTCGACCATCCCCGGGATGGCCAGCTCCTCCTGGATCGCCTCGAGGGCTTCCTTGTAGCCCCGGGCCCGCTCGAGGTCCACGCGAACGCCACCTGTCCCTTCGACGCCACGTCGGTTGCGGTCGACGGAGAGGTACGCGCTGACATGCCCACGGGACACGTGAGCGCGGAAGACCTCGGTGAGCTCCCGCTCGAAGCGGTCGAAGCCCGGAGGCGTCTTGACGCTCGAGTTGAAGAAGCGGTGGTTCACCGTCTTCACCTCGAGTCTGAGGTGGCCTGCCGGCGTGTCCCGCTCGGCCTCACCGTACCCGGTCATGCTGCGGATCATCCCGGCCCCGCTGTGCGTGGTCCTGGTGCCGTCTCCGGCAGAGCCTGGTAACATAATGGCTCCGGTGTCCGGGTCGAAGACATGGCTGGACAGGCGGGCGCCCGGGCCATGCTCACCTCCACATCGTCCAACGGATTCCGTAGACCGCACGCGTCTGCGGTAGGAGGCGGTCCGGGAAGTCCTGGAGATTCCTCCGGATCGTGAAGTTGTCCCACCCGAGGAAGACGCGCACGGTCACGATACGCAGCTGAAGTCGGCCGTACCAGCTCTGGTAGAAGGGTACCTCCGCGAGCTCCGGCCCCACGACGTTGCCCTCGGCGTCCGTGAGCTCCCCCACGACCCGGCGAACCGTCATCGGGTCGTGTCCCGTTACGCCGACCGTGGCCCACATCTCGAAATTGCCCGTTTCGAGGAAGGTGCGGTGGTAGACCGCGGCACCACGGTAGACGCGGCGCGGCATGTAGGACCAGGGTTCGTCCCACTGCTGTAGCGAGCCCTCGAGGTGCAGACCGTCCAGGATCGGAAGG
The DNA here is from genome assembly GCA_964591135.1 of uncultured Gemmatimonadaceae bacterium. Taxonomy (GTDB): domain Bacteria; phylum Gemmatimonadota; class Gemmatimonadetes; order Longimicrobiales; family Gaopeijiaceae; genus SZUA-318. The sequence goes on along the minus strand of CAZPZU010000016.1, from coordinate 38,199 downwards.
GGGAACCGGGCCCACGCCTCCCACCCCCTCCGCTCACCCCCGGCCAGCGCCGGCTCGCCGCGGTCCGGCTCGATGCCGACGGGCAGGAGCGAGTCGGCCTCGATGCGCAGCCGCGCGCCCGACAGGGCCACGCCCCTCCAGGCCCACCGCACGCCGTAGCGCGATGCCGTCCGGTCCGTCACCCGGAAATCCGGAGGCGGCTCCTCCTGCGCCGGCTGCGCCTGCGTGTCGGCACCGTCCGGGCTCGGGGGCGGGGTCACGTCGAGGAGCGGAAACGTGCGGGCGCCGTAGGTGCCGGACTCCCACGAGGCGAAGACCGACAGCCCCACGACGGGCCGTGTCCAGGCGCGCAGGCGCCGCGCCGAGGTGGACGTGTCCTCCCAGGCCGCGCGATCCAACTCGGCCACGAGCCCCCCCACAGAGGCCCGCTCACCGCCGACCGAGAGATCGAGGCGGCCCGAGGGGAGCGCGGCGCCCCCGAAATGACGGTAGGCCGCATCGGCGAAGAGCCCGTCCTGCTCCCACGCGGCGCGCAGGCCGAGCTGGGATCGGCGACCTCCTTCGGTCGCGTACGCGTCCCGGGTGTCCTCGACGTCGTGTTGCGAGCGGCCCCAGTACGCCTCTGCCGTCAGACCCCGGAGCAGGCGCGCCCGACCGCGGATGGTCAGCTCCGTGCGCGTCACCTTCGCCGCGTAGGCTTCGGCGTCCGTCGTGGAGCCCATACGTCGGAAGTCCAGGGCGAGTCCTGCCGTGTTCCCGCGGTGCAACTGGTAACGCAGCCAGCTGCCCTGAACTCTGCCCGGCTCGTCACCGCGGGCCCCGCGCGAGTCAGCCCGCTCCAGCGCGACGGAGAGGTCCCCGCCGAGCGTGGTGGGGTTCGCGAAGGTACCCCGCAGCAGGTTGGTGTTCAGGTCGCCCGTGCCCGCCTCCAGCAGCGAATACGGTCTCCCGTCGTTGAATTCGAGGCTGAAGAGGTAGATGCGGACCTCCCCGGGGAAGCGCTCGAGCCGCACCTGCGTGATCCCCCCGAGGCCCACGCGTGACAGATCGGTGCTGCCACCCGCCAATGGCACCAGCTCGAATCCGTCCCGGAACACGCGGATGCGGCCTCCTCCCAGACCGAACGCGGTCACGGCCTGGGGCGTGCCGTAGTCTCCCGCCCGCAGGGCGACCATCCCGGGCACGGTCTCCACGAGATCCACCAACGTGCTGGCTCCGGACGAGAGGATCTCGTCGTGATTCCAGCTCCAAGCCCCACTCTCCCACCCACCCGCAGGCCGGTGATCCAGCGACGGGAGATTGTAGAAGATCGTGTCCGCCTCGACCGTGTCCCCCGGCGGGAGCGAGTCACCCGGCAGGCGAGGCGCGGGGCCCAGCGTGTCCACGCGCAGCGTGTCCGGGCGCAGCGTGTCGGGCGGGACCTGGGCCCGTAGCGGGCCGGGGAGCCCCGAGAGGAGCGCGGCGAGAAGGAGTCGAGTCGTGAGCGCCCCGGCCCGGCGACCGGGGCGGGCGGCAGGAAGGGACGAGGGTGGCACGGTCAGCCGACGCGACTCCGGATCCACTCCACCAGGAGCCGCGTGGGAAAGCCGTACCCGCCCTTGCGCTGGTACGGGAGCTTGCCTTCGCCGTATGCCGTGCCGGCGATGTCGAGATGCGCCCAACGCGTCTCCCCGACGAACTCGGACAGGAAGCAGGCCGCCGTGATCGAGCCGGCAGGCCGCCCGCCGACGTTCATCAGATCGGCAGTCTCGCTCTCCAGTTGCTTCTTGTACTCGTCCCAGAGCGGAAGGGGCCAACAGCGCTCCCCCGATCGCGTCCCGGCGCTCCGCAGCTCCTCCACCAGGGCCTCGTCGTTGCCGAAGACCCCCGCGGCGTGATGTCCCAGCGCCACCACGACCGCGCCGGTCAGCGTTGCGCAGTCCACCATGGCCGCAGGCTTCATCCGGGCACCCCAGGCGAGCGCGTCCGCGAGGATGAGGCGACCCTCCGCGTCGGTGTTGATCACCTCCACGGTCTTGCCGGCGAGGGTCTGGATGACGTCTCCGGGCTTGACCGCGCTGCCCGACGGGAGGTTCTCCGACGAGGGCACGATCCCCACGACGTTGGCGGGCACGCCCAGCTCCCCCACGACCTGCATCGCCGCGAGCACGGCGGCGCCGCCGGACATGTCGAACTTCATGTCCTCCATGCCGGAGGCGGGCTTGATCGAGATCCCGCCGGCATCGAAGGTGAGACCCTTCCCCACCAGGACGAGCGGCGCCTCACCCTCGGCCCCTCCACGGTGTTCGAGGACGATCAGGCGCGCCTCCTCCATGGAGCCCTGGGACACGGCCAGGATCGCGTGCATCCCCTCGCGGTGCAGCGCCTCCTCGTCGAACACGGTCACGGAGAGTCCAACCTCGCCCGCGATCCGCTCGGCCTCGGCGGCCAGGTGCGAGGGCGTCGCGAGATTGCCCGGCCGGGACTGGAGCGTGCGCGCGGCGTTCTCGCCGCGCGCGATGATCTCACCTACCCGCACGCCCTCCGCGATGGCATCAGGGTCGCCGTCCCCGAACAGGTCCGCCTGCCCCACGGTGACCGGGGGCTCGTCCTCCGGGGGACGCTTGAGCTCCGTGAACCGCCACGCGGCGAGGGTGGCGCCTTCCGCGGCCGCCTGCGCCCTGACCGCGTCGGAGAGGGATCCCTCTTCGCCGAGCCGGAGTGCGACCGAGTCGACCCGCAGCCGCTCGGCGAGCCGAACCGCCCGCCCCCCGAGCCTGCGCGCCTGCTCCGCGTCCAGGTCTTCCGACTTGCCGAGGCCCAGGAGCGCCACGCGACGGGGGCCCCCTTCACCTCCGTAGAGGAGAACCTCGTCGCTGGTCCTTCCCCGCAGGTCGCCTGCGTCGAGGGCCCGGGCTACCGCCCCGCCGAGATGGTCGTCCAGGCGGGCGAGGAAGCCGTCCGGCGAGGTCTGACCCTCGGGCACTCCGACCACCAGAAGGGGGATGTCGTGGGTGAGGGGATCATCGGCGTGGAAGCGGACCTGCATGGCGCGGCGCTCGCGGGTGAGGAGGGAGGGGGCCCGGGCCGGAGAACGAGAGCCTGCGCGTATGCGGCCACGGAGCACTCCGGAGGATGTCGCGGGAAGAGCTGGAATCGGCTTCGCACGCCCGCCGCCGGGGCTGCGGGAACGTCGAAGAGCCCTGAAGTTATTTGGATTCCGAGGACGGGGGCAAGGCGAGACTGCTCCGTCTCTGGCCGGTCCGGACCCGGCATTCCCGCGACGAACAGGAAGGCGCGCATGAGCACGAAGGTGGCGGTGGTGAGTGGAGGGACCGGAGGGCTGGGGGGTGCCGTGGTGCGCACCCTGCTCGACGACGGATGGAGGGTGCACGTCCCACGGCGGGAGCGGCGCGGCGACGAGGAGTTCCTGCGGCGTGTCGGACCAGGCGACGGACTCCGCCTGCACGAGGCGGACCTTACCGACCCTGGAGCGGTCGACGACCTCTTCGCGAACGTCGCGCGGGAGGACGGCCGACTCGACCTGCTGTGCAACCTGGTGGGAGGCTTCGCGGCGGCGCCCGTCGAGGAGACGGACCCCGACACCTGGCTGCGGCTGTGGGGAACCAACGCCACCGCGCCCTTCCTGGCCGCGCGCGCCGCGGTTCCCCTCCTCCGGGAGTCGGGGGGCGGTCGCATCGTCAACGTCGCGGCCGCGGCGGCCCTGGGAGGACCGCTGGCGGGCATGAGCGCGTACCTGGCCAGCAAGGCGGCGGTCGTGAGCCTGACACGCAACCTCGCCAGGGAGCTCGGGCCGGCCGGGATCACGGTCAACGCGGTCGCGCCGACGACGATCGATACGCCCGCGAACCGCCGCGCGATGCCGGACGCCGATCGGAGTCGATGGCTCACGCCCGAGGAGATCGCCCGGGTCGTGCGCTTCCTCGCGGCGCCCGATGCCGGGATCGTGACGGGCAACGTCCTGCGACTCGGGAAGGGGTGACCCGCCTCAACCTCCCAGCAAGGCGGCCCTCAGTCGGGCGATCGTCTGGGGACCGGTCCGGCAGCATCCGCCGAGCACCGAGGCCCCCCGCCTCCGCCAACCGGGTGCCCCGGTGACCACGTCCTCCTCGGCGGTCCCTGGGCCCCATCGCTTCGTGCCGACGTCGTAGACCTCCCCGGAGTTGGGGTAGGCGACGAGGGGCTTCGTGGTGACCGCACCCGCCCGCTCCAGGAGGGGGGCCACGCGGCCCGGCGGGACGCAGTTGACGCCGACGGCGCTCACCCGCTCCTCGGCGTCGCAGAGGCGGACAGCGTCCTCGAGCGGGCTGCCGTCCGCGAGGTGGGCGCCGTCACGACACTGGAAGGAGATCCACCCCCACCGGTCGGGCGTCTCCGCGAAGAGCCGGAGCAGCGCCCGCGCCTCCGCGGCCGAGGGGATCGTCTCGCACGCCATCAGGTCCGCCTCCGAGGAGGCGAGGAGGCGCCAGCGACGGCGATGGAACGCGACCAGACCGTCTTCGTCCAGGTCGTAGTCGCCGGTGTACTCGGACCCGTCCGCCAGGAAGGCGCCGTAAGGTCCCACGCTGGCCGCGACCAGGGGCTCGAGTCGACCCGCCCGGTTCGAGGCCACGCTCCAGAAGGCGTCACGCGCCTCCACGGCGATGCGCACGGCTTCCCGGAACGCCGCTTCGGCTTCGGCGTCGGACAGCCCGCGGGTGGAGAACCCCTCGAAGGTCGCCTGGTAGGTTACCGTGGCGATGCAGTCGGCACCGGCCTCCAGGTAGTCACGGTGGACGGCGCGCACCGCCTCCGGCGCGTCCAGGAGGACCCGCGCGGACCAGAGCGGATCGTCCAGATCCTGCCCATGCGCCTCGAGGGCGGTCGCAAGACCACCGTCGAGGACGACGACGCCCTGACGGCGGAGGAAGGCGGCGAAGGGATCCGTGGGCATGACCCAAGCCTCACCCGGCGCGCCCCGGCGGGCAAGCACAGGAGATGGCAGGTCGGGCGGCGGCCGAGCGCCCCCGCCCGACCTTGCCGCGACTAGTTGAGCGGCACGGGACCCGGCGGGGCGGCCCACCCCGGGGGGGCACTCGGCGGATGCTCTCGTGGAGGAGCCCCGGCGCGCTCGACGTCCCGGTGCCGGTCGGGGAGCGCCTCCTCGCAGCACCCGCGCGTCGTCTCTTCGAGCAGGTGGTGCACGACCGCCTCGAGGGTCCCCTCCTGCTCGTAGACACGCAGCTGTCGGTCGGCGCTGGAGCCGTCCTCGAGGATCTGTGCCACGTACTCGACATCGTCGCGGGAGCCGAGCTCGTCAACGACGTCGTCGACGAAGTCCACGAGCTCGTGGATCATCTGGCGGGTGTCGATCTCCTCGCCCTTGCCCAGGTCGATGAGGTTCCCGTCCAGCCCGTAGCGGGCCGCCCGGAACTTGTTCTCCTGCAGGAGCTCGACGGAATAGTGCCGGAACGTGAGGTTGTCGCGCCGGAGCTTCCACATCTTGGCCACGATGGCCTGCGTCAGCGCCGCCAGACACACGACCTCGTCGACGCGCGTGGCCATGTCGCAGATCCGGAACTCGAGGGTGGGATAGAAGTGCGAGGGGCGCAGATCCCACCACAGCTTGGAGGGATCCTCCATGGAGTTGGCCCGGACGAGCGTCGCGATCAGGTCCTCGTACTCGGCCCAGGTGCGGAACGCCGGCGGAACCCCGGAGCGGGGAAACTCCCGCCACACCCGGGTGCGGTACGACTTGAGCCCCGTGTTGCGTCCCATCCAGAAGGGGGAGCTCGTCGAGAGGGCGAGGAGGTGCGGGAGGAAGTAGCGGACCACCGCCATCGTGTCGATGAGGAACTCCCGGTCATCGATCCCCACGTGGACGTGGGTCCCGAAGATCAGGTTCCTCCTGGCGACGTCCTGGAGGGCTTCCTCCAGCCCAAGATACCGGTCCATCGGTGTGATCTGCGACTCGATCCACGAGGAGATCGGATGCGTTCCGGACGCCACGATCCGCAGCCCGTGCTCACCCGCGAGCTGGGTGACGGCGGTGCGCAGACGCACGATCTCCGAGCGGACCTCCTGGGGGGTCGCACACACCTCGGTGCCCACCTCCACGGTGGACTGGTGCAGCTCGGGCTTGATCCCCTTCACCGTGATCCGACCTTCCTGCAGGACCCGGGTGATGTAGGGGTGGAGAAGGCAGGTGTCGGGATCGACGACCTGGTACTCCTCCTCGACGCCCAGGGTGAGAGACGGGGGCTTCATGACAGACCTCCGCGCTGGGGCACCTGCCCAGGCAAGGCCCCGACGTCGGGGGAGCCTTTTCTTCTACCGTGGAGAGCCACCGAAGATCCATCGGACCCCCCGATATCCACCTTGCTTTCGGCGAATGTTCGGCATATCTTCGGTTCAGTTTCGGTTTTCGTTCGGTAAGGGCTCCCCCCGGGCCCGACGACCGGTCAAGACGCAGGGATGTGTGTGGCGTGGTGCCGGGTGCCGTTTCCGGAAGAGCGGCGCGTGTTCGACGCGACGGGCGTCGGAAGCCCGGGGGGACTCGCTTTCTTCGTCTCCTCCAGGTGTCCCGCTCACCCATGTCCGAGCCCCGGCACAGTGCCTATGGTGTTCCCACCCACCCGGCCGTCGGGTGGGATGCCAGGGGTAAGACGAGCGCACCGCATCGGGATGCCGAGCATGGATGGAGCCTCTCCGGAACCTTCGCCGAAGAAGCCGACGTCGCACGCGGCAGCCGCCAGGCTCTCTGCCTCTGGCTCCCCACCTTCGAGCTGCGGCTGGAGCTGGTGCGCTCCCCCGGGCTCGACGCGGCTTCCGTGGCGCTCCTCTCCCCGGGAGAGAGCGTCCGCCGCACCGTCTGGCAGGTCTCGGAGCGCGCGCACGACGCTGGCGTACGCCCGGGACAGATCGTCTCCCAGGCCGTGTCCCTCTGCCCCACCCTCACCCTTCTGGAGCCCGATCCCGCACACTACGACGCCGCCACCGAGGCCATGCTCGAAGTGCTGGCCGAGCTCACCCCGGTCGTGGAGCCCGCGGGACGCGGGCGGGTCTTCCTCGGGATGGACGGGCTGGGACGCCTCTACGGATCCCCCGTCCGCCAGGCGGAGCGGGCGCTGCGCTCCCTCTTCCGGATCTTCCCCTCCCCACTCGTGGCGGCCACGCGCGCCGGGATGGCCCCGGGCAGGTTCGGCGCATGGGTGGCGGCGGCCTCCGCCCGATCGGGAGCGCCCGTGATCGTGTCCGAGGACGAGCTCGCCGACTTCCTGGCCTCCTGTCCCGTGAGCGCGCTTCCCGTTGATCCGCTGGCCATCCAGCGCCTGGAGCGCCTGGGCGTCGTCACGTTGGGGGAGCTGCGCCGCTTCCCCGAGCCCTCGCTCGTCGCCCAGTTCGGTGAGGAGGGACGGGATGCCCTGGCCTGGGCCACGGGCCGACGTATCGACCGGGTGCGTCCCTTCCACCGCCCCCGTCCCATCCGGGTCTCGCTGGACTTCCCTGTGCCCGTGGGCCTCGCCGAGACCCTCCACGGCGCCCTCGATCGCCTGGTGGAGCGGGCCCTGTCCCGACCCACCCGCCGGGGACGGAGCGTGGCGGCGGTGCGCCTGGGTGCCTATCTGGAGGGGGGCGGCTCCTGGTTCGTGGAAACCGTCCTGCGGGAGCCCACCTCCGAGCGGGAGAAGATCGCCTTCCCCCTGCGCGGCAAGATGGCGATCTCCCCTCCCCCCCGGGCCGTGGAGACCCTCCTCGTGGAGCTCACCCGTTTCGGCGCACCCTCCACCCAGACGAGCCTCTTCGATCGGAGGGAAGAGGGCGGAAGGGCCGCGGACGGAAGAGACCTCGCACGAGGGGAAGTTCCCTTCTCGCTTAAAGATGCGGTCAAAGAGCTGAAGTTGCGTCTAGGACATTCCCCGCTCTACCGCGTGGTGGAGGTCGACCCCTGGTCGAGGATCCCCGAACGCCGCCACGCCCTGTTGAGCTTCGATCCGTGAGCGACGACCCACGCCTGCGCCCGTTGGGACGGCCCCGCCCCGTCGACGTCCGCACCGATGAAGCGGGCGAGCCCACGCACGTCCGCCTCTCGGGCAGGACCGCGCGACGTGTGGAGGCCGTGCGGGAACGCTGGCGCATCGACGACGAATGGTGGCGCAGCTCCATCTCCCGGGTCTATCTGGCCGTGGTCCTGGACGACGGGCGCCCCGTCACGCTGTATCGCGACCTCCTGGACGGGCGTTGGTACGTCCAGAAGGGCGAATGACCCATGGCCTCCCGCTCCCACCCCACCATCCTGCGCGTGGAGCCTCTGCGACCGCACGGCCTCCGCGTCCGCCTGCACCTCGATCACGGCGAGCCACTCGAGGTGGCCCTCGAGGCGCTCGAGCGGCTTGGGCTCGGCGCAGGGGACGCGTTTCCCGCCAACCGACGCCACCACCTTCTCGACGCCGACGCCGAGATCCGGGTGCGCGACGCTGCGCTGCATCTCCTGTCGTACCGTGCGCGAACGCGCGCCGAGCTACGCCGCAAGCTCGTGGGCAAGGGCTTCCGGCCGGCCCGCGTCGAGCCCTGTCTCGACCGGCTGGAGGCGCGCGGTCTCCTGGACGATGAAGCCGTCGCCGCCGCGTTCGTCCGGGATCGCCTGCGCCACCGCCCGCGTGGGAAGATCCGCCTCGCGCAGGAGCTTCGCGCCAGGGGCGTGGCCCCCGTGGACGCCGACCGTGTCGTCCAGGCCGTCCTGGACGACGAGGAGGTCACGGAGGCCGACCTCGCCCGACGGGTGGTCGAGGGGTGGATCCGCCGTCAGGGCGCGAGCACACTCCAGGCCCTGGCCTCGCCCCGGCACTCGCCGGCACGGGAGAAGGCGCGGAGGCGTCTGAGGGGGTATCTGGCGCGGCGCGGCTTCGCGGGCCCGTCGCTGAGTCGCGCGATGGACCTCGCGGTCGCGTCGAGCCCGCCTTGGGAAGACCATCGGGGGCTCAGCCGCCCCTGACGCCCGCCAGGTCCCAGCCCACGCCCACCATCAGCTCCTGAAACACGTCGTTTCCGCAGAAGAACGCATCGCCGCTGGTCGGGTCCGCCGGGTCCGCGCATCCCCGGAACGCCATCCAATGCGCCGCGTACGTGCCCACGAGGCGCAGGGGGAATCCCGGGACCGGCGCAATCTCCATCGACACCCGACCGAGCCAGCCCAGCTGCCCGTCGTTGGGCACGTACAGAAACGCCGGCCGCCCCGAGCTCCCCGTCGCGGTCACGGACACCGCGCCGAAGCTCACGCCCGCGCCCGCCGAAAGCCGAAGCACCGGGCCGAGGCGGAACGCCCTCGACAGGGCGGCACGCAGACCCGTGAGCGATGCGGAAGTCGTCACCTCCTCCACGCCGCACGCGATCCCCGGCGCCCGGCAGACACGGCCCGGATTCCGGGTCTCCTCGGCGTGGCGCACGACGTCGAGCCCAAAGAGCCAATCGCCGGCCGATACCTCCCCGGCGAGTCCGAACCCCTCCGGGTGCGGCAGCAACGCGTTGGCCGACGAGGCACGCACGAGCAACGCCGACACCTCCTGGGCCGACACCCGGGGCGCGAGCGACAGAGCCTGGATGACCAGGCCGGACGCACCCAACAACGCCAGGAGGCGCGTCCCGGGAACGCTCCGGCCCGCCACGATCCGGGCCTCAGCGCCCTCTCAGCCCGGACAGGTCCCAGGACAGCCCCACGGCGAGCTCCTGGAAGCGCTCGTTGCCACAGAACGGCGCGTAGCCGCTGGTCGGGTCCGCCGAGTCCGCGCAGCCGCGAAAACGGACCCAATGCACCGCGTAGCTACCCTCCACCCGCAGCGGAAGGGAGGGCACCGGGGCGATGTCCACCGAGAGCCGACCCAGGTACCCGAGCTGCCCGTCGTTGGGGAGTTGCAGGTCGGCACGCCGCCCCGAGACGCCGTCCGCACTCGCCCAGACGGAGTTGAAGCTCACGCCTCCCCCCGCACCCAGGCGCGCGACGTCGCCCACCGAGATGTCCCGCATCACCTCGAGCCGCAGCCCGCCGAGGGCGGTGTTGGTGTTGACCTGCTCCGACCCGCAGTCGATCCGTGGGGAGTACACCCGGCAGACGACCCCGGTCTTCATGGTCTCCTCGGAATACCGGGCGAAGCCGAGTCCGAGGACCCAGCCCCGGGACTCGACGCGGCCCGCGAGCTCGAACCCCGTGGGCGCGGGCAGCTCCGCGTTCGGGGAGGAGGCGCGAACGAAGAGGAGGGAGAGCTCCTGCGCGTCGAGGGGGGAAGCCGCGAGGAGGAGGGCCACGGCCGTGACCCACGGCCGGAGAGTTCGAGAAGACATGCTAGCAGCCGAAGCGGAGAAACCGCGTGATGCTCGGGTGATCCTCGTGAAGACCAAGAACAAGAGCGGAAGATGCTTGACGATACAAGGGGTTGCGCGCGGGTTGACCGACCGGTCGGTCAACGCTAGGCTTCGCGGCATGGACGTCGAGCCGACGACCCGTACCCGCATCCTCCATGCGGCCGTGCGCCTCATGGGGCGCGAGGGCCCAGACCGCTTCACCGCTTCCGCGCTCGCCCGCGAAGTGGGGATGAGCAAGGCGACGTTGTTCCACCACTTCGACTCCCTCGACGAGATTCCCCTCGCCGCCCTCGAGGAGATCTTCTTCGAGATGGTGGAGGACGTGGCGGAGGGCGAGGTCTCCCTTTCCGGACGCCTCGACGCGTTCGCCCGCGAGATGCGGACACTGGTGGACAACGAGCACTTTCTCCACGCCTACTTCGTGTTCTTCATCAAGGGGATGTTCGACCCCCGTTTCCGGGAGAGGCTCTCCCGGGGAGCGTTCGAGATGCACCGCCGAACGGTCGAAGCCCTGGCCCCCACCCTGGCGACCGGGGAGGACCCGGAGGTCGCTTCGCGCATGGTCGAGGTCATGCTCGACGGGCTGGCGCTCCACCATCTCGCCATGGGCGATCACGAGCTGCTCGACCGCGCCTGGTACCGATTCACCGAGCTGCTCGTCGCGGCTCAGGACACCGAGGACCCCGCGTGACCGACTTCCCCCTCTACCCGATTCCCCGCGCCGCTCTGCGGCGCCTTGCCCGTGCCGCCCTTCCCGCCGTCCTGGCCGGGCTCACCTTCGCGGCACCTCTCCAGGCCCAGACGGCCCGCGAGATCATCGATCGGGTGGACCGTCTCCTGCGGGGTGCGTCCAGCCACGGGAAGGTGGAGATGCGCATCAAGACCGAGCACTGGTCCCGGAGCCTGGAGATGGAGGTCTGGTCGCTCGGGACGGAGTACTCGCTGGTACGCGTCACCGCGCCGCCCCGCGAGGCGGGCACGGCCACCCTCAAGGCCGGTCAGGAGGTCTGGAACTACCTTCCGCGCGTCGATCGGACGATCAAGGTGCCCCCCTCGCTGATGATGGGGTCCTGGATGGGCTCGCACTTCACGAACGACGACCTGGTCAAGGAGAGCCGCATCGTCGACGACTACGACATCGAGATCGCCTTCGATGGCGAGCGGGACGGCGTACCCGTCTGGGAGTTCACGCTCACCCCGAAGCCCGAGGCTCCGGTGGTGTGGGGACGTATCGAGGAGCAGGTCCGCAAGGCCGACCTGATGCCCACGTGGGTGCACTACTACGACGAGGACGGCACCCTCGTGCGCACGATGACCTTCTCGGACTACAAGCGCATGGGCGGGCGCCTCGTGCCGGCAGAGATGCGCGTGGTCCCGACCGACAAGCCCGACGAGAGCACGGCGCTCATCTACCACGAGCTCGAGTTCGACGTGGGCCTCACCCCGGACTTCTTCAGCCTGCGCAACCTGCGGGCCCGGAGCCGGTGACGTGACCGACCGCGACGCCGTCTGGTGGCGCGTCGCCTGGCGCAACCTGTGGCGGAACCGCGGACGCACACTGGTGACCGCCTCGGCGCTGGCGTTGGGCTACCTGTCGGCGGTGGTCATGGTGGGCCTCACGGACGGGATGAGCGCGGAGCTCGTCGAGAACGGCACGCGGCTGCTGAGCGGCCAGATCCAGATCCATGCGCCGGACTACCTCCCCGAGCGGAGCATGCACGCGACCATCGGCGGTGACGCCGGGACCGACGTCGCCGCGCTTCTGGCCCGCATCGACGCCGACCCGGACGTGATGGCCTCGGCGCCCCGCCTCTACGGGGGGGGGCTGGTCTCCGCCGGTGAGCGTACCGAGGCGGGCCTGCTCCTGGGCATCGACCCGGAGCGCGAGCCGAGGGTGACGACGCTGCTGTCGACGATGGACGGCGGGAGGACTCCCCGCGCCGGGGCGCACGAGGTCGCGGTGGGCTCGGAGATGGCCCGCCAGCTGCAGCTCGGGCTGGGCGACGAGGTCATCCTCGTCGCTCCCGCCGCCGACGGGTCCCTCGGCAACGACCTCTACACGCTCACCGGGATCTTCCACACCGGGACGCCGGCCATCGACGCGTCCTACGCCGTCATACCGCTGCCCGACCTCCAGCTCCTCCTGGCCATGGCGCCGGGCCGCATCCACGAGGTCGCCCTGGACGTGACGCGCCCCTGGGACACGGACGCCATCGCCACCGACCTCGCGCGCCGACTCCAGGGGAGCGGCCCGCCGTTGGCCGTGCGCTCCTGGCGGCAGCTCCGTCCCGAGCTCGCCCAGTCCGTGGACCTCATGGACTCCATGAACTTCCTCATCGTCATCATCATCTTCGGCATGGCTGTCTTCGGGGTGGCGAACACGATGATCATCGGCACCTTCGAGCGGAAGAAGGAGTTCGCCGTGGTGCGGGCACTGGGCTCGACCGCCACCGGCGTGGGACGGACGGTCGTCTACGAAGGGATCATGCTGGGGGCGCTGGCGCTGGCGGCCGGGGCCTTGATCACCGCGCCCGTGATGTGGTGGTGGCACACCGCGCCTCCCGACCTGAGCTGGTTCGTGGGCAGCTTCTCCTGGAGCGGCGCGCAGTGGCGGCCCATCCTCAGGGTGGAGTACTCGACGGAGACGCCGCTGATCAGCGCGGCGGCGCTCTTCCTCACCTCGGTGTTCGCGGCGATCTACCCCGCCTGGAAGGCCACCCGGGTACCCCCGGCCGACGCCCTGGCCGACCGATGAAGCTCTACGCCCTCCTCCTCCTGTCCTTCCGCAGCGTCGGGCGCAACACGCGTCGCAGCATCCTGACGGCCACGGCCATGGCGCTCGGACTGGCGCTCCTGATCTTCTCCCGCTCGATCGCGGAAGGGGGACACGAGCAGTGGATCGACTCGGCCGTGCGCCTCGGGACGGGTCACGTGGCCATCCAGGCTCCCGAATACCTGGAGACCGGACGGTTGGAGCACCGTCTCGACTCGACACAGGTGCGCCGCGTCGTCCGGGCGCTGGAGGACACGGCGGTGGCCGGCACCGTCCGCACGTGGGTGCCCCGGCTCACCGTGAGCGGGCTGGCCAGCTCGGCATCCTCGGCGCTCCCCGTGCGAATCGAGGGGGTGGACCCGGCCCGGGAGCGCGTCTTCTCCACCCTCCCCGATCAGCTCGTCGAAGGTCGATACCTGGAGCCGGGTGACCGCCTGCACGCCTTCGTGGGCGAGGAGCTCGCACGCCGGTTGGACCTGAAGGTCGGGGGTCGCTTCGTGCTCACTGCCCAGGTCGCGTCGGGCCAGGTCGAAGGGCAGATGATGCGGGTGGCGGGCATCTTCCACACGGGGATCCAGGAGATGGACGAGGGTCTCGTCCACGTGCCCCTGGAGACCATGCGCCGATGGCTGGGCGTGCCGGGCGCGGTCACGACGATCGCCGTGCTCCTGGACAGCTCGCGAGAGACCGAGGCCACCGTGAGCATCCTGCGGCAGGAGCTGGACGGAGCCCGCGGGGTCCGCGTCATGGGGTGGCGCCAGGCTTCCCCGGAGATGGACTCCGCGGTCCGCATCGACGACTACGGCGACTACCTCTTCCACACGATCCTCTTCGCGATCATCGCCCTGGCTGTCCTGAACGCCGTGATGATGTCGGTCCTGGGGCGAAAGAGGGAGTTCGGCATCCTGCAGGCGCTCGGGCTCACCGGCGGCGAGACCGGGCTCGTCGTCCTGGGAGAGGGCTTGTTCCTCACCGCCGCCTCCGGGCTCTTGGGGATGGTGGCGGGCTTCGTCTTCACGTGGGTGTTCTTCCGACACGGACTGGACTTCAGCGCGTTCATGTCCGAGGGAATGAGCGCCTCGGGAGGCGTCATCGACCCGGTCATCGTGCCGGTCTTCCGCTACGACCAGGTGCTGCTGTCGGTGGCATCCATCCTCGTCATCGGGACGCTCGCGTCCCTCTACCCCGCCGTGCGCGCGTCGAAGCTCGACGTGGCGGAGGCGATGAAGTTCGAGCAATGAGCAGCCAGGGAAACGGTTCAGGATCCGCGGTCCGCACCGAGGACGTCTGGAAGGTCTACCCCCAGGAGCCCAGCCCGGTGGAGGCGGTTCGCGGCCTTACGCTGGACATCGAGCCCGGGGACTTCGTGGCCATGGCCGGCCCCTCGGGCTCGGGCAAGACCACCGTGCTCAACATCCTGGGCGCTCTCACCCGCCCCACCCGAGGCAAGGTCTGGGTCGGCGGGGAGGAGGTCACCGCCCTCAGCGAGCGGCGCCTGGCGCGCCTTCGCCTGGAGCGCATCGGCTTCGTCTTCCAGGCGTACAACCTCCTTCCCGTGCTCACGGCCATGGAGAACGCCGAGTTCACACTCCTCCTCCGCGGCGTCCCGGCCGAGGAGCGACACCGACGGGTACGCGCGCTCTTCGACGAGATCGGTCTCGAGGGACTCGCGGACAGACGCCCGAGCAAGCTCTCCGGGGGCCAGCAGCAGCGGGTGGCCGTAGCCCGGGCCGTGGTGGGCCAACCTGCCCTGGTGCTCGCCGACGAGCCCACGGCGAACCTGGACTCGGCCAGCTCTGCGGCGCTCCTCGAGGTAATGGAGCGTCTGAACCACGAGCACGGCACCACCTTCGTGTTCTCCACCCACGACCCCCGGGTCATGGAGCGCGCCCACCGGCTCATCCGGCTGGTAGACGGTCGCATCGACCGGGACGAGCGCCAGGATCCGCACGCAGGGAACGGGTGAGGTGGCATCCTCACCAGGGACGACCCTGGCCCTGGCGGCCATCACACTCGGGAGCCTGGGCGTCCTCCGAATGCCCGCTGCCGGCCAGTCTCCGGACCTCTCGGGCTACGCCCTCGGCGTGGGGACGCAGGCCCGAGCCGGCGATCTCGGCCCCGGGGGGACGACACTCCTCGGGCGGTTTCGTCTGATGCCGACGTGGGACGACGGCCCCGTGTCCGTGGAGGCGGCCTATGAGCACATCATGACCCGCACCCCGATCGGGGGCGGCGTGGCCGTGACGACGCCGGGAGGGGCGATCGGTTCGACGGGCGACTGGCTGGGCCTGGATTGGCCGATCCGCTCGACCGAGCGGACGTCCTGGCGCCACCGATTCGACCGACTGAGCGTCGGGGTCGACGCCGGGCCGGTCTCGGTGGTGGTCGGGCGCCAGGCCATCTCGTGGGCCACGACCCTGTTCCTGACCCCGGCGGACCCGTTCGCTCCCTTCGATCCCTCGGACCCGTTCCGTGAGTACCGTGGCGGCGTGGATGCCGTGCGCGTTCGGGCCTTCCCCGGACCGTTCACCGAGATGGACGTCGTCGTGCGGCCGACGAAGACGGCCACCGGGACCACGCTGACCGCCGTGGGCCGCGCGCAGACCTCCCGGGGAGGTTGGGCGTTCGGGGCGTGGGGAGGGGTCGTCCACGACGACGGAGCGGCTGCCGTGTTCGCCACGGGGGCCGCGGGCGCGACCGCCCTGCGCGGCGCCTTCGCGCTGAGACGCGACGGCTCGGGGAGCGCGACGGTCCGGGCGGCGGTGGGAGGAGACCGCCTCTTCTCCATCTCCGACCGCGATCTGCGCGCGCTGGTGGAGTTGCAGTACGACGGATTCGGGGCTGCTCGGAGCTCCAAGCTACTCGACGTCGTCGCTTCGGCGCCCTACCAACACGGAGAGATGCAGGTGCTGGGGCGGTGGACCGCCGCGGCCCAGGCGAGCTGGCAGGCAACTCCCCTCGTGAGCACGGACGCGATGGCGCTCATGAACCTCGGGGACGGGAGTGCGCTGTTGGCGCCGGGTCTGTCGTGGTCCCTCACGGCCGCCGCTTCACTGCGGGCCGGAGCGTTCGTGGGCGTCGGAGCCGGAACGTCCGACCCCCGGTCCGGACTGGGCTCCGAGTACGGCTCGATCCCCGTGCTGGGGTACATCGCGTTGTCGATGTTCTTCTGAACCTTTCGCGACGTCCCCGGCGTACAAGATGGGTGAGGAGGAATCGATCCATGGCCAAGAGCAACCGACAGCACGCCCCGCGGGACCGGAAGCACCCCCTGAAGTTCCCCGAGCCACCCTGCACACCGAAGCCCCCCAAGGTCCCGCCGCCACCACAGCCGGCGCCGCCCTTCGACCCGGCGATTCCCGACTTCAGGAAGATCTTCAAGACGGGGCGCCGCGGCCGGCACTGAGCCGGGCGCGACCGGCGAGGCGGCCGATGGTCGTCGACCGCCCCGCGTGATCCCCGAGGGGGCCCGTCAGGCGGTCGAGCCGACGGCTTGCTCCGTCTGCCCGGCCGGAGCCCCGCGGCCGCCCGGCATGACGTTGTAGCGGTAGCCGATCCAGATCATGATCAGGCCGAGGAACTCCATGATGTAGAGGACCTCGGTGTGCCCGAACCGCGTGGCCGTCCCGCCGATCCCCGGGAGCAATGCCCCGACCGCGATGAACACGTTTCCGATGAAGCGGTGGCGCGCCGAGGCGTCCTTGCGGAACCTCCACGCCGACACCATCGCGCCCCCGATCAGGAAGATCGCGGCGTACGTGTTGATGAACGGGCTGAACAAGCGGGCCGCGTGCCACTCCATCACGTGCCCCGTGAGGCGGTGGGTCTCCACCAGGCCGTAGTCGATCGGGCTCAGGAGCACCGCGACCGACGCCACGACGACGACGGCCACCAATGCGAGCGCGAGCCGGTTCGCGAGCTTGCGTGAGAACATCAGGTAGACCGTGCCCTGGGCCAGCGGCGCCCCGCCCAGGAGCGCACCGGAGATGTACCACGCACGGAACACCCACGCGTGCCATCCGAAGAGCGTGGTGAACGACTCCGTGAACGTACCCACCCCGTACATGGCGATGCCCATGGACCACCAGAGCAGGTGCGGCCCCGAATGGCGTTCCCGCCAACGACGGAACACCACCGGCGCGAAGAAGGCCGCGACGATCGTGGTGGCGATGGGGATGAAGGAAACGAAGGCGGGCATCGGGCAGTCTCCTTTCGCGCGAAGCGGCGGCGCACGGCTCGAGGAGCCGTCCGCCGCCGTCTCCAGGGGGTGGCGTCCTAGAAGGACACCTCCCAGGTCAGGGTCAGGTTGCGCTTGGGCTCGGGGCGGAAGAACGAGGCGTTCGAGAATTCCGCGTAGAGCCGGTCCGTGAGGTTGGTGAGCGCGACGTTCAGGCGATGCACCTGGCCTCCCTCCGTGCGCAGCACGGTGACGCCGGCGCGCAGGTTCTGCACCGTGAAGGCGGGCAGCACGTCGCCGATGGGGTTGTCCACGAGCTGGACGTCCTTGCGGTCGCCGTTGTGCCGAACCTCCCAGGCGGCCCAGAAGCGGTCCCCAGGATCTTCGTAGCGCACCGTGCCGGTGATCTTGCTGTTGAAGGACTCACCGACCGGGTTCTCCTTGTTGAGCGCGTCCTTCGCGTCCATCCAGGAGTAGTTGCCGCCCACCGACAGCCCGCCCGTGACGGCGACGTTCCCGTCGAGCTCGACGCCCCGGAAGAGCAGCTGCTCGACGTTCGTGTTCTGGTACGCCGCCTGGCCGTTCACCTCGTAGTCCAACGGCTGGATGCGGATCCCGTCGTAGATCTTGTTGTGGAAGCCGAAGGCGTCGACCGACACCCGACCGTTCCGGTAGCGCACGCCGAGGTCGACGTTGAAGCTCGTCTCGGCCTTGAGGTCCGGGTTGGCGACCTGGTAGCCCGAACCCTCCGGCGTGGGGCCGTCGAAGAAGCGCTCGATCAGGTTCGGCGTGCGGAAGGCGCGCCCCGCCGAACCGATCAGGGACACCCCTCCCCCCACCTCGAAGAGCGCGTTGAGGGCTGCGACGAACGTCCCGTCCGTGATCGTGGTCGGCGTCATGGTGTCGAGGCCGGGCGTGGCAAACGTCTCGGCCTTCGCGCTCTGGTACCGCCCGCCCGCCACGAAGGAGAGGCGCTGCGTGGCCTGGATCTCGCTCTGCGCGAAGGCGCCCAGCGTGAGGAACGTTGCGGTCGGCAGCTGTGGCTTGTCGCTCACCTCCTCCATCGGCGGGCCGAAGCCGAGGATCGTCGTCGTGTTGTGGTCCGTCCCCTCGGCGTGCTCGCGCACGGCGTCGAGCCCGTAGGTGAACAACAGGCCCGGCACGGCGAGCTTGCGCGCCTCGGCGCGCAGGCCGTAGGTGCGGATGTTCGTGAAGTTCTTCTGCACGATGGACATGCTCGCGGAGGGCCCGAGCGCCATGTCCAGGCCGAAGTTCAGGTCGCGCTTGTTGTCCTGCCCGTAGGCCTGGATGGAGACCTGATCGGCGAGGGGCGTGCCCAGCTCGCGGCCCAGGTACCCTGCCGTGACCTTGGACCAACGCTGCATCGGGTAGGTGATGTTGATGTCGGGGCTCCCCGGTGCGTACAGCGCCGGGTCCACGCTGCCGAAGCCCGCGTCGTCCGCCCGGTAGGTCTCGAACTTGGCGTAGGTGGAGTGGTGGCCGGCGGGCTCCCATCCGAGACGCACGTCCACCGAGCGGTCCTTCACGCCGGTGCCGTTCACCAGGACGTTCCGGTCGAGCGTGATGCCGCCGAAGGTGCCGGAGGGCGCCTCGTAGGCGCCCGCCTCGCGGACCGTCCCGCCGGCGCGGATCGTGAAGGCGCCGCTGCGGCCGTAGACGCGTGCGGAGCCCGACTTCTGATTCTCGACGTCGCCGTAGCGCAGCGAGCCGAAGGCATGGAAGCCCTCAGCCTGCGCCGTGCGCGTGATGATGTTCACCACGCCGCCGATCGCATCGGAGCCGTACAGCACGGATGCGGGCCCGCGCACGACCTCGACCCGCTCCACGCCGTTCACGTCCACCAGGGCGGGCAGCTCACCGAAGTCCTGCTGGCGGCGGAAGTTGTTGAGCCGCAGACCGTCCTCGAGCAGGAGGATGCGCTGGCCCCGCTGGCCGCGGATCTCGGGCCTTCCCTGGTTCACGCCGACTCCGGTCACGTCGAGTCCGGGCAGCGTGCGGAACAGGTCGGTCACGGTGTTCGGGATCTGCTCGACGAGGTCGCGACGCTGCACCACCGAAACCGGCTGGGGGATCTTCGACGCCTCCCGTGGACCGCGCGTGGCGGTCACGACGATGGGGTCCACGCGGAAGGTGTCGGACATCTCCGACCGCCGGTTCCCGCCGGAGCTCTGGGCAAGCAGCGCGGTCGGTGCGGCCCACAGGCCCAGGGCGAGCACGGGAACGGCGACCCGGAGCGCGGACGGTGGGATCCTGATGGGGTTCGAGGTCTCGGTCTTCATCGGGGGTCTCGCTCTCCTTACCTGCCGCCGCCTTAGGCGGTCTTGGTGAGCGCAGGCAGCGCCCGCGGTATGGGCAAACTCACACCGCGGAAGCTAGGCCCCCTGTTTTTTCCGCGTAATTCGGAGATCCCCGAAGGTCGCGGTCCGGGGATGTACGTACGTCCCGGACCTGACGCGGGGCGCGGGGAATCGCCCTACAGGGCCTCATCGCCGAGACCGTTCTCGACGACGAAGCGCGTAAGCCCCGCGACCGTACGGATACGGAGCTTCGCCATCACACGCTCGCGGTGGGTCTCCACCGTGCGGGGGCTGATCCCGAACTCTTCGGCGATCTCCCGATTCGTGCGCCCGCTCGCCACGCGGAGCAGGACCTCCCGTTCGCGGCCAGTGAGCTGGTCGAGGCGCGAGCGTTGCCGTTCACGCTCGAGCTCCTCGCGCAGGGCGACGCTCAGCTGGTGCGTCACACGCTCGGTGAAGTACTCCTTGCCGTCGAACACCGCCTCCACCGCCTCCCTCAGCTCGGCCGGCCCCACGTCCTTGAGGACATAGCCGTCGGCCCCGACGCGGACGGCCTCGAGCACGTACTCCGGGTTGTCGTGCATGGAGAGCACGAGGATCCCTACCTCGGAGCCGGCGCCGCGCAGCTCCCTCGCGACCTCGAGCCCGTTCTTGTCGGGCATGGAGATGTCCAGGACGAGGAGGTCGGGCGCCTTCCCTTCCATCAGGGCCAGAACCTCTTCCCCGCTACCCGCCTCCGCGACGACCTCGAGTCCCGGGATCTCCTCCAGGACGTGGCGAATGCCCTGCCGCACCACGGCGTGGTCGTCCGCGATGATCACCCGAATGCGCGTGTCGCTCACGTTCCTCCCTTCTTCCGGCCGCCCGTGGAGGGCACGCGCACCCACACGCGCGCGCCTCCGCGGCTGCCGTTCTCGAGTTTGAAGGCGCCCCCCACGCCGGTGATGCGCTCCCGGATTCCGGCGAGCCCGCCGCGGGTGCGGTTCAGCCCGCCCGGATCGTCCAGGGGAAAGCCCACCCCGTCGTCCCTCACGTCCAGCACCACCTGTCCCTCGGCTTCCTCGACGTTCACCGTCACCCGCCTACATTGGCCGTGCCGCACCGCGTTCGCCAACGCCTCCTGTAGCGTCCGGTACAACGCCAGCTCCGCGTCGCTCTCCAGGGCAGGCAGCGTCGGCGGCGCCTCCAAGTCCACCTGCAGGGCCTCCTGGCCACCGAAATCGCGCGCCAGGGCCCGCAGGGCCGGGAGGAGCCCCAGGTCGTCGAGCGCCGTCGGGCGGAGGTTCCTGGTGACGCTGCGGATGCTCCGGATCCCTTCGCTGACCAGCCCCCGGGCGCGGTCCAGCGAAGCCGCCATGACGTCGTCGCCCTTCTCGCGCAGGAGACCGAGCTGCATGTTCACGGCGGCCAGCACCTGGGCCGTCTCGTCGTGGAGCTCGCGAGACAGCCGGTTCCGCTCCTCCTCGTGCTGGCGCACCATGAGCGCCTGGAGCCGCTCCAGCTCCGCCGTGCGATCCTCGAGGCTGCGGTAGAGATCCTCGTTCTCCAGGGCCGCGCCCACCTGCTGCCCGAACGCCAGGAGGAAGGGCGTGTCGAGCGCCGTGAACGGATCACGGGACTCCCCGACCACAACCAGCGCGCCCGCCACCTCGCTACCCCTCAGGACCGGAAGTGCGGCCACGTACGGGTGCGCCCACGGCGGGCGCTCCCCCTCCGCTCCGCGGCCCTTGATCACCTCGGGCTGACCCGTCCGTCGCACCTCGGCGACCGCCCGCCAGGCCAGTTCGGGTGGCTGCTCGTAGGGCCAGAGCGCGCACACGCCCGCGCCCGCCGCGAACGCGCCCCCCTGCCCCGAGGCCAGGTACAGTGCCGATCCGTGCACCCCGCGCAGCCCGAGCGCGCGGCGGAGCACGGCCTCGGGCACCCCCTCGCCCCGACGCCCGCGCTGCTGCAGCTCGCCGGAGAGCGCCGTCAGCGTGCGCAGGCCCTGGTCCAGGTCCTCCAGCACCAACATCAGGATCCCCGCGGCCATTCCGAGCTCGAACACCAGGTCGAGATAGTAGCCCCAGGGGTTCCACGCTCCCCGGGCTCGCAGGAAGGGGTAGTCGAGGTGGTGCAGCGCCCACAGAGCGAGCGTCACGGTCAGGACCCGGGCGGCCGGTGAACCCACCTCGCGGTCGTAACGGAAGAACGCCCAGGCGGTCCACGCCGTCGCCGCGCTCAGGAAGATTACGGCGGGCCCCGCCGCGAGCAGGAAGTTGTCGAGGCGGTAGATCGCGATGTACGACCACACCGGCGGGAACAGCGCGAGGGAGAGGTAGGCCCATCGCCAGCGGAGCCCCTGGGAGAAGACCAGGGCGGCCCACAACAACGCCAGGGCCGTCCACCCCGTGGTGACCTGGTGCCAGTACAGCCAGGCGTTCTGCCCCGTGTGAAGGAAGGCGATGATCGCGCCCAGGCGCATGCCGTACAACGCCCAGGCGATCGCCCACACGCCGAAGTAGGGCTTGGGGTAGCGGCGGTACAGCAACGCGCACAGAGCCACCAGGGCGAGCGTCACGGCGGCCTGGAGGTAGGCCGCCGCGAGCTCCGCCAGCGCGGCGGGCGGCACGGTGAGATCCATGGGGCGGAAGATCTCCGAGACCCCGACGTGGAGCAACGTCTTGCCTGGAGGGGAATCCCCGACGATCCTCTCCACCGAATCCCCACTTATGGGGAAAGGGCGGATTTCCTAGGTTGCAGGGATCCCACCCGGGGTCCGCCCGCCGGGCTGTTACCCTCGATTCGGAGGTTCGTCCGCATGAGCGCCGCCCCAACCGCCGCGCCCCTGCCTTCGACGCTTTTCGCCGACCGGGTGAGCCGCATCGGCACGGAAGAGGCTTTCGCCCTCGGGGCTCTCATCCGGGAAGCCGAAGCCAAGGGAGACCGCGTCATCCGCTGCAACCTCGGCCAGCCGGACTTCCCGCTGCCCAAACACATCGTGCACGCGGTGCAGCGCGCCCTCGACGACGGCCTGACCACGTACTGCGATCCCCAGGGCATTCCCGAGCTACGAACGGCGGTGGCGCTCTCCATCGGTGCCAAGCACGGGCTCGACATCAATCCGGAGCGCGTGGTGGTCTATCCGGGTGGACGTCCGCCCATCGGCTTCGCCCACATGGCCTACAGCGAAGCGGGACAGGAAGTCATCTACCCCTCGCCGGGCTACCCGCTGTTCGAGTCGTTCGTCCCCTACTTCCGGTGCGCGCCCGTGCCGGTCGTGCTGCGCGAGGAGCACGGATTCGGCCTGACGCGCAAGGAGCTGGAGCCGCTGCTCAGCCCGCGCACGAAGCTGATCTTCCTGAACTTCCCCTCCAACCCCACCGGAGGCGTGGCCACCCGGGCTCAGCTCCAGGAGCTGGCGGAGCTGATTCTGGAGAAGACCCCTCCCGACGTGCGCGTCTACTCCGACGAGTCCTACGAGGCCATCATCTTCGACGGGGAGGAGCACCTGTCGATCGCCGCCATGCCCGGCATGGCGGCTCGCACGATCATCGGCTCGGGAGTGTCGAAGACCTACGCGTGGACGGGCGGACGCGTGGGGTGGGCGGTGTATCCCACCGTGGAGGAGGCGCGCGTCCACCGCCGCCTCGCGATCAACTACTTCGCGTCGATCCCGCCCTACAACCAGTGGGGCGCGATCGAGGCGCTGGAGTCGCCCGAGAGTCCACCGGCGATCCGTGCCATGGTCGACGCCTTCCAGCGGCGCCGCGACCTGGTCGTGCCGGCGCTGAACGCGATCGACGGCGTCACCTGCCAGAATCCCAAGGGAGCCTTCTACGCCTTCCCCAACATCGCAGGGGTGGTCGAGCGCCTCGGAATCGAGGAAGCCTTCGACGGGCTGGCGCAGAACATCCGGGATCGCTCCAGCCCCGCCACGCTCTTCCAGCTGTTCCTGCTCTACCGCTATCGGGTCGCGACCATGGACCGGCGGTCGTTCAGCACGCTGGGAAGCGAGGGGCAGCACTACCTGCGCCTGTCCATCGCGAACTCCGACGACGAGTTGGAGGAAGCGGTGCGGCGCATCGCGATGGCGTCCCAGGACGAGGCGGGCTTCCGGGACTTCATGGCCTCCGGGGAGCGGTACACGCTATAGCCCGCCCCCCAACCACGAATCGAAGCGGAAAGAGAAGGGAGAACCCATGAGCCGAGCCTTCGGCCCACGCCGGGCCGAGTGGATCAAGGTGACGGAGCCCGATGATCTCGGGATCTCCGCCCAGTCCATCGCCTACTTCGAGTCTTACGACCTCGTCTACAGGACGCTGACCGCGATCCTCTTCAACTACGCCCAGTCCGGACATCCCGGCGGGTCGGTCTCGTCGGGTCACATCGTCACCGGCGTCCTGTTCGACGCGATGGACTACGACATCGGGGACCCGATCCGCCGTGACGCCGACATCCTGTCGTACGCGGCCGGGCACAAGGCGACCGGGCTCTACGCGATGTGGGCGCTCCGGGACGAGGTGGCCAGGATCGCGCGCCCGGAGCTCCTTCCCGAGGCGGTGAACCACCGTCTTCGCCTCGAGGACCTTCTGGGGTTCCGGCGCAACCCGGCGACGCATACACCGCTCTTCAAGCAGTTCGGCTCGAAGCCCCTGGACGGGCACCCCACGCCCGCCACGCCGCACGTGCGGCTGTCCACGGGCCCGTCGGGTGTGGGGGTGGGCAGCTCGATCGGGCTCGCGTTCACGGTGGCCGACTATTACGGCAAGGCGAATGCCCCGCGGGTCCACATCCTGGAGGGAGAGGGGGGCCTCACGCCCGGCCGCGTCTACGAGGCCGTGGCGAGCGCGTCGGCGTCGGGCCTGAGCAACGTCGTGATCCACCTCGACTGGAATCAGGCCTCCATCGACTCGAACCACGTGACCAGGGACGGCTCCAGACCCGGCGACTACGTACAGTGGGACCCGATGGAGTTCTTCTACCTCCAGGACTGGAACGTCGTCGAGGTGCCCGACGGCTTCGACTTTCCCCTCGTCCTGACCGGCCAGAGACTGGCGCGGCAGCTGGACAACGGTCAGCCCACGGCCGTGGTCTACCGCACCGAGAAGGGCTGGAAGTACGGGATCACCGGAAAGAAGTCGCACGGCGGAGGCCACAAGCTCTGCAGCGACGCCTATTACGAAGCGGTCGCCCCGCTCTTCGGGAAGGACGGTCCGGGCCTCCCCCACTGCGGCGTGGACGGCCAGCGCTGCGCCGGCGCGAAGTTCAAGGACCAGGTCGAGCAGTGCTACTGGATGACGCTGCAACGCGTCCGGGCGTTGCTCGAGGACCCGTATCGGCCCATGTGCGAAGAGATGGCGGGTCGCCTGGTCTCCGCCCGGGAGCGCCTGGAGGCGCGCGGGCGCAAGCCACGAGAGGGGGCTCCCGACGTCGAGCGGATCTTCGCCGTCGCCGATCCCGACGAGACGCCCGAGGACGTCGCGCTCGAGCCGGGCGCGTCGATCGCGCTCAGGTCCCAGCTCGGCAAGGTGCTGGGACACTTCAACGAGGCGAGCGGAGGGGCGCTCCTCATCGGCGCGGCCGACCTCCTCGACTCGACCGCCGTGTCGGGCGCGGCGAAGGGCTTCCCGGAAGGGTATTTCCACTGGGACGCGAACCCGGGCGCCCGTTCGCTCTCCGTCGGCGGAATCTGCGAGGACGGCCTGTCGTGCGTGCTCACGGGGGTGTCGTCCATGGGATTCCACATGGGCGCCGGCGCCTCGTACGGCGCTTTCATCGCTCCGCTGGGGCATATCGCGGCACGCGTCCACGGGATCGCGAACCAGACGCGGCGCGAGGTGGAGGGCCCCGGCGCGCCGTACCGCCCGTTCATCCTCATCTGCGGCCATGCGGGGATGAAGACCGGAGAGGACGGTCCGACCCACGCCGATCCGCAAGCGCTGCAGCTCCACCAGGAGAACCACGTCCCGGGCGTCGCGGTCACGCTGACGCCCTGGGAGCCGCAGGAGATCTGGCCCCTCATGGCGGCCGCGCTCAGGGCGCGTCCCGCGGTGATCGTGCCCTTCGTCACCCGCCCGGGAGAGCCCGTGCTCGACCGCGAGGAGATGGGCCTCGCGCCGGCATCGGAGGCCGCGCAGGGCGTGTACCTCCTGCGCACCGGCGAGGGGGAGCGCGACGGAACGCTGGTGCTCCAGGGGTCCGAGGTCACGTACGAGTTCGTCCAGGCGGTCCTCCCCATGCTGGAGGCCGAGGGTGTCAACCTCGACGTGTACCACGTGTCGAGCGTGGAGCTGTTCGACCGCCTCGAAGCCGACCAGCGCGCGCGGATCCTTCCGCCCGCTCAGATGCACGAGGCCATGGGCATCACCGGCTTCACCCTTCCCACCATGTACCGGTGGATCCGTTCGGAACTGGGCCTCGCGCACACCATGTACCCCTTCCGGAAGGGGCACTATCTCGGCAGCGGCACGGGCGACATGGTCGTCTACCAGGCCGGCCTGCACGGCGAGGGGCAGTTTCGCGAGATCAAGAAGTACCTCGACGCGCTCTCCCGTCAGCGCTCGCGGAGCTCCGTCTCTGTCGGCTGAACGCCCGTTCGGGGCGGGTCCACTGGACCCGCCCCTCCCCACCCTTCCGCACGACGATGGCATGGGGTCGGGGCCCGGCCTCCCCTCGGGAATCGCGCGCTGAAATGCGCGCTTTCGCGCGCTTGAACCGCGCGATACCACGCGGGCGAAGGAGGGCGTCACATGTCAAGCAACATTAGATAAAGCGTCCTAATCTATTTATTGCCAACATGATATAGCTTGCGTGGAGCGCGGGGCACGGCCCTTGTACT
Source organism: uncultured Gemmatimonadaceae bacterium (assembly GCA_964591135.1). Classification (GTDB taxonomy): domain Bacteria; phylum Gemmatimonadota; class Gemmatimonadetes; order Longimicrobiales; family Gaopeijiaceae; genus SZUA-318. Next base: position 11,773 of record CAZPZU010000016.1, on the reverse strand, counting down.
ACTTCTGGGCGAACGGAGGCACGAAGCCCCCGGAACCCGGAGGAGGGAAGGATGAACGCCGCGACGACGCACGAAACGGAAACCCTCGGAGGAACGGTCCCGCGCAGCATCGGCCTGCACGGGCGCATGGCCGTCCTCGGTGCGATGGCCGGCGGGGTTGCCCTCGGTGGAGTGCTGGTAGGCGCGATGACGCTCGCCGGGCGGCTGAGCGGCCACGGCATCTTCGAGACCGCCACCGCACTCTTCATCGTCGGCGCCTTCATCGGCCTGCTCCACGGGACGGTGCTGGGCTACCTGGGCCGCCCGGCGGGCGTGACGCCCCGCAAGGCCCTCGGCGACCTGGCACGGGCGATCCTGTTCGCGATCCCGGGTCTGTCCGTCGCCTGGCTGGCGTCCATCTGGGTGGCCATGACGCTGATCGCCGCCTACACGGGCCGTCCTGGCGCCCTCGTCGGCGCGGCGGTGGGCTGGGTCGGCGCCGGCGCGATCCTGGCGGTGGCGACCGTCCACGCCTGGAGGGCTCTGAAGAACGCGTTCGCCCGGTGGCCCGAGCGGCGGCCGGGCACCGTCATCGCGGCAGGCTCGTTCGCCGCTCTGCTCCTCACCTTCCTGGCCGACCGGCCGGAGATCTGGGGGTTGAGGCTGCGCTTGACCGAGACCGGAGCGGTGCTGCTCGCGGCACTCCTCGCCATCTGGGTGGCGGGGCCGGTCGTGACGCTGGCGCTCCGTCTCGCGCGGGGTGTTCCCTTCCCTCGCCCGCTGGCCGGGCTGGGAGAGCGGCGCGCAACCACCGCCGACATCGTGCTCGGGCTGGTGATCGGGCTCGTCGTCGGGCTGCTCGCGGTCCCGTTCGCGGCCCCCAGCGCTCCGACGGCCTTGGCCGGCACCCTGGTCGTCGAGGTGAGCCAAGCGGTCGTGAACGAAGTGCTCCTGCGGCTCTTCCTGGTGACGGGCGTGGCCTGGCTCATGCTCCGGTGGCACAGGGTCAACGCCAACGAGGCCCTCGCGGGCGCGGTAGTGGCAGCGACGGCGGTGCAGGTGCTCCTCTACACGCCCGGCGCGCTGGCCGTCGGCTTCGCGAGCTGGGCCGGCACCGCGGCCTTCCTCCTCACCGCCGTCGCGATCCCCGCCGCGGTCTTCGGGGTCCTCTTCTGGCGGAAGGGCTTCGTGACGGCTCTGGTGGCGGACTTCGCCGCACTGGCCGCAATCGCGCTCCTCGCGTGAAGCCGCGCGCTTCATCCTCCCTCCGAGGGGGCCCGGGATCGATACCGGGCCCCCTCGGTCCGTTGTTCTACGGAGCGAATCGAGCCGTATCCGGGTCGGCCCCCTCGGGCCGGGCCGGGTTTGTGCGCGTTTCGGGCCGGATGGCGCGCGAAGCCGCGCGTTTCCCTCTACAACCCGCCCGTCCGCGCCGCTATCTTCCGGGCGGATCTCGAAGCACCACTTCCTTGCGTGGTCGCCGCTTCGGAGGCGGCTCCACATGAGCTGGGTTCGGCGTGTCCGGTCGCTACCGGTCCGCGGAAAGGTGCTCCTCACTGTTCTTGGGGCGGCGGTCGCCGCGCTGGGTGGCTCCACCTACCTCTCCTTTCGTTACTGGGAGAACGAGGCGCTTGCCTCGGCGGAGCGACAGGCGCTGCTGGCGGCTGCGTCGACCCAGGCGACCCTCGAGTCGGCCATCCGCCTCGGCCGGCTCTCCCCGGCCCATCATGCCCTCGCGCGCCTGCGCGAAGGGGGAGACGTCACCACCGCGCGCGTCTACAGCAAGGACGGGCGCATCCTGATCTCCGCGGACAACTACGAAGAGGGGACGCGCGCGGCCTCCGTCTTCATCCCCGATCCCACGGAGCTGCCCAGGTCGGGGATCGTGAAGGTGTCGGAGTCCGGTGACGCGGTCCGGGCCTACCTCCCGGTGTCGATCCCCCAGCCCGCGGTGCTGGAAGTCGAGTTCTCCGTCGCTCCGACGATGGCTGCCATGGAGCGCGGCGCACGGCTCGGCATGGGGCTGATGGCCGTGTCCCTCCTGGCCGTCGGCATCGTGGTCGTGACGATGTTCGAGCGCGAGGTCGTGGCTCCCCTGCACCGCATGGACATCCTCCTGCGATCCGAGGCGGGCGGACAAGCCCGCCCGCGTAACGAGCTCGTCCACCTGGAGCGCTCCGTCACCGAGCTCCTGGAGAAGGGGCGGGAGGTAGAGGCGAGGGCGGCGGATCAGGACAAGCGGCTCGCGGCCCAGGAGGGCCTGGCCCAGGTGGGCGAGCTCGCCGCCGAGATGGCACACGAGTTCAAGCGGCCCCTGGCTTCCATCCAGACGGCCGTTTCGGTCCTCCAGCAGGAGTACGAGCTCGACGAGGGAGGTAGCGAGGTGCTCGAGGCGGTACACCTGCAGCTCGACCGCCTGCACGAGACCATGCAGGACCTCTTCTCGCTGGCCAAGCCCCTGGTCCTGGAGGACGGCGCCGTGGATCTCGCCGACGTACTGGACGAGGCGCTCGCCGGTCTCGCCGGGATGCCGGGGATCGGGCATGTCGAGACCCACCGCACCTACGGGCACCAGCGCATCCTCGTCCGAGGGGACGGACGGCGGCTCACCCAGGCGTTCCTGAACGTGATGGGCAACGCGGTCGAAGCCATGTCGGAAGGTGGGCACCTCACGGTGGCCGTCAGGTCGCGTGCGCGCGAATCGGTGGAGGTGTCCGTCACGGATACCGGCCACGGTCTCGATCCCGAGGAGGTCGACCGGGCCCTGCGCCCCTTCTACTCCACCAAGCCGCTGGGAACCGGGCTCGGTCTTCCCCTGGTGGCCCGGATCGTCTCGGCCCACCGCGGCGGCCTCGCCATCGAGAGCCGTCCGAAGCACGGCACCACCGTCCGGATCACGCTGCCCGTGGTCCCGGAACACGTCACAGCGGGAGCGTGACCATGGCAGAGAAGATCTTGCTGGTCGACGACGACGACCTGATCCGCACGGTGGTGGCGGAGCGGCTCCGTCGGCGTGGCTATGAGGTGACCGCGGCGCGATCCCTAGCCGAAGCGCGCCGCGCCCTCCAGGGGAACTACCCCGACGCGGCGCTCCTCGACATCCGCCTGCCGGACGGCAACGGCACGGAGCTCCTGGAGGAGCTGACCTCCGAGGAGCAGGTGCCATGCGTGATGATCACGGCGCACGCGACGATCGAATCCGCGGTCGAAGCGCTGAAGAAGGGCGCCCAGGACTACCTGGAGAAGCCGTTCTCCCTCGATCGCCTGGAAGCGACGCTCGAGTCGACCCTCGAGCGCACGCGCTTGCGGCGCGAGGTGCGCGCGCTCAGGCGTGCCGGCGGCGTGCGCGGCGCCGTCATCGGCTCGAGCCCCGCGATGCGCGAGGTGCTGAGCCTGGTGGATCGCATCGCTCCCGCCGAGACGGCCACCGTTCTCCTCCTGGGCGAGACGGGCACCGGCAAGGGCGTGCTCGCGCGCCTGATCCACGACCTGAGCCCGCGGGCCGACAAGCCGTTCGTCAGCGTGACGTGCTCCGCACTGGCGGAATCGCTCATGGAGTCCGAGCTGTTCGGGCACGAGAAGGGCGCGTTCACCGACGCGCGCACCCTGAAGCGCGGGCTCGTCGAGGTGGCCAACGGCGGAACGCTGTTCCTCGACGAGATCGGCGAGCTGTCCCCGGGGGTGCAGAGCAAGCTGCTCGGCTTCATCGAGGACCGGGCGTTCCGACGCGTGGGCGGAACGGTCGACCTCAAGGTGGACGTCCGCGTCATCACGGCGACCAACCGCCATCTCGAGGAGGAGGTCGCGGAGGGAGGCTTCCGCCAGGACCTGTTCTACCGCCTGCGCGTCCTCCCCATCGAGCTCCCGCCCCTGCGGCACCGGCGCTCGGACATTCCGGCGCTCACCGCCGCCTTCCTCGACCGCTTCAACCGGGAGTTCGGCAAGCGCGTGCGCGGCGTCACCCATGAGGCGGAGGAGTTGTTGGAGACCTACCCGTGGCCGGGCAACGTCCGCGAGCTGCAAAACGTCGTCGAGCGGGCGGTCCTCCTCACCGAGGGCGACGAGATCAACGTGGAATCGCTGCCTCCCGAGGTCCGCAGCCGCGGAGCGGAGGAGACGGGCAGCGGGCAGTTCACGCTGGGCCCGGGCGGCGTCGACATGGAAGAGCTCGAGCGGGAGCTCCTCATGGAGGCCCTGCGCAGGGCCGAAGGAAACCGTACCGAAGCGGGACGCCTGCTGGGCCTGAGTCGGCACCAGATCCGCAACCGCCTGAAGAAGTATGGAGTCGAAGAGTGAGACGACCGACCTTCGGGACCCTGCTGCTCGCGGCGCTCCCGTCGCTCTCGGGCGCGCCCTCGACGGCGCTCGCCCAGGCCGCACGCCCGACCTGCGAGTCCTGCCACGGTGAGCTCGAGTTCCTGCGTCAACACGTGCCCACCCTCGAGGACGCGCGGAAGCTCATGTCGCCCGAGGCGACCCTGGCCGCTTCCGCCCACGGCTCGATGAGCTGCTCGGACTGCCACGACGGATTCCGACGCTACCCGCACGGCGCGACGGCGACGACGCTGAACTGTCAGTCGTGCCACGAGGAGGTGGCCAGGGTGTGGAGCCTCGGGATGCACGCGCTCGACAGCGCCGCGACCTGCCGGGACTGCCACGGCACGCACGACGTGAAGCCGCTCCGCGAGCTGCGCACGCCCGAGGGCGCCCGCGCGATGCGCCAGGCATGCGGCTCGTGCCACTTCGAGCCCGTTTCGGCCGGCCTCGACCCCCATGCCGACTCGGTGTCGTGCGCAGGATGCCACGAGCCGCACCGCACGCTCCCGGCCGAGGACGAGCGGGCGAACACGAATCCGCTCAACCAGGGGAGGACGTGCGGCGCCTGCCACGACACCATGGCCATGGCGTGGCGCGCCGACGTGCACGGCACCGCAGTCCCCGAGATGGCCAGGCCCGGGGGACGGCTCCCGGAGGGAGCCACGAGCCCCGAGCCGCCGGCTTGCAGCGCATGCCACGGGGCGCATGGTATGCTGGCCCCGTCCGACCCCGGGTTCCAGGCCTGGATGGTGGAGCGGTGCTCGCACTGCCACGAGCCCTATGCCGAGAGCTACGCCGATTCGTACCACGGACAGGCGTCCACGCTCGGCTCCGCGGTGGCCGCGACGTGCCACGACTGCCACGGATCCCATGGCATCTACCCGGCCTCGGATCCGCGCTCCACGGTCAGCGACGCCCGCCGGCTCGATACCTGTCGCACGTGCCATCAGCAGGCCACGGCGGGCTTCGCGCTCTTCCAACCCCACGCGGACCACAATGATCGAGAGAAGTACCCGTACGTGTACTGGTCCTACCACCTGATGACCACGCTGCTCATCGGCGTCTTCCTGGTCTTCGGAGCCCACACCGCCCTGTGGCTCGCCCGCCTGGGCTTCGACGCCCTGAGGGGCACGTCGCACGGCGCCCGTCACGACGTCGGAGGCGGATCATGACCGTTCCCAAGCCGGATGCGCCGCTGCACCTCGACTCGGCCCAGCGTGGAGAGGGGCCGTTCGTATGGCGCTTCCAAGCCTACCATCGCTGGACCCACGCGGCGGTGATCGTCTCGTTCTTCCTCCTGGTCCTGACCGGCCTTCCCCTCCGGTTCAGCCAGGCCTTCTGGGCCGGGCCCCTGATGGCGCTGCTGGGGGGCGTCGAGATGGCCGGCCTCCTGCACCGGATCGGCGCGGGGATCACCTTCGCCTACTTCGGTGCCCACCTCGGCTTCCTCGTGCACAAGCTGGTGCGCGCGCCCGATCCGATGAAGCTCCTGTGGGGACCCGACTCGCTGGTGCCGCAGCCGAGGGACGTGGTGGATTTCGTGCGCCAGATCCGCTGGTACTTCGGCCGTGGTCCGCGGCCGCGCTTCACCCGCTGGAGCTACATGGAGAAGTTCGACTACTTCGCCGTGTTCTGGGGCGTGGCGATCATCGGCGGATCCGGCCTGATGCTCTGGTTCCCCGAGTTCTTCGCCCGCTTCATCCCCGGCTGGGTCTTCAACGTGGCCACGATCGTGCACGCCGACGAGGCGCTCCTCGCGGCGGGCTTCATCTTCACGATCCACTTCTTCCACGTGCACTTCCGGCCGGAGAAGTTCCCGCTCGACGCGGTGATGTTCACCGGACGGGCGACCAAGGCCTACATGGAGGAGGAGCATCCGCTCGTCATGGAGCAGATCGAGATCCACGCCTCCCAGCCGCCGTCGCTCGAGCAGAAGCCGGACACGCCCGCGCCCCCTCCCACGAGGCGGGCTTCCCTCATCGCAGCCGCTTTGGGCTTCGCGGCCGTCGCCGTGGGGCTCGCCCTCACCGGGATGATCCTATGGGCCGTCATTCTCTACTAGCGGTACTGGCCGCGGCGGGCCTGGCCGCCTGCGGGACCGAGACCGCGCCGAGGCAAGCCGGCGCCGAGCCACATGCTCGGCTGGCGTGCGCGGCGTGCCACCAGGGAGGCCTGGCCGACCGCGAGCTCGCGGCCGTACCGAGCGGCGCATGCGTCGCGTCGGGTTGCCACGGAAACGAGGTCCCCGCCCAGGTGATGATCCAGACGGTCCGCTTCACGCATCGCGGGCACGGCTCCAGCGGATCGGTGGCGATCGGATGCGCGGGGTGTCACACGCACCGCGCGGGCGGCGACTCGCTCAAGGCCGGACCCGGCACGTGCGGGCTCTGCCACGCCGACGAGCTCTCCGGCGCTCGGGGCGACGACTGCCGGCTCTGCCACACCACCCTCGCCCACGACGGAATGACCAGTCAGGGCGTGGCGATTCCCCACGAGGGCCTCCCTTGGATCGAGGGGGGCTGCCTGCGCTGTCACTACGCGGTGGCCAAGCCCGTGCACGAGGTGTCCCTGACCCGCTGCGCGGCGTGTCACGACGACGTGGACGCGGTCACCCAGGCCGGCATCGGCGAGGACCTCCACCCCGCCCACGCCGGGAACACCTGCGGTGCCTGCCACGAGGAGGACAACCACCAGATAGAGGCGATGAGCTCGGCGGTCGACCTGCAGTGCGCCGACTGCCACACGGAGGAGCACGGCGTCGAGGTCGACGTCGCGTGGCTCGACGCGGCCACGTGCGACGCCTGCCACTCCGAGGCGCATCAGGGAGAGCAGCGGCTGGTGCTCGGGATCCTCCCCGACTCGCAGGCGGCCGCTCCCTCCAATCACTTCATGGACGGGCTCACCTGCCGCTCGTGTCACCTCCCGCTGGGGGGCGCCACGAGCGAACGCCGTCTGGGAAGCTCGGTGGCGTGCGTCCAGTGCCACCGCCCGGAATACGCAACGATCCTGCGCTGGTGGAACGAAGGCATCGCCGAGCGCACGAGGATGGTCGATCGCTACCTGACGGGCGCCGAGCAGGCCGTGGCGGGACGCGAGGAGGGGGACACGGCCGTGCAGACCACCGCTCGCGCCCGCGCGATGCTGTCGCTCCTCGAGCGCGCCGGGGGGCAGCACAACCTGCCGCTCACGCACCGGATCTTCGAGGACGTCGTCGCCGATGCCACCGAGGCGTACCGGCTGGCGGGACGGGACGCCCCGGCGGCGCCGCAACTGGGCCGGACCCCGCGACAGGGCATCTGCGCCTACTGCCACTACACGCTTCCCGAGCCCGGTTTCTCGGAGCGGATGGACGACGCCTTCCACCGGGAGGTGCTCGGGCGCAGATAGGGAGGCGCGAACGAGCCGAAGCGCTACGCCGGCGCCAACACCACCTTGTTCCACCCGGCCTCCCGGGCGGCGAACCGGCGATAGGCCTCCACGCCCTCGGCCAGCGGCAGCCGATGCGACACCAGCACTCCGATCAGGGCGGCGTCGCGGCGGGCGAGCTCCAGCGACCCCGGAAGGTAGTGGCGCGCGGGGCACCGCCCGGAGGCGTAGCGGAGGTTGCGGTCGTAGATCTCTCCGGGCGTGAGCGCGAGATGCGGCTCCGTGTGGACGCCGAGTGCCGCCAGGGATCCGCCCAGACGGAGGAGATCGGCGGCCAAGCGCGTCGCTTCGGGTGAGCCCACCGCCTCGATCGCCGCGTCCGCCCCCCGCCCCTCGGAGCGCTCGTGGACGAGTGCCAGGGGGTCGTCCTGCTCGAAATGCGCGGGCGTGGCCCCGAAGTCCCGCGCCATCTCGAGCCGCGAGGGCACGCGATCGACCGCGACCACCTCGCGGGCGCCCCGTTCGAGCGCGGCGAGCACGGCCAGGAGGCCCACCGGGCCACAACCGACCACCACCACGAGGTCGCCGGCCGCGATCCCCGCCAGGTCGACGCCGAAGCGCGCCGTCGACAGGATGTCTCCCGCCAGGAGGGCCACCGCGTCGTCCAGGCCTTCCGGAACCGTGACGAGCGTCCCGTCGGCCAGGGGGACGCGCACCAGCTCGGCCTGCGCGCCGTGGAGGCCCCTTCCCTCCTGCACCCACCCGAAGAGCTGGCCCTCCTCGCACCGGGCCGTAAGCCCCGAGCGGCAGTAGAAGCATCGCCCGCAGCTCGTGCTGAACGGAGCCACCACGCGATCTCCCACGCCGAACGCTCTCACGTCGCCCCCGACCTCCACGACGTCGCCCAGGAGCTCGTGCCCCATGACGGTCCCGACGTCCAGACCCCGCTCGCGCCCGAAGTAGGGATGCAGGTCGGAGCCGCAGATGCCCGCGGCCCGCACCCGGATGACGGCGTCTCCGGGCTCGAGGATCGTCGGGTCCGGAACGGACTCGAAGGCCAGGGTTTCGACGCCCCGGAAGGTGATGGCCTTCACGGCCGGAGCGTGCGCCCCACGAGGAGCGTGACGTTGTCGCTCCCGCCGTCGTCCAGCGCATCCTGGAGAAGCTGCTCCGCCACCTGGCGGGAGCTGGTCATGGAAGCCAGTCGCTCCCGGATGCGCTCGTCCGACACGTGTTTCGTGAGGCCGTCGCTGCACAGGAGCACGACCGTGCCCCAGTCCCGCACGACGCGGGTCACGACCGGCGCCGCCTGCCCTCCGCCCAGAGCGCTGGACAGGACGTTGGCCCAGCGGCTCTTCTCGGCCATGGTCCGGGTCAGGACCCCCCGGTCCACGAGGTCCTGCGCCAGAGTCTGATCCCGGCTGATTTGCGTGAGCTCGCCGTCGCGGTAGACGTAGCAGCGCGAGTCACCGACCTGGAGGAGGTAGGCGTGAGGCCATAGGCCGAGGAAGAGCGTGAGCGTCGTTGCGAAACGGCGTCCCCCGCCTTCCTGCGCGGCCTTGTCGACCAGCTCCTCGTGGCAGGCCAGCGTCGCGTCGTGGAGCAGGCGGGAGAAGACCTCCGGATCCTCCGACTCCCTGTGGATCGCCTCATGGAAGAAGTGCGAGACGGAGCCGACGAGCCCCTGGATCGCCCGGCGCGCCGCCTCTTCGCCTCCGGTGTGGCCGCCGACACCGTCGGCCACGATCGCCAGTGTCGCCAGCCGTTCCAGCTCGACATCGCCTTCGATGCTCGTCCGCTCGACCTTCACACCCCGAGCCAGCGAGCCCTGGAAGAAGTGGTCCTGGTTGTCCGGACGCATCTTGCCGACGTGGGTCAGCGCCCACGCGTCGATGTCGGAAAACTGCGGACGGTCGTTCATCGACACGATCCTCTGAGGCTCGGGTCCTGCCGGTCCGTGATCGCTCCAATCTGACCGCGAGGCCTCACGAGCGGAACTCCTCTCCCGGCTCTCCCACCCTCGCCGAGCTGGCGCTCGATGCGGTAGCGGTCGACCAGCGCCGCCGACCGGCGCGCCGCGACGTCCGTCATGCTCCGCGCCTCCGCTCCCACGCGACGACCGCATCCCATCGAGGCCGCACTTCGTCCAGCAGCTTCCGGAACCCGGGCTCGCCGCGCACGTCCTCGAGGAACGGGTCGTATTCGGCCAGGAACGGGTGGAGCCGGGACACGAGTCGACGGCGACCGGAGGGGGCCGCGGAGAGGCGGGAGGGCATATCGCGCATGGGACGTCAAGATGCGCGCGAATGGCCGGACCGGCCAGCGTCTCGTCGGATCCGGGGCGTGCGCCGGGCGATCGCGGCGGGCGCGCAGCTCTCCTTGCCCCAGGCCGAACTTTCGGTTTATGTTCGGGTCATGCGCATCCCCTACGTCGAGCTGCACTGCCACTCGGGCTTCTCCTTCCTGGACGGGGCTTCCCACCCCGAGGAGCTGGTCCTGCGGGCGGCGGAGCTCGGCTATCCCGCCCTCGCCCTCACGGATCACAACGGCCTCTATGGCTCCATGGAGTTCGCCCACGCGGCCCGCGAGGCGGGGATCCGGCCGATCACGGGGGCCGAGGTCACGCTCCGGGCGTGTTTTCCCGGCCAGGAGGAGCCGGAGGGAGGGCACCACGTCACGCTCCTGGCCGAGACGCCGGAGGGATACGCCAACCTGAGCCGCCTCCTCACCGAAGCGCATATGGAGTCCCCGCGGGAAGATCCCCGCCTCCCCCTCGCCTCCCTCCTGGCGCGCCCGCGGGGGCTGATCCTCCTCACGGGCTGCCGCCGGAGCCCCGTGTGGACCGCGCTCCAGTCGTCCGCGGCCGACGGGGAGGCCTTCGCCCGCCTTCTGGTGCAGGCGTTCGGTCCGGGGAACGTCTTCGTGGAGTTGCAGGACAACGCCGTGAAGGGCGACGCCCGGCGCAACCGGGCTCTGGCCCGGCTGGCGGGCCGCATGGGGCTCGGCGTCGTCGCCACGGGCGATACCCACTACCACCGCCCCGACCGCTCGCGCCTGCAGGATGTGCTGGTCTCGATCCGGAGCCGGAGCACGCTGGACGGCGCCCACGGGGCGCGCCGCCCGAACCACCTCTTCCACCTCCCCGAGCCGTGGGAGATGCGTCACCGCTTCGCGGGCCGCCCCGAGGCGCTCACCAACGCGGTGCTCATCGCCGAGCGGTGTGCGGCCTTCGACCTCACGGAGGACCTGGGCTACGAGTTCCCGGACTTCGAGGGCTCGGAGCGCGGAGGGGCGCTGGAGACGCTCGCCGCCATCTGCCTGGCCGAGATCGGCCGGCGCTACGAGCCGGGGAGCGCCGAGGAGCGCGACGCCGAGCAGCGCCTGCACACCGAGCTCGCCCTCGTGGACCTGCACGGCCTGGCGGGCTTCTTCCTGGTCTACCGCGACATCATGGACCTGGCGCGCGACGTTGCCCGCGAGGTGCGCGCCGACTCCCCGCGGGCGCGGGCGGGCCTCCCGCCGGGGCGCGGGCGCGGCTCGTCGGTATCGTCCATCATCTGCTACCTGATCGGCCTCTCCCACGTCGATCCGGTGAAGAGCAACCTCTTCCTGGGCCGCTTCCTCAACGAGGCGCTCAGGAGCGTCCCCGACATCGACCTCGACTTCCCCAGGGACATCCGCGAGCAGCTCATCCTGCGCGTGTACGAGAAGTACGGCCACGAGCACACCGGGCTCGTGTGCACCTTCCCGACGTACCGGCTGCGCTCCGCCGTGCGCGAGATCGGCAAGGCGTTGGATCTCCCCCAGGGCGAGCTGGAGAAGCTGGCCAAGCTGGCGGAGCACCGCTCGGCGTCGGGGCTCGCCGACGAGATCGCCTCGCTGCCGGAGTTCCGGGAGCGCGCCGACGCACCGCTGTGGAAGCTCCTGGGCGAGCTGGCCGAGGACGTCGCGGGGCTGCCGCGCCACATCTCCCAGCACGTGGGCGGGATGATCATCTCGAGCCGTCCGCTGGTGGAGATCGTCCCGCTGGAGCCCGCCGCCTGGGAGGGCCGCGTCCTCTGCCAGTGGGACAAGGACTCCTGCGAGGACGCGGGCTTCATCAAGATCGACT
>CAZPZU010000015.1:67382-75174 GCA_964591135.1 uncultured Gemmatimonadaceae bacterium | reverse complement strand
ACGAGCTCAACAAGGAGCTCCCCGAGCGCATCAAGATCGCACTCGAGCACGGTGACCTGCGCGAGAACTCCGAGTACAAGTCCGCCAAGGAGCGCCAGGAGTTCGTCCAGGCCCGGCTCAATCATCTGACCCGGCGTATGGGCGAGCTGTCCCAGATCGACGTCAAGGAGATGCCGTACGACAAGGTCGGCTTCGGTTCCCGGGTGAAGGTGAAGGAGCTCGACCTGGGGGAGGTCTTCGACTTCACCATCGTGGCGGGCGACTTCATCGACCTGGACGCGGGGCACATCTCGATGGCGTCCCCGATCGGACGCGGGCTCATGGGCGCCAAGGTCGATCAGGAAGTGAAGGTCCAGCTTCCTGCCGGCGAGCGTCGCTACAAGGTGCTGGAGCTGACCACGCTGCCTCAGCAGGTGGAGGACACGGCCGACTGAGCTCCTCGCCCACGCCCGCGCTCGAGCTTTCCGGACTCCGCAAGAGCTACGAGGAGGCCGGGCGCCGGCACGTCGTTCTGGACGGGGTGGACGCAGCGGTTCGGGCCGGCGAGCGCGTGGCCATCCTCGGCCCGTCCGGCTCGGGGAAGTCCACCCTGCTCAACCTGGTCAGCGGGATCGACCTTCCCGACGAGGGCACGGTGCGCATCGGCGGGACCGACCTCACCGCCCTGTCGGAGCACGAGCGCACGCTGTTCCGGCGACACCACGTCGGCTTCGTCTTCCAGTTCTACAACCTCCTCCCGACGCTCACCGTCCTCGAGAACCTCCTCCTTCCGGTCGAGCTCAAGGGTGCCGTGGAGCCCCGGGACGAGGCCCGCGCGAGGGAGCTCCTCGAGCGCGTCGGCCTGGCGGACCGCTCCGACGCCTTTCCCGACCGGCTGTCGGGCGGCGAGCAGCAGCGGGTCGCGGTGGCGCGCGCGCTCGTGCACGAGCCGACGCTCGTCCTGGCGGACGAGCCGACGGGCAACCTCGACGAGGACACGGGCCAGCGCGTCGCCGACCTCCTGGACGAGCTGGTGCGCGCGCACGGGCGGACGCTCGTCGTGGTCACGCATTCCCGCGAGCTCGCCGCGCGCATGGACCGCGTGCTGCGCATGAGCCACGGGAGGCTCGAGGAGGTCGGGGCGTGAGTCTCCTGCGCCGCGCCGGCAGCCGGCACCTCCGCCGCCACCCCACGCAGCTCTTTCTCGCCGTGCTCGGCGTCGCCCTGGGGGTCGCCGTGGTGGTGTCCGTCGACCTCGCGATCCAGAGCTCCCGCGAGGGTTTCCGCGTCTCCGCGGAGACGGTGGCGGGGCGCGCGACGCACACGGTGGTCGGGGCGGCCGGGACGCTCGACGAGCGTGTCTACACCCGGCTGAAGGTCGATGCCGATCTCCGTGACGCCGCACCCGTGGTGGAGGGCCTCGCGTCGAGTCCCGCGCTTCCGGGGATGGCGCTGCGCGTGCTGGGCGTGGACCCGTTCAGCGAGGGTCCTTTCCGGCCGTATCTGGCGGGGGGCGGCACGAGTGTGGACGTCGCGAGGCTGATCACGACGCGGGGCGGCGCGGTGCTGGCCCGCGCCACGGCCGAGCGCGCGGGCGTCGTGCCGGGCGACTCCCTTCCGGTCCAGGTGGAGGGCCGGCGCCGGCGCCTTCCCGTCGTCGGCCTCCTCGAGCCGGAGGATGCGCTCGCCCGCGAAGGGATGCGCGACCTCCTCGTCATGGACATCGCGTCGGCGCAGGAGCTCCTCGGCATGGCCGGCGTCCTGACGCGCATCGACCTTCGCCTCCCGGGGGACACGGCCGCGGCCGCAGGCGCCCTGCGGGACGTGTTGCCGCCCGGGGCCCGGCTCGTGCCCGCCGGCACGCGCACGGCCGCGCTCTCGGGGATGATCGCCGCCTTCGACCTGAACCTCACGGCGCTCAGCCTGCTCGCCCTCGTGTTCGGGATGTTCCTCATTTACAACACGATGACGTTCTCGGTCGTGCAGCGCCGCGAGTTGCTCGGCGGCCTGCGCGCGCTGGGCGTGACGCGCCGCGAGGTGCTGGCCGGCGTCCTGCGCGAGGCGGCGGGGGTCGGCCTGGCCGGCTCGGCCGCCGGGCTCGTGGCGGGCGTGCTCATGGGCCGGGGCCTGGTGCGCATGGTCACGCGCACCATCAACGACCTCTACTTCGCGGTCTCCGTGGACCGCCTCGCGCTCCCGCCGGAGGTGCTGCTAAAGGGCGCGCTCCTGGGTGTGGGCGCGACGCTCCTGGCGGCGCTCCCACCGGCGCTGGAGGCCGCGGGGGCACCTCCGCGCATGGCCCGCACGCGCTCGGTGATCGAGGACCGGGCCCGCCGCGCCGTGCCCCGTGCCGCGGCGCTCGGGTCCCTCCTGCTGTTGGCGGGCGGCGTGACGCTGGCCGTGCCCAGCCGCTCCCTCCTCCTGAGCTTCGCGGGCCTCTTCCTGGCGATCCTGGGGATGGCCCTGCTCACGCCGTTGGGCACCGTCGTCCTCGTGCGCGTCGCGCGCCCCTGGCTCGCGCGCGCCGAGGGGATCCTGGGCACGATGGCGGCGCGGGGCGTCGTGACCGCCCTCAGCCGCACAGCGCCCGCCGTGGCCGCGCTCGTCGTTGCGGTCTCGGTCACGGTGGGCCTCGGCGTGATGATCCAGAGCTTCCGCGGAACGCTCGGGCGCTGGCTGACCGGAACGCTGGTCGCCGACGTGTACGTGTCCGCGCCGTCCGTCGTGCAGTCCCGCGCCGAGGGGACGCTCGACCCGGCCTCGGTGCGGGCGATGGTGTCGCACCCGGCCGTCGCCGAGCGGAGCACCTACCGCGGGCGGGAGATCGTCGACTCGGCCGGTGCGATCCGGCTGATCGCCATCGACCTCGCCCCTCGCGGGGAGGCGGCGTTCGACTTCCGGGAGGGTGACCGCGCGGCCGCGGTGCACGCCTTCCGGGTGGGGGAGGGCGTGCTGGTTTCCGAGCCACTCGCCTATCGGCGCGGACTGTCCGTGGGGGACACGCTGCGACTGCCGACGGACGGCGGTCCGCGCGCCTATCCGGTGGCGGGGGTGTTCTACGACTACGGCTCCGATCAGGGCGTCGTCATGATGAGCCGGAGCGCGTATGGAGCGTCGTTCGACGACGGCGGCGTGACGTCGCTCGGATTGTTCCTGCGCCCGGGCGTCGATCCTTCGGAGGTGGCGCGCGAGCTGGAGGCGCGCGCGCCGCCCGGGCAGACGCTGAGCGTGCGCTCGAACGCCGCGCTGCGGCGGGGGTCCCTCGAGGTGTTCGACCGGACGTTCAGGGTCACGGCGGTGTTGCGCCTGCTCGCCTTCGTGGTGGCGTTTGCAGGCGTGCTCAGCGCGTTGGTGGCGTTGGAGCTCGAGCGGGCCCGCGAGCTGGGCGTGCTGCGCGCCAACGGGCTGACGCCGCGGCAGGTGTGGCGGCTGGTTACGACGCAGACCGGCCTGATGGGCCTGGTGGCCGGGATATTGTCGATCCCGATGGGCCTCGTGCTCGCCGCCGTAATGATCTACGTGGTGAACAAGCGCTCCTTCGGGTGGACGCTGCACATGGATGTCGGGCCCGACGTCCTCCTCCAGGCCGTGGGGCTCGCGCTGGTGGGCGCGCTGCTCGCAGGCCTGTACCCCTCCTGGCGGATGGCGAGAACGTCGCCGGCCTCCGCGCTGCGGGAGGAGTGATGGGGACCGGTGCGCTCGGTCGGGCACGGCGCGCGGGAGCGCTGGCGATGTCCGCCTTCCTTGTCGTCGTGGCATCGGCCTGCCTGCCGGACGGCGGCGTCCCGCGGGCCCGGCTCTCCCTCGCGGAGACGCTGGGCGGCGCCGACACCGCCGGCTACGCCCGTGCCACCGGGCCGCGTCCCTTCGCGTTCCCGGCGGACCACGGGCCGCACCCCGACTTCCGCACGGAGTGGTGGTACGTGACCGGGAACCTCGAGACGGCCGACGGGCGTCCCGTAGGCTTCCAGCTCACGTTCTTCCGAAGCGCGCTGGCGCCCACGCCTCCGGCGACCGCGTCGCCGTGGGCGACCAACCAGGCCTGGATGGCACACTTCGCGCTCACGGACGTTCGCGGAGGCGCCTTCCACGCGTTCGAGCGATTCGACCGGGGGGCGGTGGGGCTGGCCGGTGCGCGGGCCGAGCCGTTCCGCGTGTGGCTGGGCGACTGGTCCCTGGAGACGGCCGACACGACTGCGAACCGCGGGGTCTTCCCGGTGCGGCTGCGGGCCCACGGAGGGGACGTCTCCGTCGATCTCCTGCTCGACGCAGGCAAGCCCCTGGTTCTTCAGGGCGACCGCGGCTTCAGCCGGAAGGGCCCCGGGCCCGGCAACGCGTCGTACTACTACTCCCTCACGCGCATGCCCGCGCGCGGAGAGGTGCGCGTCGGTGCGGAGACGCTGCGCACGACCGGCCTCGCGTGGCTCGACCGCGAGTGGAGCACGTCGGCGCTGTCGGAGGGGGAGGCCGGGTGGGACTGGTTCGCACTCCAGCTCGACGGTGGGTGGGACCTGATGGCGTACCGCATCCGCGAGCGGGACGGCTCCGCGTCGCCGTTCAGCCGGGGGATGCTGGTGGGGCCGGACGGCGAGGCGCGCCCCCTGGTCCTCGGAGAGGACGTGCTCGTCGACGCCACCGCTTCGTGGACGTCGCGGGACGGTGCGGTCTATCCGTCCGGATGGCGCGTGCGGGTTCCGGCGCGGGGGTGGGACCTCGACGTACGGCCCGTCCTGGACGACCAGGAGCTGGACCTGGCGTTCCGCTACTGGGAGGGGGCCGTGCGCGTGACCGCGCGTGGCGGAGCCGATTCGCCCCGTGGGCGAGGGTACGTCGAGCTGACCGGGTACGCGGGCGACGCGCCGGGACGCTGAGCGCAAGGACGGACGGCCGCGTCGGAGGACGTCAGGGCGCGGCGGACTGGACGAACGAGACCGCGTCCATGACCTCCCCCGGTGCGATCCAGTGGCCGATGGGATAGTCGCGCGCGCCCACGGGGACACCCGCGGCCTCGAGGCGTGCGCGGCCCTTGATCGCCAGGGCGTGGGGGATCGCGGGATCGTGCAGCCCGTGGCCCCAGAACACCGGGGTGCTCCGCCCCGAGAGATGCGCGGATCGGACCACCCGCGCGTCGGCGAGAAACCCTGAGAAGTTGACGACCGCGGCCACCCGCCCGGGATGCGAGAGCGCGTAGGCGAGGCTTACGGTTCCCCCCTGGGAGAACCCGCCCAGGACGATCCTCCGCGGCGGCGCACCGAGGTGCTCGGGGAGCTCCCGCAGGAACGCGTCCAGCATCGACAGGCTCTCCTCCAGCCCCCGCTCTTCCAGTCGGTCGGCGGCGACGTAGTGGTACCATGCCCATCCGGCCCCGTACCCCCACGGCCCGCCGGGGTGGGGCGCCTGGGGTGTCAGCAGCGGCCAGGCCGGGGGGATGGCGGTCCTGAGACCCTGGAGGTCGGCGCGGTCGCTGCCCCTCCCGTGGAGGAGCACGACGACCGTGGCGCCGTCGGCCACCGTTTCCGGTCCGCTGCGCTCGTAGGTCAGCACGGGGCTCTGCCTACCCGAGCGGGGTCAGCGCGGACTCGATGGCCGGGCGCCGCTCCTCCAGCCACCCCGGGAGCTTGAGCGCCGAGCCGAGCTCGTCGGCCGGCTCGTCCACGTCGAAGCCCGGTCCGTCCGTGGCGATCTCCAGCAGGATCCCGTCCGGCGCCCGGAAGTAGATGCTCCGGAAGTAGCTGCGATCGAGCACCGGCGTCACCTCGACGCCCAGGTCGAGCAGGTGCTCGCGCCAGGCCGCCTGCGCGTCGTCGTCCGGGGCGCGGAAGGCGATGTGGTGCGTCTGCCCGGCGCCGGGACGGGTGACGTAGCTCGAGGCCGGCCACCCGAACAGCGTGAGCGCGGAGTGCGCGCCGACGTCGCCTCCGTCGTACCGGGCCCAGAACCAGTGCTCGGTCCGCCCGTCGTCCTGGTTGAGCGTCTTCTTCACCAGCCGAAGGCCCAGCGCCGCCTCGTAGAACTCGTGGGCACGCTCCAGGTCGTCGGTGATGCCGGTGATGTGGTGGATCCCGTCGAGGCGCATGTCCTCCGTGACCACCGGAACCGGCTCGGGGTGAATGGCGGCGGCGATCGCGGCTTCGTCCCGACCTCCGGGAAGCCGCTCCGCGGGGGGAATCAGCAGCTCGCGCCCCAGCGCATCGGCCGGCTCGTCGATGGCGTAGCCCGGGCCCTTCGTCGCGATCTCGAGGATCTGTCCGTCGGGATCCGCGAAGTAGAGGCTGCGGAAGTAGCCCCGGTCGATGGGGCCGGAGACGGACACACCGTCGTCCATCAGGCGCCGCTTCCACTTGAGCTGCGCCTCGGGAGAAGGCACCCCGAGCGCGAGGTGGTGGACGCCGCCCACCCCCCAGCGGCCTCGCGGGCTGCGGGGCCACTCGAAGAACGTGAGGATCGTGCCGGGCCGTCCGCCGTTTCGCCCGAAGTAGAGGTGGTAGGCGCCCGGGTCGTCGAAGTTGACGGTCTTCTTCACCAGGTCGAGCCCGAGGAGATCGCGGTAGAACGCGAGCGTCCGGGGGGCATCCGTCGAGACCATCGTGATGTGATGGAAGCCGAGTGTGGCGGGAGGGTTCGTGTTCATGGCTGAAAATGTATTTCAACCTTCAAATACCGTCAAGCCCAGCCAGCCGGACGGCTCCGAAGGGGACGTTCACGGCGTCGTCGGGAGAGAAGCCGCCTATGGGGCGACCGCGACCGGGCGCCCGCCGTCGCGCGCCGAGCGGTAGAGCGCCGCCATCACGCGCATGTTGCGCTCCGCCTCGTCGGGACCGTAGCGGAGGGGGGAGCCATGCAGCACCGCGTCCCCGAAGTGCTCCACCATCAGGCGGTACTCGTCCGCTCCCGCAACGGTCTCCACCGACTCGCCGGCGCGTCCGCGGAGCTCGTGCAGGGGCGCATCGGCCGTTCCCGGGAGGAACGCCGAGGGCACGAGCAACGTTCCGTCGGTTCCAGCGACCTCGAGCACCTCCCGGCGCTCGAGCGTGAGCGCACAGTCGAAGTGGGCCACCAGGCCGCTCTCGAAGCGGAGCGCACCGGTGAGCTCCCCGTCCACCCCCCGCTCCGTCCAGTTGGCGAAGGCCTGCGCCTCCACCGGCTCGGCGCCGGCCACGGTCCTGCTCGCGTTGACGCAGTAACAGCCGACGTCCATGAGCGCGCCGCCGCCGAGGTGGGGATCCAGCCGGATGTTGTCGGGCCGCGTCAGCCGGAAGGTGAACGTGCTCCGGATGGAGCGCACCTCGCCGATCGCGCCCGCGCGGACGCGCGCCAGGAGGCGCTCCGTGCGTGGGTGGAAGCGGTACATGAAGGCTTCCATGAGGAGGACCCCGGCGTCTTCGGCGGCGGCGGCCATCTCCCGGCACTCGCCCGGGTCGAGGGCGAGGGGCTTCTCGCACAACACGTGCTTGCCGCGCTGTGCCGCGCGGATCGTCCACTCCCGGTGCAGCGCGTTGGGGAGGGGGATGTAGACGGCGTCCACCTCGTCGTCGTCGAGGAGCGCCTCGTAGCTTCCGTGGTGGCGGGGGATGCCGGCGTCGCGGGCGAAGGCTCGCGCCCGCTCCCCGTCGCGGCTGGCGACGGCCACCAACCGGCCGTTGGCGGAGGCCTGGATGGCCGGGTTCACCGCGGCGCGGCCGATGTTCGCCGTGCTCAGGACGCCCCAGCGGACGCGGGTATCGGACACGGATCCTCCCTGCGGTGCGGGCTTCGGGGGCTCCGAATGTGGGTGGGGTGGCATGTGGCCTGCAACTTCGTGCGCGGCCCCCCC
>CAZPZU010000015.1:61364-67282 GCA_964591135.1 uncultured Gemmatimonadaceae bacterium | reverse complement strand
GTGCGCCTCGTGCTCACCGACTTCCACGCGGACATCGCCATCGGCTCGATCATCGACGGCATCACGCTCTCCACGGGTGTGAGCATCGCCATGGGCGGGAGCGATCACGTGGTGCAGCTCGATGCCGACGTCTCTCCCGTGACCGTCTCGGCCGAGACTGGCGCCACCGTGGTGGTGGACCTGCACTCGGGGAGCTGGGTGACGCAAGAGGCCGCGAACGCGGAGGTGGCCGCCGCCGCCGCCATCCAGGCGGCGGCGACTGCGAGCGTGCAGACGAGCTGAGCGCTGGGCCCTGACGGGACGCCCGGTCCCTACCAGGGCATCGTCTGCGCTTCGGGCTCCATCTCGCCGAGCGGCAGATCCACCCAGCGCCGCTCCCGGTGCGCGCGGGTGACCGCGTTGATCACCTCCTGCACGCGCGCGCCCTGGGCGAAGTTGCCCTGGTTCGTGGGCCCTCCGTCCAGAATCTCCCGGCAGAAGTCGTGCACGAGGTTGCCGTAGAACGCGGTGCTCCAGTGGTCGTCAGGACGAGCGCCCGGCGGGAAGAAGCGCTCGGGGATGGTCCGGCGCACGAACTCCACCGCGTCGGGCGTGGCCGTGTGCACCGTCTGGATGACCCCGAACTCCTCGACCAGGCGGACGTGGATCGCGCCCTCCGAGCCGTAGATGCGTGCCTCGATGCCGGGGTAGTTGCCCACCGTCACGTAGCTGGACTGCAGCGAGAAGAGCGCTCCGTTCGCCGCGTCGGCGATGAAGAGGGCGGCGTCGTCGATGTTGATGCGCTCGCGCTCGGTGTCGAGGTTCGTGCGGCGCCGGTACTTCACCATGTTCGCGAGGGCGCCCGCGACGCGCGTGAGCTCCGCGCCGACGCATTCGAGCCCGATGTCGATCGTCGGCGCCCCGTAGCCCTCGAGCGAGGACACCGTGATCCCCGCGCGCGACGTGTCCGTGCCCCACTCCGGCTCCCCCACCGGCTTCGTCTTGTGGATCCGCTTGTCCATCGGGTTGTCGGGGTCCAGCCACTGGGAGTTCTGCTCATAGCCGTTGAAGATGTATGGCTCGCCGACGAAGCCCTCGCGGATCAGGTCGAACATGTACATGACCGCCGGGGCGTATCGGAACGTCAGCCCGACCTTCGTCTTCAGCCCCTTGGACTGCGCGAGCTCGTGTGCGCGCCATACGTCGCGAAAGTCGTGGCACACCGGCTTCTCGACGAGACAGTGCTTGCCGGCTTCCAGCGCGGCGAACACCAGTTCCTGGTGGTCGCCGCGCGTGACGATGTCGACGACGTCGACGTCCCGGCGCGCGAGGACACGCTCCACGTCGGTCTCGACCGAGGGGATGTCGAACTCCCGCGCGCGCGCCTCGGCCAGCCCGCGATCGAGGTCACAGATCGCGACCACCTCACAGAGCGGGGAGCGTTGGAATCCGGGGAGGTGGGCGGACCGCGACCAGCGGCCGGCACCCACCACGGCGACACGTAGCTTCTCGGGCATAGGGTGCCCAAGATCCGGGGCGGGGGCGCTCGCGCGCAAGCCGCCGGGAGCACCAGCGGCGTCCGGGGCGCGCTACCGGGACGCGGGCCTCTCCGGCACGTGCGCGAGGATGTGCTCTGCGAGCGCGGTGATCGTCAGGCTGGGGTTCACGCCCAGGTTCACCGGCACGACCGATCCGTCCGCTACGTACAGGCCGGGGTGGCCGTGCACCCGACCCTCGAAGTCCACCACCCCGGCGTCCGGGGTGGCGGCCATGCGACAGCCCCCGAGGATGTGGGCCGTCGCCGGCGCGCCCAGCACCGCCTCGTGCAACGAGCCCCACGCCTCTCCCCCCATGCGCTCCGCCAGGCGCCGCGCGACCGCGCGGGCGACCGGGATGTGCGCCACGGGCGGTGCCTGCCCCTCCGGTAGCCTCGAGCCGAGTGACGTCCCGCCCAACCGCCACCACCGCGGCCGCAGCTCGAGCGTCAGGTGGCCGTCGGTCGACTGCATCGCGAGGATGATCCCCGTACGCGCGGCGCGCCCGGACGGCCACAGGCTGCGCAGCAACCGCATCGGCCTGCGGAGGAGCGCGCCGAGCACGCTAGTGGCTCGGGCCAGCGTGCCGCCCTCCTCCACGAGGGGCAGGGTGAGCCAGAGGAGGGCGTCCGATCCGGCGTTGAAGCGCACCATCTCCAGGTGTGTGCGCTCGTCCGCGTGCACGCCCGACGTGATCGCGACCCCCTCGGTCCAGCTCGGGTCGGCCTCGGTCGCGTCCGCGGCGAGGATCGACTCGGAGTTCGTGCGCACGAAGTCTCCCAGGCGGGGGGACAGCCCCGTGAGCGCCCCGGCCCGCCGCGAGCGCAGCAGGAGCTCGACCGTTCCCAGGACGCCCGCGCTCACCACGACGCGGCGGGCGCGCCAGGTCCGGCGGGGACGGCGCAATCCCCAAGACCGGCGGGTCTCCACAGCCCAGCCGTCCGCTTCTGGGCGGATCGTCAGCGCCTCCGTCTCCGGGACGACGCGGACGCCGAGACGCTCCGCCAGCCAGAGGTAGTTGCGGTCCAGCGTGTTCTTCGCGCCCACCGGGCAACCGATCATGCACGCGCCGCACCGCGTGCACCCGGTGCGCGCAGGCCCCTCGCCGCCGAAGTAGGGGTCCGCCCGTTCGACCCCGGCCGCGCCGAAGAAGACGCCCACGTCGTGGACACGGTGCTCGTCCGTCCCGCGCATACCGTGCACGATGTCACGCAGCAGCTCGTCGGTCCTGCCCAGCGCGGGGCAGGGCACGGCGCCCAGCATGCGACGAGCTTCGCGGTAGTGGTGGCGTAGCCGCTCCTCCCAGTCCCCGGCCCCCCACTCCGGCCGACGGAAGACCTGGGCGTCCGGCTGGATCAGCACGTTCGCGTAGACCAGCGAGCCGCCCCCGACCCCGGTGCCGTGCAGCACCAGCGCGTGGCGCAGCGGTGTCACGGACTGGATCCCCCGGCAGCCCAGGCGGGGCGCCCACAGGTAGCGCCGCAGCTCCATGTTCGTCCGCGGGAAGTCGTCGGCGCGCCACCGTCGGCCCTGTTCCAGCACGACGACGTCGTAGCCCTTCTGGGCCAGGCGCAGCGCCGCCACCGACCCACCGAAGCCGGAGCCGACCACCAGGAAGTCCGCGTCGCGGCCGCGCCCCTCCGCCTCCACGCTCAATACAGGCGCTCCGTGTCGAGGACGTTGCGTAGCGGCCGTCCGTCCAGCCAGCGCCGCAGGTTGTCCGTGAAGAGGTCCGTGATGCGCCGGTTCTCCCGGTCGCTCGTGCTGGCGGAGTGCGGGCTGACCAGCACGTTGGGCAGCGTCCACAACGGGCTGTCCGCCGGGAGCGGCTCTTCCTCGAACACGTCGAGGTACGCGCCGCCGAGGTGTCCGGAGGTCAGGCTGTCGAGGAGCGCAGGCTCGTCCACCAGGGCCCCGCGGCCGATGTTGATCAGCGCGGCTCCCGGCGGGAGCGCGGCGAGCTCGGAGGCGCCGATCATCCCCTCCGTCTCGTCCGTGTGCGGGGCCACCAGCACGAGGAAATCGGCCTGTGGCAGGAGCTCGTGGAGCGTGGAAGCCCCACGGACCTCGTAGACGTGGCTCGTCGCCGCATCCGTCCGTTCCGGGTGGCGCTTCACGCCCACGACGCGCATGCCGAGCGCGTGGGCGGCGCGCGCGATCTCCGTGCCGATGCGCCCGAGCCCCACCACGACCACCGTGCGGTCCACCAGGTCGGTACCCGCGAAGCGCTCCCACCTCCGCTCGGCCTGGGCGGCCACGATGTGCAGGAGCCGGCGCGCGTGCATGAGCATGGCCATCGTCGCGAATTCGGCCAGCGGCCGCGCATGGACGCCGCTCGCGGTCGTGAACACGGTGTGCGGCATGCGCTCCGCGTAGCCGTGCCGGCGCACGAACTGCCCGATCCCCGCGCTCGTGGCCTGGATCCAGCGCACGCGCGCCGCGAGCTCGGGCAGGTCGTCCAGGTGGGTCCGGTCGAAGTCGAAGAGCACCGTGGCCTCGCCCAGCAGCGCACGCCACCGGCGCTCCTGTTCCGCGCTCCGCTCGAAGGGCCCACCGTGGTGGTCGGCGGGATACCGGGGGGGACGCAGAAGCCCGGGCTCGTATACGACGCGCACCGAGGCGTCGACGCTTCGGATCGCGTCGACGAGCTCGGGCTCGAGCCAGCTGGCGATCAGGACGACGTCGCTCACGAAGAGATCGTCTCCGCGTGGTGGCAGGCCACCTGGTGGGGTGGGTCGGCGGGTGTGGGCTCGCGCAGCTTCGGCTCCTCGCGTGTGCACAGCTCGGTCGCGAAGGGGCATCGCGTGTGGAAGCGGCAGCCGGAGGGTGGCGCCGCCGGATCGGGCACGTCGCCCTCGAGGGGCGGGGTCCTCCGCGCCGATTCCACGTCGGGGTCGGGCGTCGGGATCGCGGAGATGAGCGCCCGCGTGTAGGGGTGCAGCGGCCGGTCGAAGACGTCGTCGCGCCCGCCCACCTCGACCAGGCGGCCGAGGTACATGACGGCCACGCGGTCGCTGATGTAGTGGACCATCGCCAGGTCGTGGGCGATGAAGAGGTACGTCAGGCCCAGGTCCTCCTTCAGCTCGGAGAGGAGGTTGACGATCTGTGCCTGGATCGAGACGTCGAGCGCGGAGATGGGCTCGTCCGCGACGACGAAGCGGGGGCCCGTGGCCAGCGCGCGTGCGATGGCGACGCGCTGACGCTGCCCGCCCGACAGCTCGTGCGGGTAGCGGCGCGCGAAGTCCGCTTCGAGCCCCACGCGCTCCAGCAGCTCCGTCACGCGCGCGTTTCGCTCCGCGGGGTCGCCGATCCCGTGCACGTCCAGCGGCTCGCGCACGGCGCCGCCGACCCTCATGCGAGGGTCAAGCGAGGCGTACGGGTCCTGGAAGATCATCTGCATGTCCCGGCGGGCGCGGCGGAGCTCGGCGGCCCGGAGCGCGGTGAGGTCGGTGCCGTCGAAGAGCACCTGGCCGTCCGTGGCGCGTTCCAGACGGAGCAGCGTCCGACCGGTGGTGGATTTCCCCGATCCGCTCTCCCCCACCAGGCCGAGGGTCTCGCCCTCGCGGATCGAGAAGGAGACGCCGTCCACCGCCCGTACGGCGCCCACTTCACGGAGGAGGAGGCCCCTGCGGACGGGGAAGTGCGTCCGCAGCCCGCGGACCTCGACGAGGGGGTGCCCGGCCGGCGCGCTCAAGGTTCGAATCCCGGCGGGTCGGCGGCCGCGACCTCCTCCCATCGCCAGCACGCCGAGGCGTGCCCCGGCGACACCGGCCGGAGGGGGGGGCGCTCGGTGCGGCATCGGTCCACGGCCCACGGGCAGCGCGGCGCGAAGGGACAACCGTCGGCGCGCTGGCGGAGGTCGGGAGGACGTCCCTCGATCGGGGTGAGCCGTCGCCGGCGTCCGTCGCGCAGCGTGGGCATCGAGCGGAGCAGGCCGACCGTGTAGGGATGGCGCGGCTCGCGATAGAGCGCGCGCACAGGTGCCTCCTCGACGATCAGGCCTGCGTACATGACTGCCACGCGATCCACGATCCCGGCCACCAGCGCGAGGTCGTGCGTGATCCAGACGATCGCCATGCCCAGGCGCGCCTGCAGCTCCTTGACCAGGTCGACGATCTGCGCCTGGATGGTCACGTCCAGCGCGGTGGTCGGCTCGTCCGCCACCAGGACCGCCGGGCGGCACGACAGCGCCATCGCGATCATGATGCGCTGGCGCTGGCCGCCCGAGAAGCGATGTGGATGGTCGTCGAGGCGTCGGGGGGCGTCGGGGATCCCGACCAGGCCGAGGAGGCCCACGGCCTCGGCACGCGCCTCGGCCGCGGTCATGCCCATGTGGTGGCGCAGTCCTTCCGTGAGCTGCCGCCCGACGGTGAGGACCGGGTTGAGCGAGGTCATCGGGTCCTG
>CAZPZU010000015.1:0-61354 GCA_964591135.1 uncultured Gemmatimonadaceae bacterium | reverse complement strand
GCATCTCTCGGGGGCTCAGGCGCAGCAGGTCGCGGCCCTCCAGCAGCGCCTCGCCACCCTCGACGGCGCCCCCGGGCGGCAGCAGCCCGAGCATGGACAGCATGGCCACGGTCTTGCCCGAGCCGCTCTCGCCCACCACGCCGAGCGCCTCGCCCCGCTCGAGCGTCCACGAGATGCCGTCGACCGCGTGGACCAAGCCGCCGTCCGTGTGGAACCGGGTGACGAGGTCGCGCACCTCGAGGAGGGGGCTCACGGGAGGGACTCCACGGCGGGGTCGCGGGCGGTGGGGTCGAGCGCGTCCTGCAGCCCGTCCCCGATGAAGTTCACGGCGAGCACGACGGCCAGGATGGCGAGGCCGGGGAACAGCGTGAGCCACGGCTTGGTGGCCATGGTGGACTGAGCGTCCATGAGCATGTTGCCCCACGTCGGCGTGGGAGGTTGGACGCCGAGTCCCAGGAAGGAGAGCGACGACTCGATGACGATCGCGTTGCCGACCGCGAGCGTCGCCCCCACCACGATCGGCCCGAGCGTGTTCGGCAGGACGTGGCGCAGGATGATGCGCCCGTCCGTGGCGCCCAGGCCCCGCGCGGCCTCGACGTAGGCGCGCTCGCGGATCGCCAGCACCTCGCCGCGCACCACGCGGGCCGTCGCCATCCAGCTCAGCAGCCCGATGATGAGCGCCATCGACCCGACCGCGCCCTGAGCGTACGAGCTCAGCACGATCAGCAGGGGGAGGGCGGGGATCGAGTACGCCACGTCGGTGGCGCGCATGAGCAGGGCGTCCAGGGGGCCACGGTAGTAGCCGGCCAGCGCGCCGACCAGCGTGCCCAGGCCGGTGCCGAC
The DNA here is from genome assembly GCA_964591135.1 of uncultured Gemmatimonadaceae bacterium. Taxonomy (GTDB): domain Bacteria; phylum Gemmatimonadota; class Gemmatimonadetes; order Longimicrobiales; family Gaopeijiaceae; genus SZUA-318. Next base: position 60,511 of record CAZPZU010000015.1, on the reverse strand, counting down.
GAGCGCGGCCAGGAGTCCGATCAGGATCGAGATGCGGCCACCGAACAGCATCCGCGTCAGCAGGTCCCGCCCGAGGTCGTCCGTCCCCATCCAGTGGACGAGGGAGGGCGGCTGGCGGATGCTGTCCAGGTCGATCGCGTCGAAGCCGTACGGGGCGAGGAGCGGCGCGGCGGCGCACAGCGCGGCCAGGAACGCGACCACGCCGATGGACACCAGCGCCAGGCGGTGCCGCTTGAGTCGCCGCCAGGTGCGGCCGGAGCGGTCAGCCATAGCGGATGCGGGGGTCGAGCACGCCGTACAGGACGTCGGCGACCAGGTTGAAGACCACCACCATGACCGAACCCAACAGGAGGATGCCCATCAGCAACGGATAGTCGCGGGCGAACATCGCCTGCACGAACATGCGCCCGATGCCGGGCCATGCGAACACGGTCTCGGTGATGACCGCGCCGGAGAAGAGCCCGGCGAGGTTGAGCGCCATGATGGACACGACCGGGATGAGCGCGTTGCGGAGCGCGTGCACACCGACCACCGTGCGCTCGGCCAGCCCCTTGGCGCGGGCGGTGCGGACGTAGTCGGCGCGCAGCGTCCCCAGCAGGCTCGAGCGCAGATAGCGCGACCACCCCGCGACGTAGCGGAACGAGAGCACCACGGCGGGCAGCACCAGGTGGAGGAGGCGGTCGCCGAGCGACGTGGCCCCGACCGTCTCGGTCCCGGCCACGGGGAGCCAGCCCAGCCAAACGCCGAAGACGAGCTGCAGGATGAGCGCGAACCAGAAGACGGGCATCGCGATGCCGAGGAACGAGATGCCCGTGCCCAGGTGGTCGAACCACGAGTACTGCCGCACCGCACTCAGGATTCCGAGGGGGAAGGCCAGGAGCGCGGCCAGGAGGTAGGCCGCCCCCATCAGCTCGAGCGTGGCCGGGAGGCGCTCGAGGATCATCGAGGTCACGGGCCGCGTCGTCGAGAAGCTGACGCCCAGGTCTCCCCGTGCCGCCGCCGAGAGCCAGCGGACGTACTGCACCGGAACGGGCCGGTCCACGCCCAATCGGTGCCGATACGCCTCGATCACCTCCGGATCGATGAAGCGTCCGCTCTCGAGGAGCGCCCCTTCCGGCCCGCCGGGGGCGGCCTGGATGACAGCGAAGAGGACGACGGTGATCCCGAAGAGGAGCGGGATCATCTGGAGGAGCCGGCGCGCGACGTAGGTCGTCACGCCGGCTCGTGGGGGTTCGGTGGCGACATGGGCACCACCATACGCCTTCTCCCCCGGTCGAAAAAGCCCGCACCGTCACCCGATGGTCGAGCCCCGGATATGCCGCTCCTGTCACGGGCGTCGGGTCCCGATCGTATCGGGGGATAGGGTGGGGGGCTCTTCCCGCCCTTCGACCGCTTGATTTCGAGTGGGGGCCGAGCGTATTCTGACCCCCGCACGACATCGACGAGGAAGCCCGGGAGCGATCCGCTCGCTCCCCCTCGTAGGCCCTCGGCACACGCCGTTACGGCGTCCCGCCGATCCGGGCCCGGCTGAAGGATAGAGTTCCCAACCCGATTCGGAGCCGGTTCGGCCGGAGTGTGTCCCACGCGGGGCGCTCTTCTCCGGTCGGGCTGGGTGGTATCCACCATCGCCAGGAGTCGTGTCATGTTGCTTCCTTCGTCGGTAACTCTCCACCGCCTCTCCCGCGCGATCGGCCGAATGGCCGCCCTCGCGGGGCTGGCCCTCGCCCTGGCGTCGCCGGCGGCTGCGCAGCAGCCGGTGGGCACCATCACCGGCCAGGTCACTACGCGCTCGGCGGCGCCTCTCTCCGAGGTGCAGGTCGTGATCGTCGGGACGCAGCAGGGCGCCCTCACCGCCTCCAACGGGCGCTTCCTCATCCAAAACGTGGCCCCGGGCACGTACCAGCTCCAGGTGATCCGGATCGGGTACGAGACCCAGACGCAGGAGGTCACGGTCGCGGCGGGACAGGTCGCCGTGGCCAACTACGTCCTCGCGGACGAGGCGCTCGGTCTCGACGAGATCGTCGTGACCGGCACCGCGGGCGCTGCGCGCCGCCGCGAGGTGGGCAACTCCGTCGTGCAGATCAGCGCGGCCCAGGTCGCGTCTCCACCCTCGAACGTGGACCAGCTCCTCCAGGCACAGTCGCCTGGGCTCCTGGTCTCCCAGGGGAACGGGATGGCCGGCGCCGGGGCCCAGATCCGGCTCCGCGGCGCGGTCTCGGTGTCCCAGTCCAACCAGCCCATCATCTACGTGGACGGCGTGCGCGTGCGGAGTGAGCCGTACGCCCGAAACATCTCGCCCACCGAGGGCGCGGGCCGAGGCGGCAACGTCACGGCGTCGCCCCTCAACGACATCAACCCCAACGACATCGATCGCATCGAGGTCCTGAAGGGGTCCGCGGCCTCCACGTTGTACGGCACCGAGGCCGCGGCGGGCGTGATCCAGATCTTCACGAAGCGGGGCACCACGGGCGCGCCGCGCTGGACGATGCAGATCGAGCAGGGCTTCAACCACGAGATGCCCTTCGCGCCCGATGTGGACGTGCGTCCGGTGGACGACCCGACGCTGTCCACGATCCCCCGGGGCGACTACTCGTACAAGTACCTCAACATGGATCCCTGGCTGCGAAACGGGTATCGCCAGAAGTACGCGGCGAGCGTGTCCGGTGGCTCCCAGACGCTCCAGTACTACGTGTCGGGCCAGTACGACGGCAACACGGGCGTCATGCCGCTGGACGACGAGCGGAAGGCCGGTGTGCGCGGGAACTTCACGTTCACACCCCTCGCCTCGGTGAGCCTCCAGGTCAACGCCGCGTACAACCGGGACGATATCCAGAACACCTCTGCGGGGAACAACGCCCAGGGCCTGACCCTCAACGCCTTCCGGCGTGAGCGGAACTACATGGGCAACATGAACCCGGACACCATCAGCCTGGTGCTCGATTACGACATCCGGACGCGCATCGACCGGTACACGCTGGGGGCGACGGCGGGCTACGACCCCGGGGGCGCGTTCAACACCAAGGTCACGGTGGGCTACGACCTGGCCGACCAGGACAACCGCCAGCTGCGCCCCTACGGGTTCCGGCTGCTCCCCACGGGCAAGCTCTACTCGGCGCTGCGGAACTACTCCACGCTGACCGCCGACGTGGTGGCCAACTACCGCCTGAACCTGGGTGAGGCGAACAACGTCACGCTGTCCGCGGGCGGCCAGAGCATCACCACCGAACAGCGCACCATCCAGGGCGAGGGCACGGACTTCGCCGGCCCCGGCGACCCGGACCTGGATGCCGGCGCCAACCGGCTGAGCTGGGAGTCCCGCATCCGCGAGGTGAACGCGGGCTTCTTCGGCCAGGCCCTGTTCAACATGAAGGACCGGTATTTCCTGACCGCGGGCATCCGGGTGGACGGAAACTCGGCGTTCGGCAAGTCCCTGGGCCTGCAGAGCTACCCCAAGGTCTCGGCGTCCTACGTGGTCTCCGATGAGAGCTTCTGGAACGAGTCCTACGGCTCCCTGAAGCTTCGTGCCGCGTGGGGCCAGTCGGGCCGCGCGCCAGGCACGTTCGACGCGGTGCGAACCTGGTCCGCCATCGGGTACGGCGGCCAGCCCACCTACCTCCCGGAGAACCTGGGGAACCCGGACCTCGGTCCGGAGCGTACCAGCGAGACCGAGCTCGGCTTCGACTGGTCCGGCTTCAGCAGCCGGCTCTCGGCGGAGTTTACGTGGTACCGGCAGCACACCACCGACGCGCTCTTCAACGTGCGGCACGCCCTCTCGGAGGGCTTCAGGCCCTCGCAGCAGGAGAACGTCGGCGAGCTGGAGAACAAGGGGATCGAGGCGAGCCTCAACGCCACGATCTACGACGCCGAGAACTGGGGCTTCGACCTGGGAACCAGCCTCTACACCAACCACTCCAAGGTCCTGTCCCTGGGCGGCGCGCCGCCTTTCAGTGGCGGCGGCTCGTGGATCGAGGAAGGGTACCCGGTGACGCTCATCCGGGGCGTGACCATCGACAACCCCGACTCCAAGACCGATCCCCGCTACGTGTGCGGTGACAGCCGGGTGGAGCCGGGCGCCGCGTGCGTGAACGTGGACGTGCCCCTGGGACCCCAGGAGCCCACCAAGGTCTTCGGCCTCAACGCGTCGCTGCGTGGGCCCGGGGGCGTGGAGCTCTCGGCCCGGGGCGAGTACCAGGGCGGCCACTACATCTATGATGGGCCGACCAACGAGGGCGTGAACCGGAACATCCGGTGGCCCACGTGCGCGGACTACTACGCCTTCACGGACAACGACCGCGGCGCGGAGGCGCCGGCCGAGATGCGCTACTTCTGCGACCGGGCCTTCTACCGGCGCGGGACGATGATCCACAAGGCCGACTTCTTCAAGATCCGCGACGTCACGGCCCGGATCCCGCTGGGCGAGCTCGTCCCCGGCAGCTCGAACGCCACGCTGACGCTGTCGGCGCAGAACTTCTACCGGTGGCGGAACTCCGACTTCCCCATCTTCGACCCCGAGATGGTGACCAACACGGGCTTCGGAGACCAGGTGCCCGGCATCACCGAGCACATCCCGCCGTCGGCCTCCTTCGTCGCTTCCATCAGGGTGGTGTTCTGATGTCCGCCGCACGCAGAGGAGAACCGAGCATGTTTCGATCGCTGAAGCGGCTTGGCGCGGCGAGCGTCTTCATCGTCGCGGCCACCGCCTGTGACTTCCAGGTTACCAACCCGGGCCCCACGGACGACAAATTCCTGGACCGCCCGGAGGCCCATCAGGCCGTAGCCAACGGCTCGGCCCGGATGCTGTTCGACGCCCTCAACGAGGTGGCCTACACCACCTCGGCGGTGACCCGGGAGATGTTCCCCTCGGGCTCCACGTCGTCGTTCGGCATCTCGCAGAACCAGCAGGAAGGCCTGCTCATCTACGACGACGAGCACATCGTGGACGGGTGGACGAGCGCCCAGCGGGCGCGCTACATCGGTGAGAGTGGCTTCGCCCGCTTCGCCGAGACCCACGAGGGAGGGAACACCGGATACGCCCCCGCCGTGGACGCCGCGCTGTACGCGGCGTACTCCGACCGTCTCCTGGGGGAGAACTGGTGCGAGTCGGCCGTGGACGGCGGCTCCATCATCACCCGGGCAGAGATGCTGCAGCGCGCGGAGGAGTGGTTCACCACCACCATCGAGGCCGCGAGCAGCTCTGCGTTCGCAGACGAGAAGACGGCCGCCTACGCCGGCCGCGCGTCTGTGCGGGCGAACCTGGGTGACTGGGCCGGGGCGATGTCCGACGCGGCCCAGGTGCCGACTTCCTTCGAGTTCGACGCACGCTACGAGACGGCCCAGCAGGACCAGTTCAACCGCATCTACTTCGCCGGCGCCAGCGAGCCCTACCGCGCCGTGACGGTCTGGAACACGGTGTACGTCGACTACTACGACCAGACCGGGGATCCGCGGACGCCCTGGACGTACCACGAAGGCGACGTGGGCGATGCGTCGGTGGGCGTCGTAGGCTCGAAGGTGCCGTTCTACCAACAGCAGAAGTTCGCCGACCGCGGCTCGGACATCCGGCTCTCGTCGGGGTACGAGATGCGGCTGCTGGAGGCGGAGAAGAAGCTCATGGACGGCGACATGGCCGGCGCCATGACGCTGGTGAACGGACACCGTGTGGAGCTGGGGCTCGACCCCTGGACGCCGGCGGACATCACCGAGGCATGGACCGACTACAAGCGCGAGCGGGGCATCGAGCTCTGGCTCGAGGGCCGTCGCCTCTCCGACCTCAAGCGCTGGAAGGACAACGGCAGCCCCGGGGCCCTGGATGACCTGGAGACCGCGGGCAGCGCGGCGTCGTACCTCGATCCGGGACAGACCCTCTGCTACCCGATCCCGAAGAACGAACGGGAGTCCAACCCCAACATCCCGCTGCAGCCAGGCGGTTGACGGGGAAGGCCTGATCCAGGCCTGATGTGAAGCGGCCCCGCCCGGAGTCCGGGCGGGGCCGCGCTCGTTCGGAGTCGCGCCGGGTGGTGGCGTGGAGCTAGGCTGCCGCCGCTATGGGAAGATGCGGAAGCTCAGGATCGGGACGCGCCGGCTCTCCTGCGTCCCTCCACCGGGGTTGTCGGCACTTCCCCCGCCCCCCCGCGACTGGAGCGCGATGATTACGCCGACGGCCACCGCTCCGGCTCCCACCACCACCCCCATGCGCCCCTTGGAGAGCTGGCGCTGCTCGATCTCGAGCACATCCCGGGTGGGGACGCTGACGCGCTGCACCACCGCGCGCATGCCTCGCTCCGCGTCGTTGTGGCCCACCGACGTGTCGACGAGGACCTGGCCGTCGCCCTGCTCCATCAGTGTCCCGGTGAGGAGGCGGTTGTCGGTGAGGCGCTGCTCCACCAGGCGGCCGGCCTCGACGGCGGTGAGCCGGATGCGCACGGGCGTTCCCGGTGCCACGTCCTCCAGGGGGGTGGGGAGGTAGGTGTAACAGCCGCTGGCGGCCAACAGCGTGCCGACCAGGAGGTAGCTCTTGCCGCGCATGTGAGTCCTCGACGACCCGGGGGTGGATGCGACCTGCCGACGCGAAGGTATATACGCCCGAACCGGCCGGAAGATCGCAAGGGTGTCCCCCTACCGGCTTCGCCTGGCGCTCCGCGCCGTGGGGGGCCGGCCCCGACCGAGCCGGGAGCCCACGCGCTACCGCAGCGTCCACTCCCAGAGGTTCCAGAAGCTCCCGAAGTTCGTCCCGCTCGGGCGGAATCCCCCCACGCGGGTGCTCACGAGCTGCGGGATCACGTTGTGGTAGAGCGGCAGCGCGCGCGCCGTCTCGGCGAGCCGGACCTGCACGCTGTCGAGGAGGGGCTTGCGCGCGGCAACGTCGAGGTGGCGGTCCGACGCCTCCATGAGCGCGTCGAGCTCGGGGTCGCACATCCCGGTCATGTTGTTGGGACCGTCGCAGGCGTACAGCCCGGTGACGCTCGGGTCGGCCGGAAGGAACCAGGCGCTGACGATCGCCTCCCATTTCCGGCTGCGCCAACGCTGTGTCCAGGCTGCGCTCTCCAGCGTCTCGAACGTCACCTCGACGCCGACGTCGCGCAGCTCGGCCTGGATGACCTGCGCGACCGCGATCCGGTCGGTGCTCCCCGCACGGTTGAGCATCGTGAAGGAGAAGCGCTCACCGTCGCGCATGCGGATTCCGTCGGGGCCCGGGAGCCAGCCGGCGTCGGCGAGCATGCGCTTCGCCAGCCCGGGATCGAAGGAGACGGTGGGCACGTCGGGGTCGTGGTACGGGCTGCTCGGATTGATCGGCGAGTCGGCGACGTGCACGGTGCCCTGCATGAGCTTGTCGGCGATCGCCTGGCGATCTACGGCGTGGAACAGCGCCTCTCGAACGGGGGCGTCGGAGAACAGGCGGCGCGCTCGCTCGGTGTTCAGGCTCAGATCCAGGTGCAGGAAGGTATTCGAGCTCACGAGGTGGATCTGGTAGTCGTCCAGGTTTCGCACCTCCGACACCTGGGTGGGGAGGAGCTGCGCGTAGTGGTGCTGGCCGGCCCGCATCGCGTTGAGCCGCGTGTTCGGGTCGGGGATGAACGACCACACGATCTCGTCGATGCGGGGGTACTCGGGCCCCCTCCAGTAGTCGTCATTGCGCACCACGCGGATGTATTCGCCGCTCTTCCACTCCGCGAACTTGAACGGCCCCGTTCCGATGGCCGCCGGCCCACGGTTGAACGGCTCGTAGTTGACGATCTGCTCCGTGGTCATGCCCCCCAGGACGTGCTCGGGGAGGATGGCCTCGAACAGTCCGTCGTAGTAGCCGTACACGCCGTCCCACCGGAACACGACGGTGTGGTCGTCGGGGGCGTCGCAGCCGATGATGCCGAGATACTGGTCCCGGTTGTAGACCTGCGAGTTCGGGCTGATGACGAACCTCCACGTGAAGCAGACGTCGGCGCTGGTGAACGGCTCGCCGTCGTGCCAGCGGACGTTCTCACGCAGCGGCCACGTCATGTCGACCGTTCCGTCGGCGTTGTGCGTCACGAGCCCGTTCGCTTCCGTGGGGATCTCCCTGGCGAGCACCGGCACGTAGGTATTGTGCTCGTCCGTCGTGATCAGGCCCTCCATCATGCTGAACTCGATGTCGACGAGGTTCTGGCTGGTGAAGGGGTTCAGGACGTCGATCTCCCGGTCGTAGGCCACGCGCAGGATCGTTCGGCCCTCACCGGACGCCGCGCCGTCGGTGCCCCGGTCCCCACCGACGCAGGAGACCAGCGTCAGGCAGGCCAACGTCACCATGCCGAGCCGGCGGCACATCGTCGGGCGATGACGGCCGCTCACCGTGCGGCGCCCCCGAAGGCGACCCGGATCCCGAGCTGCACCTGCCACTGGGAATCGGGCGAGGCCACCGACCAAGGCTGCGGGATGCGCACGCTGCCCTGCTCGTCGCGGAAGGGGAGGAGGCCGCCGGTCCACTCCGACAGGAGCTCTCCCGTGCCCTGGGCGCGCTCGACCGGCTGCAGGAGCGACGAGGTCGGCGCGATCGTGCGGATCAGGCCCCGATCGTGGCTCACGAGGTTGAGGACGTTGATCAGGTCCGCCTCGAGGCGGACCGCGGCGCCCCGCACGTGCAGGCCCTGGGCCAAGCGCAGGTCGAGGCGGTTCTGCCAGGGGGCGCGGCACCGGTTGCGGAGCATCATCCTCCCCTCGAAGCGCCGGAGGCACGGGTCCGAAGCGAGCGCGGCGGCCAGGCGCACGGACGTTCCTGGGCCCGAAGGCACCTCGAGGGGATCGTCCGGGACGTACACCAGGTCGTTGTTCAGGTCCGAAGCCTTCCCCAGCGAGGGGTAGCCGTCCCCGTTGAGGTCGCCCCGGTACACGTACGAGAAGGGGAGCCCGGACTCCCCCGTGTACAGGAGCGCGACCTCGGTGCTCTCCAGCGCCGGAACGGGCCTCCCGTACAGCGCGAGCACCACCTTGTGCGGCCGGTCGAAATTGGACGGCGTGAGGGGCGGGTCGTTGGGATCGCCGTGCGTGGGCGTGGACCCGAACGCCCCGATGAGATCCACGGACGTGAGGCTCATGCGGTCGTAGGAGCGCCCGTAGGCGTAGCCGGCCCGGAACCCGATCCCACCCTGGAGCGAGCCATGCAGCTCGGCCGAGACCGACCACGAGCGGTCGCCCGAGCCGTTGGTGACCAGGAGCACCTGGCCGTAGTCGGGGAGCACGCGGTTCGGCCGGAAGCCGAGCGCCGACGGCGTGCCGAAGTGTGGGCGGTCCGTCCCGCCATAGCCGCGCAGGGGTCCCAAGCCGTCCTCCTGCGGGAGGATGTTCAGCTCCTGCAGTCGCACCTGGTGGATCGACTCCCCGAGGACGACGTCGAAGGACGCCGAGATCGACGACGTCAGCTCTTGATCCACCGCCAGTGACATCTTCGCATATTGCGGATAGCGGAAGCCGTCGTCGAACACGGTGACCGTGCGCGACACCGTCGGCGGACCGTACAGGCAGGTGGGATCGGGATCGCCGCCGGGATCGAACTGCGGCGCCGTGTTCCCCACCGGCGGGCTGGTGGTCCACCGCCCGAAGCAGGAGCGCACCTCGGAGCGTAGCCCCGTGTCGTGGAAGGCGTTCGCGAGCCAAACGTACGGTAGCTGGCCGGTGAACAGCCCCACGCCCGCGCGCACCTGTGTGCGCCGCGTTTCCCCCCGCCGCCAGTTGAGCCCGACGCGGGGCGAGAACAGCACCCTCCCGGACGGGACGTGGGACGTCGAGCGCCCGAAGGCGGCGGCCACGTCGTCGTTCTGCGCGGGGTGGTCCAGGGCGAAGGGAACGTCCATGCGCACACCGAAGCGCAGGGTGAGCTCGTCCAGGTCGATCTGGTCCTGCAGGAAGACGCCCGTCTCCGCGACGTCGAAGGCGATCCCGGGACTTTGGCCGTCGAGGAGGACGGTGCGCTGATAGCGGAGCGGTGCGTTGTCGAGCACGTCCGTCCAGTCGGCGAAGAAGAAGGCGCCGTTCGAGCCCGGGAGATACGTCTGCCGGATCCCGTACCACGCCGCCTGGCCACCGAAGGTGAGCGTATGGCGGTCCCGGACCAGCGTGAGGGTGTTCGTGAGCCGCGCGCTCGTCTGCTCGAGGTCGTCGTCCCCGTAGAACTGGGCTCCCACGCGGATGGGTCGGGTCGCGCTCAGCGAGAAGAAGGGGCTCTGCAACACGACTTCGACTTGCGGATAGTCGCTGGCCGGACGCGTGCGGTCGGTGGTCCGTTGGACGGCCAGGTCCAGCTCGTTGCCGCCGCGGGCGCCCAGGTCCGTGAAGAGCTGTGCGGAGAGCGCGTTGTTGGTAGACGTACGGAATACGGCGTTGGACGAGAGCTCGTACGGTTCGAACGGCGCCCGATTCGGGGCCTGGTCGTTGGAAGCGTGCGCGAAGACGTTCCGGATGGACAGGCGGTTGCCGCCTGTGAAGCTCCAGTCCAGGCGGGTGAAGACGTTGGCCAGATCCTGAGTGAGGTCGTAGGGTCCGGCCATGCCGGTATTCACGCCGTGGGCTTCCTCGAAGATCTGCTGGAAGAGGTCGATGGTCTCGGGGGTGATGCCGACCAGCGCGGCGGCGTCACGTCCCGAGTTGTAGCCCGAAGGCGGCCCGCGACGGCGCTCCACCTCCCCCGAGACGAAGTAGTGGATCCGATCCCGCGCAATCGGTCCGCCCGCGGTGAGGCCGACCAGTGTCCGTCGGATCCCGGAAGCCTGCGCGGTGCCCGAGGGGAGGGTGAGGTCGCCCGTGAGTGCGGCGTCCCTCCCGACCGCGAAGGCCCGTAGGGTGAAGTCGTTCGTTCCCGTGTGCGTGACGGCGTTCATCACGCCACCCGCGAAGCCGGAGAGACGCACGTCGTAGGGGGCGACGAGGATCTCGTACTGGGCGACCGCGTCCAACGGGAGGAGCTTCGCGCCGGCTTGCCCGCCGGGGATGCCGCTCGGTGTGAGGCCGAACACGTCCCCGGCCGTGAGTCCGTCGATGAGGATCGCGTTGTAGCGATCGTTCTGCCCCGCGACGCTGAACCCCCCGGCTTCGGTCCGGCGCACCAGCGTGGAGAGCACGGTCAGGTCCATGACGTCGCGCGACGGGTTGGGGAGGGAGCCGAGGGCGCGCTCACCCACCAGGGTGGTGGGGCCCACCCGGGCGCGGTCCACGACCTCCCCCCTGGGCACCTCCACGGACACGCCCTCCACGGGCACGGCCTCGCCCCGGAGGACGAGATCGACCGGGAGGGTCACGCCGATGGCGAGCTGGAGGTCCGTGCGGGTGTCATCGGCGTACCCGATGTGCGAGGCCGTGAGCTCCCAGGGGCCACCCGGCGGGAGGAGCAGGAGGACGTAGCGACCGTTGCCGTCCGTGATCGCCATGCGCTCCATGCCCGTCAGCGCGTGGCGTACGCGCACGGTGACCTCGGACAGCCCCACGCCGTTCGCGTCCGTCACCCTTCCGCGGATTGCCGACGTCGTCTGGGACTGCGCGGACGCGGCACGGGGGACGACCGCGACGGCGAGCAGCGCGACGAGCGCATACCGCCCGACCGGGCGAGGGAAGATCATGAGCCTCCGGGTGTGGGCGGAGCCGGGACGAGCGAATCCGGGGACGGGCGCAAACGACCTGGGTCGGGCGTCCTCCGTGAGTATACGTGGGGTGCGCGTCGAAACAACGCGCCCGCCGCGGCCGGCCTACCCTCGCGCGCTCCTCAAGCCGGTCCGAACATCCCCACCGTGTCCGTCGAGTGCATGCGCCCGTACAGGAAGGGCACGAAGCCGGCCCGGTTCCCGACCCGCGCCCAGGCGGGCGCCACGCTCGGCTCTCCCCACCAGTAGGACCAGATGAGCACGGCCCGGGAAGGCGCGGCGATGAAGCGCATCCGGTTCTCCACCCAGCCGTCGCCGCCCACCAGGCTGTGGGCGCGCAGCCAATCGGTCACCTCGGCCTCCGGCCGCCCGTCCGCGTGCAGGCGCCAGGCCGCCACGGTGCCGATGCCGGCGCGGTAGCGGTTCATCATCGCCTGCAGCCGGTCGTCGTCGGACTCCATCCATCCTGCCGCTTCCATCCCCGCATCGGCGATCCCCTCGAAGACCGACGAGCTCGCCGTGTTCACGACGCTGAGCAGGACGTCGTCGGTGGCTCCGTCCGCCCGCGCCATCGTCTCGCGCAGCTTGAACTGGACGTAGTGGCCCGGGCAGCCCTCGTGCGCCGCGAGGTGCTTGAGGGCCGGACGCGTGAGCACCGGGTCGGTGTTCAGCTCGATCGTCCGGCGCAGGTAGTCGCAGCGCGCGTTGTACGGCACGGCCGAGACGGCGGCCACGCGCATGCCGTCGGAGCGGGGGGCGGGGATCGCCACCACCCGGTCCTCCGTGCGCATCCACGCCTCGTCCAGGAGCTCTTCCAGGAGGGGCGCCACGGCCGACGGGTCCACGCGGTTGCGGTCCTCCCACGCCCGGCAGCGGGCCGCCAGTCCGCCGCCGTATCCCATGGTGCCGAGCAGGCCGTTCATGTCGTCGCGGAGCGCGTCGAGCTCGCGGTCGGAGGCGGGGCGGGCGGGCACGTGGAGGAAATCCGCGAGCTGCGCCTGGAACGGCAGACCCTCCGTTCGCCAGCGGATGAAGGCGAGGGTGGAGTGACAAAGCTGGTCGTAGTAGCGGCGTCGGTCGGGCTCGGGGAGGGCGGCGGCCTCCCGTCGCAGCTCGAGGAAGCGCACCCGGGCCGCTTCGTAGCCATCGAAGCGGTCGGGCTCGATTCGTCCTTCCGTGTCCATGTTCAAGACGACGAGGCCGTCGCCGTCGCAGCTCTCCGGGCGATACAGCGCGTCGACGCCCAGCAGAGCCGCGGCCGCCGCTCGGCCGAGCGCGAGCGTGTGCGTGTCGATCATCCCTCCTCCTCGCCGTGGGGCGGCGCCGGGCCCCCCGTGGTCGCTCGGTCCATGAGCTCGCCGGCGAGCGTGACCGGGATCGAGCCCCACGACAGCAGCCGGTCGTGGAAGTCGCGCAGGCTGAACGCGGCACCCTCGCGCTCCTCGGCGGCGCGCCGCAGGGCGTGGATGCGGTCTGTGCCCGTCACGTACATGAGCGCCGCTCCCGGGAACATGCTGTTCTTGACGGCCTCGGCGCTGGCCGCCTGCGGGCTCATCCCCGCCTGCTCGCGGTAGAACGCCGCCGCCTCGTCGAGCGACGTCCTCCCGCGGTGCAGCTCCACGTCCACGACGGCGCGGGAGCACATCCGCGCCCGGCTGCTCGTCTCCGCGTACGCTTCCAGTGGTGTGAGGCCGCCCACCTCCGCCATGAGGTCCGTGGCGTAGCAGGCCCACCCTTCGGCCATCGTGCCGCCGCAGAACATCGCGATCCGCGACGCGCAGTCGACCGCCGCGACCCTCCCGATCCGCGAAGGGGAACGGGAGGCGTGCCAATTCTGGACGTGGTGCCCAATGCCGCCGTGGTGCACGACGTGGTTCAGCTTGATCACGGCGTCGTTGTGGGCCTCCAACAGCGCCCGGCGCGCCTCCGCCGGCATGTCCGCCTCGACGGGCGTGACAAGGTAGTCGTGCACCGGGGGACGGTCGAAGGCGGCGGGCGACCGATAGTAGAGGAAGTAGAGATGGGGGGCGGCCGCGCGCGCCCAGGCGGGGCGGGGGGCATAGCGGATGGGGAAATCGGGCCAGGTCAGGAGGTCGTGCTCGAGGGCGAGCGCACGCATCTCGTCCCACGTCTCGCCGTAGCGGGCGTAGTAGCTCTCCACGGTGGGGTGGTGCGCCGCGAGCCCGGCCAGCGCCTCGGTGGGTGAGGTGGCTCCGAAATCGGAGGCATGCGCCTCCAGGTACCCTCGCGCCCGCTCCAGCTCGTGTCGCGCGTAACGCGCGATCTCGCCGGCGTCCTCCTCGAGGAAGTGGCCCTCCCGCACGTGGAGCGCGAGCGCCTCCTCGCCGGAGGCCACGGACTGCGAGGGGCGGCGCAGCAACTCGTCGCGGAGCCAGGTGGCGTGCTCCTCGAACGCCGCCGCGGCCCGGTCGGCGGCATCGCGAAGACGCGGCGATCCCGCAGGCGCGTCGGCCTCCAGCCGATCGATGCCGTCACCCAGGAACGCCAGCGCCCCGACGCATTCGTCGAGCGCCCGCTCCGTCCACCCGGTCGGCGCCTTCCGCACGTGGTCGCGGCCCTGGGCGAGGAAGATGGGGACGGCCTGGAGGCGGGCACGCGCCGCGGCCATGCGCTCGGGGAGCGGCGCGAAGTCGGACAGGAACAGCGACATGACACCGAAGATCGCCTCGCCGGTGGCGAAGCTCGGGTTCCCCGCGTGGAAGTGTGCGGAGGCATGCTCCCACATCTGGATGCGCAGGAACCCTCGCGCCAGCCGGAGGTCCACCTCCTGCACGCCGGGGAGGTCGGCGACCTCCAGCGCCTCCGCGCGTCGGAGCAGGTCCTCCATGTCGGCCACCGTGTCGCCCACCCCCTCCTCCGATAGGTCGGGCAGGCGGTCGTCGTGGTCGTGGACGCCGACGAAGGTCGCGTTGACGGGCCGCCGGGCGTAGTAGGACGCGAAGAAGTCGTCCATCCACGCGTCGAACGCGACGGAGCGCCGCCCTGGGGAAGCCACTACAGCGTCATCTTGAAGCGCCGCACGGCGAAGAGCATGCCGCCCCCCGCCATCCCGGCCAGGAGCAGGAACTGTGGCCAAAGCTCCCGGAGGCCCGAGCCCTTCAGGAAGATCGCCCGGACCACGAAGAGGAAGTGGCGGAGGGGGTTGGCCACGGTGAGCACCTGGAAGAACTCCGGCATGGTGTCCACCGGATACAGGAACCCCGACAGGATGATGGCCGGAAGGAGGAAGAGGAACATCGACAGAAAGGCTTCCTGCTGCGTGTTCGAGATCGTCGAGATGAACAGGCCGAACGACAACCCGGCCACGATGAACATCGCGGCCGCGAGCAGAAGCGTCAGGGGCGAGCCGCGCAGGGGGATCTGGAACCAGAGGAGGGCGACGGCGGTGATGAGGGCGAGCTGCACCAGCGCCACCCCGGCGACCGGGATCGTCTTGCCGAGGATCAGCTCGGTCGCCGACAGGGGCGACACGAGGAGCTGCTCGAGGGTGCCGACCTCGCGCTCCCGCACCACGGCGAGGGCCGTGAGGAGCAGGCACATGAGGAACACGATCACGCCGATGACCGCCGGGACGTTGTAGACCCGCGACTCGAGGGAGGGATTGAACCAGGCACGGGTCCGCAGGTCGACGGAGGCGGGGATCGGCGTCCCCGCGCGCGCGGCGACGCGCACGCTCATCTCCTGGGTGATCTTGGCGGCGTAGCCCGTCGCGATCGTCGCAGTGTTGGAGTTGGCGCCGTCCACGACGAGCTGCACGGCCGGTCCCCGCCCGGCCTTCACGTCGGCGGCGAAGTCCGGCGGGATCTCGAGTCCCACCTTCGCGTCGCCATGGTCGAGGGCCCGGCCCAGGTCGGACGGGTCATCGGAGCTGCCTACCACACGGAAGTAGCCGGATGCGGTGAAGGCGTCCACGAGCTGGCGCGACTCCGCGGTGCGGTCGTGGTCCACGAGGAAGGTGGAGACGTTGCGCACGTCCGTGTTCACGGCGTAGCCGAACAGCAGGAGCTGGATGATCGGCGCGCCGAAGATCATCCGCTTGGACATGGGGTCGCGCAGGAGCTGTCGGGCCTCCTTGGCCACCATGCGCCGGATGCGGAGTAGCGACCGCGCGCGAGCGTCGTTCATGCGCGGAGCTCCTTGTGGAAGAAGCGGACCGCCAGGCCGAGGCCGAGGGCCGCATAGGCGACCATGAGCAGCGCCTGCGGCCACAGCACCGCCACCCCGACACCCTTGAGGAAGATCCCGCGGGTGACGGTGACGAAGTAGCGCGCCGGCACCAGGAACGTGACGCCCTGCAGGAAGCGGGGCATGCTCGCGATGTCGAAGAGGAAGCCGGACAACAGCAGGGCGGGGAGGTACGTCGCCACCATGGCGACCTGCGTGGCCAGCACCTGCGACTTGACCGCAGCCGAGATGAAGATCCCGAGCCCCAGGGCGCCGATGAGGAAGAACAGCGTCATCACCGAGAGAAGGAGGATGCTCCCGTTCAGGGGCGTGCCGAAGATCAGGATGCCCGCCGTCACGGTCACGGCGACGTCGAAGGCGCCGATGCCCAGGTAGGGGAGCAGCTTGCCCAGCACGACCTCGAGGCGGCCCACCGGCGTGGCGGCGAGCTGCTCCATCGTGCCGCGCTCCCATTCCCGTGCGATGGTGAGCGCGGTGAGCATGGCCGCGATGATCGACATGATCACCGCGATCAGCCCGGGCACGATCATGTGCCGGCTCTCGAGGTCGGGGTTGTACCAGGTGCGTGGCTCCAGGCGCAGCGGTGGCGTGATCTCACGGCTCTGGAGGACCGCATTCCGGCCGAAGCGGCTTACGATCGCGTCTGCGTAGTTCTGCGCGATGGTAGCCGTATTGGCGTCGCTCCCGTCGAGCAGGAGCTGCACCTCGGCGCCCCGGCCCGCGCGCAGGTCGCGGTCGTAGCCGGGGGGGATCGTGAGCACGCCGCGCACGCGCTCGCGCACGAGGTCCTCTTCGGCGGCGCGCCCGATGGCCATGCGCTCGACCACGGAGAAGTAGCCGCTGGAGACGAACGCCTCCACGAGCTTGCGGCTGCTCGCGGTGCGGTCGTGGTCCACGACGGCGATGGGTATGTCGTTCACGTCCCAGGTGATCGCGTACCCGAAGAAGAGCAGGAGGAAGAGGGGGAGCGCGAAGGCCAGGATCATGCTGCGCGGATCGCGGCGGAGCTGGATCCACTCCTTGCGGGCCATGGCCAGGAGGCGGAAGAAGTCCATGGGGCCTCCTACCCGACCGCCGCGCCGCCCTCGGCGCGCACCAGAGAGACGAAGACGTCCTCGAGCGAGGGCTCGACGGGGTGCATGTCCTCGACCGTGCGCCCTGCGTCCTCGAGGATGCGGCGCACGGTCTCCCGCCCCCCTTCGGCCTCCTCCACGGTCACGTGCAGGAGGCGGCCGAACATGGCGGCTTCCAGGATGCCCGGCGCCCCGACCAGGGCCTCGACCGCCCGCGGCGCGTCGTCCGTGCGTACCTGCAGGATCGGCTCCACCACGCGGTCGCGCAGCGCGCGCGGGGCGTCCAGCGCGATCAGCCGACCCCGGTTCATGAGCGCCAGCCGATGGCAGTACTCGGCCTCCTCCATGTAGTGCGTCGACACGAACACCGTCGTGCCCCCCGCCGCCATGTCGTCGATCAGGTCCCAGAAGCGGCGCCGGGCGACCGGGTCCACCCCGGACGTCGGCTCGTCGAGGAAGAGGATCGGGGGCTCGTGCACCATGGCGCACCCCAGCGCCAGGCGCTGCTTCCACCCCAGCGGGAGGTCCTCGGTCACGCGATCCTCCGCCTCCTCGAGCCCTGCCATGGAGAGGATCCACTCCCGGCGCGCGCGGAAGCGGTCGCCGGTGACGCCGTAGAGTCCTCCGAACAGCTCGATGTTCTCGTCGACGGTGAGGTCGGTGTACAGCGAGAACTTCTGGGACATGTATCCGATGGAGCGCTTGATGGCCGGCCGCTCCCTGCGGATGTCGTACCCGGCGACCCGCCCCTCCCCCTCCGTCGGGGCGAGCAGGCCGGTGAGCATCTTGATCGTCGTGGTCTTCCCGGCGCCGTTGGGGCCCAGGAAGCCGAAGATCTCGCCGGGGTGCACGTCGAACGTCACCGCGTCCACCGCGGTGAAGTCTCCGAAGCGGCGCGACAGCTCGCGGACCTGCACCGGAAGCGGCGTGTCAGCCACGGGCGCCTCCCACGAGGTGGATGAAGACGTCTTCGAGGGACGGCTCGATCTCTTCGACGTCGAGCACGGAGAGCCCCGCCGCCTCCAGCGCCCGGCGCGCGGTCGCAGCGCCGTCGTCCGCGGGCAGAAGCGCGTGGACGACATCGCCGAACAGGGCCGCGCTGCGTACGTCAGGATCGGCGCGCAGCGCCGCCCGCGCCTCGCGGGGCCGGTCGGCGCGCAGGGCGAGCATCGTCCCCTCGAGGGAGGCCTGAAGCACCTGCGGTCGGTCGAGGGCGAGGGCGCGCCCCTCGTCGAGGAGCACCACCCGGTCGCAGCGCTCCGCCTCGTCCAGGTAGGAGGTCGACACGATCACCGTGATCCCATCGGCCACCATCTCGTGCAGGATCAGCCAGAGCTCCCGCCGCGAGATCGGGTCGACACCGAAGGTGGGCTCGTCCAGGAGGAGCACGCGCGGGTGGTGGATCAGGCAGCACGACAGGGACAGCTTCTGCTTCATTCCGCCCGAGAGCTTTCCGGCCAGGCGGTCGGAGAACTCCCCCAGCCGACTGAAGCGGTAGAGGCGCTCGAGCCGTTCGGGGCGGGCCGCCTTCGGCACACGGTACAGGTCGGCGTAGAAGTGGAGGTTCTCCTCCACGGTCAGGTCCTCGTAGAGCCCGAAGCGCTGGGCCATGTACGCCAGGTGCGGCTTGGCCGCCTCCGGATCACGGCTCACGTCCACGCCGTCGATGATGGCCGTGCCTTCCGTCGGGCGGAGCACGCCTGCCAGCATGCGCAGCGTGGTGGTCTTGCCCGCGCCGTCGGGCCCCACGATCCCGAACAGCTCGCCCGGGCGCACGTCCAGCGTCAGCGCGTCCACGGCGGTGAGGTCACCGAAGCGCCGTGTGAGCGCCTTCAGTGATACGGCGGCGTCGCTCACGAGCCGGGCTCCAGCAGCGTGACGTCCGCCGGAATCCCGGGCTTCAGCTCGAACTCCGGGTCACCGCTGATGCGCACCTTCACCGGGTAGACCAGCTTGATGCGCTCCTCCGTCGTCTGGACGTTGCGGGGCGTGAACTCGGCCTCGCTCCCGACGAACGTGACCGCGCCTTCGTAGACCTTGTCGGGGTAGGTGTCGGAGGTGATGCGCGCCCCCATCCCGAGCTTCACCCGGCCGATCACGTCCTCGCGCACGTAGATGCGGACCCAGCGGTCGTTGGGGTCGAGGAGCGTGAGCACCGGCGCGCCGGGACTCACGGTCTCGCCCGGCTCGCGGTGGCGCACGGTGATGCGCCCGTCGAACGGTGCGTACACGACCGCGTGCGCGAGCACGGCATCCGAGCGAGCGACGTTGGCGCGCGCCTGTTGCACCATCGCCTCCTGGGCCCGGACCGTCTCGGCCCGTGGGCCTTCCCGCACCATGGACAGCGTCTGTTCAGCCTGGTCGAGAGCCGCGTCGGCTACGTCCCTCGAGGTAAAGGCGCGGTCGAGCGCCTGCTGGCTCACCGCACCTCCGTCGAAGAGCTTCTGGGTGCGCTCCGCGTCGCGCCCGGCCTCGTCGGCGCGCTGGCGCGCCGAGCGCAGGGCCGCTTCGGCCTGGAGCACCTCCTGCGGGCGCGAACCCCGGCGGAGCTCCGCGAGGCGCGCCTCGGCGGCCTGGAGCTGGGCGGCGGCGGCGTCACGCGCCGCGGTCAGCTCGCCGGTGTTCAGGCGGGCCAGCTCGACGCCCCTGGTGACCAAGTCGCCCTCCTTCGGCACGATCTCCTCGACGCGGCCCGGCACCTGGAAGCCGAGGTCCGCCTCGGTGGCCTCGACGGTGCCCGATGCCGAGATCCCCGCTCCGTCCGCTCTTCCATTGCGCAGCACCAGCCAGGTGGTGACGGCGGCGAGCGCCAGGAGCACGGGCACCACGATCCTCAGTCTCTTCTTCATCACCGGATCTCCAGCGCCTCGTCGATCCACGCCCGGTCCAGGCGGCCCTGGGCGCGGGCCCGGCCCGTCCAGGCCAGGATCTCGTCGTATCGTGCCCGGGCGCGGCCCGCCCGGGCCTGGAAGAGGGCGGCCTCCGCCCTCAGGTAGTCCTGCTGCACGCCCGCGCCGGTCTCCAGGCTCAGCGCCTCTATGCGGGCCACCTCCTCCCACTGGGCTACCGAAGCCTCGAGCGCATGGGTGCGCGCGGCGGATTCCGTGACGGCCGCGTTCGCGGCATCCAGCGCCCCGGCCACGGATAGCTCGGTCAGGCGCAGGTCCTCCATGGCCGCCCGCAGATCCGCTTCCGCGGACCGGATGGCCGCGGACCGGGCGCCGCCCGTGAAGAGGGGCCAGGAGACGCGCACGCCGGCCTGCCACTCTGCCACGTACTCGCCGGCGCCGCTCCCGTAGTCCTGGAGTCCGGCGGCCGCGGAGAGCCGGGGGCGCCGTCCCGCGCGCTCGACTTCCAGGCGAGCGCGGGCGGCGTCGACCGCGCGCCGCGCCGCCGTGACACGCGGGTCCGTGGCGGCCGTGGCGGCCGTGTCGGCACGTTCCGGGCGGGACGAGACGTCGGCGAGGGCACGTCCGGCGAGCTCCTCCGCCGGTACGCCCATCAGGCGGGCGAGGTTGCGCTCCGCCAGACCGGCACGGGCGTCCGTGGTGGCCTTCTGGGCGCGCGCGTCCAACATCGCCGCTTCGGCCCGCAGGACGTCGACGCGCGCGGCGGTTCCCTCCCTGAGGCGTTGGTCGGCGCGCTCACGCTCCGATTCCAGGGCCTCGACCTGGTGGGCCGCCGCTGCCTGGAGCTCCCGCATCCCCAGCACGCCGGTGTAGGCCGTCACGACGTCCTCGAGCAGCTGCATGGTCGTGGCCTCCTTCCGGGAGGTCATTGCCTCCTCCGTGGCCTGCGCGCCACGGATCCGGGCGCCGCGCGCGCCGCCGTCCCAGAGCGTCCAGTCCAGGCCGAGCTGGCCCTGCACGAGCGTCCGGTCGAACGTCGGCGGATCGGTCGGATCGAAGCCGTGTAGCGGCGCCACGACCATCGGCTCCTCGAAGCGCGTCAGCGAGCCGTTCATCGCCAGGGCGGGGAAGAGGGCGGCGCGCGCGCCGGCGCGCGCCGCGTCCGCCGCGTCGACTCGGGCGTCCGCCGCACCGACCGAGGGATGCGAAGCGAGGGCCGAGTCTGCGGCGGTCTGGAGGGTGAGGGTCTGCGCGTGGGCGGGACGGGGCGCGCCCGCGAGCGCGAGAACGCCGCACAGCGGCGCGACGATGCGAGCCACTGCCGAAGAGCGAGTCATTCCGTTGCCTCCTGACGGACGGAGAGTCCGGTGCGGACGAATCTCTTGACGTGCTCCGCCGCGGAGCGGCGGGTCCCGGGGTCGGCGAGGTCGACACCGCCGACCTCGCGAAGCATCGGGGCCATGACGGTCATGTAGATCGGCTGGGCCACGACGCTGAGCGCGGTGAGGACCGGGTGGCCCCTCCGTACGGAGCCGTCGGCCCATCCCTCGGAGACGATGCGCACGAGGTACGCGGCGTTCTTCTGCAGGATCGCGACGACGGCCGCCGGGGGTTGCTTGCCGGCGGCGACCTCCTGGAGGAGCAGCCGGGGAAGGTCCGGGTTGGCCCCCATGTGGTCGAAGAAGACGTCGACCACGGCGTCGAGGCGATCGAGGGGCGTGCCGGGGCCCATGGCCACCGTGCCCACCCGCTCGACCATGGGGGTCAGGCCCGACGTCAGCACAGCCTCGTACAGCGCGCGCTTCGATCCGAAGTGGTACGTGATCGCGCCGAGATTTACGCCGGCCTCGCGCGTGATGTCCCGCACGGAGGCGCCATCGAACCCTCTGCCGGCGAAGGCGTGCCGTCCAGCGGCCATGAGGGCCGCGCGGGTGTCCCCACCGCGCGTCTGATCCTCCCCGGCCCTTCCCGGTCGGTCCATGTCCGTCACCACGTTCCCTCGTCAGATTAATTCATACGTTCGTATGAATAATGTAGGGTCCGGCGGTGCGCAAGTGGGCCAAGAAAGAGGGCCGCCCGCGGACGCGGGCGGCCCTCGCATTCGAGCGTCCGGAGGTCGGCGAAGCTACTCCGTGTGCAGTCCCAGCGCGTCGTGGCAGTGCGTGCACGTCTGCAGGAGCTCACCGTACACGTCTGCGCGGTCCTTCGGTTCGCTCGCGGCCGCGGCTCGCGTGGCCAGGTCGTGGACCCTCCTCGCGAGCTGATCGGCCTGCTCGGGCGTGCCGCCTGGCACGCCGAAGGTGAGCGGTGCGCCCACCAGCGCCGAGGCCCCGGCGGCCCAGGCTGCGTCGGATGGACCGATGATGCCCTCCCAGAGGCGGTCCACCGCCCAGACGTGGCGGCGCATGTGCTGGTCGGGTGTGGAGGTGAGGGGCGGAGCCTCGTCGATGCGCAGGTGCGGGCCCCCGTTCGTAGCGCGGTGGCAGCTTCCGCAGGCGGTGCCCATGCGCGCCAGGGAGCGCGCGATGTCGGTCAGCTCGTCCTGCGCCAGGATGATGCGAGCCTCGGCGCGCATCTGCTCGAGGGCGGGCTCGGCCTCTGGCGGAAACTGCTCCGCCGGATGGCTGGCGAGCCACCGTGCGGGCCTGCGCGTCGCGCCGACGTCGCCGGAGACGACAGCGGATTGGATGACGCCCACTTGCATGAAGTGGGCGAACATGTGGCTCGGCGCAGCCGTGTTGGGATCGGGTCCGCCGGCGCATGCCGCCAGCATGGACGTGGCCAACACGAGCAGGGCGCCGTTGCCCGGGCGACTTGAAAACACGAGTCCCTCCGATCGCGGAGCCGGCCGGTGAGGATGCCTAGGCTCCACTCGATGCGGAGGGGTCGCAGTGCCAAGGATAAATATAACGAATTCCGACAGCGCTGCGCACGTGTTCCCCGGGGGTCGCGCGGAGGTGGAGGATGCCTTCGGCGGTGCCTCACAGGTGGGCGGGGCGGAGCCCCTCGACGATCCCGCGCAACGCGCGCGCCCCCTCCACCAGGCGTGGGCCCGGGCGTCCCAGCCACGGCTCCCCGACGTTGAACACCGTGCGCCGGCGCACGAATTCCAGCCCGGACCACGCCTTGTTCCGCAGGACGACGTCGGGGCGGTACTTCGAGGGGTCGACCCCGCACCACGAGAGGATGACGGCGTCGGGCGCCCGGGCCGCTACCTCCTCGTCCGACATCGGGCGGCTCTTCACCGCCTCGTCCTCGAGCGTGCCGCGGGCGCCGGCCGCGTGGAGCACGTCGGTTGCCCACGAGAGCCGCCCGGGCGTGATCACGGGCTTCGGCCACCACTGGACCAGAAGCTGGGGTGCGTCTCGGGGAGGACCGGCCGCGTCGAGCTCGGCGCGCATTTGCCGTACCAGCTCGTCGGCGCGCGCTTCCACGCCGAGGAGCCGGCCGATGTCGCGGATGTCCTGGTAGACGTCCGCGAGGGAGACGGGCTCCGGCGCGATGAACGGAAGCCCCTCGGCCTCGAGCCGCTCCACCACCCTCTCATGCCCGGGAACGGTCAGCGTCGCCAGCACCAGATCGGGCTTCAGCGCCGCGACCGCGGCCACGTCGATGTCGAGGTCCGGGCCCAACTTCGCAAGCGGGGTCACGACCTCGGGGGGCCAATCCGAGTGATCGTCCACGCCCACGAGCATGGCGGCGCATCCCAGAGCGTGGACGATCTCGGTGTTCGAGCAGGCGAGGGAGACGACACGCATGGTCCGGGCTACCCCGGGGCGGGCAGGGCGGGTCCGGCGTCCCGGTCGGCACGATACGCGCGTTCCGGGGTCTGCTAGACGCGTCCGACCCGAGGAGAACCGACACGATCCGAGGCATCCATGGTCCAGACTCCATCCACCATGCCCGAGTTGGGGATGGTGGCCCCCGACTTCTCGCTCCCCGAGCCCGCGACCGGGAAGGTCGTCTCCCGAGACGACTTCGCCGACGCGGACGCGCTGCTCGTGGTCTTCATGTCCAACCACTGCCCCTACGTGAAGCACATCGCGCACGGACTCGCCGCGTTCGAGCGCGAGTACGGGCCCAGGGGCGTCGCGATGGTGGGGATCTGCGCGAACGACGCTGCCAACTACCCGGATGACGCCCCGCCGAAGATGGCCGAGGAGGTGGAGATGCGCGGGTACGGCTTCCCCTACCTCTTCGACGAGAGCCAGGATGTGGCCAAGGCGTACCGCGCCGCGTGCACCCCGGACTTCTTCCTATTCGACCGGACGCGCTCCCTGGTCTACCGCGGCCAGTTCGACGCCAGTCGTCCGGGCTCGGAGACGCCCGTGACCGGCGCCGACCTGCGCGCCGCGGTGGACGCGCTCCTCGCCGGACGGGCGGCGGCGGCGGAGCAGACTCCCTCCGTCGGATGCAACATCAAGTGGAAGCCGGGCAACAATCCGCCCTGGTTCGGTTGAGGGGCTGCGGGACCCTGAATCCCCGATCACCGCCTGCCACCCACCCTGAAAACGAAGACGCCACCGGGCGTAACTCCCGGTGGCGTCTGACTGTCTGCAGCCCGGCACGACGGCCGGAACGGCGCGAACAGTGGATCGAGTTCGGCTTAGAAGCCGGTACGGCGATCGCTTGCCCTTGCCAGGCTGGACAGGGTACACGGACTAGACAAGGATCACCTCCTTAGTTCGGGTCCAACATCGGGCGGAAACGGACCAGGCTCTTTCCCGGTCGGCGCTATCATAAAGCATTCACCGGGGGGGTCGCAAGGGATGTCTCACAGGGGTACCACATCTGGTAGGAGCGCCCATGTCGGCCCACGAGGGATGGGCCTCGCGCTGACCCTGCTGCTCACGCGATGTCCGCGGGTCTCGGGCCGTGGGTCGGCTTCTTCCACCGGCTCTTCGCGGCGGAGGGAGCGGGCCGAGGCGGCGGGGGCGTCAGGCCCTGCGGTAGGCCCTCCGGAAGAGGAGCGCGGTCACCGCGAGCGCCACCACGATCCAGATGATCCCCCACACCATCGTCGGAATCCCCGTGATCTTGCTGAGCATGAAGGCGTCTGACTCGAGCGTCGGTCGATCGAGGATGTCGCTCTTGATGTCCAGGATGGCGTACAGGCTCGACGTCATCCCCAGCGTGAGCAGCAGCGTGCGGTTCACCGCCACCGACAGCTTGTACGCCGAGGCGGCGAGTGCGAGGCCGAACAGGACACCGAAGCCGATCCCGAATCCGCTCCTCACGAAGAGGATGGTGAGTGCCACCACCAGCCCACCGATGAGGCCGACCACCAGGTCGGGGCGGATGCGACGGGATCGCGCGGCCTCGACCATCAGCGCGCCCCAGGCGAGGCTCCCCAGGTACCCGGCCGACAAGGTGGCGAAGGCGTTGCCCCCCACCGTGTAGGTGGCGCCGCCCTGGTAGGGGTCCAGCACGATCTTCTGGATGGAGCCGCCCGTGGCGACGGCCGCGATCCCATGGCTGACCTCGTGCAGGAGGACCACAAAGATCTTGAGGGGATACACGACCGGCGTGTTCCACAGGAGCCAGAGTGCACCGAAGTAGACGGTGAACCCGGCGAGGAAGCGGAGCTTCCGGCTGGCGGCGTCGGTCATGTCGATGATGTCTCCTGGATCTGTCGAGCCCTACGGGGGGCTGGAGCGGCCGGTTTCCGGGGGGGAGGGGATCACGAGGCGGGATCCGCCCCGCGGGTCACGAAACGAGCTTCGAGCAACGGTGCGCGCTCGTCGAGGGCGTCGCGGGCGAGTCCAGCTCCCTGGCCGGTGGCGCCGAGCGCTGCCAGGGCGGCGCGGGCGACGGTCTCCGCGCCCCCTCCGAAGGAAAAGCCGAGCGTGGCGGACCACTGGTACACCTGGTCGTCCCACCGCCGCTCCAGGCGCGCGCGCTCGGCCGACGAAACGGTGAGACCACGACGCTCGGCTTCGCCCAGCGCGATCCGTCGGCGCGCGAGCTCGCGTATCGAAGCCGCGAACGCCTCGGGGTCCGAGCCCAGCCCTCCATCGTTCCACGACGTCGGCGCCGTGGCCGCCCACGCTGCGTAGTCGGCGTAGGTGATCTGCCCCGGATCGCTCCCGCCCCAAGACGCCAGCACGGTCCCCTCGTCGAGGCGCGCCGGCGCGAGCCCAAGTACCTCTGCGGAGACCTGGAGGTCGCCGGTCCGCTGGTCCATCCAGCCCGAGAGCACGGCGCCGGGGTCCTCGATCCGGTCCGCAACCTCGAGCGCGACGCGGCTGCGCGCCTCGGCGAAGGGCACCGTGTCCCGCCCCTCGAGGCGGAGGATGTGGTAGCCGTACTCGGTCTCGGTCACCGGGCTGATCTCCCCGACCTCGAGTGCCGAAGCGGCGCGCCAGAACTCGTCGACCCACGCGCCCTCGCGCCCGGGCTTGAGAAGCCCCTGACGGCCCTCGGCGCCCGGCTCCTCGGAGAGGCGCGCCGCGGTCTCAGCGAAGTCGGCGCCACTCCGCAGCGCCTCGAGGGCACGCTCCGCCTTCTGCCTGGCGGCGGCGCGCTCCTCCTTCGTGCGCCAGCGCTCCGAGAAGAAGAGGATGTGGCGCACGGTCAGCTCGAACTCGGGGTCGGTGCGGTAGCGCGCCTCCAGGACGTCGTCGCCCACCCCGTTCTCTTCCAGCGTGAGGTCGGCGGCGAGGAGGTCGAGGAGGCGGTCGTCCTCCCAGCGCGCCACGAGGGGCGCCCCCAGCTCCGCCGTGGAGGAGTCGGCCACCGCCAGGGCGAACGCCGTCAGGTGCGCCAGCGTTTCGCGGCGGCCCTCGGCAATGCCGAGGAGCTGCTCCTCGGAATAGACGACGGGACCCACGGTGAGCGCAGGAGGGGCCGGCTCGCCGCACGAGGCGAGCGCCAGCACGAGGAGTACGCGACGCATCTTCATGCCACTAAATTCTGAACTTCTGCCCATGGAGCAATCGTTGCACGAGACGAATCCTACTCCCGCGCACCCTCCGCGTCCCTCCCGGGGCCCGGCGGCGTCGCCTGTGGTTGGCCTCCTGGGGCTCGGCATCCTGTGTGCTGCGGGCGCACCGCTGGCCGCCGCGCCCTGCCCCGCGCAGCCCACCCCGGGACTGTCCGACCTGCTGCGCAACCGGATGGAGGCGGGCGCGGCGCTGGGCAGCCTGCAGGCCGCCGGGCACGAGATCCGGGCGTTGAGCGCCCTCCCGTCGTTCTACCTTCGGCGCGAGGACGCTCCGGCGTGGATCTCGAACGGAAGGCCGTCGCGCTGCGCCGCCGAAGTCGTGGCGGCGCTGCACGCCGCGCCCGAGGACGGCCTCGACGGGATGGACTACCACCTGGTGGCCATCGACTCCCTGATGGCGTCGGCCGGCGACCCGGACGCGCGGGCCGACCTCGAGCTCCTCCTCACCGACGCGTACCTGACCTTCGGCTCCCACCTCCTGCAGGGACGCGTGAACCCGGCCACGCTCGAGCCGGAGTGGCTCGCCAACCGGCGCCAGGTGGACATGGCCACCGAGCTGGAGACGATGCTGGAGCAGGGTGACCCGGATGCGTCCCTGGATGCTCTGCGACCCAGCCAGCCGGGCTACCGTGCGCTCAAGGAGATGCTCGCGCGCCTGAGACGCGTGGAGGTGGAGGGAGGTTGGGGCACGGTTCCCGGGGGCGCCACACTCCATCCCGGGGACTCGGACGCGCGCGTGCCCGCGCTCCGGCGCCGCCTGCGTGCGAGCGGCGACCTGACCGGCCGTACCCCGGCCGACACCCTGCTCTTCGACGAGGACCTCGCCGACGGCGTGCGGCACTTCCAGCAGCGGCACGGCCTCGAGGCGGACGCCAACGTGGGGCGCGAGACGCTCGCCGCACTCGACGTGCCCGTGGAGGAGAGGATCGCCCAGATCACGGTGAACATGGAGCGCTGGCGCTGGCTCCCCAACGACCTGGGCCGGCGCCACATCCGCGTCAACATCGCCGACTATCGCGTCGAGGTGTGGAACGACGGAGCCGTGGCGCTCGAGATGCGCGCGGTCGTGGGACGGGAGTACCGCGAGACGCCGATGTTCAGCGCCCCCATGACGTACCTGGTGCTGTCGCCGTACTGGCACGTTCCACCTCGGATCGCCGCCCTGGACAAGCTCCCCGAGATCAAGCGCAATCCAGGCTATCTGGCGTCCATGAAGATGACGCTGTTCGACCAGGCCACGAACGAGCAGGTCGAACCCGCGTCGGTCGATTGGAGCACGATGACGGGCGCGGAGTTCAACCGCCGCTTCCGCATCCGCCAGGATCCGGGTCCGCTGAACGCGCTGGGCAACGTGAAGTTCATGTTCCCCAACCGGCATAATGTCTACCTGCACGACACGCCGTCGCGCGAGCTGTTCGCCCGCACCACGCGTGCGTTCAGCTCCGGATGCATCCGCATCGAGAAGCCGCTCGAGCTGGCGGACTACCTCCTCGCCGGGGATCCCAAGTGGACTCCGGAGCGTATCAGGGCGGTCATCGCCCAGGGGAGGGAAACGACCGTCTGGCTGAGCGAGCCGGTACCGGTGCATGTTCTATATTGGACGGCTTTCCTGGGCGAGGACGGCGCGGTGGACTTCCGTCCGGACCTCTACGGGCGTGACCAGCTGGTGCGGCACGCCCTGGACGCGGAGCCGCCCGGGCCGTAGTCGTCGACCAGCCTGGAGGTACCGAAGCCGTATGCCGAACCTGCCGACCCGCCTCCGTGGCGCCTGCCTCGTCCTCGGTTGTGCGTCGGCGGTGCTGTTCGTCGCGGATACGATGCGGGCTGGCGTGGTGGCGCCAGGCGCGCCTTCGGTGGCGGACCCGGGCCTCAGGCCGCGTCGCGCCGGCGACGCCGTCGGCTGGCACGTGCCCGCGACGCTGGACGTGCGTGTCGACGGTGAGCGCGTCCGACACCCGATCCACGCGGTTCCCATCCTCCCCGGGCAGGGCATGCGCGTCGAAGTGCGTGGGGAAGGCGAGGGGCTGCTGCGCTACCAGGCCGGCGAGGTGATGGCGATCGGCGCCGGCGCGTGGCGGTGGGTCGCGCCGGCGAGGCCCGGCATCTACGCGCTCCGGGTGTCCGTAGGGGCCGACACGGTCGACCTCACGGCGCTGGTGATGCACCCGGCGACCGAGGTGCACAAAGGCGCGCTCAACGGCTACCGCATCGGGAAGTATCAGGGCAAGCCGCTCCGCGGCGACCCCACCTACGTACCACCGGAGGGTTTCGTCGAGGTGGACAAGGCGGGCCGCGACGTGCTGGTCTCGCCCCATTTCGTGCTCGGGGACTTCCTGTGCAAGCAGCCGGGCGAGCCCCGCTACGTGGCGCTGTCCGTGCCGCTTCTCGGCAAGCTCGAGGCCATCGCCGAGGCGCTCGAGTCGCGGGGCGTTGCCCCCGGTTCGCTACGTGTGATGTCGGGCTACCGCACGCCCGCGTACAACGCGGCCATCGGGAACAAGACGGTCTACTCCCGCCACCTGTGGGGGGACGCGGCGGACATCTACGTCGACGCGGACGGGGACGGCGGCATGGACGACCTGAACGGCGACGGTCGCTCGACGGTCGCGGACGCCCGCCTCCTGGCCCGGTGGATCGAAGCGCTCGGATCCCGCCCGGAGTGGCGTCCGGGAGGGCTGGCCGCGTACCGCGCAAACCCCGCCCACGGTCCGTTCGTGCACGTGGACGCCCGGGGCATCCGGGCCCGCTGGTAGGGACGAAGCCGTGCGCATCCTCTGGCTCATCGTCCCCGGCTTCTTCGTGGGCTGGCTCGTCATCGACTGGATGCGCCGGCTGTTCTCGGAAGACGGGACGCTCCTGCGCCGGTGGATGGCGGATCAGCCGGTCACGACGACCGCCGCCTGCATCAGTGTCGGCTCGATCGTGATGTGGGTGGTGCTGATGATCCTCGGGATCTGGTAGGCGCGACCCTCAGTCGCCCTCATCGGGCCCCGCGCGGAGTTGCCGGTGGAACTCCTCCGCGGCGGCGAGACGGTTCAGCTGGGTCTCCAGCTCGGAGAGCCGCTCCTCCGTCCGCTCGACCCTGACGCCCAGGAGCTGCTGCTGGCGATCGGCGTCCGAGCGCAGCTTTCCCAGGACCTCGCGCACGACCGGCGCGAGGAAGACGCGCACCGAAACGCCGGCCACCAGGGTCAACACCGAGAGACCCAGCAGCGAGAACCAAATGAGCTCGCCGAGCGCGCGATAGTCCATTCCTGCTCCCGATCCAGAAGAACGGTGCCGGCTTCCCGTACGGGACGGCACGGCGACGTGTTTCCTCCACCCCGTTGACACCGGGCCCCCGGGCCCGGCTATTGGCGGTCATGTCCCCACCCTCCACGCTGGCGCCAGTCCGCCCGCTCTTCCGCGCGATCACCCGGGCGGCCGTTCCCGCGTCCGAGGCGTTCGACGACGCTCGCTGGTCGCGGGCCGAGGAGATCGTGGACGGGGCGCTCGCGGATCGTCCATCCGGGGTCCGACGACAGGTGGTCCTCTTCGTCAGGGTCGTGGACACGCTCGCGCGTGTTCGCTTCGGCCGCGGCCTCGGGAGCCTCCCGGTCGCCCGGGTCCGCACGCTCATGGGGTCGCTGGAGCGGGCACCCGTCCCGCTGCTGCGTCGGGGCCTCTGGGGCGTGCGTACCCTCGCCTTCATGGGCTGCTACGCGCAGGACGGGGTCCGCGAGGCGCTCGGCTACCGCGCGGCGGCAGGTGGATGGGGCGCCCGCGGCCACGATGGGGGGCCCTGGCCGGACCGGAAGGGCGCCGGGCCGCCTGAGACCGGTACGCTCGTCGCCGGCGAGGAGGCCGAGCCCGGGCATGCGTGACGTCGCGGCGGACGTCGTGATCGTGGGCTCGGGCGCGGGCGGCGGCACCGTCGCCCAGCGCCTCGCGCCGCTGGCGCGGGCCGGCAAGCGGGTGCTCGTGCTCGAGCAGGGGGCCCGCTACGCCGTCGACGAGATGAGCGGCGACGAGCTGGAAATGGCCTCGGCGCTCTACGAGGACGCCGGCGGCTTCCTGACGGCGGAGGGCACGATGACCCTCGCCTTCGGGCGCGCCTACGGCGGCTCCACGGTGGTGTACACCGGAACGTCGCTCCCCCCACCGGAACGCGTGGTCGGGAAATGGGCCGTCCCGGGTCTGGACCATGGCGACCTCCTGCGCCGGACCCGGCGATACGTCGAGGAGAACAACGTCCACCTCCTCCCCGACGAGGAGATCAACGACAACAACCGGCTCTTCGTGCGCGGCGCGCTCGCGGCCGGCTACGCGCCGCACCAGTTCCCCGTCAACGTGCGCGGCTGTCGGGGCTCGAGCCTGTGTAACCTCGGGTGCCCGAACGGTGCGAAGCAGGGGACGCACGCGGTGCAACTCCCGCGCGCGGAGTCGGGTGGGGTGGAGGCGGTCACGCGCGCGGAGGTGCTGCGGATCGAGGATCGTGCCGTGACCGTACGCGTCGGTTCGCGGCCGGAAGGTGGGAAGGGCGCCCCGTCCGAGTGGGAGCCGGGTGAGTACCGTGTCCGGGCGGGCACCGTGGTGGTCGCGGGCGGCGCGGTGGGTACGAGCGCGCTCCTCCTGCGCTCGGGACTCGGCGCCCGGCTACCGCGGCTCGGCCGGGGGTTCACCGCCCATCCCGCGTTCATCCTCGTGGCCGAGCACCCGCGCGCGATCACGAACGACGTAGGCCACCCGAAGAGCTTCTACGTGGATCGCGGGGCGGAGGAGGGCTTCGTCCTCGAGACGTGCATGTACTTCCCCTTCGTCACCGCGAAGAACCTCACGGGCTTCGGGCCGGACCACGAGGCGCTCATGCGGGCGTTCCCGCGGCTGCAGATGATCCTCGTGCTCGCGTGCGACGAGGCCGTGCCGGACAACCGGATCGACGTGGACCGGAGCGGCCGACCCGTAGTTCACTATCGCTTCACCCCGGCCGTGGTGCGCAGGATGGTCGCGGCGACACGGGCCGCGGCGCGCATTTTCTTCGCCGCCGGGGCGGAGCGCGTACACGCGCCGCCGGCCGACCCCCCGCTCCTCCGGCGCTCGTATGCGGGCGAGCTCGACCGGCGCATCGCGGAGCGACACTTCCTCCCCGGACGGCTGTCGATCTCCGCGGCGCACCTCATGGGGGGCTGCGCGATGGGCCGCGACGCCGCGGACTCCGTGACGGACCACCGTGGGCGTGTACACGGGGTGCCGTGGCTGCGCGTGGCGGACTCGAGCCTCTTTCCCGACTCGATCGAGATCAACCCGTACCTCACGATCATGGCCCTGGCCGACCGGGTGGCCGAGGGCGTTCTCGAAGACCTGGAGGGTGCCCCATGAAGCTCACCGGTGGCGCGATCGCGGTGCGGGCGTTGGAGGACGAGGGCATCGAGCTCGCCTTCGGGATCCCCGGGACGCACAACATCGAGCTGTACGACGCGCTGTCGGTGGCGGCGGTGGTGCGCCCCGTGCTCGTCACCGACGAACAGAGCGCCTCGTTCATGGCCGACGGGGCGTGGCGCGCCTCGGGGCGGATGGCGTGCGTCAACGTCGTGCCGGGTGCGGGCCTCACGCACGCGCTCTCCGGCATCGCCGAGGCGTTCATGGACAACGTGCCCATGCTCGTGCTCGGCTGCGGCATCCGCCGCGACACCGGCAGGGCCTTCCAGCTCCACGACATCGACCAGGCCGCGATCGTCGCGCCGGTGGTGAAGAAGACCTTCCTGCCGGCGACGGGTCAGGAGCTCTACGACACGATCCGGGAGGCGTGCGCGCTGGCACGCGGCGGCGCACCGGGGCCGGTCTTCGTCGAGGTGCCGGCGAACCTCTACCTCTTCACGCACGAGGTCTCCCTCCCGGCGCCGGGAAGCGCAGTGACCGGACCCGCCCGCCCGGCGCCCGACCACGTGCTCCTGGCCCGCGCCGCGGAGCTCGTCGCTGCGGCCCGGCGGCCTCTGCTCTACGTAGGCGCGGGGGCGGTGGACGCCGCGGCCGACGTGGCCGACGTGGCCGAGCTCCTGGAAGCGCCCGTGTCAACGACGTTCCAGGGGAAGGGCATCCTCCCGGAGGACCACCCGCTGTTCCTCTGGCCCGGGTTCGGTGCGGCAGCACCCCCGTTCGCCCGGGAGGTGGCGGCGACCTGCGATCTCACGCTGGCGGTCGGCTGTCGCTTCGGCGAGGTGGGCACGGGGAGCTACGGGATGGATCCGCCCGGGCCCCTGGTGCACGTCGACATCGAGGCCGACGTGCTCGGGCGCAACCACGCCGCCGCGGTGGCCCTGGTGTCCGACGCGGGGACATTCCTCCGGGCACTGCGCGAGCGGCTCGGCGATGCGGCGCGGGGAGAGGACGAAGCCTTGCGCGAGCGTATCCGCCGCGGGCACGCGCAGGTGTGGGACGAATGGCTCCGAGACGTGGGGGGCGAGCGGGTCACCCCCGCCCATCTGCTCCACACGGCGCAGCGCGTGCTGGGGCCGGAGACCGTGTACACCACCGACAGCGGCAACGGGACGTTCCTCGCCATGGAATGTCTCCGCCTGGAAGGGCCGCGACGCTACCTGGCGCCGGTGGACTTCTCCTGCATGGGCTATGCGGTGCCCTCGGCCATCGGCGCGAAGCTCGCGCGGCCCGATGCACCCGTCGTCGCGCTGGCGGGCGACGGTGCCCTCCTCATGACGGGCCTCGAGCTGCTCACGGCCGCGCGGGAGGGGCTCGGCGTGATGGTGCTGGTGCTGCGCGACCGGGAGTTGGCGCAGATCGCCCAGTTCCAGGAGACCGCCATGAACCGCAAGGTCGCGAGCCGGGTCCACGAATACGACCTGGCGGCCCTGGCAGCCGGCATGGGCGTCGCGAGCCTGTCGCTGGAGCGCGACGAGGACGTGGAGGCGGTCCTCGTGGAGGCCGACCGCGTGGCCCGCGCCGACCGGCCGGTCATCGTCGACGTGGCGATCGACTACGCCCGCAAGACGTGGTTCACCCGCGGGGTGGTGAAGGCCAACCTCCACCGGCTTCCCCTCAAGGACCAGGCACGCTTCGTGGGGAGGGCTCTGGTGCGGAAGCTGACCGGGTAGGCGTCACTCCCGTCGCTTCGTGCGCCGCGTCGGCTCCGCGGCCAGCGGGTTCTCCGGCCACGGGTGCTTGGGGTAGCGGGCCCGCAGGTCCTTGCGAACCTCGAAGTAGGCGTCGCGCCAGAAGCTCGCCAGGTCACGCGTGACCTGCACTGGTCGGTGCGCCGGCGACAGCAGTCGCAGGGTGAGGGGCACCCGCCCGCCGCCCACACGAGGGGTCTCGGTCATGCCGAACAGCTCCTGCAGCCGCACGGCCAGCGCAGGTGCATCCGGGTCCGTGTAGTCGAGGGCGATGCGCGATCCCGAAGGCACCTCCAGATGCGAGGGCGCGAGCCGGTCCACCTCCGGGCGCCGCTTCCACCCGACGTGCGCCAGGAGGGCCTCGCCCAGCTCGACGCGGGGCAGGTCGTCCAGCCCGCGCATCCCTCCGAGGAAGGGAGCCAGCCACATGTCCAGATCCGCGAGGAGCGTGTCCTCGGACGCACTCGGCCAGGACTCCGGATCGAGGTGGTGCAGGAAGTCGAGCCGGTCCCGGAGTTGGCGGGTCTCTTTCGTCCAGGGCAGCACGTGCAGCCCCGTCCGACGCACGCCGGCGCACAGCGCGCGGGCGATGGCGGCGGGGTCCGGGCTCCTCAATGATCCCTCGGCCACCGTCACCGCGCCGAGACGGCGGATGCGGCGCGCGACGACCCGACGGGCGTCGGCGTCAAAGGAGACCTCGTCCTCCTCGACGATCTGGCCGGCGAAGGCCTCCTCCACCTCCTCGAGGGCGAGCGGGGCGGCGCGGTAGATCCGACCCTCGGGGCCGTGGGCGTCCAGGTCCGCCACCGCGATCCACGCCTCTCCGGCGATGGGGTCCGCGGGGTCGAGCGCCACGCCCTTCCCGTTCCGTAGCAGGAAGCGCCCCCGGGTGCCTGGACGGAGCCGGCCCACCCGGTCCGGATAGGCGAACGCGGTGAGGAGCCCGACGTACGCCGAGTCGCTGGCGTGTCCCTTCCGCCGTGCTTCGATCCTGCGCCGGAGCGTGTCCGCGTGGCGGTGCACGCGGTCGAGCGCGGCGCGGTCGGCGCGGGCGCCCCCGCCGGTCCCGGCCAGCAGCTCCGTGCGCAGGCGCAGGTCGGTGGGCGTCGGGCCGCTCGTGGAGCGCAGGACGTCGCGCTCCTCCAGCAGGGCGGCCAGATCGCAGGCGACGCCACCCACGCCCAGCGCGGAGCCGCGGAGGATCATGTGCGCGAGGCGGGGGTGCAGGCCCAGCGCGGCCATCTCCCGCCCGTGCCTTGTCAGCGCTCCCCCGGCGTCGAGCGCGTCGAGCTCGGCGAGCAGCTCGCGTGCCTGGGCGACGGCGGGCTCCGGGGGGGGATCCACCCAACGGAGCTCTCCCGGTCCAGCGCCCCACAGCGCGAGCTCCAGCACGAGCGGCGCGAGGTCCGCCTCGAGGATCTCGGGAGCGCGCGCGGGGACGAGGCCGCGCTCCTCGTGCCGGGTCCACAGCCGAAGGCACACCCCCGGCCCCGTACGTCCGGCTCGCCCGCGCCGCTGGTCCGCGGCGTCGCGGGTGACGCGGGTCGTCTCGAGGCGCGTCATGGCCGTGCCTGGATCGAAGCGGGGGACGCGCATCAGCCCGGTGTCGACCACCACACGCACCCCCTCGATGGTCAGCGACGTCTCCGCGATGGCCGAAGCCAGCACGACCTTGCGCCGTCCCGCGGGCGCGGGGCGCAGCGCCCGGTCCTGAGCCTCGCGGGGTAGCATGCCGAAGAGCTGGTGCACGTCGACGCCCGCGGGCAGAGCTGCGTCCTGCAACGCCTCCCCGGTGCGTCGGATCTCGGCCGCTCCCGGGAGGAAGACCAGGACGTCGCCCTCCTCGTCGGCGAGCGCTTCGCGCACGGCGCGCGCCGCCTGCGGCTCGATCCATCCCTCCACCGGGCGGTCGAGCCAACGCGTCTCCACGGGGAAGAGGCTGCCCTCGGAGCGGACGACCGGAGCGCCGTCCAGAAGGTCGGCGACGGGCTCGGCCGCCAGCGTGGCGGACATCACGAGGAGGCGGAGGTCCGGGCGCAGCAGCCGTCGGCTGTGCAGCGCGAGCGCGAGGCCCAGGTCGGCGTGCAGGGAGCGCTCGTGGAACTCGTCGAAGACGACGAGTCCCACGCCCGCCAGCGACGGGTCCGATTGGAGCATGCGCGTCAGGATCCCCTCGGTCACCACCTCGACGCGCGTGTCGTGCCCGACCCTCGTCTCCAGGCGCATCCGGTACCCGACGGTGCCCCCCGCGTCCGGCTCGCCCAGCAGCGCGGCCATGCGCTCGGCCGCCGCCCGCGTCGCCAGCCTGCGCGGCTCGAGCACCAGGATCTTCCTGCCCGCCAGCCAGGGTTCGTCCAGGAGGGCGAGGGGCACCAGCGTGGTCTTGCCGGCACCGGGCGGGGCGATCAGCACCGCCGAGACGTCGTCGGACAGTGCGGCGCGCAGCGCCGGCAGCGCCTCGCGAACGGGAAGCTCGTCTACGGCACCACCTTCCTGGGCATGGTCAGGAGCTGGGCGTACAGCTCGATGGCGTACCAGAGGTTGGCGACCCGGAGGTTCTCGTCAGGCGCGTGCTGGTTGTCGTCGTGGTTGGCGATGGGAACGTTCACGAACGGCTTGTGCAGCCCGTCGGAGAAGAGGTAGAGGGGGAGCGAGCCGCCCAGCGCGGGGGTGAGGACGAGCGAGTTGTCTCCGAAGGCCTGGTCGGCCGCCGCCCGTGCTGCGGAGATCACCTCCTGGACGAACGGATCGTCCATGGACGTGCGGGCCGCCGGGTAGCCGTTGCCGCGCGCCACCTTCGCGATCTTCGGATACGTCAGGCGCGTGGCCATGTCCGGGTCTTCGCGCACGACGTGGTATCCCTGGGCGCGGATGTGCGCCTCGACCAGGTCGGCCATGTGCTCCGGGTCGTTCCCCTTGACGAGGCGGATCCCCAGCGTGGCCGTGGCGGTCGCGGGGATCACGTTGCGCGCGAGCTTCCCGGTGTTGCCGCTGGACAGGCCCCGCACGGTCAGGGAGGGGAGGAGGAGGCGCTCGGCCAGGGTCTGCGGCTCTCCCTCCGTCCACATCAGGCCGAGCTCGCGCTTCAGCTCCTCGTCGTAATCCGGCAACGCCTCGAGCGCCGCTTGCTCCTCGGGTCCCAGGGGCTCCACGGTGTCGTAGAAGCCGTCGATGAGGACCTTGCCCTGCTCGTCCTTCATGCTTGCGAGGAGCTGAGCGAGCATCTGCCCGGGCACGGGTGCCCAGTTTCCGTAGTGCCCCGAGTGCAGCGGGCGCACCGGTCCGTACACGGTGACCTCCATCCCGGTCACGCCCCGCACGCCGAAGGTGAGCTGCGGCCGCCCGCTCTGGTGCGCGGGACCGTCGAAGAAGAGCCACACGTCGATGTCGTCGATGCGGTCCCTGTAGCGGTCCAGATACTCGCCCAGGTGGTCCGAGCCCGCCTCCTCCTCGCCCTCGAAGAAGAAGACCAGGTTGGAGGTCGGGATCACCCCGCCTTCCTTGAACGCCTCGAGCACGGGGAGGAGCGCGCCGATGGGCGCCTTGTCGTCACCCGCGGAGCGCGCGTAGATGCGCCACTCCGGGTCCACCGCCTCGCCGTCGCGAGGGAGGGGACGCACCGTTCCGCCCGCCTCCATCGCGGCGCTGTAGAGCGTCGGCTCCCACGGCGCGTGGGTCCAGTTCGTCGGGTCCGCCGGCTGGCCGTCGTAGTGCACGTAGAGGCCCAGCGTGCGGGTGGCGCCCGGAACGTCGAGCCGTCCGTAGACGATGGGGGGGACCCCATCGTCCAGCTCCAGCAGCTCGGATTCGACGCCCTCCCCGCGCAAGCGGTCACGGATCCAGGTCGCGGTGCGCCGGATGCTCTCGGTGTCGCTCGCGTTGTTCGGGTACGA
The DNA here is from genome assembly GCA_964591135.1 of uncultured Gemmatimonadaceae bacterium. Lineage (GTDB taxonomy): Bacteria > Gemmatimonadota > Gemmatimonadetes > Longimicrobiales > Gaopeijiaceae > SZUA-318. Next base: position 22,841 of record CAZPZU010000015.1, on the reverse strand, counting down.
CAGAAACTCCGCGTAGTCACGAATGATGCCCGGGCCGTGCGCGTCGCGCCACGCCCGCGCGATCTCGGGTCCGGACTGTCCGGCCAACGGAGCCGCGACGAGCAGCGCGACCGTGCAGGCGGCGAGGGCGACGAGGGGCGAACGGGGTGTGGAGGTCATGTCATGCTCCGACGAGGCCGAGGAGCCAGGCGCACACCAGCCCCCCGTAGATTCCGAGGATGTAACCCGCCACCGCCATGAGGAGCCCGACGGGCGCCATGGCGGGGTGGTAGACGCCGGCTACGACCGGCGCCGAGGCCGCGCCGCCGATGTTGGCCATGCTGCCGGTGGCCACGAAGAAGAGCGGGGCCCGCACGATCCGGGCCGCCACCAGGAGGATGCCCACGTGGATTGCGATCCACACGGCGCCGGCCGCCAGGTAGAGGGGAGCCTGCAGGACGGCCCTGAGGTCCGCCTGCGCGCCGATGCCGGCCAGCAGCAGGTAGAGCGCGGTGTAGCCCAGCCCGGAGGCGCCGACCTTCTCGTAGTCCCGCAGGCGGGTGAACGACAGGAGGAGCCCGCCGGTGACGACCACGAGGACCGCCCACGTCGTGTTGCTGATGATGGTCGGATCGCCCAGCTTCGGCAGCTTCTGGCCCAGCGCCACCGACGCCACCGCCCCGGCCAGGCCCATGCCGATCATGACGGCGGCGTCGCGCACCGTCATCGGCTCGCGCTCCTGGTGCATCTCGGACAGGCGGCGGTTGGTCTCTTCGAGCGCGTCGGTCCGCGCGCCTGTCTTGCGGTCGAAGAGCGCCTGATAGCCCGAGAAGAGGAGGAGCACGCCCATCCAGCCGTACCCCACCACCGTGTCGACGACGATGACGGGGCCGAACGCCGAATCGGGCGTACCGACGCTCTCCGCGATGGCGACCATGTTGGCCGTGCCGCCGATCCAGCTTCCCGAGAGGGCGGCGAAGCCCATCCAGGCGTCGGGGGGAAGGAAGCTCTTGAACAGCAGGAGGGCGATCGGCCCGCCGATGATGATCCCGACCGTGCCCGCGACGATCATGAAGAGCGCGGTGGGCCCGAGGCGCGCCACGCTCTTGAGGTCGATGGAGATCATGAGCAGGAGGAGCGCGAAGGGAAGGAGATAGCGCGTCGTCCAGTCGTACGCTGCCGACGAGGGCGGGGTGATGCCGAGCGTCGTGGCGATCATCGGCAGGAAGTAGACGTAGATCACCGGGGGGATCACGTCGAAGGTCTTCTTCAGGCGCTCGAGGCCCGAAAGCCAGAAGATGAACGCCACCAGTGCAGCGTGGAACGCGAACACCGCCATCGGGTCGGACAGTACCGTCGTCGGGCTTTCCGGCGTCATCGGGGCTCTCGGTGATCGTGGCGTTCCCCCTTCTCGGGCGTCCCGGCAATGGGCGCGTTGGGTCGGGATGGGTCAAGCCCGGCGTGAAGGACCGGCGCTCGGCGAGCGTACCTTCGAAGTGAGCGTGACATCCCTCTCACCTTCGAGAGCGCCGTGTTCACCACTTGCATGTTCTGCAACAAGCCTCTCGGAGCCAACGAGGTCGTCGAGTCGTTCCCCGTCGGACGCCGGCTGGCGTTCGACGCGGAGCGCGGACGGCTCTGGGTCGTCTGTCGGAAGTGCGAGAGGTGGAACCTCTCCCCCCTGGAGGAGCGGTGGGAGGCGGTGGAGGCGTGCGAACGGCTCTTCCGCGGCACCCGCGTGCGCGTGTCCACCGAGAACATCGGCCTCGCCCGCCATCCTGAGGGGCTGGAGCTCGTGCGCATCGGCGAGCCCCTCAGGCCGGAGTTCGCAGCGTGGCGCTACGGCGACCAGTTCGGGCGCCGGCGCAGGCGCGCCATCCTCTACGGGGTGGGGGGCGTCGCCGTGCTCGGCGTGGTCGTGGTGGGCGGGGTGGCGACGGGCGCCATCAGCGGGGCTTTCCTTGGCCAGTCGGGCAACTTCGTGAACATGTTCGTGAACGGTCGGACCCTCGCGCGCGTCCGTACCCCCGGGGGCGAGGTCCTGAAGCTGAAGAACCCCGACCTGCGTCACGCGCGCATCGAGCACGAGGACGGGGCGTGGTCGCTGGTGTTGAAGAAGCGGAGGAAGGAGTACCGGTTCGACGGGGACGACGCGCAGCACGCGGCCGGCATCGTGGTCAGCCGGATCAACCGTCGGGGCGCGAAGGAGTCGGCCGTCCAGGACGCCGTGCGGCTCCTGGACCAGCACGGTGAGCCCGGCGCGGTCATCCGGGCCGCCGCCGCGAGTCGGGGGGTCAACACCTTCCGGTCCGGCACGGGCATGCTCGCCAGCCTGCCTGCTCCGACCCGGCTCGCCGTGGAGATGGCGCTCCACGAGGAGGAGGAACGTCGAGCGCTCGAGGGCGAGCTCTGGCGCCTGGAGCGCGCCTGGGAGGAGGCGGAGGAGATCGCAGCGATCTCCGACGACCTCCTCCTTCCCGACGGGACCGAGGAGTTCCTGGAGCGTCACCGGAGGGACGCGGAGGGCTGATCACCCGCGAAAACCTTGGCGTTCCGTGATCCCCGCCTCCATCTTTGAAGCACCCCCCACCCGACAATTCAGCGCACTCTCCCTTGGGGACCGCTTGCCCGCGTACACCCGCACCGCCGAGCGATGGCTCCCGTAGGCTGGATCCTCCTCGTCGAGGACGAGCCGGACCACCGCGTGCTCTTGCGAGAGGCACTCGGGCGCGTCGCGACCGACGTCCCGGTCCACGAGGTCGAGGACGGCCAGGAGGCCATCTCGTGGATGCGGAAGCGAGCGGCGGATCCGGAGGCACTGCGTGGGGGTGTCGTGATTCTGGACCTGGGACTCCCCAGGGTGTCCGGCTTCCAGGTCCTGGAGTGGATGCGTGAGATGCCACCGCTGGTGCGGATCCCGGTGGTGGTGCTGACGGCCTCGGAGAACCCCATGGACGCCGATCACGCGTTCAACCTGGGCGCGCGGGGCTACTTCCAGAAGCCGACGGATTTCCGACGATACCTCGACATCTTCCGGAGGGTGTTCCAGATCGCCATCGAGGCCAGCCCGGACGGAGCGGACACGTGAGGCCCGAACGCCGGAACCCGTTCCGCGCCAGTCTGGTCGTGGAGCCGATGTGGCGACGCCTCGTGCTCGCCCTCCTCGTGGTGGCGGTCTACGTGGTCGGGTTCGTCCCCCTGTACCGGGAGGGCGACACCGCCGTGCTGGCGTTGTCCATGTTCCCGGTGGTGATCCTGGCGTGGCTCTTCGGAGCGTGGGGCGGGCTGGTCGCCGGCGTTGCGAGCGTGCCGTTGAATGCGCTCCTCCTCACCATGGTGGGAGAGCAGGGGTGGGACCTGATCGTGCGCGAGGGCGGCGCCGAGGGCTCCGCCCTCGTGATCGTCGTGGGTTGCGTCGTCGGGCTGCTCCGGGACCTCGGGCTGCGTCTCGATCGACACCTCACCGATTGGCGCACGGCGGAGCGTGCCCTGAGGGAGACGGAGGATCGATACCGTGTCCTCTTCGAGCGCTCGCGCGATCCCATGTACGTGAGCACGGCCGACGGGCGCGTGGTGGAGGCGAACGACGCCCTCGTGCGCCTCTTCGGGTACAGCAGAGCGGAGCTCCTGGATCTGGAGGTCGCGCAGCTGTATGCGGAGCCCGGCGATCGGGACCTCTTTCGGCAACGCATCGATCGGGACGGATGGGTGGAGGATTTCCCGGTTCAGGTGCGGGCGCGCGGCGGCGAGGTACGGGACTGCCTGATCACCGCGACGGCCCGGCGCGACGCCGAGGGTCGGATCGTACAGTACCAGGGATCCATCCGGGACGTCTCCCAGGACTGGGCGTTGCACCAGCTGGCCGAGCGGCGCACGCGCGAGCTGCAGGCGGCGGCGGCCGAGCTGGAGGCGTTTACCTACTCCGTGTCCCACGACCTGCGGACGCACCTGGTTACGCTCGGGGGCTTCGCGTCGATCCTCGGGACCGACCACCGGGAGGAGATGGGCGAGAAGGCGCGGGAGTTCGTCGACCGGATCCTCACGGCCAGCCAGCGGATGGACGCGTTCGTCCAGGACATCCTGAGCTACGGGCGCGTGAGCCGTGCACCCGTCCGCCTGGAGCGTGTCGAGCTAGCCGACACGGTGGCGGTGGTACGGGGCTCCCTGGCGGATCAGATCGCGGAGCGCAGGGGCTCGGTCGAGGTGGAGGGCGATCTGCTCCCGGTGGAGGCCGACCGGATGCTCATTGAGCGCGTCGTGGAGAACCTGATGGCCAACGCCCTCAAGTTCGTGCCCGACGACAAGCTGCCGCAGGTGCGCATCGGGTCCCGCCGCCAGGAGAGCCACGTTCGCTTCGAGATCCGGGACAACGGGGTCGGGATCGCGTCCGAAGACGTGCCGAGGGCATTCCGGGCGTTCGAGCGCCTGGACCCGGGCCGCTTTCCCGGCACGGGAGTCGGGTTGGCCATCGTTCAGAAGGCCGTGGAGCGCATGGGGGGAGAGGTGGGCGTCCACTCCGAGCGGGGCGGGGGAAGCACGTTCTACGTGCTCCTGCGCGGGGCGCCGAGCTGACCGGACGCCCTCAGGGCACCCGCACGGGTGTCTCGCTCCGCGGCTCCTTGAACTCCTCCGGCACGAAGTCCCGGACGCGCACCCATGCCACCACGCCCCAGACGATGAGCGCGAGGATGATCACGATGATCCCCGTTCTGAAATCCAGGCGCGCCTTGCGGATCCACCGCAGCATCTCACGTGCTCTCCTTCCCGGGTGATGCACGCGCCGCGCTCCCTGGTCGACTCGGGAACGAGCGCCCGCCCGAAATGTAGGAGAGCACGAAAGGTACCGGCCATGGCCATCTTGAAGCGTCCGCGCGCTGCCGGTATCATCGTGCCATCGGGGCAGTAGCTCAGCTGGGAGAGCACCGCCTTTGCAAGGCGGGGGTCAGGGGTTCGAGCCCCCTCTGCTCCACTCCACGGACCACAGCCGGTCCTCGAGGGTCACCAGGCGCGTCCCAACGCGAGCTGGATGGTGAAATCGAGGGAGGGGCCACTCGGCGGCAGGTCTTCCTGCATGCCCGCTTCCCATCGCCACCCTCCGTGGGTCACGCCCACCAACCCGAAGACCACGTTGGTGGGCGCTCCGTCCACGTCGCGATCGCCGAAGTCCCGTAGCAGCTGCGTGGACCCGGTGAGCTCGACGACCGCCGACAGCCTCTCACGGAGGGGGCGCTCCAGGCCGGCCATCGCGAACCACTCGCGGCTGCGCAGGACGTCCAGCATGTCCGGGCCCCGCCGAACGGTGGAGCCGCCCGCCATCCCGTGCAGCCAGAAGCCGCGCCAGGCGACGTTTCCCAGCACCATGAGCGCCACGTCGGCGCGCTCCGAGCCGACCCGCGGCTGAGCCGTGGGCACCCGGGCGACCGCTCGGGCGGCGAGCGTGCCCCCGGCGTCGCCCCCGCCCACGATCCTCCATTTCGCGAACATGCGAACGTCACCGACCCCGAGCTCGCGCCGGGGGACGTCCACGAGGGTGCGGCCGTCGCCGTCGCGCAGGAACTCCCCGTACGCGCCGTTGGGGTAGCTCGGGCGGCCGCGCACACCGAGTCCCAGGGCCTTGTGAAAGGACACCATGAACCCGTCCAGAAATCCGCCCCACGCCGTTTCGAGCGTGGCCCGGGCGCCCACCTCGAACCCGTCGGCGAGCCCGTAGCGGAGGGTCAGCGCGGTGATCATGCGCTCCATGTCGAGGTAGAGGGTGTGCTGGGCGGTGGAGTCCTGCTCGAAGATGTTGGCATAGCCGACCCAGAGGTCCGTGCGCACCGCCCCCTTCGAAACGGGAGCGGCCGCCTCGACCATGGGCGTGTAGCCGAGGCGCTGGAGCGGCGCACCTTCCTCCGCGCCCAGAGGCCCGAGGGGAGCGCGTTGGGCGAGGGCGGCGGCGGGTAGGAGCAGCGGGAGGGAGAGGAGTACGGTGACCTTGGCGAGGCGTCTGGGCATCGGACCGATCTTCACCGGTGGCGGGCTCGCGGAGGGTTTCTCCAAGATGGACCGGCCCGGGGCCGTTGGGAATGCCCGGACGCGTGGGCCCCGCCCGGCCGTGGCCGGGCGGGGCGGGGGGGCGCAACCGAAAGGGGCGGATCAGGTCCCGTCGTTCGCCGCTGTGAGCGTCGCCAGACGCATCCCTGCCATCAGCCCGGCGTGATCGGCCGGCCACAGGCCGGACGTCGCCGTCCGATCGGCCTGCTCTTCACCCACGATGTCCATCTGGATGCTACCGGGAATGCGCCCGCTGGCTGCGGGATTGCCGGCGGCGCGCAGCAGCACGAAGTCGATGCGCTGGTCGAGGTTCGACGACCCGTTTCTCAGGTCCGAGTCCTGGCAGCACGTGTAACCCACGTAGCCCGAGCCGTGGCCGTCCTGCTCCCACGCGTCGGTGAACCCAGCGGCCTCGAGGGCGTCGTACGTGGGGGTCCAGGAGGGCGCCCCCGGGCCTGCCGCTGCGTCGGAGTTGAGGTCCCCGGAGAGGATCGTCAGGCCGTCCAGACCGGCCAGCACGCTCCCCAGCAGCTCCTGCACCTGGCCTGCCTGGACCGGGGCCAACGCCTGGGTCTCGAGGTGCGTGGTCACGAAGTGGACGGGTGCCCCGTCACGATCCACGTCCAGGCGGATCCATCCGCGCTTCAGCGTGACCGGCCCCAGCGTGAAGCGGGCGGCGTAGCTTCCCTGCGCGCCCCCGGTGACCACGACGTCCGTGCGGCGCAGCACGGCGACGCGGTCCGTGAAGAAGAGTGCCTTCGTGACTCCGGTCGTGCCCAAGGCCAGCGGGAGCATGCCGGAGGTGTTCTCCTGGATCCGGGCGACCTCGTAGGGTAGGCCACGTGCCGAGATCTCGGCCTGGATGGAGGCGAGGATGTCGGCGCCACCGATGACCTGGCCGGTGGTCGCGTCCACCACGGCGAACCGGACGACCTCCTGGAGGCCGACGAGGTGCGGACGGCGCGCCTCGATCTCGTCGACGATGGCCGCCGCGCGGCCGGGCGTGTCGTTGTCCTGGACCTGGGCCCAGAAGACGTTGGTGGCCGCGACGACGGCAGGGATGTCGTTGAAATCCAGCCCGCCGAAGAGCGGCCCCGTGTCGCCCCCCAGGTAGGTGTTCTGGGTGAAGACCTTGAAGGGCTCGTTGCCCTCTCCGGGCATCCAGTAGCTGTCCTGGCGGACGAGCTCGCTCGGGAGGGGTGCCGTGGGGACGGTCGTGTCCGAGCAGCCCCAGAGGGCGACCAGGACGAGCGCAGCCCGCGCGAAGCGGGCGCGGTGGGCAGTGGGAGCGTTCATGGTGCGATGCCTCCGCAATGAGGGTCGAGGGGGAGCCGCTCCGTGGCTCCGACCCGAATGTGCCGGGGAGGCTGGTGGGGGGCTGTACGCACGCGCACGTAGCGGTGCGGAGGGAATGACGTAGAGGTGAGGGCGGGCGACCCTCCCGCTTTCTAGTCCGGGGTCGACGGGGGCCGTGGAGGAATCGCGGCAGGGCCCTCCTCGCTCCCGGCCAGAAGGTCGGCGATCGTCGTCTCGGTCATCGGTGCGAGGACCCGGTCGCGCAGCTCGGCCCAGCGGTGGTGGGTCGCGCAGGGTTGGGCCGGGTCGCAGGGACGATCTCCCACGAGGCACGTCGCGGCCGCGACGACCTCGTCCACGGCCTCCACGACCTGTGCGGTGCTGAGCGCGCCGGGTGCGACCCGCAGCGCGAAACCGCCCCGGGCACCTCGCAGGCTCCGCAGCAGGCCGCGCTTGGCAAGCAGGCGCAGGGTCTTCGCCAGGTAGTTCGGAGGCGCGCCAAGGGCCTCGGCGACCTCCGTGGCGGAAACGAGCCCCCGATCGCGGTTCCGTGCCAGGTAGAGGACCGCTCGGAGGGCGTGCTCCGCCGTTTGCGACAGGATGGGAAGCCGTGCCGGCGCATTCAGGATGTCCCGCATGTGTATATCCTAGATGTCCTGCGCTCCTGCTCAGTCGGGAAAGACGCGTGGTACGCCGTCGGGAATTCCACCCGACGCCTGCCCGCCCACGGCGAAACCCGGCTACCAGCGGCGTCGGATGCCGATCCCCAGCGTGAAGTCCACGGAAGGGCTCTGGGGCGGAATGTCCTCCTGGAAGCTCACCTCCCACCGCCAGGCTTGCTCGAACGACCCTGCGGCACCGAACACGAAGTTCCCCACGAATCCGTCTAGCTCGGGGTCGCCGATTCCCCGCAGACGTGCGTTGGCGAGGGAGTATTGCGCGATCGCCGAAAACGACGAGGTCAGGTTCCGCTCGACACCGAGGTCCGCGAACCACGAGGACGACCGGAGCAGGCCGCCGTAATCGTGAGCCACCCGGACCGTCGCGCCCCCCACGGTCCCGTGGACATGCCACCGGCTCCACGAGAGCCGGCCCAGCGCCATCATCGACACGTCCGCCCGCTCCGGGCCCGCCTGGTTCTCCTGCGTGGGAAAGCGGGCCACGCCTCGCAAGGCGAGCACGCGGCGGCCCCGCCGGCCGTGGAGGGCCCTCCACTTCGCGAAGAGGCGCACGTCGTCCAGGCCCATCGTCCGCGGGGGGACGTCCAGGCGGAGGGCGCCGGTCCGGTCGCGGAGGCGCTGTGCGTAGGCGTCGCTCGGGTAACGGCCCCGGTCGGCGTTCGCCAGCCCGAACGTCTCGTGCCACTCGGAGATGAAGGTGTCGAGGACCCCACCGCCCGAGGTCTCCCACGACAGGCGTCCCCCGACCTCGAAGTCGTCCGTGACCCCGTAGCGGACGCCCGCCGTCGAGATCAGGCGCTCCAGGTCGAGGAAGAGGTCGTGGGAGGCCGTGGAATCGCGCTCGAAGATGTTCGAGTACCCCATCCACACCGAGGTCTCCAGCGTCCCACGGGGGACCGGATCGGCCGCCTCCGTCGTGTGCGTGTACGAGATCCGCTGCAGCGGGGAGCCCTCCTCGAAGGTGAGCGGTCCGAACGACCGCACCTGCGCTCCGGCGGTGATCGGGAGCGCGAAGAGCAGGGCATGAGCCCCGAGGAAGGCCGGCCAGCGGGCGGTGCGGCTGGATCGCATGGCCCGGAAGGTGATGGGTTCGCAGCCTTCGGTCCACCCCGCCCGACCCATGGGCGTGCGGGGACGCCCGCGGCGCTCGCGCGCGTCGGGAACGATTCCTATGTTGACGCTTCCCCGACCCTCACGAGGAGCCGCGGCATGGACGAGGTCGAGATCACCCGGGTGCGCGAGCGCGTGGCCGGGGGTGCGGTGGCGGACGCGGCGCAGGGCGTGTCCGGCGACCAGGTGTCGAAGTCGGGAGGCCCGCTCCGGCAGTTCCTCGCGGCCGTGGGGGGGGCGCTCGACGACCGCGCGCACCCGACCGACCTCTTCCTCGTGGACGAGCTGCTCGGCTAGCCGTCCATGGGCGTCCGGCTCCTCGTCGTCCTGGCAGCTCTGCTGCTGCTCGCTTCCGGCCTGATCAAGCTCCGTGCGGCCGAGCGCGTCGGCCTCGGGCTGGCCGTTCTGCCGCTGGTCGAGGTGGTCGCCGCGCTGGGCCTGCTCGCCGTGTCCGTCCTCCGGCCCCTCGGTGCCGCCGCTGGGCTGACCGCGGTGGTATCGTCCCTCGCCCTCGTGCTCGGGTCGTCGCTCCAGGTCGGATTCGCCATGCGCCGGCGGCGGCGCTCGCGCGAGCTTTCCGAGGGCGCTCGTCTTCGTACGTATGTTCGGTATCTTTCGTCGCCCGTCGATCCGGAGGGCGGTCCGCCCCCGCGCGAGGGAAGGCCGCGGTAGCTTCCGGGTCGGACCTCCTCCCACCGCTACGAACGCCGCGTGTTCGATCCAACCACCCTGCAGAACCTGGGAAACCTGGGCGAGTTCGTGGGCGCCCTGGGCGTCGTCTTCTCCATGGTCTACCTCGCCAAGGAGATGCAGCAGAACACCACGTCCGTCCGGGCAGCGTCGTTCAACTCGATGGTGCAGAACAGCATCAGGCTCCTGGAGCACACCTTCCGCGACTCGGAATTCGCCGACTTCCTGCACCGTGCGCAGACGGACCCGGGGTCGCTGTCGCCGGCCGAACAGATGCGCTGGGACGCGTACATGACCTCGGTCTACCGGCATTTCGGCAACCTGGTGTACCAGTTCAGGGTTGGGGCGCTGGACCAGCAGATGTGGGAGGCCTACGACCGGACGCTCGAGGATCACTTGAGGCGGACGCCGTCGTGGGGGGTTTGGTTCGACGAGAACAAGAACGTGTTCAGCACCTCCCTCGTCGAGCAGGTGGCGAGGCTCCGGGAGCGGATCGAGGCCGAGGGGCGGAGCTGAGTGCACGACCTCGTCCGAGTTCCTTGCGTCCCGGAGCGCGTGGAGCCTACCGTTCATTCGGAGGAGAACGCGATCGCTCCGCGTCCTCCGCTCCTGTCGAAACGCCGGTCCGCCCGACCCGGTAAGGGTCGGTGGCCGCGTAGGGAAGGGCGTCTTCCCGACCGGCGCACGAGCTGAGGGGAGAGGACAGAGCTGGTGGGGATGGAAGCGCGCTTCCGGATCCGAACCCGGGAAGGCCGGCTGCTTGAGCCGCGAACGATGGAGATCTTCGCGGAGCTCGTGCGTTCCGGCGTGGTGCGACCGGAAGACGAGATCTTCGACGCGCTGATGGGCGTCTGGATGCCTGCCGATCAGCATCCGATCGTGGCGCTGTTCCAGGATCCGCTGGTCGTCCACCCCAACGCCGGTCCCCTCCCGAAGCCCGCGGGCGAAGAGCAGGCGACCGAGCCGGCTGAGGAGGCGACTGCGCCGGCCGGAGGGGACGCGTCGGCCGAGCCCGCGGGGGAGGTCGTGGAAGAGATCGAGCTCGACCTCGTATCGCCGCAACAGAAGTCACCGGAGGAAGCCCAGAGGGCCTTCATCGAGAAGATGGAGGAGGAGCGGCGGCAGGAGCTCGACGTTCCCGACCAGCCCTCCGACCTCCCCCTCGTGACCGCCCAGTCGGACGTCGTCGGGAGGTCGGGAACCTTCAGGGCGGGGCTCGAGCCCGGGGCTGCCCCCACCGCTCGACCGCGGCCCGTCCCTCCGAAGCGGAAGACCACGCCGGTGCGCCGGAGCCCGCTGGGCATGACGGCGCTGTTCGGTGTCCTGCTGGTGGCGGTCATCGTTTCCACGCGCGTGGCGCGTCCCGAGCTGGGCACGGGGGAGACGCCCACCGAGGAGGTGACCGGGGACGCGTCCGTCAGGGCGCCGCGCGCCGTGACCCGCACGGAGGAGCAGATCCGGGAGGACGCGTACCACGGATTCGTCGACGGCATGGAGAGCCTCCAGCAGGAGTTGGTGCCTGGCCCGGTTCCGCGGGCTTGGCTGGAGGGCGCGTACCTCGCGGACCCGGAGGCGTATCCGGAGGTGCGACCCTACTGGGAGCGGTACATGGCGTTCGCCGACGCCGCAGAGGCCCGCGAGGCGGCACTCTACCGCCAGGCGTACCTGAGGGCGGCGGCGCAAGCGGGCGTGTCGGGACCGGTGCGGTCGTTGCGCATGGCCACGGCCCTGGAGGACTTCTCCTCGTCCCGGACCGGGCGCACCGAGCACTACGCGCGCGTGCGGGAGCTGGCGGCGTCTGCGCTGGCCCTGCACGACCTCATGGTGAAGCTGAAGGGAAGGATCAGCTACGAGCCCATCCGGGGCCCGCGCGTCTCGGCCGACCCCGTCATCGAAGCCGCGGGGACGGACCCGGAGGCGCAGGAGCTCCTCGAAGCCGCGCTCGATCGGCTCCTCCAGGCCCTGCACGGCGCGGACGGGACATCGGCGAGGGACCGGCTGAAGATTCCGGACTGGCTGGTCGAGGGACTGCGGAGCATGCCGCCCGCCGGTTGATCGCCGAAACGCCCGCGCTCCCGGCGGTATCGCGGGATCGGGACATTCGATAGCTTGGCGCCGTCCTTCTTCCGATCCTCCCGCTGCCCGCCATGCCAGGAACCCTCGCGCCCCCGGCGTCCTCCATGCCGCCGAAGTGGGCGAAGGTCGTCGACCACACCCGGTGCATCGGCTGCCACGCCTGTACGACCGCGTGCAAGTCCGAGAACGAGGTGCCGCTCTCGGTCACCCGTACGTACGTCAAGTACGTGGATACGGGGACGTTCCCGCAGGTACGGCGCTCCTTCCAGGTCACGCGCTGCAACCAGTGTGACGACGCGCCGTGCGTGGCCGCCTGTCCAACCGCCGCGATGCAGGTGCGACCGGACGGCATCGTCGACTTCGACAAGTCGATCTGCATCGGGTGCAAGGCGTGCATCGCGGCGTGCCCCTACGACGCGATCTTCATCAATCCCGAGGACCACTCGGCGGAGAAGTGCAACTTCTGTGCGCATCGGCTGGACATCGGCCTCGAGCCCGCGTGCGTCGTGGTGTGCCCCACGCAGGCGCTCATGGTCGGGGACATGAACGACCCCCTCTCTGCGGTGGGCGAGATCATCCATCGCGATGCGGTCGCGGTGCGTAGGCCGGAGAAGGCGACGCATCCCAAGCTCTTCTACAAGGGCGCGGACCAGGCCACGCTCGACCCTCTCGCCGCGCGTCGTCCCGACGGCGGGCTGTTCATGTGGAGCGAGCAGGGAAGCGTCGGCGGCCAGGTGCACGCCGGACATCCGGGTGCCTGGAACAGCTCCGCGGCGGCGGTGGTGTCCTACGACGTCCTGCACAGGACGCCGTGGGATTGGAGGGTGAGCCTGTACACCTTCACGAAGTCGATCGCGGCCGGCGCCTACCTCATGCCGCTGCTCCTGGGTGTGCTCGGCCTGTTGCCGTGGGCGTCGCGCACGTGGGGTGTCACCGTGCCCGTGGTCGCGCTCGTGGCGCTGGTGGCCACCGGCGCCGTGCTCGTGTGGGACCTGGAGCACCCCGAGCGCTTCTGGATGGTGCTGCTGAAACCCCAGTGGCGGAGCTGGCTGGTACGTGGGGGCTTCATCATCACGGCCTACGGCGCGCTCCTGAGCGCACACCTGGGCATCACGCTCTTCGGCCGTGCCGATCTGACGCCACACCTCGGGTGGATCGGGGGCCCTCTGGCTGCGATGACCGCGATCTACACCGCCTACCTCTTCGCGCAGGCCCGCGCCCGCGACCTCTGGCAGAGCCCGTTGCTTCCCGCCCATCTGCTCGTGCAGGCGTTCGTGGCCGGTGGCGCCGTGCTGCTCCTGGTGCTGAACGACGGGCGAGCGCGGGCGCCGGCGGTGAGCTTCTACGGGCTGGCCCTCGTCCTGCACCTCCTGCTGGTCCTGGGCGAGGCGACCGTGGGCCACCCCACCGCCCACGCGGCGCTCGCGGCCCGGGCGATGGTGCGGGGACGGTGGGCCCCGTTCTTCTGGGCCGGCGTCATCCTGGCAGGGCTCGCCATCGTGGTGGCTCCCGCCGAGCCCGTGAGCGGCGCGCTGGCCGGGCTGGTCGGTCTCTTCGCGTACGAGCACGCCTACGTGCAGGCGGGCCAATCCGTCCCGCTGGCCTGAGGGCTTCATGGATCTGAACGAGCTCAACCGCAGGGTGTCCGCCGCCCGGGCCGAAGTGGAAGCGCGGGGCGAGACCTTCTATCCCGGCGCGAGCCGGGTGCACCTCGCCGCCTTTCCTCCTCGCGAGCGGTGGAACGATTGGGTCGAGCTGGACTCGAAGTCCTGGCCCGAACGGGTGGAGAAGCGCTACATGCTGGTGCCGACCACGTGCTTCAACTGCGAGTCGGCGTGCGGGCTGCTGGCCTACGTCGACCGCGACACCCTCCAGGTGCGAAAGTTCGAGGGGAACCCTGAGCACCCGGGATCGCGGGGGCGCAACTGCGCCAAGGGGCCCGCGACGATCAATCAGATCACCGACCCGGACCGGATCCTGCACCCCCTCAAGCGCGCGGGGGCCCGCGGGGAGGGAAAGTGGGAGCGGGTGGGGTGGGACGAGGCGCTCGACGACATCGCCGGGCGGATCCGCACGGCGCTGCAGGAACGCCGGCACGAGGAGATCATGTACCACGTGGGCCGGCCCGGCGAGGACGGCTTCACCGAGCGGGTGATGGCGGCATGGGGCGTGGACGGGCACAACTCGCACACGAACATCTGCTCCAGCGGCGCGCGGGCGGGCTACCACTTCTGGATGGGGATGGACCGGCCGAGCCCCGATCACGCCAACGCGAAGGTCATGCTCCTGGTGAGCAGCCACCTCGAGGCCGGGCACTACTTCAACCCCCACGCCCAGCGGATCATCGAGGCCCGGAAGAACGGCGCCAAGCTCATCGTCCTGGACACCCGCCTGTCCAACACCGCGACGCATGCCGACCACTGGCTGTCGCCCTACCCGGGCTCCGAGGCCGCCATCTTCCTGGCCATCGCCGCCTGGATGATCCGCGAGCGCCGCTACGACCGCGAGTTCGTCCGACGGTGGTGGAACTGGCAGGAATACATGGACGCGGTGAAGGGTCGCCCGGACGCGTCTTTCGAGGACTTCGAGGCCGCGCTCGACGCCGAGTACGGGGGATATACCTTCGACTTCGCGGCCGCCGAGTCGGGGATCGACGCGGGCAAGCTGCGGGAGGTCGCGGCGCTGGTGGCGGACGCGGGCACGCGCCTGGCGACGCACAACTGGCGGAGCGCGTCGGCCGGCAACCTCGGTGGCTGGCAGGTCTCCCGCACGCTCTTCCTCCTGAACGCGCTGCTTGGCGCGGTGGCGACGGAGGGGGGGACGTTTCCGAATGCCTGGAACAAGTTCGTTCCCCGTCCGATCCGCCTCCCGCCCCGGCACCCCGCGCACTGGAACGAGCTGACGTGGCCCCGCGAGTACCCGCTGGCGCTCATGGAGATGTCGTTCCTCCTTCCCTACCTGACGAAGGAGCGGGACCGTCGGATCGACGTCTACTTCACGCGCGTCTACAACCCGGTGTGGACCAACCCGGACGGGTTCGGGTGGATCGAGATGCTCACGGACCCCGAGCGCATCGGCCTCCACGTGGCGCTCACGCCCACCTGGAACGAGAGCGCGTTCTTCGCCGACTACGTGCTGCCGATGGGCCACGGCCCGGAGCGCCACGACCTGACGTCGTACGAGCAATACGACGGCCAGTGGATCGCCTTCCGCCAGCCCGTCCTGAGGTCGGCGCGCGCGCGACTCGGCCAGTCGATCCGGGACACCCGCGAGGTCAACCCGGGCGAGGTGTGGGAGGAGAACGAATTCTGGATCGACCTCACCTGGCGCATCGACCCCGACGGGGCGCTGGGCATCCGTGGATTCTTCGAGTCGCGCACGAACCCCGGCGAGCGCATGACGCTCGACGAGTACTACGGCTGGATGTTCGAGCACTCGGTGCCGGGGCTCCCGGAAGCGGCGAGCGCGGAGGGAGTGACGCCGCTCGAGTACATGCGCCGCTACGGCGCCTTCGAGGTCGCCCGCAAGGTCGGCGCCGTCTACGAACAGATGGTCCCGGAGGCGGAGCTCCAGGACGTGCGTGTCGACGAGGCCGGTCGGGTCTACACGCGCGCCGAGGCGCCCGATTCCCCGAACGTCGTCCCGCTCCCCCCCGTCGAGGGAGACGCGGAGGGGCGCCGTAGGGTGGGGGTGCGCATCGACGGCGAGACCCTGCGCGGCTTTCCGACGCCGACCGGGCGGCTCGAGTTCTGGTCGCGCACGTTGCACGATTGGGGCTGGCCGGAGCTGGCGACGCCGGGATACCCGAAGAGCCAGGTCCACCGCCAGAACATGGACCGCGATCAGCTGTGCCTCATATCGACCTTCCGGCTTCCCGTCCACGTGCACACGCGGAGCGGGAACGCGAAGTGGCTGGACGAGATCGCGCACACGAACCCTCTCTGGATCCACCCGTCCGACGCCGCGCGCCTGGGCGTCCGTGCGACGGGGGATCTCGTGCGCGTCGAGACGGAGATCGGTCACTTCGTGGTGAAGGCATGGATCACCGAGGGCATCCGGCCGGGCGTCGTCGCCTGCAGCCATCACATGGGCCGATGGAAGCCCGAAGGAAGCGACGGGCAACGCCTCGGGATGGCCACCGTCGCCCTCGACCACGAGGGCTCGGCGTGGTCCATGCGGCGCCGGAAGGGCGTGGAGCCCTTCGCCTCGGCCGATCCCGACACGCTCAGGGTCTGGTGGACGGACGTGGGGGTGCACCAGAATCTCACGCATGCGGTCCATCCGGATCCCGTGTCGGGCGCGCACTGCTGGCACCAGGCCGTGCGCGTTCGGCCGGCGGAGGCCGGGGACCGCCATGGTGACATCCACGTGGACCGGGAGCGTTCCCACGCGGCCTACCGGAAGTGGCTCGAGATGACCCGCCCCGCCGACCGGTACTCCCCGGACGGAACGAGGCGACCCTACTGGCTCCTCCGCCCCGTGCGGCCGGAGCGGGACGCGTACCGCCTTCCCTCCGGCGCCGAGCCCGTGGTCGTATAGTTTCCCACATGGTCGGCACACGCCCCGTCGAGCTCCTGCGGGCCCTCGCGGCCCTGTCCGAGCCTCCCGCTCCGGAGCACCGGAGGCTCGCCGAGGCCGCTGGGCTCGGTGCGCCTCCTGGATCCGCCGAGCACGCGGAGGTCTTCCTCCTGCAGCTCCATCCGTACGCGTCGGTGTACCTGGGCGCGGAGGGGATGCTGGGTGGGGAGGCGCGCGCCCGTGTCGCCGGGTTCTGGCGGGCTCTGGGGCACGTGCCCCCGCCCGAGCCGGATCACCTCGGGGCGCTGCTCGGGCTCTACGCCGCGCTGGCGGAGAGGGAGGGGCAGGAGGAGGGTGCCGAGGCCGTGCTCACGGCGCGTGGCCGGGGCGCGCTCCTGCACGAGCACCTGGCGCCTTGGGTGCCTTTCCTCCTGGAGCGGGTCGCGGAAACGGGAACCCCTTTCTACGGGCCGTGGGCGGAGCTGCTCGACCGGGTGCTCGAGGACGAGCTCCGCCGCGCGCCGCCTCCACGGGCGCTCCCGCTCCACCTGAGGCTGGCCCCCGCGCTCCCCGATCCGCGTGAGGAGGGTGCCGAAGCCTTCCTCTCGGGCCTGCTGGCGCCGGTACGCAGTGGCGTCGTGCTCACGCGGGGCGACCTGGTCCGCACCGCGAGGGAGCTGGGTCTGGGCGCCCGCGTCGGAGAGCGTCGGTGGGTGCTCCGACACCTCCTCGACCAGGACCCCGTGCCCTTGCTGGACGCCCTCGCGGCGGAGGCCGCCCTCCGCGCGGAGCGCCACGGCGCCCGGGCCCCCGTGGTCGGACCGTCCGCAGCGTTCTGGGCGGAGCGAGCCCGCGCCACGTCGACACTGCTGTGCGCGCTCGCCGAGGAAGGACGAGCGGTGCTGGAGGAGACCGCAGGGGAGGGAACACGATGAGCCGCGGCGTGCGCCCTCCACCCGAGCACCGGTTCTCCCGCCGGGACGTGGTCGCGGGGCTCAGCGTGGCCGTGATCCTCATCCCCCAGTCGATGGCCTATGCAGACCTGGCGGGGATGCCCAGCCACTACGGCCTGTACGCGGCGGCGCTGCCGTCCATCGCCGCCGCGTTCCTGGTGTCCTCCCCCTTCCTCCAGACCGGGCCGGTGGCGACGACGTCGCTGCTGACGTTCGGCGCGCTGGTGCCGATGGCGGCGCCCGGCTCGGGCGAATACATCAAGCTCGCGGCGCTCCTGGCGCTGGTCGTGGGCCTCGTGCGGGTCGCCGTGGGGCTGCTGCGGATCGGGTGGCTTTCGTACCTCATGTCACGACCGCTCCTGACCGGCTTCATGTCCGGCGCCGCGATCCTGATCTTCGCGTCGCAGCTTCCCGGAGCGCTGGGGAGCACGGCGCCCGGCACGGGCGTGCTCTCCGGCGCCGCCTGGGCGCTCTCCCACCCCGCATCGTGGGACGGCGCGGCGTTCGTGCTGGCCGCGCTCACCGTCGCGCTGATCGTGGGAGGGCGCCGGTACCACCCCCTCTTTCCCGGCGTCCTGGTCGCGGTCGTCGGGGGGACCCTCTACTCGGTGCTCGCCGGATATCCGGGGGCCAGGGTCGGCGACATCCCCGCCGGCCTCCCGGAGATCTCACTGGCGCTGCCGTGGTCGAGGATTCCCTCGCTCGTCCTTCCGGGGATCGTCATCGCGTTGATCGGCTTCTCGGAGGCGGCGTCGATCTCCCGCGTGTACGCCTCCGAGGACCGGGAGCGGTGGAACGCAGACCGCGAGTTCCTCAGCCAGGGCGCCGCGAACCTGGCTTCCGCGCTCTCGGGGGGCTTTCCCGTGGGGGGGTCGTTCGCGCGAAGCGCCCTGGCGCGTCTGACTCACGCCAGCAGCCGGTGGACCGGCCTCGTCGCTGGGGTGGCGGTGCTCGCGTTCATGCCGTTCTCCGGCGTCTTGACCGGCCTGCCGAGAGCGGTCCTCGCGGGGATCGTCATCGCGGCCGTGTGGAGCCTGTTCCGGCCCCGGGAGCTCGCCGGGCTGTGGGCCTTCTCCAAGCCACAAGCCCTCATCGGGTGGACCACGTTCACGCTGACCCTCGCGCTCGCGCCGCACGTCGACCACGCCGTCCTCCTCGGGATCCTCACGGCCGGCGCGGTCCACCTCTGGCGCGAGGTCCAGCTCGAGGTCACGGCACGGCGGGATGGCGACATCCTCCACATCGAGCCTCGCGGCGTGCTCTGGTTCGGGTCCGTGCCGACGCTCGAGGACGCGTTGCTCGAGCACCTGGCCCGGGAGCAGGGCGTGTCCCGCGTGGTGATCCACTGCCAGGGCCTCGGCCGGATCGACCTGACCGGTGCGTGGACGCTCGTCGAGATGCTCGAGGAGATCCGGGGCTCGGGCATCGCCATCGCCGTGGCGGGCATTCCGGAGCACGCCCGCCGCGTGTTCCACGCCGTGGGGGAGGAGCGGTGGAGAGGCAGCCCGGTTGAACCCATCACCAGAGAGCTCGCGCAATGACGACCCTTTCGTTCCTTGGAGCCGCCGGCACGGTGACGGGCTCGCGTCACCTCCTCACAACCGGGTCGAGGAGGATCCTGGTCGACTGCGGCATGTTCCAGGGGCTGAAGGCCCTCCGCCTGCGGAACCGCGATCCGTTCCCCTTCGACCCCGCCTCCCTCGACGCGGTGGTCCTGACGCATGCGCATCTCGACCACTCGGGGCTCCTGCCCGTGCTCGTGAAGGGGGGCTACACCGGCCCCATCTACTGCACGGAGCCGACCGAGCGCCTGGTGCGCATCCTTCTGGCGGACTCGGGGCATCTGCAGGAAGAGGACGCCCGCTACGCGAACAAGAAGGGCTTCTCGCGCCACCGGCCGGCCCAGCCCCTCTACACGGAGGCGGAGGCGCGCCGCGTGGGCGACCAGCTGCGCGCAGTGCCCCTGGGCGCACGGACCGAGATCGACGGCGCCACGCTCACGTTCACCATGGGCGGGCACATCCTGGGGGCGGCCTCCGTCCACCTGCGCACCGATGGGGGCTCGATCGTCTTCAGCGGAGACATCGGCCGTCCGGACGACCTGCTCATCCCCGCCCCCGAGCCACCGCCCGCGGCGGATTTCGTGGTGATGGAGTCGACGTACGGCGGACGGGAGCACCCGCTCCTGGATCCGGAGTCGGCGCTGGCCATGGTGCTCAAGCGGACCGTGCGACGGGGCGGAGTGCTGATGGTGCCCTCGTTCGCGGTCGGGCGTGCGCAGCTCGTCCTGTACGTGCTGTGGCGTCTCTTCTCTTCGGGCGCGATCCCGAAGGTCCCCGTCTTCCTGAACAGCCCGATGGCGATCGACGTCACGGACCTCTACCTGGAGTTCCCGGACTATCACCGGCTGTCCACCGAAAAGGTGGCCGAGGCGTTCGCCATCGCCGAGTACACGCGATCCGTGGACGACTCCAAGGAGCTCAACCACCGCGGCGGCCCGATGGTCCTGATCGCCGGCGCCGGCATGCTCTCGGGAGGCCGGATCACCCACCACCTGGCCGCCTTCGCGCCGGATCACCGCAACACGGTCCTCCTCACCGGCTACCAGGCCGCCGGGACGCGTGGCGCATCCCTCCTGGGCGGGGCCCGGCATCTGAAGATCCACGGGCGCAGCGTGCCCATCCGCTGCGAGGTGGCCAAGCTGGACGGCCTTTCCGCCCACGCCGACCAGAGCGAGCTCCTGGACTGGATGGGGGCCTTGCCGGAGCGACCCCGGAAGATCTGGCTCGTCCACGGCGAGCCGGAGCAAGCGGATGCCCTCCGGCATGCGGCGGAGCGGCGACTCGGGTCGAGGGTCCGGGTCGCCGAGGACGGGCGCACGGTCGAGCTGGAGTAGCGCCCCGGTTCGGGAGTCCGGCGAGCGCCGAGGGATGGCGCCCGACGCGCGACATCAGGGCCGAAACCAGGCGCCGCCTCCGCCTCGCGTGGGGAGATCCCCCACTGTCGAAGAGGGCCGGCGGCGCGCAGCTTTGAGGCGGAGCCGGCGGCGTTGTCGTGGGCTCCGTGACCCGTCCCATCGGAGGCGCAGGTGGAGAAGTTCATCTATCTCTTCTCGGAGCTCGATGCCGCCAAGGCATCCGTGGAAGGCGATTGGGACCAGGTGCGCACGTTGCTGGGCGGCAAGGGCGCCAACCTGGCTGACATGACCCGCCTCGAGATACCCGTCCCACCGGGCTTCACGGCGACCACCCGCGCGTGCAACGCGTATCTGGCGGCAGGCGGCGAATTCCCGCCTGGGTTCTGGGAGCAGGAGATGGAGGCGGTCGCGGCGTTGGAGCAGGCCACCGGGAAGGGTTTCGGCGATCCCGCGAACCCGCTCCTCCTCTCCTGCCGGTCGGGTGCGAAGTTCTCCATGCCCGGGATGATGGACACCGTGCTGAACCTCGGCCTCAACGACGAGATCACCGAGGGCGTCGCCGCCGCCACCGGGGACCCCCGCTTCGCGTACGACCTCTACCGACGCCTCCTGCACATGTACGGCAGCGTCGTGCTGAACGTGCCGGACCACGCCTTCGAGCGCGCGATGGAGGAGCGACGCCGTGTCACCGGGGTGGGGACCGAGATCGAGTTCACCGCCGACGACTGGAAGGCCGTGGTCGAGGCGTTCAAGGCGGCGATCCGGACCTTCGCGGGGCGCGAGTTTCCCACCGACAGCCGGGAGCAGCTGCACGGAGCGACCGAGGCCGTGTTCCGGTCCTGGCGGGGGAAGCGCGCCATCGACTACCGCCGGGCGGCCGGGATCCCCAATGGCCTGGGCACCGCCGTCAACGTCCAGACGATGGTCTTCGGCAACATCGGGCCGCATTCGGCCACGGGCGTGTGCATGTCCCGGAACGGCACCACGGGGGCCGAGGAGCTCGAGGGCGACTACCTGGAGAGGGCCCAGGGGGAGGACGTCGTGGCGGGCACCCGCCAGACCCACCCCATCTCGATGCTGCGCGACCGCGTGCCCGAGGTCTACGAACAGCTCCACGACATCGCCCGCAAGCTCGAGCGGCACTACCGCAACATGCAGGACATCGAGTTCACGATCGAGGAGGGCCACCTGTGGGTGCTCCAGACGCGTGACGGCAAGCGCACCGCCGAGGCCGAGGTGCGCATCGCCGTGGAGATGACGAAGGAAGGGCTGATCACGCGGGACGAGGCCCTGCAGCGGGTGTCCGCCGAGCAGGTGGACGCCTTCCTGCACCCCAAGCTCGATCCGGCGGCCGTCGGTGGACGGGAGCCGCTCGCCCGCGGGCTCGCCGTCTCCCCCGGAGCGGCCGTGGGGATCATCGTCTTCGACGCGGACAAGGCCGAGCGACTGGCGAAGGTCGACAAGCGTGCTGTCGTGCTCGTGCGGCCCGACACGAAGCCCGACGATGTCCACGGCATGCTGGCCGCCAAGGGCATCCTCACGAGCCGCGGCGGACGCACGAGCCACGCGGCGCTGGTGGCCCGGCAGTTCGGCCGGCCCGCGGTCGTGGGCGTGTCGGCGATGGAGATCGACCTCGTCGCCGGGGAGGCGAGGGTCGGCGACATCGTGCTGAGGGAGGGCGACCCGATCTCGCTGGACGGCACGCGTGGGCTCGTCTACGAGGGTGAGCTGCCCACGGTCATGGCCGATCTGGACAACCCGTTCCTCGCCGAGCTGCTGGGCTGGGCCGACCAGGTGCGCAAGCTGGGCGTGCGTGCCAACGCGGACTATCCGCGTGACGCGGAGCGTGCACGTCATCACGGGGCCGAGGGGATCGGGCTCTGCCGCACCGAGCACATGTTCTTCGAGACGGATCGGCTTCCCCTGATCCAGCACATGATCATGGCCTCCGATCCTGCGGATCGCGATTCGGCGCTCGCCGATCTCCTTCCGCTGCAGCGCTCCGACTTCGACGGGCTCTTCCGCGCCATGGACGGGCTGCCGGTCATCGTCCGGCTCATCGACCCGCCGCTCCACGAGTTCCTGCCCGCACACGACGAGCTCCTTCTCGACCTGGCGGGCTTGAAGGTGCAGCTCCAGCACCTTCGCTCGCTTCCCGAGATCGACGGGGTGCTGGAGCAGATCGGGACGAAACAGCGGTTCCTGGACCGGGTCGAGTCGCTGCGGGAGGCCAACCCGATGCTCGGAACCCGGGGCGTGCGCCTGGGCATGCTCATCCCCGGACTCGTCCGCATGCAGGTGCGCGCGATCTTCGAGGCGGCGTGCCGGTGCGCGAGGGACCGGGTGGACGTTCATCCCGAGGTGATGATCCCGCTGGTGACCCACGTGAACGAGCTGCGCACGATCCGGCGGTTGCTGGAGGAGGAGGCGCACGCCGTGATGGCGGAGCAGGGCATCGAAGTGCCCTACCGGTTCGGTACGATGATCGAGGTGCCGCGCGCGGCGCTCACGGCGGGCGAGCTCGCCGAGGTCGCCGAGTTCTTCTCGTTCGGCACCAACGACCTGACCCAGACGACGTTCGGGATC
>CAZPZU010000014.1:70945-77503 GCA_964591135.1 uncultured Gemmatimonadaceae bacterium | reverse complement strand
CGACTGACGGCCGCCCTCACCGTCGCCCTGGTGGCGGCCTGTGGGACGCCGCCGTCCACCGAGCCCATGGCACCCGCCCCGGCTGACTTCCCCTTCCGCGACCCCTCCCTCCCCGTGGAGGCGCGGATCTCCGACCTCCTGGGCCGCATGACGCTGGAGGAGAAGGCCGCGCAGCTGGTCAACGAGGCGCCCGCCATCCCGGACCTGGGCGTGCCGGCGTACGACTGGTGGAGCGAGGCGCTGCACGGCGTCGCTCGTGCGGGGCGCGCGACCGTTTTCCCGCAGGCCATCGGCCTCGCGGCGACGTGGGACGCCGATCTGATGTTCCGCGTCGCGACGGCCACGTCGATGGAGGCGCGGGCGAAGCACGAGGAGTCGCTGCGGCTGGGGAGCCACAGCATCTACGAGGGGCTGACGTTCTTCTCGCCGAACGTCAACATCTTCCGCGACCCGCGTTGGGGGAGGGGGATGGAGACGTACGGCGAGGACCCGTTCCTCACCGGACGGCTCGCGGTGCAGTTCATCCGCGGGATGCAGGGCGACGACCCCGCGCACCCGCGCACGCTGGCGACGGCGAAGCACTACGCGGTGCACTCGGGCCCCGAGCCCGACCGTCACTCCTTCGATGCCGAGGTCTCGGAGCGCGACCTGCGCGAGACGTACCTCCCCGCTTTCCGGGCCTCCGTCGAGGAGGGGGGTGTCGGGTCGGTCATGTGCGCGTACAACCGCGTCTACGGCGATCCCGCGTGCGCCAACCGACGGCTCCTGACGGAGATCCTGCGGGACGAGTGGGGCTTCGGCGGCTACGTGGTCTCGGATTGCTGGGCCCTCACGGACTTCGTCGAGGGACACCACGTCGCGGCGGACGAAGCCGAGGCGGCAGCCGACGCGGTGCGCGCGGGGACGGACCTGGCGTGCGGCCCCGAGTACCGGAGCCTGCCGGAGTCCGTGCGCCGGGGGCTGGTCACGGAAGCGGAGGTGGACTCGGCCCTCGCACGGGTGCTCGACGCGCGCTTCCGCCTCGGCCTGCTCGATCCGGCGGGTGAAGGGCCGTGGGCGGGCGTGGCGATGGACGTGGTCGACTCCGAGGCCCATCGCTCCCTGGCGCTGGAGGCGGCGCGGAAGTCGATCGTCCTGCTGAAGAACGATGCCGACGCTCTGCCGCTGCGGGGCGTGCGGCGCATCGCGGTCATCGGTCCTGACGCCGACGACGTCGAGCTGCTCCTGGGCAACTACAACGGATGGCCGGCGGCGCCGGTCACTCCCCTTGCCGGCATGCGGCGCGCGGCCACCGAGCGGGGGCTCGAGGTGGTGTACGCCCGCGGCTCGGACGTGGCGCCGGGCGTCCCCTCGGTGGTGCCGGTTCCGGCGAGCGCGCTCCGCGACCTCACCGCCCGCTACTGGGCGAATCACGATTTCGCGGGCGAGCCCTTCGCCGTGCGCGCCGAGCCGGCCATCGACCGCCAGTGGTGGCGCGCCGCCCCGCTGGACGGCATGCCCGCCGACTCCTTCTCGGTGCGGTGGACCGGGACCCTGGTGCCGCCGGTGACGGGGCGGTACGCGCTGGGGGTGAGGCTGAACGGCGGAGCGCGCGTCTTCCTGGACGACTCGCTGGTGGTGGAGTTCACCGACCGCCACGTGGTGGCGACGCCCACCGCCTGGGTGGATCTGCGCGCCGGCGAAGGCCGCCGACTCACCGTGGAGTACCGCGACCGCAGGATCGACGCCCAGGTGCAGCTCGTGTGGGCGCCGCCGGCCCCGGACCTTCTCGACGAGGCGGTGAACGCGGCGACGGGCGCCGACGTGGCGGTGCTCTTCCTGGGGCTGTCGCCGCGGCTCGAGGGGGAGGAGATGCCGGTGGAGGTCCCGGGCTTCGCGGGCGGCGACCGCATCGCGATCGGTCTGCCCGCGCCGCAGGAGGAGCTTCTCCACGCCGTGGTCGCGGCCGGTACGCCGGTGGTGCTGGTGCTCATGAGTGGGAGCGCGTTGGCGGTGCCGTGGGCCGCCGAGCACGTCCCGGCCATCGTGGAGGCGTGGTATCCCGGCCAGGCCGCCGGTGACGCCATCGCGGACGTGCTGCTGCGGGGGGTGAGCCCCGGCGGACGGCTCCCGGTGACGTTCTACGGCTCGGTGGATCAGCTCCCGCCGTTCTCGGACTATGCGATGGAGGGGCGCACCTACCGCTACTTCCGCGGCGAGCCGCTCTTCCCCTTCGGGCACGGGCTGAGCTACGCGCGCTTCCGCTACGGGGACCTGCGGGTGCCGGAGCGCGTGCGTCCCGGGCAGGACGTGACGGTCTCGGTGGAGGTCGAGAACATGGGTGCCGTCGCGTCGGACGAGGTCGTCCAGCTCTACGTGACGGACCTGGAGGCGACGGTCCCCGTGCCGGTGCGCTCCCTGGCGGGCTTCACCCGGATCACGCTGGCGCCCGGCGAGCGGCAGCGCGTGTCGCTCACCGTCCCCGCCGACGCGCTCTCGCTGATCGACGCGGACGGGCGGCGGGTGGTGGAGCCGGGCGCGTTCGAGATCGCCGTGGGCGGCAAACAGCCTGCTCAGCGCGGGCTCGCGGACGCGGCCACGACCGGAGTCGTCACGGCACGGTTCGAGGTGCGCTGAGGGGGCCGGCCTCACTCGCTGTGAACGTGGAGGAATATGTGCCAAACATGGATGGGGACACGGGCAGCGAGCTCCACCGGTTCGGTACCGATCGACTCACCGTCAACTGGCCTCTGACCGCCTCGCCCCCGCGGTCCGAGCCGCCCTTCGAGTCGATGGCTTCCCTTCCCGGCTTCCGCCTCCCCGGCGACCTGTCGCCCAGCGCCCGCGAGGAGATCGCCGGGTGAGCGGGGAGGTCACGTCGGGGCCGGGGTCGCCCTCGAGCAGGGACGTCGCGGGGGCGGCGAGCGGCACCGAGGCTTCGGGGGCATCGGGTCTCGCCCGGGTGCTGGGCCTCCGGGACCTGATTGTGATCGTCGTCGGCACGGTGATCGGATCGGGCATCTTCATCGTTCCCGGGGCCGTGCTGCGCCAGACGGGCGGACCTGGTCCGGCGCTGATCGTATGGCTGATCGCCGGGGTGCTCTCGCTTCTGGGGGCGCTGACCTACGGCGAGCTGGGCGCGATGCAGCCGGAGGCGGGTGGCCTCTACGTCTACATCCGTGACGCGTTCGGCTCGCTACCGGCCTTCCTCTACGGCTGGACGCTCTTCTTCGTGATCAGCAGCGGCTCCGTGGCCACGCTCGCCGTGGCGTTCACGTCCTACCTCCAGGCGATCGTGCCGCTCGGACCGGTGGCGCAGAAGGCCGTTGCCGTCGCGATGATCGCGGCCGTGGCCGCCGTGAACGTGCGGGGTACGAGCCAGAGCGCCAGCGTCCAGGGGTGGTCGACCGCGATCAAAGTGGTCGCGATTCTGGTCATGAGCGTGGCACTCACCGCGACCGGTCGCGGCTTCTCGGAGGGACAGCCACTCTGGCCCCAGGCCTTCACCGGTTCCCTCCTTTCGGGTATCGGCCTGGCCATGCTGGGGACACTGTGGGCGTACGAGGGTTGGCAGTACGTGACGTTCTCCGCCGGCGAGACGCGGGACGCCCAGCGCGTGTTCCCCCGCGGGATCGTCGTCGGCACGGTGGCACTGATCGGCGTCTACCTCTTCGCCAACGTCGGCTACATCGCCGCGCTCGGCCCCGCGAATGCCGCCGCCAGCGACAGCATCGCGGCCGACGCGGTGGGCGCGCTGTTCGGCCCCCTGGCCGCCAAGCTCATCGCGGCCACCATCCTGGTCTCCATGTTCAGCGCCGCCAACGGTCTGACCCTGACGGCGCCGCGCGTCTATTACGCCATGGCCAGGGACCGGCTGTTCTTCCGCCGGGTGGCGACCCTGCACCCGCGCTTCGGCACGCCCACGTTCGCCATCGTGTCCAGCTCCGCGTGGGCCATGCTCCTGGCGCTGAGCGGCACGTTCGAGCAGCTCCTGACCTACGTCGTGTTCACCGGGTGGATCTTCTATGCGCTGGGCGCCCTCAGCATCTTCGGGTATCGGCGTCGCTGGCCCGATGCACCCCGCCCGTTCCGCGTACCCGGCTACCCCTGGACGCCCCTTCTCTTCGTCGCGTCCGCGGCTGCCATCGTCCTGAACACCCTGGCCACGACGCCTTCGCGCGCGCTGCTCGGTCTGGCAATCGTCTCCCTCGGCGTGCCTGCCTACCTGGTCTGGCGCGGACGGCGCTGAAGGGATCGCTCCCATGGCGTCCGTGGGCGTTGAACAGGCGCAGTCCTACCTCGCCACCACCAGCGGCAGCTCGACGAAGCTCTCCTTCCCCGGCGCGTGCCAGACGCGCTGCGTCGCCTTCACGTAGTCCTCCGGCTTCGCGAAGAAGATGCTGGGCACGAACGTCTGCGGGTTCCGGTCGTAGAGGGGGAACCAGCTCGACTGCACCTGGACCATGATGCGGTGGCCCGGCAGGAAGACGTGATTCGCCGTCGGCAGATCGAAGCGGTAGAGGAGCGGCGCGTCCGGCGTGATCGCCTTCGGGGTCTCCAGGCTCTCGCGGTAGCGACCGCGGAAGATGTCCCCGGCCACCATGAGCTGATAGCCGCCCATCTCCTGGTGGCCTGCGACCTCGGGCGGGTAGACGTCGATGAGCTTCACCACCCAGTCGGAGTCGGTTCCGCTGGTGGACGCGACCAGGTTGGCCACGGGCCGGCCGCTGATCCTTGCCGGCTCGGCGAGCACGTCGGACACGAACGTCAGCACGTCCGTACGACCCGACTGCTCGCGCTGGTCGTCCACGAGCCAGAACGGCCAGGTGCGGTTGCCCACGAAGGAGACGGGCTGGATGGGGCGCTTGCGGTACGGCACGGGCCGCGCGGGGTCCGACACGTACTCGTCCCAGGCGGCGCCCTGAGCGGAGGGGGGCTCGAGGCCCAGCGTCAGGCCGGCCTTCAGATAGAGCGGCGTGGGGCGCACGTCGCATCCCTCCACGCAGCCAGAGGGCCAGGTCTGCAGCCGGAGCCACTCGTTCGCTCCGGTCTCGTACGCGGTGACCGGCGCCACGTCCATCGGCGGTGCGTCGTCCTTCAGGTAGTGGGCCAGGAAGGGCGCGAGCACGTGCCAGCGGAACCAGAGCGCCGTGTCGCTGCCGAAGCGCAGCTCCCCGAGCGTGCTCCCGTCCCCGATCTCCTGGCCGTGGTGCCAGGGCCCCATCACCAGGTAGACCATGTCGTTGGCCGAGTCCTTCGGCTCGAGCGCCCGGTACACCGCCGGTGCACCGTAGATGTCCTCCTGGTCCCAGAGGCTGTGGACGAGCATGACCGGAACCTTCAGCGGCCGCTTGGCCAGCTCCTTGTCAACGGCCTGGTCGCGCCAGAAGGCATCGTAGGTGGGGTGCTCCAGGATCTTCCGCCAGAAGCCCACCTGCTCGAGGCCGCGGCGGCGACCCAGGTCCCCGGCCGAGCCGACCGCCATGTACGTGTCGTAGTCGTCGAAGTGCGTGGTCGGCCACCAGGCGCTGCCCGTGCGCGTCGCCTCCTGCTCGTAGATGTACGGCATCATCTGCTGGCGGAAGGCGCCGTTGTGGAACCAGTCGTCGCCCATCCACCCGTCCACCATCGGGTTCATGGGCACCGACACCTTCAGGGCGGGGTGGGGGTCGACGAGGGCCATGAGCGGGAGGAAGCCGTCGTAGCTGATCCCCAAGATCCCCACCCTGCCGTTGGTCTCCGGGACGTTGCGGACCAGCCATTCGATGGTGTCCCACGTGTCCGTTGCGTTGTCCACCGGCGTGGGATTCTGTGGGCCGCGCAGGGGGCGGTTCATGACGTAGTCGCCCTCGGAGCCGTACTTGCCCCGCACGTCCTGCACCACGCGGATGTAGCCGCCCTCGACGATCACGTCGGTCGCGTTGTCGTAGCCCTGCAGGATGGGCCCCAGATGCGCGCTGTGGGCGTGGGTGGTGAGCGCGTCGGCATCGTACGGCGTGCGCGTGAGTAGGATGGGCGCGTGCTCGGCGCCATTCGGCACCAGGATCACCGTATGCAGCCGCACGCCGTCGCGCATCGGAATCATGGCTTCCCGACGGACGTAGTCGAAGTCCGCGGTGGAGGGCGTCACCTCCGCGGGCGTCTCGCTGGGGAGCGTCGGGTAGGTGGTGGGCTGCTGTGCGGAAGCGAAGCCGTCCGGGAGGAGGACGGCGAGCGCGAAGAGAGCGGGACCGAACGTACGACGGAGCTTCATCGAGCGCCCTTTGCGGACCTTGCGCCGCGGGTGTCGGTGCGATGGCGACCGGGTCGGTGCCGCCCCGTGCGGAGCGGCTCGACGCCACGGTAGAGCGCGGCCGGAGGGGCGGCAAGGCGGGTCCGGCGCCCACCGCCGCCCAGCTTGCGACCATCCCTGGCGCAGCCTACTCTGGATTCGACTGCGGCATCCGGGATTTCTCAACGAGTGGCGGCGGGCACCATGGCGAGATCTCGCTCCCGTGCGGTCGGCTGTCGAGGGACGTTGCTCACGTTCTGCCTGGCCGTTCTCCATGCAGGGCCGGTCCGAGCGCAGGCCGTCCAGGT
>CAZPZU010000014.1:60067-70845 GCA_964591135.1 uncultured Gemmatimonadaceae bacterium | reverse complement strand
ACGCTGCAGGGTATCCGCGTCCACGGGAAGCTGCGCGGGGAGTTCGAGTACGAGACGAGCACCCTGCTCCTCGACGACCCCGAGACCCCGTGGGTGCTGGAATCCGCGGCGGACGCGCCGGGCGTGGAGCGCGTCCGGACCGGCCACCTGCGCCTCGTCCGCATCGGGAGCGGGGCGCGAGGGGCGCGCGTGTCCGACGAGCTGGAGAAGCGATGTCGCACGTCCCTCCACGACGTCTTCTTCGCCACCGGGTCCGACGTCATGGACGACACCTCGGCACCGGCGCTCCAGGCCATTGCCGACGTGCTCGTGAAGCACCCGGACTGGTCCGTGACCATCCTCGGGCACACGGACAGCATCGGCGGCGAGGACGCGAACCATGACCTCTCCACCCGGCGGGCCGAGCGCGTGCGGACGGTCCTGGTGGAGCAATACGGGATCGCCCCCGATCGCCTGAGCAGCGAGGGGCGGGGTGAAAAGGAGCCGGTCGCGGACAACGGGACCGCCGAAGGCAGGGCCCGTAACCGTCGTGTGGACCTCGAGCGTCCCTGCGGCGCAGGAGGCGAAGGATGAACATGCGTGCGAAGACCGCGGCGTTCGTGCTGGTGTGGCTGTTGACCGCGTGCGGAGGTGGGGGAGGCGGGGACGCGGATGCCGGGGCAGAGTCGGCAGCCGAGACCGCCGAGGCCCAGGTGCCGTCCGGGCCGGATCCGTGCACGCTCGTGTCGGCGGCAGAGATGGAAGCACTGATCGGACCGCTGGGGGAGCCGCAATACCGTGTCGACAGCAACCGGAGGCCGGATCCCGGGGGTGAGGGTTGCTTCTATCGGGCGCAGGATGGCCGCAACGTCACGATCCTGGCGGACTGGGAGTCCGGGCCGATGGGATTCCAGATGATGGTGGGGATGGGCACCAGCGTCACGGACGTGCTCTCCGGCTACGATGCGGTCACGGACACCCTCGACGAGGGCGGCTGGGACAAGATCGGCTCCGCCTTCGGCCAGCTCATGGTCCTCAAGGACACGGTCTCCGTCCAGGTCGATCCGCTTGGCTCCCGCATCGGGCTCCCCGGGGCGGTGCAGTTGGCGTCCATCGCCGTGGGGCGCGTCCATGCCCCCCTCGCCTACGACGGCGCCCGGGCCACGCGCCAGCGGAAGGAGCGACCCGCGGAGACCCGCAGCCCGTGCGACCTGATCACGCGTCAGGAGGCCGAGGCGCTCATGGGGACGCTGAGTGAAGACCCGAAGGTGTCGGAGGACGGGACGGGGTGCGACTTCGTCACCGACAAGAAGATGATGGACTACCCCGTGACCTTCACCCTCGAGGTCCAGTGGCGGGACGGCTTCTATGCCCTCGGCCAGGAGCGCGCGGCGATCGGGGGCGCGGCGAAGGCAATGGCCGCGCACGTCGACCCGGACATCCCCGAGCTGAGCGAGCAGGCCGCCGGCGAGGCCGAGCCGTGGGACGAGCGGATCACGCTCCTGGGAGGGATGATCGCCGTCGTGAAGGACGACGTGCTCCTCAAGATCGCCGCCTCCGGCGCGTTCGGCTTCGACGAGGAGAAGGGGCTCCAGGTGCTGAGGATCGCGGCCGGGCGGATCTGAGGGGGCGGACCGGAGGAGCCATGAAGAGGATCGACGTGCCGACCAGGAGGGCGGCGCCACCGTGTCGTCGCTGAAGATCGAGGAACGGCTCGAGCTGGACGCGCCGGCGGAACGGGTGTGGGCGTACCTCGTGGATCCCGAGCGCGTGGTGTCCTGTCTGCCGGGAGCCGCCATCGAGTCCGCCCTCGGAGAGCGGACCTACCGCGGCTCCATCAAGGTGAAGATCGGACCGGCCTCGATGACGTATCGGGGCACAGCCGAGTTCATCGAGCTGGACGCGGAGCGCGGTCTCATGCGGCTCGAGGGGAAGGCGAGCGACAGCAGCGGCGGCGGCCAGGTGCAGATGGTCATGGAGAGCAGGGTGGAGTCGCTCTCGGATTCCAGGACCCGCCTCGTCGTGGACGTCGATCTCAAGCTGGCGGGCAAGATCGTCCGATTCGGACGGGGGATGATCGGCGTCGTGTCCGAGCGGCTCTTCCAGGACTTCGCGCAGTGCCTCGCGGCGAACGTCGGCGCGGACACCGATGCCGCGACCCATCGGGAAGCCGATGGCACGGCAACGCCCGGGGAAGTCGCCGCCGGATCCGCGAAATCGCAAGGCGAGCTGAGCGCCGTGGGCCTTCTCCTCAGGGCGCTGTGGTCGCGGCTCGCTCGCCTCTTCGGTAGGAGCGGCTGAGCGCCCGCACGAGCTGCTCCAGGCTGCTCAGGTCGTGGACCGGCCGCATCTCGTCGACCTCCGGGAGGAGCGCGTGGATGCCCGCCGCCCGAGGCTCGAATCCCTCGTAGCGAAGGAGAGGGTTCAGCCAGATCAGCCGCCGGCATGAGAGCCTGAGTCGCCTGGCTTCCTTGCGAATGCCGGTGGCCCCCTCCTGGTCGAGTCCGTCGGTGATGAGCAGGACGATGGCGCCGCTGCCGAGAAGCCGGCGCGACCAGAGTCGGTTGAAGGCCGCGAGCGCGGCGCCGATGCGCGTCCCGCCCGACCAGTCCTTCACCGCATGCCCTACCCGCGCCAGAGCCTCGTCCGGATCCGCGTCCTCGAGATACCTGGTGACGTTGGTGAGGCGCGTACCGAAGAGGAACGTCGATACCCGGGTCCGCTGGCTCGTCAGCGTGTGCAGGAAGTGCAGCAGCAGGCGCGCGTAGCGTTCCATGGAGCCCGAGACGTCGCACAGGACGACCAGGGCGGGAGGTCGGAAGACGCGGGTCTTCCAACGCAGGGGGATGTGCCCATGGCCCGAGCGGAGCGTCGCCCGCAGCGTCGCCCGCATGTCGACGCGTCCAGCGGCTCCCGCCCTCCACCGCCGCGTGACGATGTCCGGCACGTACAGCCGCATGCGCGCGATGGCTTCCCTGGCAAGCTCGAGCTCGTCCGCGGTCATCTGCTCGAAGTCCTTGGTGCGCAGTCCCTCCTGTGCCGAATACGCCATCGTCAGGTCGACGTCGGCGTGGGGGGGCGACGTGTCGGGGCGCGGGGCGCCGCGCTGCCGCCGCAGGGCCTCGGCCAGCCTTCGTGCGGCCGCGCGTGCACGGCCTTCGCTAGGCCGCACCCGGAGTCCCGCAGCGACCTGCTCGAGGGAACCAACTCCATCGGGAGCTCGGCGCCAGAAGAGGCGGAAGGCGTGATCGAAGATCTCGCGTTGGTCGGCCCGACTCACCAACACCGCATGGAGGGCCCAGTAGAAGTCCTCGCGTCGGCCGGGGCCCACGGCTTCCACGGCTCGCACCGCCTCGGCGGCGCTCCCGGGCCCGACGGACAGCCCCGCGTCCCGCAACAGCCTGACGAAGCGAAGGATGTTGGGGACGAGCGCGCCCAGATCGCCCGGGGAGCGAGAGGCCCCGGAGGGCCCGGCGTCGGTCACGGCGGTGGAGCGGTCGCCAGCTCGCGATCCACCGCGGCCAACGTCCGGGCGGTCTGCTCGCCGCGGATCCGCTCGAGGTCGTCCTGATACTTGAGCAGGACACCCAGCGTGTTGTCGACCGTTTCGGGGTCGAGCACGTTGGTATCGAGCGCCATGAGCGCGCGCGTCCAGTCGATGGACTCCGCGACCCCGGGCACCTTGAACAGGTCCGCATCCCGGAGCTTGTGTACAAACGCGACGATCTGGTGGGTCAGCCTCTCCTCGCATCCCGGCACCTTCACGCGCAGGATCGCGAGCTCCCGCTCCACGTCCGGGTAGTCGATCCAGTGGTAGAAGCAGCGACGCTTGAGGGCGTCGTGGACCTCTCGAGTGCGATTGGAGGTGATGACCACCAGGGGGGGCTCCTCCGCGCGCACGGTGCCGATCTCCGGGATCGTCACCTGGAAATCCGACAGGAGCTCGAGCAGGAATGCTTCGAAGGGTGCGTCCGCACGATCGAGCTCGTCGATGAGGAGGACGGGTGGCCCCCCGGGCTGCGGCTCGAGCGCCTCGAGCAGCGGTCGATGGATGAGGAAAGCCTTCGAGAAGACATCGGACTCGAGCTGCTCGCGGTCCGCGTGCTCGGAGGCCTCCGCGATCCGGATCTCGATCATCTGGCGCGCGTAGTTCCACTCGTAGACCGCGGTGGAAACGTCGAGGCCCTCGTAGCATTGGAGCCGGATCAGTCGGCGGCCGAGCGCGCCGGCCAGCACCTTGCCGACCTCGGTCTTGCCCACGCCGGCCTCTCCCTCCAGGAAGATCGGCCGCCCCAGACGGAGCGCGAGGAAGAGCGCCGTGGCCAGGGCCCTGTCGCCGACGTAGTCGCCGGCCTCGAGCAGCTCGAGGACGCCGTCGACGGAATCCGGCAGCGTCACGTGCAGGCGGCGACCGCCCGACGAGCCATGACCGTGACCAGGTGGGCTCTGTACTCCGCGCTGGCGTCCAAGTCGCTCACGAGACCGCCCGCGTCCACGCGCACGTCGGCGATCGCGTCCTCCCTGAAGTCGTTGGCCAGGGCCGCCTCCATCTCGGGGACGCGGAAGACGCCGAGACCCGCCCCGGTGACCGCCACGCGCGCCTTGCCTCCCGCGCAGGCCACCATCACGCCCACGACGGCGTACTTCGAGGCAGCGCTCGCGAACTTGGCGTACGCGGCCTTCTCGGGAACCGGAAACCGGATCAAGACGATGATCTCGTCGTCCTCCAGGGACGTCTCGAACGGGCCCCTGAAGAAGTCCTCCGCCGCGACCTCCCGGCGATCCGTCACGACGGTCGCCCTGAGGGCGACCATCGCCGCCGGATAGTCCGCGGCGGGGTCGTTGTGGGCCGCCGATCCGCCGATCGTGCCGCGGTTGCGCACCTGAGCGTCTCCGATGTGCGAAGCGAGGTCCGCCAACGCAGGGATGGCCTCCCGCACCACGTCCGAGGCGGCGACGTCCGCGTGCGTGGTCAGTGCTCCGATCGCCAGTGTCCCGCCTTCGAAGGTGATGCCGTGCAGCCCGGGCACGTCGCCGAGAGACACCAGTGAGGCCGGTGTCGCCAGCTCGAGCTTCATCGCCGGGAGGAGGCTCTGTCCGCCGGCCAGGAACTTGCCGTCTGCGGCGCCCTTCATCGCGGCGACCGCGTCGGCCAGAGAAGAAGGCCGGGAGTACTCGAAGTCGTACATGGTCCGTCCCCCTAGGCCTGTGCCGCGTGGATCGCCCGCCACACACGCTCGGGCGTCGCGGGCATGTCGATGTGACGGACTCCGAGGTGTGCCAGCGCGTCGACGACCGCGTTGATGACGGCCGGAGGGACGCCGATCGAGCCGACCTCGCCGACGCCCTTCACGCCGAGCGGATTGTGCGTGCAGTCGGTCTCGTGGCGGCCCAGGGTGAAGAACGGCAGGTCTGCGGCCCTGGGCAGCGCGTAGTTCATGAACGATCCCGTGAGGAGCTGACCGTCCTCGTCGTAGATACAGTGTTCGAGCAACGCCTGGCCGATGCCGTACGCGAGGCCGCCATGCATCTGGCCGTCGACGATCATGGGATTGATCACGCGCCCGACATCGTCTGCGCACGTGACGCCGACGAGGTCGACCTTGCCCGTATCCGGATCGATCTCGACCTCGACGATGTGGGTTCCCGCCGGGTACGTGAAGTTCAGGGGGTCGTAGAACGCCGTCTCGTCGAGGCCCGGCTCCAGGCCCGCCGGGTAGGTGTGGGGGACATAGGCCGTCAGCGCCACCTCGCCGAGCGTCTTGGACTTGTCGGTTCCCGCGACGGTGAAGACTCCCTTGTCGAACTCGACGTCGTCCGGCGAGGCCTCCATGAGGTGCGCGGCGATCTTCTTGCCCTTCGCGATGATCTTGTCCATCGCCTTGTAGATTGCCGAGCCGCCGACGGCGATCGAGCGCGACCCGTACGTCCCCATCCCGAAGGGAACCCGGGCCGTGTCGCCGTGGACGACGTCGATCTGGTCGACGTCCACGCCCAGACGCTCGGACACCACCTGGGCGAACGTCGTCTCGTGGCCCTGACCGTGGCTGTGGGAGCCGGTGAAGACCGTGATGCTCCCGGTCGGGTGGACGCGCACCTGTCCCGACTCGAAGAGGCCGGCCCTCGCGCCCAAGGAGCCGACCACCGCGGAAGGTGCGATCCCGCACGCCTCGAGGAAGGTCGAGATGCCGATGCCGCGGAACTTGCCACGCTCGCGGGCCTCGGCCCGGCGCTCCTCGAAGGTATCGTAACGGGCGAGCTCGAGCGCCTGGTCGAGCGTCGCGTCGTACTCACCGGTGTCATACTGCAGCGCGACCGGCGTCTGGTAGGGGAAGTCCCGGATGAAGTTCTTGCGACGCAGCTCGACGGGACTCACCCCGAGCTCGCGAGCCGCCGTGTCGACGAGCCGCTCGATCACGAAGGCCGCTTCGGGTCGCCCCGCCCCTCGTGCGGCGTCCACCGGAACCGTGTTGGTGAAGACGGCCCTGACCTCGCAGTGGATGGCAGGCGTCGTGTAGCACCCGGCGAACAGGATGCCGTGCAGGTACGTGGGAATGACCGTGGAGAACGTCGACAGGTAGGCCCCCAGGTTGGCGGCGGTGTCGACTCGAAGGCCGACGAACTTGCCGTCGGCGTCGAGGGCGAGCTCCGCGTGCGTCACGTGATCGCGGCCCTGCGTATCGCTCATGAAGGACTCGGAGCGCTCGGCGGTCCACTTCACCGAACGGCCCACCTTTCGGGACGCCCACGTGACGAGCACCTCCTCTGCGTAGTGCGGGATCTTCGAGCCGAAGCCGCCGCCCACGTCGGGACTCACGATGCGGAGCTTGTGCTCGGGGATCTGCATGACGAAGGCGCCCATCAGGAGCCGAACGACATGGGGGTTCTGGCTCGTCGTGTAGAGGGTGTAGCTGTCGGCGGCGGCGTCGTACTCACCGATCGCCGCGCGCGGCTCGATGGCATTCGTAACCATCCTCTGGTTCACGAGGTCGAGCGAGGTCACGTGCGCCGCGGTCTCGAACGCCGCGTCCGTCGCAGCCTTGTCGCCGACCTCCCAGTCGAAGCACAGGTTGCCAGGGGCCTGGTCCCACACCAGGGGCGCGCCGTCCGCCAGCGCCGCCTCGATCGACGCGACCACGGGAAGCTCCTCGTATTCGACGTCGACAAGGTTGGCGGCCGCCTTGGCCTGCGCCCTGGTTTCGGCGATGACCACGGCCACGTGATCGCCTACGTGGCGCACACGATCCGCCACGAGCGACGGCCAGGGCGGCTCCACCGCCGGCGAGCCGTCCTTGCTGGTGATCCCCCAGCCGCACGGAAGCCCACCGATGCCGTCGGCTGCGAAGTCCGCGCCGGTGAGGACCGCGTGCACGCCGGGTGCGCCCGCGGCCGCCGACGTGTCGATGGCGGAGATCCTGGCATGAGCGAGGGGAGAACGCACGATGGCCATGTGGAGCTGGCCGGGCCGGTTGATGTCGTCCACGTACCGCCCGCGCCCGGTCAGGAAGCGGGCGTCCTCCTTGCGGCGCACGGCAGCGCCGATTCCGGTGTCGCTCATGATCCGCCTCCCATGGCGCGGGCGCCGGCCTGTATGGCCTTGACGATGTTGTGGTAGCCGGTGCACCGGCAGACGTTGCCCTCGAGCCAGTGTCGGATCTCGGCCTCAGAAGGACTCGAGGTGCGGCTCGCGAGGTCCACGGCGCTCATGACCATTCCTGGCGTGCAGAATCCGCATTGGAGCCCGTGGTGCTCCTTGAACGCGGCCTGCATCGGATGGAACTGGCCGTTGCTTGCCAGACCCTCGATCGTGGTCACGTCGCGGCCGGCTACCTGGAGAGCCAGGACCGTGCAACCCTTGACCGAGCGTCCGTCCACGAGCACACAGCAGGCGCCGCACTGGCTCGTGTCGCAGCCGACGTGGGTGCCGGTCAGGCCCAGCCCTTCCCTCAGGAACTCGACGAGGAGGGTGCGCGCCTCAACCTCGGCCGACCGCTCCGCTCCGTTTACGCTGATCGTCACTCTGGCCATGCAACCTCCCGCTCACGCGTATCGAAGGGGCAGCGGTCAGCGGGGCGCGAGGCTCCGGATCCCGCGCGTGGGAATGGACAGAGTGCGGGGGACGGGCGAGAGGGTCAAGCGGAGGAGGTGGCGGCCGACGTGTCGACGATGCCGCGGTACCCTCCTGACCACGACGGCGGAATGGGCGTCCGGCTCGCGGGAGAGTCGCCTTGCCGTGTTCGGTTGGATGCCGGACGGCTGCAGATGGTTTGGCGTCGTCCCTCGTGAAGGCCCGCCGTGGCCTCGAAACAGCCTGCCGAGCCTGGCCGTAGGGCAGTGCATCCACGATCGAAGGTACACTGGCGAGTGAGGTGGGGACGGGATGACGACGTTGCTTCAGGATCTCCGGTACGGGCTGCGCATGTTGGCCAAGGCGCCGGTGGTCTCCACCGTGGCTGCCCTGTCCCTCGCGCTGGGCATCGCCGCCAACGCCAGCATCTTCAGCATCCTGAACGCGTTCCTCTTCGAGCCGCTTCCCTACAAGGACCAGGACAGGCTCGTGCTGATCCGCGAGGGTCGCCAGGGGGAGACCATCGAGAACTTCAGCGGCACCTCGGTGGGTAACTTCCGGGACTACGAGGCGGCGTCGCGCACCCTGGAGAGCGCCACCATCTACACCGTGGAGTCCGCGAACCTCACCGGTGTGGACGTACCCGAGCAGCTCCAGCTCGTGGTGTCGACGCCCAATCTCTTCGATGTCCTGGGCGCGCAGCCCGCGCTGGGCCGGAACTTCCGCGCCGAGGAGGGAACCGAGGGACGGGGCAACGTGCTCGTCCTCGGATACGACTTCTGGCAGCGCCGCTTCCTCGGCGACCCCGACGTGCTCGGCCGTCCCCTCACCGTGGACGGCACCACCTACACGGTGGTAGGCGTCATGCCCGAAGCCTTCGACATGATTCCGGCCAATGTCCAGGCCTTCCGCCCCACGGACTTCGCCGATCAGCGGGACGACCACGGCAACCGAGGCTACATCAGCTTCGCGCGTATGGCCCCTGGTGCCACGCTCGACCGTGTCCAGGGGGAGCTCGAGGGTCTGTGGGCGTCCATGGAGACCGCCTACCCGGACGCCAATCGCGGCCGTGAGATCGTGGTCATCGGAGCCAGGGATTTCTTCCCGGGCCCCACGGACCAGAAGCTGGTCATGATTCTGACGGCCGTGACGCTGTTCGGCTTGCTGATCGCGTGCGCCAACGTGGCCAACCTCCTGTTGGGCCGGGCGGAGGAGCGCCAGAAGGAGGTCGCGGTGCGCACCGCCCTGGGCGCCGCCCGTCACCGTATCCTGCGCCAGCTGCTCACCGAGAGCGTCACATTGGGGGTGGTCGCCGGAGGCCTCGGCATCCTCATGGCTGTGGCGGTGGTGCGGTGGCTCCAGGGCGCCATGCCGCCGGAGATGCCGAAGGCCATGGTCCCCGAGCTGGATCCCGAGGTGCTGGCGGCTACGCTCGTGGTGTCGGTCCTGGCCGGGGTGGCCTTCGGGCTCGTGCCCGCGTTCCACGCCGTGCGCGCCGAACTGCGCGAGTCCCTGGGCGAGGGGAGCCGGGGTGGCACGGCGAGCCGGACGCGCCGGCGCCTGCGGAATGCCTTCGTGGTCGGGGAGTTCGCCGTGGCGCTGTCCCTCCTCACTGGGGCGGGCCTCCTCACCGACATCTTCAACCGGCTGACGATGGCCGATCCCGGCTTCCGTCAGGAAGGGCTCCTCACCTTCGGGATCACGGCCGCGGACGACCGTTTCCCCGACGCCGACGCGCTGCGCACCTACGAGGACGACCTCCTGGCGGCGTTGGAACGGGTTCCCGGTGTCCAGGGCGCAACCGCCATGTCGAGCCTCCCCCGGGGACGTGGCAATCCGTCCCGCCTCTACACCATCGAGGGCCGCCCCGTGGGTGAGAACGAGGAGCGGCTCTCCGCGGGCTTCCAGGCCGTGAGCCCCGGGTACTTCGCCACGCTCCAGGTTCCCATCGTCCAGGGGCGGGGCATCGAGCGCACCGACCGCGAGGAGAGTCAGCCCGTGGTCGTGGTGAGCCAGGCCTTCGTGCGACGGGAGTTCCCGGACCAGGACCCGCTGGGCAGGACCATCATCGTAGGGAACGAGGAAACGCCGCGTGCCATCGTGGGCGTGGTGGGGGACATCCTCCAGCAGCGGATCCAGCTGGCGGGGCAGCAGGGTGAGGCCATGTACGTGCCGGTCGCCCAGAGCCCCCTTCGGGCGCCGGTGTTCGCGCTACGCGTGCCGGGAGATCCCACGTCGGTCGCTGCGGACGTCCGTCAGGCGGTTTGGGGGGTGAACCCGGACCAGCCGGTGGCCCAACTGCGCACCCTCGACGACTTCGTGGCCGAGTCCCTGGCCGGACCGCGCGCCATCTCGCTGTTCCTCACGGCCATGGGGCTGATCGCCCTTCTGCTGGCCGCCATGGGCATCTACGGGGTCATGGCCCATGCGGTGGCCCAGCAGCAGCGGGAGATCGGGATCCGTATGGCGCTGGGTGCGGGGCGGGGCAGGGTGGTGCGTATGGTCACGCGGAGCGGGCTGTCCCTCGCCGGGTTCGGCATGCTCCTCGGCGTGCCCCTGTCGTACGTCATGTACCGTGCCGTGGTCAGCGCGCTGAACCTCTTCGAGGCGCCCCTGGGCATCGGGTTCGCCCTGTGGGTCACCGCTGCCCTCGCCGGGGTCGCGATGGTCTCCACCTGGCTCCCCGCCCGGCGCGCCAGCGGCGTCCACCCGGCGGCGGCCCTGCGGGAGT
>CAZPZU010000014.1:0-59967 GCA_964591135.1 uncultured Gemmatimonadaceae bacterium | reverse complement strand
GCGGCCCTGCGGGAGTGAAGCTGCGGCCCAGCCTGGCTTCCCACGCTCCGATCGCGCAGAATGGCTCTTCCCTCGCGTCGGAGGAGCCATGAAGACGATCGACGTGCGTTGGGTGAGCGCGGTGCTGGCCGCGCTGATCCTCGCACCCCTGCCCGCGTTCGCCCAGGCCGACGAGATCCAGGTCTACGACGGCGGCCTCGCGCCGCCTGGGGTGTTCAACCTCACCGTGCACAACAACTACACGGTCTCGGGCCTGGCCGACCCGGCGTTTCCCGGAGCGGTCGTCTCGGAGCATGCGTGGGTCGGCGTGCCCGAGTGGGCGTACGGGGTGACCGAGTGGTTCGAGGCGGGGCTGTACCTCCCGTTGTACAGCTTCGACGAGCACCTGGGCGCGACCCTCGATGGCTTCAAGCTGCGCACGCTCTTCGCCGTCCCGCATGCCGCCGACCGGACCTTCTTCTACGGCGTGAACTTCGAGTTCAGCTACAACGGCAAGCACTGGGATGCGAAGCGGTTCACGTCCGAGATCCGCCCCATCGTCGGGTGGCACCTGGATCCGATCGACATCGTGGTGAACCCCATCCTCGACACGGCGTGGGACGGCTTCGGCAAGCTGGAGCTCGCGCCGTCGACGCGGGTGGCGTGGAACGTCTCACCCATGTTCGCCGTGGCGGTCGAGGAGTACGACGACCTGGGGTCGATCGACGGCTTCCTCCCGGTCGCGAAGCAGGCGCACGAGATCTTCGGCGTCGTGGACCTGGCCACGCGCGTGGTGGACATCGAGATCGGCGCGGGCGTCGGTCTGACGGACGGAACCGACGACGCCACCCTCAAGCTCATCCTGTCCCGCGACTTCAACCACGGAAAGCACCAGTGAACGTCCTCCTCCTCGGCGTCGGCATGCAGGGGCGGGGCGCCCTGCACGACCTGGCGCGAAGCGACGCGGTGTCCTCGGTGGTGGCGGCCGACCGGGACCTGGCCGCCCTGGAGGCGTGGGTGGGGTCGCGCGGCTACGGCGGAAACGTGCGGTGCCGCGGCATGGACGCCTCGAATCCGGAGGATCTGGACGCGCTCCTGTCCGACGGCGTGGACGTGGTCGTGGACCTCCTCCCGGTTCCGTTCAGCGGCGCGGCGGCGGCGGCGGCGGTGCGGGCCGGCGTCCACTTCGTGAACACGTCCTACGCCTCGCCGGAGCTGCGCGCGTTGGCGCCCGATGCGGAGGCCCGCGGCGTCACGCTCCTTCCGGAGATGGGGATGGACCCGGGCATCGACCTCGTGTTGTGCGGCGAGGCCGTCCGGTCCCTGGACGAGGTCATGGACTTCCTCGCGTACGGGAGCGGCATTCCCGAGCCCGGCGCCGACGACAACGCGCTCCGCTACAAGGTGAGCTGGACGTTCGAGGGTGTGCTCCGCTCCTACCATCGCGCCGGCCGGCTGGTGCGGGACGGGAGGATCGTGGAGGTGGGCGCCCGCGAGCAGCTCCTGCCCGAGCACCTCCACGTGGTGGACGTGGAGGCCGTCGGCCCCCTGGAGTGCTATCCCAACGGCGACGTCGTCGGCTATCTGGAGCTGCTGGGCCTCGATGCGTCCCGGCTGCGCCGTGGGGGGCGGTATTCGATGCGCTACGAGGGGCACGCGGCGTTCTGGCGTCCGGCGGTGGAGCTCGGGCTGCTGGACGACGAGCCGGTGATGGTCGACGGCCGTGCGGTGGACCGGCGGCGCTTCCTGGCGGCGGCCCTCGAACCGCGGCTGCAATACGCGGAGGAGGAGCGGGACCTCGCGATCCTCCGCATCGAGGTTGCGGGCGTCAGAGACGGTCGGGACGTGCGCATCGTACACGAGGTCATGGACCGGAAAGACCTCGCTTCCGGGCTGA
Source organism: uncultured Gemmatimonadaceae bacterium (assembly GCA_964591135.1). GTDB lineage: Bacteria > Gemmatimonadota > Gemmatimonadetes > Longimicrobiales > Gaopeijiaceae > SZUA-318. The sequence continues at coordinate 58,091 of CAZPZU010000014.1, read as the reverse complement.
CGGCCATGAGCCGGCTGGTCGGCTTCACCGCGAGCATCGGAGCCCAGATGATCGGATCGGGCGTCATCACGCGGCGGGGTCTGCTCAGCCCCGCGGTGGACGTGCCGAGCGCTCCGTTCCTCGATGGCCTGCGCGCGCGGGGCGTCGAGGTCCGCTCGACGGTGGCCAACGCCCCGTGACGGAACCCGGCCACCTGGGCGTGTGGTCGCTCCTGCCCATCGTCCTCGCCCTCGTCCTCGCGTTCCGCACGCGCAACGCGCAGTTCTCGCTCCTGGTGGGCGTCGCGTTGGGCGGCGTGATGGCGGGCCTTGATCCGGCCACGGGTCTGGCACGCACGTTCCAGGAGTCGCTGGGGACGTCCGACTTCGTCTGGGTGATGATGATCGAGGTCGCGGTGGGGGTCATGATCGCCTTCTACCTGCGCTCGGGGGTCATCGACGCGCTGGCCGAGTGGGCCGGGCGGAAGATACGCACGCGCAGGGCCACGGCGGGCTTCGCCTGGGGGATGGGGCTGTTTGTCTTCTTCAGCGACTACTTCAGTCCGCTCTTCGCGGGCCCGATCGCCCGCCCGCTCACCGACCGTCGGAAGATCTCCCGGGAGATGCTGGCCTATCTCCTGGACTCCGGGAGCGCCCCCGTCGCCGCGCTGATTCCCGCGAGCGCGTGGGCGGTCTACGTGGCTGGTCTGATGAGCGGCTACGGTGCGATCGACTCGGTGCAGGCGGGCATCGGGGTCTACACGAAGGCCGTGGCGTTCAACTTCTACGGGTGGATCGCCGTGCTGGTGGCGGGCGGCGTCGCCTTCGGCCTGATCCCTACGTTCGGACCCATGCGCAGGGCCGAGCTCCGCGCCATGAACGAGGGGAAGGTGCTCCGTGACGGCGCGGTCCCCCTGGTGGGCGAGGAGCTCGCGAACATCCAGCCCGTGCCGGGCGCGAAGACCCAGCTGTTCGTGTATCTGGTCGTTCCCGTGCTGATCATCCTCGGCGTCGCGCTCGGCACCTTCGCGGCGACCGGCACCGCGCGCATCCTGGAGGCGTTCATCTCCGCCGTGCTCTACCAGGCCGTGGCCATGAGCTTCGGCGGGCACCTGCGCGGCGTGGACGACGGGATGGAGCTCGCGATCCAGGGCATCAAGGGCGTCTTCCCGGCGATCGTGATCCTCGCGCTGGCCTACTGCATCAACGGGGTGTCGAAGTCGCTGGGCGCGCAGGACTTCATCGTCGAGGCTACGCGTGGGTGGATGAGGGCCGAGGCCGTGCCCGTGGTGACGTTCCTCACCGCCGCGGCCGTGTCGTTCTTCACCGGCACGTCGTGGGGCACCTACGCGATCCTCACGCCGCTGGTCATGCCGGTGGTGATGGACATGACCGGCGGGGTGGTGAACACGGGCGTGCTGGCCACGGTCGGCGCGCTGGTGGGTGGGGCGCTCTTCGGAGACCACAGCTCACCGGTGTCGGACACCACCTGCCTGTCGTCGTTCGGGGCGGGGTCCGACCACATGGATCACGTCACCACCCAGCTTCCCTTCGCCCTCGCGGTGGGCGCCGTGTCCGCGGCGCTCGCGGGGGTGGCCGGGGTGCTGACGCTGTAGGATACGCGCTCCTCGAGAGACCCGAGGCGTTCGATGCCTACATTGAGGAATTCCGCGGCACCTTCGGTGACCGTGTGTCGCAGGAGCGTGCCCCGGAGGAAGTGTTGGTCCGCAACTGGCTGCCGGAGCTCAGGGCGAAGCTGAAGGAGAGGTGAAGCGACGACGCCATGGTGCCGAGGCGGGACGCCTCGCTATCCGTGCCCTCCGGCGAAGAGCCCAGCGAAGAAGTCGCCCTGGTTCCAGGTGGGCCGCTGGTCCTCCTGCGCGATGATGTATCCGGTGAGGAAGTTGATCCGGGCATGGTCGGCCCCCGACTCGAAGTCGAAGTCCTGGTCCATGTCGTCGAAGGGAGTGTGGTAGCGCTCCTGCCGGTAGGCGGTGTTGATGGCGCCCCCGTCGCGCTCGTCTCCCGTTTCGAAGCCGCTCTTGATGAAGAGGGCCGGGATCCCGTGCCGGATGAAGCTGAAGTGGTCGCTCCGGATGAAGAGGACCTGCTCGGGGATGGGGTCGGGGCCCAGCCCGAGGCCCATGTGCGCCGCGGCCGTGGCGACCGCGTCCCCCATGCTGGTGTGGTCGGCTCCGTAGGGCACGATGTCCAGCAGGGGGTGGAAGAGGAACGGCATGTCCAGGGAGAAGTTCGCCACCAGGCTCTCCCGGGGGACGGTGGGATGTTCCACGAAGTAGTCCGAGCCCAGCAGGCCCCACTCCTCAGCGGTGACTATGAGAAACAGCACCGAGCGGCGGGGTGGGGTGGGCAGGCTGGTGAAGGCCCGCGCCGTCTCCAGCACGATGGCGACGCCCGATGCGTTGTCGTGGGCACCGTTGTAGATGGAGTCGCCGTCCACGGCCACGCCCACGCCGAAGTGGTCCACGTGCCCCACGTACGTCACGTACTCGTCCTGCAGCTTCGGGTCGCTCCCCTTCAGCTTGGCGATGACGTTGAAGCTGTTCACGTCGGCGTGCTCGGTGACGGTGCGCATGGAGACACGGGTCACCAGGTCGAAGGCCTGGGGCGTGTTGGCAGCCGCCCCCTCCAACGCCTGCTCCATGCGCGTGGCCGACCCGGTGAACAGGGCGTCCACGGCGGAGCGGTTGAGCGAGGCGGACCCCAGGAGGGCCGGGTCGCCGTGGCTGGGTGTGCCGTCGGCGTCGAGCCAGGCGAAGCTTCCCCTCTTGGCCCGGGCCGCGTTGACGTCCCACCGGAGGCGGGGGTCGTCCGGTGCCCAGAACGTCATGGTCCCCACGGCGCCCCGGCTCAGCGCCTCGGACGTCTTCGTAGCACCCGACGAGTAGTAGGCGCGCTCGTCGCTGGGAAACGACGAAGGCGCTCCGTTCAGGAAGAGCACCACCTTGCCCGTTACGTCGGCGTCGGCGTAGTCGTCGTAGCCCAGCCCGGGAGCGCTGACGCCGTAGCCCACGAAGACCACGGGTGCGTCCTCCAGCTCCACCGAGGGCCGGAGGGGATCGGCCCCCAGGTAGAAGTCCACGTCGTAGGCCAGCGCGCGGGTGCCGTCGGGCGTCTGCACGGACATGCGGCTCTCAGGCTCCACGACGGTGCTGTGGCGCAGGGGCACGGCCTGCCGGTATCCGCCGTTCTCACCGGCAGGCTGGAGGCCCAGGTCCCGCAACACGCCCTCCGCGTAGCTCGCCGCCTCCTCGAACCCCCGGGTTCCGGGAGCGCGCCCCTTCATCGAGTCGTCGGCCAGGACGCGCATGTGCCGTTCGATGGCCGCCGGGGTCACGGCCGCCAGAGCGACGCCGACCTCGGGCGCGTCCAGGTCCAGGGAGATGCCACCCGAGTCGGCGGATCTCCCGCAGGAGGTCAGGATCGCGGCGCACCCGACCGAGGCCGAGAGGATGCGCAGGCTCGGGATCCATGGAAACGCTAGAGGGGATGGAGAGCGCATGGCCTCGAGGTGGGCACGGGGAGACGAGAGGAACCGGGGCACGGTAGGAGGGGGTCGGAGGTAGGGCAAGCTCGTGAGCCAGGCCGGCCGTCGTCGGCCCTCGAGCCGCTCGCTCGGCACGCCTTCGGGGCCTACTGTTCCATGCGATCAGGAGATCCGCCCCTTCGGACCCCCCGGAGATTCACCCGTGACGCGTTCCCCCCTGGCAATCCTCGCCTCCTGCGCCGCTGGCGGCGCCCTGCTCGTGCTCGCTGCCTCCGCGTGCTCCGGCCCGGCGGCGGACACCGAAGAGATGACGCAGCAGGCCCTGCCCTTCACCGAAGTGCAGCACGACCTTTTCGCCATCCCGAATTCCTACGCGAACTCCTGGGGCGACTTCGACAACGACGGCGACCTCGATCTGGCCGTGTCCCTCGCAACCGGTGAGGTGCGGCTCTACCGCAACGATCAGGGCGTGTTCGTCAGCGTGGGCCCGGAGATGGGCATGCCGCAGGCCGGGGGCCAACAGCTCCGCGGCGTCGGCTGGGGCGACTACGACGAGGACGGCTTCATCGACCTCATCGGCGGCGCCTTCGTGGAAGATCAGGTGACTGTGGTGATGCACAACGAGGGCGGGACGCACTTCGCGGATGCCGCACCGGCACTCGGCCTCACCATCCCCGGCCGCTCGTCGCGCCCGACCAACTGGGTGGACTTCGACAACGATGGGCATCTCGACGCATACGCCACCAACCGCACCGGCCCCAATTCGCTCTTCCGGAACGCCGGCGGGAGGTTCACGCGGGTCGCCGGCGGCCCCGACGACCCGCGCCCCACCGTCGGGTCCTGCTGGTTCGACATGGACAACGACGGTGACCTGGACGTGTTCCTCGCCAACCAGGCGGGCACGGCCGACGCCATGTGGCGCAACGACGGATCGACATTCACCGATGTGGCCTCCGCGCTCGGCATGGCGGGCCCCGCCCGGACCACCGCTGAGGGCGGCGTGGGTTGCGCCATCGGGGACTACGACAACGACGGGAATCTCGACGTGTTCGTGGCGAACTACGGACACAACCAGCTCTACCGCAACCACGGCGACGGCACGTTCACGGAGGTCACGCGGGCGGTGGGCATCGACGTCGAGAACCACGCCGTCTCAGCCGACTGGGGCGACTACGACGACGACGGGGATCTCGACCTCTTCGTCGCCTCGTACGTCGGGAGCACCCCCGACCAGCAACCGGCCAACGCACTCTTCAGCAACGACGGAGCCGGCCACTTCACGGACGTCCTCCCGAAGCAGAGCGCGCTCAACGCCGCCGATCACTCCGTGCAGTTCGTGGACTACGACCACGACGGCGGGCTGGACCTCTCCCTGACCGACGGGTACGGGCCCGTCGGCGGTCACTTCCTGTTTCGAAACACGCTCGCGGACGAGACGAAACAGCGGAGTCTGAGCGTGCTGGTGCTCGACGCCAACGGCCATCACACGCGCTTCGGCGCGGAGATCCGACTGTTCGAGTCTTCGGGGCGTATCCTGGCCACCAGGCCGGTGGTCACCGGCGGCGGCTACAACTCGCAGATGGCGGCGCCCGTGCACTTCGGCCTGAGGTCCATGGCGCCCGTACGGGTGGAGGTGACGTTCATGAGCCGTGACGGTCGGAAGACGCAAACGGTGGACGGCGTCAACCCGGCAGACTACCGCGGTACAGCCCTCGTGATTCGGGAATCGCACTGATCCGACAGGTTGGCGGACACCAACTGCGCGGGAGGGTCGAAGACTCAGGAATCGTCACGATCGACGTCAACGGGTCGATGCTGCGCGCGGGGTTGATCGACGAGATGAGCCTCCTCCTCGCACCCGTGGCCGACGGCCGCAGCGGTACGCCTGCGCTCTTCGACATCGACGATGCTGATGCTGCGCCGCAGCAGCTCGCCCTCGAGGCGGTGGCGCGGCGGACCGACGGCATGCTCTGGCTTCGCTACCGCGTGACGGACGTCCCACCGTCTTCCTGAGCGGGTCACTCGCCGACGAGGGCACATAGGCGACCTTGCACGGCTCGAACTCCCTGCCCAGTTCCTCGGGTGTCCGTCCGGCCCGAACCAGCTCCACCATCTGGCGGCGGAATTCTTCAAGGTACGGCGGTCTCGTGCGTGGCATCGCGATCTTCCCCCTCTTCCCAAGAGGTGACGTGTCCACGAAACCGGGTCGGCTCCAAGTCCTGACCGGTGGCCGGGGATTGACGCCCCTGACAGTCCCATATGGCTATCCCCCCGCCCCGCGGTCGGCCCTACCGCACCAAAGCACCAAAGCCCTGGCGTAGCCCCTTCCCGCAGCTTATCCTGATGGTGCCCACCCCCGAGGCCGGAACGTCCGGCGCTGCCCTCGCCTGCTTTCCCAAGGCCGGGGGCCATATGCCACCGCTCGGCATTAGCATCGTTGCCACGCTGCGGGGCTTAAACGATCGAGACGACACGCGTCTGATCCCCTTGGCGGGAAGACGCGGTGGTCCGAGTTCGGCGAGATGATGAAGAAGGCTCCCCGAATCGAGAAGCGGCAGGAAGGTCCTCGATGCCGGCCAATCATCAATGAGCGATCTCCACCAACTGTTGAAGAGCACCGTCGCATGATCGATCAATAATGGGATGTCTTCCAATTAGGAGGTGAATCATGGACGAAGCGACGTTCAAGGCGCACCACCAGAAGATCATCGACCTGGCAAAGGGTCTCTCCGAGGGGATCGAGCTGATGGAGAGGCGCTACCACAGGCGAGGCCGCAACAGACCCATCGACGTCAATCTCCCACCCGGGGCGGGCACCCGAACAGGGGGAGCGCTCGGAGAACGTCCCATGCCGGGCCCCTATCGGCATCCGATGCTCGAGACCCTGGACAAGGCCATGGAGGAGACCCAGGCGCAGATTCTCCGGCGGGAGAAGATGATGACCGAGGCGCAACGGCGAAACGCGATCGAGAAGCAGTACGAGGCGAAGCGGAGGAAAGAGACGACGGTCGCCATCCCGGGCGCTGCGATTCTGTTGGGCGGCGGCTGGGTGGCAGACAGGCTCGGACTGGCAGGTGACGTGAGAGGCACGGGACTCAGCACGAAGAGGATCCCGCTTCCCAAGCGGAGCGGGCAGAGCTTTGGGGACATCCCGCCCATACCCTCGGAGCTAGTCGTCGCGAGGATCGCGCTGGACCGCTACCCTCCCTTTAGGGAAGTGTGCGACGCGATCTGGACTCTCCAGAGCGCAGCACGAGACAGGGAGTATGTAGAGGGTCGAGCGGGAGGCTATCCTCTCCACCTGATGCCCGATCTGCTGTGGGACGAGCTCCTTTCCGAAGCGTCCTTTCCACCATTGGCGATCGTACCGGTGTACGACGCGCAGGAGTTTCTTGCCGAAGTGAAGACGAAGGCCCCGATTCTCAAGATCACTTCCGGGATGGTGCTACTTCTGAATCAGTGGACCAATGAAATCCGGAAGTACTCGATGACAATCGGGCCTCAAGGCGGAGGAAGCATAAGGGTCTAAGAGAGGCGGCGAGACGAGCGTACTGAGTTGGCCGAGCCCTTCGTCAAAGCGTGCGCCCGGGAGAACAAGCTCATGTCGGGAGAATATGGGCACGCGGAGAATCTCCCGGACTTGTCGCGAGCGTCTCTCGTCCACGACAACATGGATTACTTCTACCGCGGCCTTCTCACAATCAACGAGACCATGGAGCTTCCAAAGTATGCGTTGATTGGCAGCCGTGCAGTCAAAGCGGTGCCCACTGAAGACGGAGGTCTCGACGTGCTCGTGTACGACCCGGAGCGCGACGCGTTCGTGCCCGACATGTACTTCCTGGACAAGTTCTTCGCACCGAGCACCTCGACCGAGTTCGTCACCGAAGAGCAATTCCTGGAGCTCGTGGAAGAGCAGCGAACGACCCTGAAGCCGGGAGCCTCCGGGAAGAAGTGACGCGCGCAACCGCGGTGGCACCGCCGCGGGTGGCGAGCGAGGTGGCCGACAGTCCGTCGCCCACCGAGGCCCGGCAGGTGTGGTGGGGTGCTGACGCTGCGGGGCTGAGTATCGGTCGGCCTCCACCGGGCCTGATGACGGCCGCGGCGTCCCTTCTGCGCAATGCAGGTAGCCTGCCCACAGAAAGGAGCCCCACATGGCCGACATCGTGATCAACAAGAAGACGTACGAGCACCACTTCTTCCGCGGGAGCGTCGTCGGAGCGACGAAGCAGCTCGAGACGAAGGTGAGCGGAGGCGGCGGTGGGGGCGGCTCCTATCGGGGCACCGGCTACACGGCACCCGTGACCATCAGCTCCACGACGGTGACGCACGACATGATCCACCTCGCCGACGAAGCGGGGAAGGAGCTGGCCTTGCGGCTGCAGAACTGGGATCTAGCCGTCCGCGAGACCCACGTGCTCACCGCCATCTGGCTCGTGAAGAAGGGGAAGAAGAACGGTCCGTACGTCGCCATCCACAACCACACCCTGAGCCAGACGGACTACAACGAGCGCGTCCTGGCGAAGATGCACCGCACGCTGTGGATCCTGTTGGCAAGCCTGGCTGTCCTCTTCCTCCCCGTGCTGGGCGGAGGGATCAAGTTCATTCTGATGGTAGCCGGGATCTCCTATTGGTGGTATCGGGGCATCAGCGGACGGCGGCAGCTGATCGCGAGCGGGAAGCTGCTCCAGATGGCCGGCGTGCAGTAGCCGGGCGACCGCGCCGTAGACTCGCGATGCCGGCGCGGCCGCCGAGACCGGGTTTGCCTATCTCCCCGGGCCCGTCGCCCCCCCGTCCGTGGTCACGGCCGTGCGCCGCCCGAGCCACTGGTCGAACCAGTCCAGGATGTGGGGCGTCACGCTCATGAGCAGCTTCGGCTCCCGCGGACCGTGGGGCGTGCGCGGGAAGAGGATCATCTGCGTGGGAACGCCGCGGCGTCGGAGCGCGCGGTAGAACTCCAGCCCCTGCGCCGTGGGCACGCGCTCGTCCTGGGCGCCGTGCAGCACCTGCGTGGGGGTGGCGACCTTCGCGATGGAGTAGAAGGGCGAGTGCTTCTCGTACGTGGCGAAGTCCTCCCACGGCTCCTTGCCGCCCATGTGCGCGACCAGGTAGTCCTGGATGTCTGTGGTCATCGACATGGGGATGAGGTCCGGGAGCCCGGCGCCCATGCTGGCCGCCTTGAAGCGGTCCGTGTGCGTGACGATCCACGAGGTCATGTAGCCGCCGTAGCTCCACCCCGCCTCCACCAGCGAGTCGGGCACGGTCACGCCCATCTCGAGCACGTGGTCCACGCCCCGCATCAGATCCTCGTAGTCGCCGCCCCCCCAGTCCTTCACGTTCGCGTAGCGGAACTCCTTGCCGTAGCCGAGGCTGCCCCGGGGGTTGGGCCGCAGCACCGCGTAGCCGTGCTGGGCGAAGACCTGGATCATGTAGATTCCCGCCCCGCCCGTGAACGACTGGGTGAACACGCCCGCCGGGCCTCCGTGCACGTTGAGCATGAGCGGCACCTTCCGGCCCTCTTCGTACCCGACCGGATAGGTCAGCAGGCCCTCGATCGTGTAGGGCCCGGACTTCCACGTCACGACTTCCGTGCGCCCCATGGAGGGCTTCGGCACGTCGGCGTTGGCGTCACTCAGCTTCGTGCGCCGCAGCTCGCTGGTGGGGGAGACGTAGACGTCGGCGGGCGTGTCCGGGTCCTGCCACGTAAACGCCATGCGCGCCGCGCCGCTCGCCAGGGCCACGTCGCCGATGGTGCCGCCGGAGGGTACCATCCCCCTGGGCGCCGATCCGTCCACCGGAACCGTCAGGACGGCGCCCTGCGTGTGCATCACCTCCTGGACCCACACCGCCTTCCCGTCGGGCGACCACCCCACCATCCCCGCCGCCCGGTCGGGCGTCTCCGCCAGCTTCCTGGGTGCGCCGCCCGCGGCCGACACGAGCCACACGTCCGCCAGGCTCACGGGCTCGGGGCGCCCACCGTCGCTCGTGAAGGCGACGGTCCGACCATCGGGGGAGAAGCGCGGGTTGTCGTCCACGCCGGGCCGCGTCGCCAGGTGGCGCACGGCCCCTCCGCTCGACGGCACCACCGAGATATCCGCCTCGATCTGCCCCGTGTCGATGCTCGGGTCGGGCTGGTGGGCGAACACGATCTCGCGTCCGTCGGGCGACCAGTCGAAGGAGCGCACCTGGAAGTCGCCCTCCGTGAGCCGAGTCACCGGCCTCGCCGACGCGTCTCCCTCCGCCACGGGGACCACGTAGATGTGGTTGTAGTGGTAGAGGCTGTCCATGAAGAACTCGTCCTGCTTCTCCTCCTTTCGGTTCCGCTCCTCGGTGGTGAGCGTGTCCCGCATGGTGTAGGCGATGCGGTCGCCCTGCGGGGACCAGGCGAAGGAACCCACGCCTTCGGGCGCGTCGGTGAGCGGCCACGCCTCGCCTCCGCCCAGCGGGAGGATCCATACCTGCGCCTTGGCGTCGTCGGCGCCGCGGGCCGCGACGAACGCCAGCCGTGAGCCGTCGGGGTCGAACGCGGGCGACGATGCCGACGACGGGCCGCGCGTGTACTGCAGATTCCCCGACCCGTCGGCGTTCGCGACCCAGATCTGGGTCACGTACTTCGACGTCGATCCTTCCATCTCCGCGTGCCGGACGGTGTAGGCGACCCGGCTTCCGTCCGGCGAGATCGCCACGCCGCCCACCGTGCGGTAGCGCATGGCGAGATCGGGCGTCCAGCCGGCCTCTTGGGCGTCGGCATCTGCCGGAAGCGAGAGAGCGAGGGCGGCTGCGGCACCGGCCGCGGCCAGCGTGGCGGCCAAGCGTGGGAGACGGCGGGACATCGCGGACCTCCGGGGTCGATGGGATCCCGAAATGGTACGGCTCCCATGCGGGCGGCAGCAACCGCCCGTCGCCGACCCCTCAGCGGTGGTAGTTCAGCAGCGGCAGGACGCTGAAGGACTCCTTGTTGCGCGCGATGTTGATGACGCCGACCTGCAGGCCGTGCAGCTCGTCGGCGATGTTGAGCAGGCCGATCGTCAGCCCGTTCTGCCGGCCGCGGACGTCGTTGTACGCGCTCACCGACACGCCCCGGAGCGAGCCTCCGTCCTCGATGCGGAAGAACGCGGGAGCGATGATCAGGCCGCGTACGTCCTCGCCGCCCGCGCCGATCCCTCCGATCGCCACGCCGGTGATGCGTGGGGCGCCGACGCCCACGCCTCCGATGGCGAGTCCCTTGATCTCACCGCCGGCGCCCACGCCGATCCCGCCGATGGTGATGCCCGTGACGTCCTGGCCGGCGCCCACGCCGATGCCGCCGATGAGGATGCCGCGCACGTCGCCGCTGGCGCCCACGCCGATCCCGCCGACGCCCAGGCCGGTCAGGTCGCCGCCCGCGCCGAGGCCGATGCCGCCGACGGCCACGCCGGTTAGGTTGCCGCTCGCACCGAGTCCGATGCCACCCACCGCCAGGCCGGTGAGGTCACCGCCCGCGCCGAGGCCCACGCCGCCGATCGCTATGCCCTTCAGGTTGCCGCTGGCGCCCACGCCGACGCCGCCGATCGCGACGCCCCGGACATTCCCGCCGGCACCAAGGCCCACGCCTCCGATCGCAATGCCCTCGATGTCGCCGCTGGTGCCCATGCCGACGCCGGCCAGCGTCACGCCGCGGATGCCTTCCCCCGCGCCGAAGCCGATGGGCGCCACGCCCAGCCCGGTGAAGGTGCGGTCCACGCCGATGCCGAGACCCAGCGCGATCCCGCTGATCTCGGCGGCGCCCGTGAGGGGAACGCCCAGCGCGAGGCCCTGGACCACGCCGTCGGCGCCATCGTACGGCATCCAGATCGTCGCGTTGACGCCCCGGACCAGCTCGAGGTCGTAGTCCCGATAGTTCAGACGCAGGCCGTCCAGCCGAGGCACGTCCCCGATGCCGAGGCCGACGTTGCCCACGGCCAGCTTCACGCCCTGGGCGGCGAGCGGGGTGGTGTCGGAGAGGGAGGTGGCGAGGAAGGCGGACGTGATGAGAACGGAGGCAGGCGGGACGCGGATGCGCACGGCGAAGCTCCCCATCGAATTCGAGTCGTGGTGTCCCCCGACCCTACGTCCAGTCGGGCCCGGGTGTTTCCCTGTGGGCGCTTCTTGCGCGGGTGCCGGGGCGTTATTATATAGAGTGACGATATACAGGGTGTCGATATAAGAAGGACATGAGGCTCCGCCATGGAGAACGACTTCGACGTCCAGGGGTTCGCCCGCGACATCCACGAGGTGATCGTGCTGTCCACGCTGCGCGCCGGTCCCAAGCACGGATACCAGATCGCGCTGGACGTCGAGGAGGACAGCAACGGGCTCTTCCGCTTCCGCCACGGGACGCTGTACCCGATCCTGCACCGGCTCGAGGAGGAGGGCCTGATCCGCGGGTCGTGGTCGAGCACCGGGGGCCGGCGGAAGAAGGTCTACGCGCTGACGAGCGCGGGCACGCGACACCTGGAGGGCCGGACGGGCCGCATCCAGGAGATCACCGCCCGCCTCATGCAGCTGCTGCGGGGACCCGGGGAGGCGCCGGCATGAGCACGGCGGCCCTGCGGCGATTCCTCCCCGCCCTGCGGAAGGTGGAGGGCGAGCTCCGCGTGCCGCTCCCGGTGCGGGTCAGGATCCTCCACGAGCTGGAGTACGATCTCGAGGAGCTTCGCGACCGCTTGGCGGCCGAGGGCCTCACCCCGGAGGAGGCCGAGACGCGCGCGCTGGAGGCGCTGGTGCCGGACCCCTTCGCGATTCGGGAGCTCGGCCGACTGCACACGCCGCTGTACGGGCGACTCACACGCGGCGTGGCCGACCACCGGCTCAGGCTGGCGGAGCGATCCGCCCTCGCGCTCACCGCCGCCTTCGTGCTGCTCGTCGAGACCCTCGCGCTCCTGCGGGCCGACCTGCTGGCCGATCCCTCGCCGTTCCTGTGGCCGGTGCTGGGTCTGGGAGCCCTCCTCGGGGCGACGATCCTGGGCACGGGGTTCGAGCTGTGGGTCAAGGGGGACCACCGGGTTCCGGAACGCCGACTGGACGCCGTCGTGACGCTCTCCATGGTCCTCCCGGTGGTGGCGGTCGGGGGGGCGTTCATCGACTTCTGCCGCCTCGCAGCGACCCTCGAGCTCACGCCGGATCGGGCGCTGGTGCTGCTGCCGGCGTGGCTGGTGCGCGACGGCGCGCTCCTGGCGGTGGCCCTCCTGTTCGCGACGGCCGGCGCGTGGACGTGGTTCGTCCTGACCCGGTGGCTGGCGACGGTGAGGGAGGCACACCGCGAGGCGCTGGGCCTCGACGATCGATTCCCCGAAACACGGAGGGTTCGTCATGGGTGACATCTGGAGGGAGATGGGGGTGATCCATTGGCCCCTGCTGGTTTCCGCGCTCGCGGTCGCGGGGCTGACCGTATGGTCGATCGCCAGGCTGTTCCGACCGGGCGCCGCGCCGGACCTGCGCACCAAGGCCTGGATCGACGCCATCCTGTTCTGGGGCGGATTCGCGCTGGTCGCAGGGGTATTGGGCACCTTGCTCGGCGTCATCATCGCGGCGCAGTCGATCGAGATGGCGGGGGACATCCAGCCCATGCTGATCTGGGGCGGCATCAGGGTCGCGATGTCCAGCGCGGCGGCCGGCTCGCTCATCCTGGGCCTCGCCGCGCTCGTCTGGTTCGCGCTGCAGCTCCGGTGGCGGCTCCTGCTGGCGGATGCCTCGGAGGGTCGCACCTGACGCCCGACGCCCCGGCTTGACAGGGCGACGGCCGGGAGGGACGTTCCCGGGGTGCGCCGGACCGCCTCCGCGCCACCCCTCCCGGCCGAAGGCGTTCGCCGGCGATCGGAGCGCCGCGTCGGCTGCTCCACGCCGCCTCAGCCGTCGATCCCATGAGATACCTTCGCGTCGCATTCGTCGTCGCGCTCTCCTCGTCGCTGGTCGCATGCTCGCACCAAGCGCCCCCGTCCACTCCATCGCCGTCGGGACCGCGTGCCGGTGCTTCCCGCGGTGACACTGCCGGGCCACCCTCCGCGGGTGCCCAGACAGGCCCGCGTGGGCAGGTCCCACGGGGCGCCCAGGCGGCGGCCGAGCCGAGCCCCCGCCCTTACGATCAGGTGATTCCGGACTCGGCGCAGTCGCGGCCGGGGATGTTCACGGTGCACCGCATCGGCTCCAAGCTGATGTTCGAGATCCCGCGCGATCAGCTCGACAAGGACGAGCTCCTGGTCATTGAGATCGCGAAGACCGTCCTCGGCTCGGGCTACGGCGGACAGGCCGTGAGCAACGGGGTCTACCGTTGGCAGCGCAGGAACGACCGGGTGTACCTCCGTGCCGTCTCCTACGAGGCGATGGCCGACTCCACCACGCCCGAGTACCGTGCGGTCGAAGCCGCCAACACGCCGCCCATCGTGGCGGACTTCAACGTCGAGGCGTACGGCCCCGACAGCTCCGTGGTGATCGACGTGAGTCGGCTGTTCACGCAGCCGCCGGCGGAGCTGGGGCCGGGAAGGCGCATCCCCGGAAACGTGGACGCGCAACGCTCGTGGATCGAGAGCGCCACGCCGTTCCCGGACAACGTCAACGTCTACTCAACGCTGACGTTCGCGCAGCCGCCTTCGCGGGGCGGCGCCGCGGCCGCGCCGACGCCCGCCCGCTTCGGCGTGACGCCGAACAACAACCCGTCCAACACCATCGTCATGAGCTGGAGCTTCCACCGTCTGCCCGACGTGCCGATGAAGCCCCGCCTGTGCGACGACCGGGTAGGCTATTTCTCCGTGCGCTTCACCGATTACACGGACGAGGGTCAGCAGGTGAAGGGGCAGTGCTTCATCACCCGCTACCGCCTGGAGAAGAAGGACCCGAACGCCGCCGTGTCCGATCCGGTGAAGCCGATCGTCTACTACATCGATCCGGCCACGCCGAAGAAGTGGGTGCCGTGGTTCAAGAAGGCGATCGAGGACTGGCAGCCCGCCTTCGAGGCCGCCGGGTTCAGCAACGCGATCATCGCGAAGGAGGCGCCGGACGACCCGGACTGGTCGCCCGAGGACGCGCGTTACTCGGTGGTGCGCTGGCTTCCCTCGACCGTGGAGAACGCCTCGGGGCCCAACGTGCACGACCCGCGCTCCGGCGAGATCCTGAACGCGCACATCCAGTTCTATCAGAACGTGCAGCGGCTGCAGCTCACCTGGTACTTCACGCAGGCGGCGGCCAACGATCCGCGGGCGCGACAGTTCCCCTTCTCCGACGACCTCATGGGCCGGCTGCTGGAGTACGTGCTCGCCCACGAGGTGGGGCATACGCTCGGCTTCCAGCACAACATGAAGGCGAGCTCGTGGTACCCGGTGGACTCGCTCCGTAACGAGTCCTTCCTGAGGCGGATGGGCCACACCCCGACGCTCATGGACTACTCGCGCTTCAACTACGTGGCGCAGCCCGAGGACCACATCCCGGTGGACCTGCTCGTCCCGGGCATCGGACCCTACGACAAGTGGGCTACCATGTGGGGGTACAAGCCGATCCCCGAGGCGGCCACAGGGGAGGCGGAGCGCCCGATCCTGGACGAGTGGGCGCGGGTGCAGGATACCGTGCCCTATCTGCGCTTCTCCACCTCGGGCAGCGCGGGGAGCGATCCCGGCGAGGAGACCGAGGCCGTCGGCGACCAGGATGCCGTCGAGGCGACGGGGTTGGGCATCGCGAATCTGAAGCGGGAGATGGCGTGGGTGCTGCCCGCCACGCGCAAGCCCACCGAGGGCTGGGACGACCTGGACAATCTGTACGGGCGCATGGTGGGGCAGTGGCGGACCGAGCTCACACACGTCACCAACATCGTGGGCGGCGCGGACTCCAAGGAGCGGTACGGGAGCCAGGAGGGAGTGCGGTTCACGCCGGTGTCGCGGGCGCGCCAGAAGGCGGCGGTCGCGTTCCTGTCCGAGAACGCGTTCCGGACGCCGACGTTCCTCCTCGACGAGGACATCCTCAGGCGCATCGAGCCCACGGGCTCGGTCCAGCGGATCTCGGCGGCGCAGTCCGGAATCCTGTCGTCGCTGCTCCGCGACGACCGGCTCATGCGCATGAGCGAGTACGCACAGGAGGCGGGGAGCGGGAACGGCTACACGCCGCTCGAGCTCCTGGCGGATGTTCGCACCGGGCTGTTCAGCGAGCTGGCGCAGGGAAGCTCCGTCGACGTCTATCGGCGCGCGCTTCAGAGGGCCTACGTCGACATGCTCGACCTGAAGATCAACCCGCCCCCGCCGAACCCGAACGCGCCGGCCCGTGGCCTCTTCGGCCCGCAGCGGCCGCAGCTCGACACGAAGCTCTCGGACATCTACGCCTCCGTGCGTGCCGAGCTGAAGGCGCTCGACCAGCAGATCCAGGCGGCCATGCCGCGCACGTCGGGCATGACGCGGGCCCACCTCGACGACCTGCGAGCTCGGATCGCGCGGGCGCTGGAGGGGGAGCGCTCGAGCAGGTAGAGGCGAATCCCCCACCGCCGGCCGGATGCCGGCGGTGGGGGATTCGGTTCCCGGAGCCAGACGGGGTTCCCCGCTCGTGCTACCTGCCGATCGGCCGTCCCGGCGTGTAGGGCGCGCCCGCGGCCTGCAGTCGCGCCTCGAGCGCCTCCAGATCCTGCAGCACCTCCGTGATCCGGGGCGCGAGCACCTGGAACTGATGCTGCGCGAGGCGTACCTGCTCGCGCTGTGAAGGGCTGGGTGCCGACGTGGCGGAGTAGGAGGCGTACACGGCGCCGCCGATGCGGCCCATGATCGAGGGCGGCGTCTCGAACTGCCGGCGGGCCACGCTCCCGTCGCCGTTGAGCGTGATGCGGATCTCGGCGATGCTCCGCTCCAACGCGCGGGCGCCGGCCAGGGTGCTGTCGGGCAGCGCCGGCGTCAGCCGGATGGCCTCGCGGATGTGGCGCAGCCTGTTGGAGGCCTCTCCCAGCTTCTGTGACGCCGCCTGGATCTCGCGCTGCGTCTCGCCCGCCTCCCTCTGAAACGCCAGCAGCGCCGCCTTGTCTTCGGCCACCAGCGTCGCGTTGTTCAGCGGAACCACCTGGAACGCCGTGGGCTCGACGAGCGTCTCCGGGACTCCGTCGACCACCTTCGCCATCGACACCGTGTAGATGCCGGGCACGGCGAAAGGCCCGACGTCGGGCTCGGAGAAGGGGTTCGGCGCACCCGGAGGGCCGAGATCCACCGGGACGGTCGGCGGATAGCGCAGGTCCCAGGCGATGCGCTGGATGCCCTTGTGGGGCGCGGTGCGCAGGCGCCGGACGACGTCCCCCCGCGAATCCCGGATGGTGAACAGCAGATAGGGATCCTGCTCCTGGTCCTCCGCGCGCATCTCCTCGAAGGAGGGGTAGCCCGGCGGCTGCCCGGCCTTCTCCCGCTCGGCCTCGCGGGCCTTCCGCTGCTCTTCGAGCGTCGGGATGTCGTCCTTCAGCCAGTAGGTGAAGACCGCGCCGAAGGGCGGATTCCGGGCCGCAAAGTACGACTCGCCCTGGAACGCCTTGTCGCTGAGCCCGAGCGGACGCGACGGCACGTACAGCAGCGCGTCGCGGGTCGGGAAGATGTGCGCAGCGCTCGCGAGCACGTCGGAGGTGGCGGTGCGCAGGGGCGCGTAGTCGTCGAGGACCCAGAAGCCCCGCCCGAACGTGGCGAGCACCAGGTCGTTCTCCCGTGTCTGGATGGCCAGGTCGCGCACCGCGACGGTCGGCAGCCCGCCCGTGAGTTGCACCCAGTGGGCGCCGCCGTCCCGTGTGAACCACGCCCCGAACTCGGTGCCGACGAAGAGGAGGTCCGGAACCTCCGTGTCCTCGGCGATGCTGTAGACCGAGCCACGTTCGGGGAGGTTCGAGGCAATGGAGCGCCAGCTGCGTCCGCCGTCCGTGCTCTTCAGCAGGTAGGGCCCGAAGTCCCCGTTCTTGTGGTTGTTGAACGCCGCGTACACCGTGTTCGCGTCGTGTCGGGACGCCAGCACCATGTTCACGTACGTACGCGCCGGCACGCCCGGGAACGACTCGATGCGACGCCACATGCCGCCCGCGTCCTCGGTGACCTGGATGAGGCCGTCATCGGTGCCGGCCCAGATCAGGCCCTCCTGCACGGGTGATTCGTCCAGCGTGACGACGTTGCCCCAGATCGTGGTGGACTGGTTCTTCGCGACGGCGTCCACGCTCCACAGCTTCCCCATCACCTCGAAGTTGTTGCGGTCGAGCTGACGGCTCAGGTCCGGGCTGATGACCTGCCAGGAGTTCCCTCGGTCGTCGCTCCTGAAGACCTTGTTGGCCGCCATGTAGAGGCGCGTGTGGGAGTGGGGGCTGATCAGCAGCGGCGTGTCCCAGTTCCAGCGCAACCCCGGCTCACCCAGCCCCGGCTGCGGCTGGATGGGCACTGCCTCTCCGCTCGCACGGTCGTAGCGGACGATCCCTCCATACTGCGACTGCGCGTAGACGATGTTCGGGTCCGTCGGATCGACCTGACTTTCGAACCCGTCGCCCCCGTTGGTGACGACCCAGTCGGCGTTCACGATGCCGTGCTGGCTCGTGGTGCGGGACGGCCCGCCGAGGGAGAAGTTGTCCTGCGTGCCGCCATAGACGTTGTAGAAGGGCGTGTCGTAGTCCAGCGCGACCTTGTAGAACTGCGTCACCGGGAGGTTGGCCTTGAACTGCCACGTCTTCGCCCGGTCCCAGCTTTCGTAGACGCCACCGTCGTTGCCGTTCAGGTAGTGGTCGGCATCGGCGGGATCCTGCCAGAGCGCGTGGTTGTCCACGTGCTTTCCCTGCTCGCCGAAGCGGCTCCACGAGGCGCCACCGTCGTCGGTAACCTGCGCCCACACGTCCATGGCCACCACGCGGTCGCGGTCGAAGAGGTCGCAGAAGATCTCCGCGTAGTAGTTGCCGCTTGTGTTGTAGCCGCTGCGCTTCTCGAAGGACCCGGCGCGGTCGGTCGAGCGGAAGAAGCCGCCGCGGTCGTCGCCGGTCTCTACGATCGCGTAGACGTAGTCGCGGTCGACGGGCGAGAGGCACAACCCGATCCGGCCCACGTCGCCGGAGGGGAGCCCCGTGGTGACCTTGGCCCAGGTGTCACCCCCGTCGGTGGATTTGTACATCGCCGACCCCGGGCCGCCGCCGATGTACGTCCAGACGTGCCGCCGCCGCTGCCAGGTCGTGGCGTACAGGACGTCCGGGTCGCGGGGATCCATCAGGACCTCGTTGACGCCCGTGTTCTCGTCCACCTCGAGGATCCGTGTCCATGTCCCGCCGCCATCCGTGGTCTTGTAGAGGCCCCGGTCCCCCCCGGCGCTCCACAGCGGGCCCTGGGCCGCGACGTAGACGACGTTACCGTCCTCAGGGTGCACGAGGATCTTCCCGATGTGCTCGGAGCGGTCGAGCCCCACACGCTTCCACGTGCGGCCGCCGTCCACCGACCTGTAGACGCCGTCACCGTACGCGACGGCGCGCTGGGCGTTGTTCTCGCCGGTGCCCACCCACACCACGTGGGGGTTGGTCGGGTCGAGCGTGACCACGCCGATGGAGTAGGAGCCTTGGCCGCCGAAGACCGGCTCGAACGTCGTGCCGTCGTTCACGGTCCTCCACACGCCTCCCGACGCCGAGGCGACGTACCACGTCGCCGGGTTCCCGGGGTGCACGGCGAAGTCCGCGATCCGGCCGGAGGTGACGGCCGGGCCGATCTCGCGGAGCGCGAGCCCACGGAAGGTGGATGCGGTGAAGAGGGAGTCCTGCGCATGGACGGGGGCCGCGGCGAAGAGGGCCGCGAGCACCACCGCCTGGGAGAGCGTCCTCATGGTCGTCTCGTCCGGACGGGGGGGTGGTTGTCGGACAGGATCGGAACGGCTGCGGGAGGCACCGATAAGCTCGATCCTGCCGTGGCGGGCCGCAACGTCGGCGGAGCGACGCGCGCAGCGTCGGAGGCGGCGTCAGGCTCCCGCCTCCACGTCGATCGCGACCTCGTGTCGCTCACCCGCGCGTAAGGCGCTGTGATACGTGATAGATAAACTATTTGGAGTTCCAATTTAGGTTTCGTTTCTACGCGCCATCGCGTACCATGCGCACGACGTGGAGGCCCATGCCCCTCCTGGCCGTTCTTGCCGGCCTGTGGGCTCCGTGTCCCGGTGCGTCGCCGACGCTCGTACTCGTTGCGGCGCAGTGGTTATCGACCTGGTGTCGGCGCATTGCGCCGACCTCCACCTGTCCACTTCGGACCCAGGAGCCATCATGTCACCAGCTGTTCAGAGAAGGACGCGGGCGGCGTTCGTCGCCGTCTTGTCGGCGGCTCTGCTGCTGCCGCTCGCCGCACCGGCGTCCGCACAGGCAACAGGACGCATCGTGGGCGTCGTCACGGATGCCTCCAACATGGCACCCCTAGGCGGCGTGCAGGTGTTCATTCCCGGGACCTCGCACGGCACCCTCAGCAATCCCGAGGGACGCTTTCTGCTCCTCAACGTTCCGGCCGGGGAGCACACGATCCGCGCCCTGGTCATCGGGTACGCCGCCCAGGAGACGAGCGTGACGGTGCCAGCGGGAGAGACGGTCACGCTCAACCTGTCACTGCAGGTGTCCGCTGTCGCGCTGGACGAGATGGTGGTGACCGGCCAGGGCAGGCAGACGTCCCGCAGGGAGATCGGCAACACCATCGCGACCGTGAACACGGAGGCGCTCAGCACCGCGCCTGTGACGAGCATGTCCGAGCTGCTCCAGGGCCGGAGCGCGGGCATGACGATCATGACCGGTGGCGGCTACGTGGGGCAGGGCTCGAAGATCATCCTGCGCGGGGCCGGAAGCTTCGCGATGGGGATCCAGCCCCTCATTTACGTCGACGGCGTCCGCATCGACAACTCCGACATCTCGGGCGTGTGGACGGGCGGCACGTCGTGGTCGGGGATCGACGACATCAACCCCGACGACATCGAGCGCGTTGAGGTCATCAAGGGCGCCGCCGCCGCCACGCTGTACGGGACGGAGGCGTCGGCCGGCGTGATCCAGATCTTCACCAAGAAGGGCCGGGGCAGCGAGCGGGGCAGCTGGACCTACTCCGGCGAGTACGGCGTCACGAACACACCCATGGACTGGTGGAACGTCTCGCTGTACGCGCCCTGGTTCTACGACAACTACGTGTCCAGCGGCAACATGATGGAGCACCAGCTCTCCACGCAGGGAGGGCAGGAGGGCTTCAGCTACTTCGCCTCCGGGACGTACCGCACGCAGGACGGCATGCTCCCGGGCAACGGCGAGGACTACTACTCCTTCCGCGGCAACCTCCAGCTCTTCCCGCGGGAGGACCTGGTGGTGGGCTTCCAGACCGGCTTCGTGCAGCGCGAAGTCGCCATGCCGCAGGACGCCAACAACGTCTACGGCTACGGCATCAACGCCCTCGCCGCCGGCGCGCGCGGCCTGTTCATGCCCGTCGAGCAGATCGCGCTGATCGAGGCGAACTTCAAGAGCGACCGCTTCACCAGCGGGATGAACGCGGCCTGGAACCCTTCTGAGGACTTCCAGGCGCGCTTCACCGTGGGCGCGGACGTGTTCCACTCGGACAACACCGAGTTCCAGCCCTACGGCGGTAACAGCCTCAACCCGCAGGGCCGGAAGGACAACTATCGGCGCGACGCCACGTCGCTGAACCTGGACCTGTCCGCGTCGTATCGGGCGCGTTTCACCGACAACATCCGCAACGACCTGTCCGCGGGCTTCCAGGCCTACCAGACGATCGATGGCCGGGCCGAGGCCTACGGCCAGGACTTTCCCGCGCCGGGCCTTTCCACGGTGGGCGCGGCCGCGACCACCACGGGGTGGGAGTGGCGCCGTACGCAGAAGAGCGCGGGCTTCTTCCTCCAGGACAAGGTCGGCTTCAACGAACTGCTCTTCCTCACGGTGGGGGCTCGGGCCGACGCCCACAGCGCGTTCGGCTCGGACTATCCGTACGAGATCTACCCGAAGGCTTCGCTGAGTTGGGTCATCTCCGAGCATGGATTCCTTCCGGACTGGGTCGGGACGCTCCGCCTGCGGACGGCCTACGGGACGGCGGGGCAGCAGCCCGGCGCGTTCGACGCCGTGCGCACCTGGGCCCCGGCCTCGGCGCTGGAGGGGGTCGCGGCCGTGACGCCGCAGAACATCGGCAACCCGGAGCTCGCGCCGGAGAAGAGCCATGAGATCGAGGTGGGCTTCGACGCCGACCTGTTCACGGGCCGCTTCGGGATCGAGGCTACGTACTACAATCAGCGCACCGAGGGCGCGTTGATCCCCGTGCAGTATCCGCCCTCGGCGGGCTTCATCAACACGCAGCTCGAGAACGTGGGAGAGATCAAGAACCACGGCGTCGAGCTCAGCCTGAACGGCACCGTGGTAGAGACCGAGGGCTTCCGGTGGCACGCCTCGGCGAACATGGCGTTCATGCACAACGAGATCACCGATCTGGGCGGCGAGGAGGAGCTCGGCGTCCACTGGACGCAGTTCAACCGGGTGGGCTACCCCTTGGGCGCCTTCTTCGGCGACCGGTTCGTGGTCAAGAACGGTGAGGTGGTGGAGGTCAAGGACCAGCCCTGGCTCCTCAACTCCGACGGCAGCTTCCAGCTCGACGCCGACGGAAAGAAGATCCGGAACCCCAACAACGAGGGGTACATCGGGCCGCCCATGCCCACGCGCACGTTCCAGTTCAGCAGCGAATTCGACTACGGGCGCTTCCACCTGCGCGCCATGATGGACCACTCGGGCGGGAACTACACCGAGAGCTCGACGGTCCGGTGGATTGCGCGACAGACCATTCCGCAGGGTAACGAGCAGGTCAGCTCCGACTACTGGGGCCAGTCGGCGATGACGATCTGCCACACGACCTCGGACCCGGCGATCCTCGCGTACTGCGAAACCCCGTGGCCCACCGGCGGGCGCGGCAACGTCGTCATGCCGGCGGACTTCTGGAAGCTGCGTGAGCTGACGCTGAGCTACGACGTGCCCGAGGAGTTGGTCTCCAGGGCCGGCCTGCGCACGGGCATGCTTTACTTCACCGGCAGGAACCTCTGGCGGAAGATCGACACCTGGGCGATGGAGGCCGAGGCGAACTACAGCACCAACGACCTCTCCAACCAGGACTACTTCATCACACCCGTCCCGAGGACGTTCACCTTCGGGTTGCGTCTCGGATTCTGATGCGTCGCGGATCCATGGCTGAATCTCGAGAAAGGATCAAGGCAATGAGCGAGAAAAGACTCACGAGCCGGCCGCGGCGACTCACTGGCTTCGCCATGATCGCCGGAGCGGTGGCTCTCGGTGCGTGCAGCATGGACGTGGACAACCCCACCATGATCCAGGACGAGGACCTCAACACGAAGGAGTCCATCGAGGCGCTGGCAGCAGGGGTGGCCGGCGACTTCGCCGAAGGCATGATCGTCCCCGGGGGCGGCGGCCTGATCACGGCCGGTGCCATGCTCTCCGACGAGCTGGTCCACGTGGGGACGTGGATCGGGCTGCGCGGCCTGAGCGATGGATTCTCCCAGGACGACTGGGCCGAGTCCCAATCGCGCTGGGCCGAGCCGTCGCAGGCGCGGTGGGTGGCCGAGAACGCCATCGAGCGTCTGACGGCAGTGTTCGACGAGCTGGGCATCGACCCCTTGTCGAGGCCGGAGATTCCCTCCGTCACGATGTGGGCCGGCTTCGCCAACAAGGCGCTCGGGGACCACTTCTGCGAGGCGGTCATCGACGGCGGGCCCAGCCAGCCGTACACGGCCTTCTACGAGCGGGCGGAGGGTCATTTCGACAACGCGATCCAGATGGCAGGGGCCGCCGGCGAGCACGACATGCAGCTGGCCTCCTACGCCGGGCGTGCGCACACGCGCATGCAGCTCGGCGACTGGAGCGGCGCCGTCTCCGACGCGGCGCATATCCCGACGGACTGGGTGTACTGGATTTACTACAACCAGACGGCGGGAGTGTCCAACGACATGTACTGGTGGGGCTACCTGCGGGACGAGACGTCCGTATGGGGCACGCCCTTCGAGACGCTCGGTGAGAACCTCACCGAGCCCAACGGGGGCGATCCGCGGGTGCAGTACGACGTCGCCATGACCGACGAGGGGACCGTGGAGGACGGCGGTGACGGTCGTCGGCCGTTCTACCGGCAGCGCAAGTACCGGAGCTACAGCGACGAGATCGCGCTGACCAAGGGGACGGAGATGCGCCTCATCGAGGCGGAAGCGGCCCTGGTGCAGGGCGGCGACTTCGCCACCGCGGTCGCGAAGATCAACGAGGTACGCGCCTACCACAACGCCAACGGGATGGACCTCCCGATGGTGTCGGCCGCCAGCCTCGACGAGGCGTGGACGCTTCTCATGACCGAGCGCGGCCTCGAGCTGTGGCTCGAAGGGAAGCGCCTGGCCGACCTGCGCCGGTGGGCGACGACCCGCGGGGGCAACATCCCGTTCGCGGTCGTCCGCGAGGAGGCGCGCGGCCAGCCGGCCAGCGCCGACCCGGTGCGTCCGGTCCTGGAGACCGACGTCTACCAGACGCGCGGCGACCTGTGCATCCAGATCAGCAAGGACGAGAAGATGTCCAACAAGAACATCCACTGACGACATCTTCTCCAACCAGGGAGCGCGAGCCCCGTCCGGTCCCCCGCGGCCGGGCGGGGCTCGTGGTCATCGGGGGCGCTCGGCCCCAGCCTCCACCTCGATGGCGACCTCCTGTCGCTCGCCCGCGCGGAGCAGGACCTCGGCGCTCCAGGTGCCCCAACCGGGGACCCTCGTGTCGATCCGGTAGCGTGCCGGAGGCAGCCACCCGAAGTCGACGTACCCCTGCGGGTCCGTGCGGCGCTCGACGCCCCCGGGTTGGAGCGTGACCGTCACGCCCGCCGCCGGCGCGGCCCCCGGCTGCCGCGTCACGCGACCCGCCAGCGACCCGGTGAAGTCGGCGTCCTGGTCCCGCATGTCGTAGAACCACAGGAGGGCCGCGCCGCAGCCTCCGGGAGCGGTGACCGGGGCGTCGTCGGCATCGAACACCTCGATCGCCGTGAGCTGGCGGAGACGTGGGTCCAGCAGACGGTCGGGGCTCAGCCCCGCGCTGCCCGCCATCTGCCGCACCAGGTTGCCGTTCACGAAGAGGTCGAGCACGCACCACGTCTCCGGTGGGTCGTTCGCTTTCCAGGGTGCCGCGCGATGAAGGCGGAACTCGTTCCGGCCGGGCCTGACCTGTGCCACTTCCACGAGCGGGACCTGCCCGAGCACGGCGGCAATGGAGTCGCGACGCACCGCGCGAAGCTCGTCTCCACTCTGGTGCAGGAGGGCGTCCTCCGCGCGCAGGTGGAAGCCCTTGGAGGCGAGCCACTCCGACTCTGGTCCGACCTCTGCGGGCGGGCTCTCGGGTGGAGGTGCGGTGACGCCCGCGGAGACGTCCTCGGCGAGCGTGACCTCGAGGGCGATCACCGCCTCGTCGTCCGGGATCCGTACCTCCACCGCCTCGGAGGCGCGCTGGTCCAGGGAGGCGGACACGTCCAGCACGTGATCCCTCGGGGCGCCGCAAGCGGCGAACACTCCCCTCTCGTCGGTCTCGGTGCCCAGGCCCCGGTCGCCAACCAGCAGCGCGCCTGGGCGGGCACTCTCGCGCGCGGTGGTCCACAGCACGCGGACCGTCGCGCGTGGCACGGGCCGACCGTCCTCGTCGACCACCCTGCCGAAGACGACGCCCTCGTCGTCGGCGGGCGGCTCGGCACACCGGTCGAGCCCGAGGCTGCGCACCGAGGGGAGGGCCAGACGAACGGCCGGCGACGTCCCGGCCGCGACGTCCACCTCGGCGGTCGTCCCGCCGTGGCCGAAAGCCTCCAGCGACGGGGTGGTGGCGCCCACCCGCCACGTACCTACCCCGAGGTCCGGAAACGCGAAGGCGCCGTCCGCCCCCGCACGGACCTCGAGGCCCGCGCCCTCGATCCATACACGCGCCCCCGGCGCGGGCCGCCCCAGGCTGTCGGTGACCACCCCGCTCATGCCGGCCACGCGCTCCTCGTCCTGCACGACCTCACCGTCCGCCGTCGCGATGCGCCGGACCAGGCCGCCTTCGTCGCGGTAGCCCAGCACGTGGTAGCGGACGGCGCCGGCGGCGCCGCGGCGCTGCTCCAGCCGCGGCATCCGGATCCGCCACTCCTTCACGACCCAGGTCCCATTGGGGAGGCCGCTGAAGACGATCTCACCGCCAGCGTCCTCCGCGTCCAGGGTCCGGCCGAGGTTCACGTAGCCGTAGTCGACCGAGCTCAGGCGCCCACCGCGGCGTTCCAGCCAGATCACTCCGTCCACGTCGGCGAGGCCACGGCCCCGAACCGGCTCGAAGTGCAGGCCGATCAGGCCTTCGCCCTCCCTTCCACCGCGGAGCGCGAAGCAGTGCGTGTCGAGGAAGGCGTCCGAGAGAAGCACGTTCGCGTCCGGAGCGTTGTAGACGCGGTCGCGGCCGTCCCGACGGACGAATCCCTCCCGGGCGAGGGTCTCGGCCGGCACGCTCGTGAAGGGTTGGGGCGTGAACCGGCGCTGGTACGTGCGCCGTTCGTCGAGGACGCGGCGACCGTCCGGGGCCACCTCCCGCACGTAGCGCATCCAGGCGAATCGGTACATCTCCCGCTCCGACGTCCACGCCGCGGCCGACAGCGCCTTGCGCGCCTCCTCCCAGACCCTTGACGTCGCCAGGCCCTCGGCCGGGCGCACCTCGCAGCGGCGCGCGCCCTCCACGTCTATCCCCTCCAGCTCGACGGGCTCGACGCCCGTGGCGATGCTCCGCTCGAGGCTCTGGCCGGTGGAGAGTTCGAACGCATCGGTACTCGTGCTGGCGTATCCGATGCGGTCGATGCGCAGGTGGTAGCGACCCGGCTGCGGAGCCGTCAGGTGGAAGCCGCCGTCGTCCGCGGTGAGGACCTGTGCCGCGAGGACCTCGCCTCCGTCGAGGAGGAGGACCATCGCGCCCCCCACGGGTGCCCCCGTCTCCACGTCCGAGACGACGCCGCGCACCTCCTGCGAGGCCAGCGGCAGGGAGCGCGTGGCCACGAGAAGGAGGACGATCGGCAACGGAAGACGGACGGCCACCGGCATCGTGAGTCTCACCGTTCCCAGGACTCGCGTTTCGCCGCGCCCGACAGGGGGATGAGGTGCTTCATCGGATCGCGGACCACCTCGGCCCGGGCTTCGGCGAGCGACGGGGCCCCGGCGTAGCTCACCGCGGAGCGGAGATGGCCGCGGATCCGGGCCAGGATGTCCACCGCGCTCCCCTTGAACGGCACCTGGATCTCCTGGCCCTCGGCGGGTGTCTCCAGGGCGTTCTCGACGTCGGCGTCGTCGTCGAACTGCGTGCGGAGCACCGCCTGGGGTGACGTCATGCCCCGGTAGATCTTGAGCTTCTGCCCGGTTGCGGGGTCCTCGATGACCCGCCCCGGTGACTCCTCGGTGCCCGACAGCGCGCTTCCCATCATCACGGTGGATGCGCCGCAGATGATGGCGAGGAAGATGTCCTTGTCGTCCTTCACGCCCCCGTCCGCGATGATCGGCACCTCGTCGCCGAGCTCCAGCCACGCCTCGCGGATCGCCTGCAATTGGGGCACGCCAGCGGCCGTCTCGAGACGGGTGCGGCATCCGCGCCCCGGGCCGATCCCGACCTTCACCGCGTCCACGCCCAGCTCGGCGAGGAAGCGTGCGCCCTCCGCCGTACCCACGTTCCCCGCGACGAGCTGAACGTCCGGGAGGCGGCGTCGGATGCTCCGCAGAGCCTGCGCCATGACGTCGGAGTGACCGTGGGCGATGTCCACGACGACGACGTCCGCTCCCGCCCCGACGAGGGCTTCGGCGCGCTCGAGGAAATCACCGGTGGCGCCGACCGCCGCCCCCACCCGCAGACGGCCCTTGTCGTCCTTGCTCACGCTGGGCCGGTGCCGGTGCAGGATGACGTCGCGCTTGGTGATGAGGCCCCGGATGCGGCGGTCCTCGTCGACGAGTGGCAGCTTCTCGACGCGGTTCTCGTACAGGAGCCGCTCGGCCTCCTCCAGGCCGATGCCAGGACGGCCGGTGTGCAGGCGGTCGAACGGCGTCATGAACCCTTCGACGGGGCCGTTGTCCTCCCCTGCGAACCACGGCACGTCGCGGGCCGACAGGAGCCCTGCGAGCACGCCGCTCCCCTCGGTCTCCTCGACCAGGAGGCTGGTCCCCCGTTGGCGCATGAGCTCCCGGGCCTGCTGGAGTCCCGCGGACCGTGCTACCCGGAAGGGCTCCTCGACCACGAAGCCGTGGCTGCGCTTGACGCGCTCGATCTCCCGTACCTGCGCCTCGATGGACATGGCCCGGTGGATGAAGCCGATGCCGGCTTCCAGCGCCATGGCCTTCGCCATCGCGGAACCGGTCACGCTGTCCATGTTCGCCGACACCACGGGAAGCTCGAGCTGGATTCCCCGGGTCAGCGGGGAGGTGAGGGCCACCTCCCTCCGGGTGGGCACGACGCCCTTCCCGGGGCGGAACAGGAAGTCGTCGTAGGTACGACCAACCAGCTCGGGCTCGATCTTCATGCGCCGCTCCCGCGACGGGGGGAGTCCGACCCGGGAGAAGACGGGAGGACGGGTCGCTGCTTGAAGATAGGGCGTTCGGTCGAGGCCGCACCGGCCCGGGCGCGGGGCGTAGATTCCCCTCCGGGGTAGCGCTTCGCGGTTCCACCCCCTTTCTTCCTTCTCTGTCCGTGCGCTCCTCGAGGGCCCGCGCCCGACCGGAGCGCCAGGCCGGACCCTCTCCCAGTCCGCGTCGAGCCGATCCGACCGTGATCCGAACTCTCATCCTGGGCTCTCTCCTCGGCCTCTTCTCCGGGGTCGTGCCCGGCCCGTTCACGGCGCTGATCGCCGTGACTGCTCTCAGGCACGGCTTCTGGGCCGGGTTCCGCATCGCCGTGGTGCCCCTGGTGTCCGAGACCACGGTCATGACCCTGACGGCGCTCCTGCTCTCCCAGCTCCCGGACGAGGTGCTGCGCTGGATGGGCATCGTCGGGGGCCTCTTCGTGCTCTTCCTGGCGGCACGCACGTACAGGGAATCGGGTGAGGACCCGGTGGACGAGCCGACGATCAGCTCCCGGCGGCGGACGCTGGAGAGCATGATGCTGGCCGTCCTCTCTCCGGCGCCCTGGGTGTTCTGGCTGCTGGTCGGCTCCCCGCTCTTCCTGGGTGCGTACCACCAGGGATGGGGGCACGCCGCGGCGTTCTACGGAGCCTTCCTCCTCGTGTTCGTGGGGGTCTACGTCGGCGTCGCTCGGGCGGCTTCGTGGGGCCACCAGCGCCTCCCCGACCACTGGTACCGGCGCGTGATGATCGGCGCGGCCGCCGCCCTCGCCATCGCGGGCGTGGTCCTGCTCTGGCAGTCCTGGATCGGCAACTTCCACCGGATGGTCCGGGGCCCGGAGAGCATCCGCGAGATCCTGCAGGACACCCTCGGGCTGCGCTGACGACGGAGTCGCCGGACGAGCCCGAGGGCGCTACTGCGTCTCAGCCTCCGGTCAGCCCCCGCTCCTCCAGCAACGGCTCCACGCTGGGGTCGCGGCCGCGGAAGGCCCGGTACATGGCGCCGGCGTCCTCGCTGCCGCCGCGCGACAGGACCATGTCGCGGAACCGCTGGCCGTTCTCCCGCGTCATGCCCCCGTGCTCCCGGAACCAGTAGAACGCGTCGTCGTCCAGCACCTCGCTCCACATGTACGCGTAATAGCCCGCGGAGTAGCCGCCGTCCCAGATGTGGGAGAAGTAGGTCGTACGGTAGCGCGGCGGCACCTGCGCGAGGTCGACGCGATAGCGCCGGAGCGCCGCGGTCTCGAAGGGGTCCACCTCCTGCTCGGGCTGGTCCGCCGACAGCGTGTGCCACGCCATGTCGAGGAGCGCGGCCTCCAGGTACTCGGTGGTGGCGTAGCCCATGTTGAACGTCGACGACTTGCGGATCTTGTCGACGAGGGACGCCGGCATGGGCTCCCCGGTGTCGTACCGCTTGGCGTAGTTGGCCAGCACGGCCGGATCCATCGCCCAATGCTCATTGAACTGCGAGGGGAACTCCACGAAGTCGCGGGGCACGTTGGTGCCGGCGAGGGTGGGGTAGCGCACGTTCGAGAACATCCCGTGGAGCGCGTGCCCGAACTCGTGGAACATCGTGGTCACGTCGTCGAAGCTCAGCAGCCCGGGCTGGCCGGGGGCCGGCTTGGTGAAGTTGCACACGTTGTAGACGACGGGCTTCTCCCCGAGCAGGCCCGACTGCTCGACCAGGGCGTCCATCCACGCGCCTCCGCTCTTGCTCGGACGCTGGAAGTAGTCCGCGTAGAAGAGCGCCAGCGGGCTGCCGTCGGCATCGAACACCTCGAAGACGCGCACGTCCGGGTTGTAGACGGGGATGTCGTGGCGCTCCGCGAAGGTGATGCCGTAGAGCTGGTGCGCCGCGAAGAAGACGCCGTCCATGAGCACGTGATCGAGTTCCAGATACGGGCGCACCTCCGCCTGATCGAGGTCGTACTCCTTCTTGCGCAGCTGGTCGGCGTAGAGCTGCCAATCCCAGGAGGCGAGCTGGAAGCCGCCGCCCTCCTGGTCCACGATCGCCTGCATCCTCGACGCCTCGTCGCGGGCCTTCGTCGTGGCGGCCGGAACCATGTCCGTGAGCAGCTTCTCCGCGGCCGCCGGGGTCTTGGCCATCTGGTCGTCGAGGACGTACGCGGCCCACGTGGGATAGCCGAGGAGCTGCGCCTTTCGGGCGCGAATCCAGGCGAGACGGCGCACGATCGGCCGCGTGTCGTGCTCGCCGCCGTCGCCGCGGGAGAGGGAGGCCTCCATCACGCGCTCGCGCAGCTCGCGGTCGCGCAGGGAGGCGAGCGCCGGCTGCTGCGTGGTGTTCTGCAGGGCGAGCACCCAACCGGAATCCAGTCCCCGGCTCTTGGCCTCGTCGGCCGCGGCGGAGACGTCCGCGTCACTCAGCCCGGCCAGCTCGGCGGAATCGCGGACCACCACGCCGGCGGCGTTGCGTCCGGCGAGCAGCTCGTTCTGGAACCGGGTGGACAGCCGCGACTCCTCCTCGTTGAGCGACTTCAGCTCGGTCTTGTCCGAGTCCGGTAGCTCCGCGCCTGCGCGCACGAAGTCCTTGTAGTAGCGCTCCACCAGGAAGACCTGCACGCTGTCGAGCCCGAGCTCGCTCCGCCCGTCGTAGATCGTCTTCACCCGCTGGAAGAGCACCGGGTCGAGATGGATCGCGTCGCTGTGGGCCGCGAGCCTGGGCGCCTCCTCCGCCTGCACGCCCTGGAGCACGCTGTCCGTGTTGGCCGACGTGACCGCGTTGAAGGCCCGCATCACGCGGCCGAGGAGCTGGCCGGTCCGCTCCATCGCCACGATCGTGTTCTCGAACGTGGGCGGGGCGTCCTGTCGGGCGATCGAGTCGATCTGTGCGCGCTGCCGCTCAATTCCGGCCTCGATCGCCGGCTGATAGTCCGCGTCGGTGATGCGGTCGAAGGGTGGCGCCTGGTACGGGAGCGTGCTGGGCTCGAGGAACGGGTTGGCCGAAGAGGTCGCGGCGGACCGATCCCCGGAGCAGGCGACGGAGAAGAGGAGGAGGGCGGGGAAAGCGAGGCGGGGACGACGAAACACGGAGGCCTCCGGGGCGATCTGGTGAGGATACCCCGTAGTATCGCGAGGGCGGGCGGGGAGGGGGAGGGTCGCCCGCCCAGTCGACGCCCAGTGCACCGTCCATCAGGACGCCGACCCGGGTTTCAGGCGCTCGGCGAGCCGCTGCTGGCGTTGGCGCAGCTCGTCGCCGACCACGACCGGGTAGGGTGGATGAGCAGGCTCCAGGCTCCGGATCGCCGAGGGGAGCCGGTCGGTCTCGGCGCGCACCCGCAGCCGGATCGTGTCCAGGCCCTCCCGTCCGGCTTCCACCCTCGCCCCGTGCTCCATCACCCTGCGCAGAAGCGCGCGTCCATGTGGGACGTCCCCCCTCGGGGTGGCTGGGGCGATGACGTCGCGTACCGCTCGGCCGTCGCGGTCCTGGCGCCACACCTGGTTGTGGCCCGGCAGGATCTCTTTCCCTGGTGACAGCTTGAGGCGGCCGCGGCCGGCGTACGAGGTGAGCTTGTAGGCCGTGTCCAACGAGGGAGCGTCCTTCGACACGGCCATGGCGGTTCCGACCCCGAACCCGTCGATGGGCGCGCCGGCCCGCACGAGGCGGGCGACCTCGTACTCGTCCAGACCGCCGCTGGCGATGATGCCGACCGAGCCGAGCCCGGCGTCGTCGAGGATGTGCCGCGCGTCGCGCGCCAGCGCCGCCAGGTCTCCCGAGTCGAGTCGGATACCCCGGACCGCGAAGTCGGGGCCGAGCTGGTCGGCCAGCTCCGCCACGTGCCGCACCCCCTCGAGGGTGTCGTAGGTGTCCACGAGGAGCACGGTGCCGGGGTAGAGCGCGGAGAAGGCGCGGAACGCATCGCGCTCGTCGTCGTGGGCCTGGACGTAGCTGTGCGCCATGGTCCCGTTGAGGGGGATTCCGTAGGCGCGTCCAGCGAGGACGTTGCTCGTGCCGTCCACGCCCGCGATCCAGAACGCCCTTGCGCCCTTCATGCCGGCGTCGGTGCCGTGGGTGCGGCGAAGTCCGAAGTCCACCACCGTCCGCCCCTGGGCGGCCGTCACGACGCGCGCCCCCTTCGACGCCAGCAGCGTCTGCAGGTGGACCTGGTTCATCAGGAACGTCTCGACCAGCTGCGCCTCGGGAAGGGGGGCCTCGACCACGAGGATCGGCTCCTCCGCGAAGAACGGCGTTCCCTCGGGGAGGGCGTCGACGCTCCCGGTGAAGCGGAAGTCGCGGAGCCAGCCCAGGAAGTCGGCGGAGAAACCGTCGAGCGTCGCGAGGTACGCGAGCGCGTCCTCGTCGAAGCGCACACGCTCGAGGTAGCGCAGGGCGTCGTCGAGGCCACACGCCAGGAGGTAGTTCCACCCCTCGGGGAGTCGGCGCACGAACAGGCTGAACACGGCGGTCTCGAACATCTCCTCCCGCCAGTACGCCTGCACCATCGTGAGCTGGTACTGGTCCGTCAGGAGGGCTGCGCTCGCGTCGTCCACCCACGGGTCGTCAGCCACGGAGCGCGTCCTTCCCCCGGGTGCTCACGCCCGCCCGGCGGCGTACGATCCGCTCACCTCGAGCAGGGCGAGGGTGCGCAACGTCTTCATCGGGAGTCTTTCCGAGAGAGGGCCGAACGAACGTCGTCGAAGACTCAATCCACTTCGGGTGGGGCGCAAGCGCGGTCGGCGTCGCGGGAACCGGACATGAGGGCCATGAGGCTGGTGAAGCGCGGGTCGCCGCGCAGACTGTCGAGATCCGGGTCGCGCTCCAACCAGCGGACGTTCCCGAAGCCCACGGCCATGGCCTCCTCCAGGCACTCCAGCGCACGGTCCGGCTTCCCGGCCACGGCGAAGAGACAGGCGGCATTGTACCGGACGCCGGCATCCTCGGCGTCCATGGCGAGCGCCCGGTCTGCCCACGACAGTCCTTCTTCGACCTGCCCGAGGCGGCACAGGGCGACGGAGCGCATGGTCGCGGCCCGCGCGTCGTCCGGGTTGAACTGCATGTGTCGCTCGACGACGTTCAGCGCTTCACCGTAGGCTTTGCGTGCCTCGTCGTGCTCGCCCATGGCTTCGAGCGACTGGGCCGCGAAGAAGGACGCGGAGTAGTCCTCGCGGACCGCGGAGGCCTCGCGGAAGAGCGACACCGCCTCCTCGAACCGACCCATCTGGAAGCAGGCCCGGGCGTGGAAGTAGCGTGCCTCGTACAGGCGCGGGTCCAGCTCCGTGGCCCTGCGGAACGCCGCCTCGGCGGCGGGGAGCTCGCCCATGACGGAGAGCACCGCTCCGTGGGCCGAGTGAGCTTCGGCGAGCTCGGGATCCAGGGACAGCGCCCGCCGGCTGGCCTCGAGCGCGTCCTCGAGATCGGCCTTCGCGGCCGGATAGTACGTCGCGATCAGGGCGGCCACGTCGGCGAGGCCGGCATGCGCCATCGCGAAGTCCTCGTCGAGCTCGATGGCCCGCGTGAACATGTCCCGGGCGAACTGCAGGCTTCGCAGGCGGGTCTGGAGGAAGAAACGCCGTCCACGGAGGTAGAACTCCCAGGCCTCGATGTTGCGCGTGTACACCTTGCTCATCGCGCGCCGCTCGTGATCGCGCAGCACGGCCTGGAGCACGCGCGCCACGTTCGAGGCGATCTCGTCCTGGATGTGGAAGACGTCCTCCATGGTGCGGTCGTACCGCTCCGACCACAGGTGGTAGCCGTCCTCGGCGTTGATGAGCTGGGTGGTCACGCGCAGTCGTTCGCCCGACCTCTGGATGCTTCCTTCGAGCACGCTGCGGGCACCGAGCTTCCGGCCGATCGCCCGCACGTCGCCTGGTGCGTCGCCGAGGGCGAAGGACGACGTCCGGGCCACGACGTGCAGGTCCTCCACCCGCGACAGGTCGGAGAGGATCTGGTCGGCGAGCCCGAAGCCGAGGAACTCGGTGTCGGGGTCCCCACCGACGGTGACGAAGGGCAGGACGGCGACCGAGCGCGCGGGCGCAGCGAGGGGAGGGAACGACCGTGACGCGCCCAGGCGCCACGCCATCCACCCGACGACCGGGAGCGCCAGGCAACCCGACAGGAAGATCGCGGTGTCCACCGGAGCCGTGACGCCGAAGCGCACCATGATCCAGTCGGTGAACTCCAGGACGCCCCAACCCGCGGCCAGGTACAGCCCCAGGACGTGGGGGACCCGCCGCCGCATCAGCTCTTCGACGCCCCGACCCATGCTTTGCTTCCGTCGAGGGAAACGACCGGCTGTGGTTGCCCGGGGGCAGGCGTCTGGAATCTAGCCCTTCAGGGCACCAGGATCACCGATCCGGTCGTGCGCCGGCCCTCCAGGTCGATGTGGGCCTGCGCCGCCTCGGCCAGGGGGTAGCGGCGCGTGGTCACGATCCGGACCTTCTCCGACAGCACCACTTCGAAGAGCGATGCCGCGGTGTCCACGAGCTCGGCGCGGGTCGCGATGTACGTGCCCAGCGTGGGGCGGGTCAGGTAGAGGGACCCCTTGGCCGCGAGGACTCCGATGCTCACGGGCGGGACGGCGCCCGACGCATTGCCGAAGGACACCATCAGGCCCCGGGGTCGCAGGCAGTCGAGGGAGCCCTCCCACGTCGACGCTCCCACCGAGTCGTACACGACCGGGAGCTTCCGGCCGTCCGTGATCTCCAGAACGCGATCGACGAAGCTCGCGCGCGTGTACACCACCGTGTGGGTGCAGCCGTGCGCCGTGGCGAGCGCGGCCTTCTCGTCTGTGCCCGCCGTCCCGATCATGGTGACGCCCAGTGCACGCAGCCACTGACAGGCGATCAGCCCGACGCCGCCGGCGGCGGCGTGCCAGAGCACCGTCTCGCCGGGCGCCACGGCGTAGGTGCGGTGGATCAGGTACTGGACGGTCATCCCCTTCAGCAACATCGACGCGGCCTGCTCGTCCGAGATGCCGTCGGGGATCGTCACGACGCGGTCGGACGGGACGAGGCGCTCTTCGCAGTATGCGCCGAGGACCCCCGTGTAGGCGACGCGGTCGCCGACGGCGAACCCCTCCACGCCCTCCCCCACCGCCTCGACCACGCCGGCCGCCTCGCTCCCGGCCACCTGGGGAAGCGGGACGGGATAGAGACCCGAGCGCTGGTAGGTGTCGACGAAATTCACGCCGATGGCGGTGTGGCGCAGCCGCAGCGCGCCCGGCCCGGGGTCTCCGACCTGGACGTCGTCGAGGCGCAGGACGTCCGGTCCGCCGTTCTCGTGGAACCTGATGGCTTTGGACATGGGGTGCTCCTATCGCTCACGAAAGCAGGGGACCGCATCGACTTGATCGCGGTCCGGTCCCACGCGAACATGGCGCGAGGCGGAACGGCAACCGGCGGATCGTCGGCAATTCGACCGAAGAGAGGTACCATCGTGATGGATCTCCAGAAGTACAATGTCTGGTTCGTCACGGGTAGCCAGCATCTGTACGGACCGGAGGTGCTCGACACCGTGGCCTCCCACGCTCGGGAGATGGCCGGCGTCCTCTCGGAGTCGGCCCACGTTC
This sequence comes from uncultured Gemmatimonadaceae bacterium, assembly GCA_964591135.1. Classification (GTDB taxonomy): domain Bacteria; phylum Gemmatimonadota; class Gemmatimonadetes; order Longimicrobiales; family Gaopeijiaceae; genus SZUA-318. Next base: position 22,516 of record CAZPZU010000014.1, on the reverse strand, counting down.
CCGTCGACGTCGTGTTCAAGCCGGTCCTGACCACGCCGGACGCCGTCCGCCGCCTGTGCCTGGACGCGAACGCCGACGACGCCTGCGTGGGCCTGGTCACCTGGATGCACACCTTCTCCCCCGCGAAGATGTGGATCGCCGGCCTGAAGGCCCTCGACAGGCCGTTCGTCCACCTGCACACGCAGTACGATCGGGAGATTCCGTGGGCGGACATCGACATGGACTTCATGAACCTCCACCAGTCCGCGCACGGTGACCGGGAGTTCGGCTACCTCGCCGCACGCCTGCGCCTGGGTCGCAAGGTGGTGGTGGGGTACTGGCGCGACGAGGAGGTGCAGGCGCGACTGGGCGTGTGGGCGCGCGCCGCCTGCGCGCGCCACGATGCCGTGGGTGCCCGCGTGGCGCGCTTCGGCGACAACATGCGCGACGTCGCGGTGACCGAGGGCGACAAGGTCGAGGCTCAGATCCGCTTCGGCTACGACGTGTACGGCTTCGGTGTGGGCGACCTGGTGGCGCGGGTGGACGGCGTGGAGGACGCCGAGATCGACGCGCTGCTCGCCGACTACACCGAGCGCTACCGGGTGAGCCCGGAGCTGCGGCCCGGCGGCGCGCGTCACGACTCCCTGCTCGAGGGTGCGCGCATCGAGGCCGGGCTGCGCCGCTTCCTGACCGAGGGCGGCTTCAAGGCGTTCACCACCACGTTCGAGGACCTGCACGGGCTCGCGCAGCTCCCCGGCCTTGCCGTCCAGCGCCTCATGGCCGAGGGCTACGGCTTCGGCGCCGAGGGCGACTGGAAGACGGCGGCGCTCCTGCGGGCGATGAAGGTGATGGCGGCGGGGCGGGAAGGTGGGACCTCCTTCATGGAGGACTACACCTACCACTTGGCCACCGGCGGCATGAAGGTGTTGGGGGCGCACATGCTGGAGGTCTGCCCCACCATCGCGGCCGGGGAGCCGTCTCTGGAGGTCCACCCGCTGTCCATCGGCGGCAAGGACGACCCCGTCCGCCTGGTCTTCGACACTCGCCCGGGCCCCGCCGTGAACGCCTCGGTCATCGACCTGGGCGGCCGCTTCCGCATGGTCGTCAACGAAGTGGACGTGATCCCCACCGACGAGCCCCTGCCGAAGCTCCCGGTCGCCCGCGCGCTGTGGCTGCCCCGGCCGGACCTGAAGACGGCCGCCACCGCGTGGATCCTGGCCGGCGGCGCGCATCACACGGGCCTCAGCCAGGCGCTGACGGTCGAGCACCTCGAGGACTGGGCGGAGATGGTCGGCATCGAGCTGGTGCTCATCGACGCGGACACGACGCTGCGCGACCTGAAGAACGAGCTGCGCTGGAACGACGCCTGCTTCGGGTGACGGGCGGGCCGGACAACCGCGTCATACCTCGGGGAGGAAGATCGATGGCGAGGAATCCGTGGACCGCAGTCGTCGTCGCGGCGGTGTTGGTGGCCGGTGCGCTTCTCTTCTACCAGGCGCGGCGGACCGGGGCGTCGGTCGCCGTCAGGCCGGTCGGGAGCCCGGAAGGCGCGGCGGTCGAGCAGACGGAGCAGGGGGACGGCCCGGCTCCTCGCCTGGTGGAGAGCTTCGACGGGCTGGGCTTCGGCTTCGCCGGGCCGCAGGGTGCTTCCACCGGACGGAATCCCTCGGACAACAGCCTGGCGGTCGGACCGGACCACATCCTGCAGATCGTCAACGCGCGCCTGGCGGTCTTCAGCCGGAAGGGAGCGCGCTTCGATTCCACCGGCGTGGTGCTCTACGGGGCCGTCCCGACCAACACGATCTTCGAGGGCTTCGGGGGCACCTGCGAGCGCATGAACAACGGCGACGCGGTCGTGCGCTACGACCAGCTCGCCGATCGGTGGCTCGTGGTGATGCCGATCTTCCGTCGGAGTCCGTCCCGTCCGGACCAGCCGGAAGCGTGGTCGGCGCGCCCGGCGGCGTACGTCAGCCCCCCGGGCGTCGCGGGCCAGCCGGGGCCGGCCGCGCCCCTCTTCGTGCCGAGGCCGGAGCCGGTGGACACGTCTGCCGCGAGCCCGGGGGCGCCGAGGAGGGTGGAGCCACCCCCACCCGAGGAAGGCCCCTACTCGATGTGCTACGCCGTGAGCACGAGCCCGGACCCGTTGGGCCCGTGGTACCGGTACGAGTTCCTGCGGCCGCTCTTCCCCGACTACCCCCGCCCGGCGCTGTGGCCCGACGGCTACTACGTGCCCACCAGCACGGGCGACGACGTCGTCGAGAAGCACGCCTGCGTCGTCGAGCGGGCGAAGATGCTCGCCGGGGCGCCGGCCCGGGAGCAGTGCTTCGTGATCGCGGGCGCGGGCTTCCTGAACAACGCGGACCTGGACGGGCGGACGCCGCCGCCGGAAGGCGCGCCCAACGTGATGATCACGACGGGTGGAACGCAGCTTCGTGGCGACTTCGACGACGACGGGCTGTACGTGTGGCGTATCCGCGTGGACTGGGACGATCCCGCCGCGTCCACGCTGTCGGGCCCAGAGAAGGTGACGGTCGCGCCGTACCACTACCTGTGCGACGGCCAGCTGACCAACTGCGTCCGCCAGCCGGGGACCGACCGGCACCTGGACGCGCAGGGCGACAAGATCATGGCCCGCCTGGTGTACCGGAACCTGGGTGACCGGGAATCCATCGTGGCGGTTCACTCCGTCGACACGGAGGTGGGCGGCGGAGGGGTGCGCTGGTACGAGATCACCGTGGACGGCACGGGCCCCGTGCGCCTGCGCCAGCAGGGCACGTACGCACCCGACGGCCTCTACCGGTGGATGGGGAGCCCGGCCATCGACGCCTTCGGCAACATCGGCATCGGCTACTCCTTCGGGGGCACGCCCCACTTCGCCGGCCAGCGCTTCGCCGGGCGGCTGGCCGACGACCCGCTGGGCGAGCTGACGCTGCAGGAGACGGTGCTGGTGGAGGGCGAGGCCGCGCAGACAAGCACGCTGCGGTGGGAGGACTACACGCAGACCGCCATCGACCCGCGGGACGACTGCACGATCTGGTACGTCGGCGACTACCTCAAGGAGGGCGCGGAACGGTACTCGACCCGGATCGGGGCGTTCCGCCTGCCGGGCTGCGCCGACCCGACGTAGTGGACTGTGGCAGGTGGACGTTTTGCGTACCCGCCGCCTGGCCGGACCGGCGGTCGGGAGCCGGTCGACGTCCGCGGGGCTGCTCAGCGTAGCCGCACCTCGGTCGGCCCTTCGCCGAGGGGGACCACCCACGCGCCCCGCTCCATCACCAGCCCTTCCACCGGGCCCGGGGTGGGGGCCCCCTCGGCGCCGGCGGTCCGCTCCACGCGCAGCCGGGCCTCCGGCGTGTGCGGCGTGGCCGCGGACAGCGTGACCAGCACGCCCTCGGGCGTCAGGTCGACCCGCTCGAACGTGCCGGCGTCGAGCGTAAGCCAGAGCCCGAGCGGCGCCAGGTAGACGCGTGAGCGCGCCGCATCCAGGGGCGTCACCCGCACGACGCCCGCGTCCTCCGTCACGTTGCCACCGAAAGCCAGCCACCCGAATTCGGGGTGACGCACCACGTAGGTGCCGGTGTTGACGGCATGGCCGAAGAAGTTGGGGCCGTAGTCGCCCGAGTACCCGTCGATGCGGAGCGTCGAGGGATAGGCGTGGAAGCCGCTGGGGCCGAAGCCGTCCTGGGTGACGTTCGCGACGGCGCCCATCAGACCGCCGTAGCCTACGCGCAGGAGGTAGAAGTCGTCGGGGTGCTGCCGGTACTCTGCCAGCACGGGGATCGCGTTCAGCCCCGAGCCGTAGTGGTGGAGCTGTCGCTCGAGCCGGCGGAGCTTGCCGGCGTACTGGAAGTCCCAGTAGCGCCGGGCGCTGCCGTTGTAGCCCCAGTGCGGCACGGTGGGCATGTACCCGAGGATCGCGTTCAGCGTGACCTCCGCCTTCTCGTCGAAGCCGAAGTACCGGCACCAGGCGTAGACCTCCTCCTGGCCGGTCGAATCCCACGGCATCTCGCTGCCGAAGGGATAGCCCAGAGAGCGCCACACCTCCGCGCGCTCCCTCATGACGGCCTCCAGGGTGTCCGCCTGCTCGGTCCAACCCTCGCGCTGGAGGTCGTGGAGGATGAAGACGAAGACGGTGCCCTCCATCTGGCCGAATTGCGCGTAGTGCGGGGCGTGGCGGACCATCGCCTGCCCGGTGCGCCAGGCGTGCTCCAGGTACCATTCCCACGGATGGTTCGTCACCAGGCCCCGGTGGTTGCGGGCCAGCCGGTACAGCACCCAGTACGCGGCCGCGACATGGGGGTAGTCGTAGGACCGACCGACCGACATGGCCTCCTCACGGCTCCAGCTCGACCAGCCGCCGTAGGCCACGCTGTCGCTGTACGTCCCCTCGGGCATCTCGTCCGGCTCGTAGTAGAACAGGCTCTTCTTCACCCCGTACGCCAGCTCGCCCGAGTCGTACTGCAGGCCGCCCCACAGCACCCCGTCCACGAAGCGCTGCAGCTTCGCGACGACGGCGGAGTCGGGGCGGACGAGCTGGGTCATGACCGCCGCGAGCCACGATCCCGCGCCACCCTCGTCACTCAGCCCGGCGATCCAGGCGCGATTGTCCTCGGTGACCTGCCGGCGCGCGTCGTCGTCGTAGCTGATCACCGAGGGGCTTCGATGGAAGGGGTCGTCCGGTCGCTCGAACCACTGCTCGGTGGCGAGGAAGCGCGCCAGGTCGTCGACCACGGTGGCGGCCGGCTCAACCACCTTGTAGTGGATGGTCTGTCGGATGCCGTCCGCGTACGTCACGGTCAGCCGGGCCCTGCCCCACCGCCGGCCACGGACGTCGTAGGCGCGCCAGCCGCCTCCGGTCGTGCCGTCCGCCGTGACGGCGAGGGCACCCGCCGGCTCGACCTCGACGGAGCGGACGTCGCTCGTGTGGCGGAGGAAGAGGCGCGCGTCGATGTCCATGGGCACCACGTAGCCCGGGATGCCCGCGGCGACCGGCCGTCCGTTGTCGAGGAGCGTGCGCTCGATGTGGCGGATGCCGTCGGCGAGGAGGAGCTCCACCCCCCAGGAGCGCGCCTCCCCGGGGGCGAGGACGGTGGAGCTCGGCGCGTTCCACGGTGCGGCGTCGCGCCACTCGTTCTCGGTCCAGGCCCGGCTGAGCGCCATCCACTCGTAGAAGCCCTCGAAGGTGATGCCGCGCCGGGTCGGGTCCGAGAGGAGCGGCCGCCAGGCCTCCAGCGGCGTGTGCCCGAGCGGCACGACCACCAGCGCCGGGCCCGCGCCGCTCAGGCGCGTCACCTGCACGTAGCCCGCGTCCATCCCGATATACGGATCGTGGAAGGAGGCGATGGCGTGCGCCTCGTCCAGAGACCGGTCGCTCAGGATGTTGTCGAAGATCATCGGGATGCCGAGCGCCCCGATCTCCACGGGTGCATGCGACGTGTTGCGCAGCTCGAAGCGGAGGGCGAGGTGCCCGTCGTGAAGCTCCCAGAAGCGGTGGACGCGCAAGGGGATGTCGGGCGGAAGGGTGGGGGCGAGGTCTGCCGCGGCGAGCACGTCGCCGAAGGGCTCCAGCGGCCGGACGGGCCGGCGCTCCGCCGCCGTCGAATAGGAGAGCCACTCGTCCGAGCCCTCGGCCCGCAGACGGAGGTTCAGGTCGCCGAGGTGGAAATACCCGTTCGCGGCGCGCCGCTCCAGTCGGTCGGACGGCGTGAAGTCGAAGCCGCCGGCTCCCTTCGGCCGCAGCGCGGCGACGGTCTGCGACGCCCGCACCAGCTCGAGGTCGAAGTCCGGGGTGGACAGCGTCAGCGTGCCCTGCTCGAGGCCGAGTGTCGGCACCGTGTCGGTCGGGGGGCGCGACGGAGCCTGGGCGCCGGCCACAGCCGGCCAGGAGGCGAGGGCCGACGTCGCCAGGGCGATGCGGAGGGCGGTGCCGGCCGGACGGGCCGGCCCACGCGCCGTCGGCCACGATCGGGGTGCGAGGATGCTCATGGGATCTCTCTCAGGGTGCGTCGCTCGAGCTCCTCGTAGGCGGGTGCGAGTTCTCGGTAGACCTCCACGGCCGCCGGCCGCGGCCGCACCGCGAGGGAGGGATTCGGCTCGGCGAAGCCCGCGACGACGTCTTCCCAGGGAGCCGGCCGGCCCCGCGACGCGGCGTCGGCGTGGAAAGCCCGCAGCGCCGCGCCCAGACAGGCGGAATTGGCCACGTCGATCCGGTGGGCCGGTGCGGCGAAGACGTCCGCCATGACCTGGAGGAGCGCGCTGTTGCGCGCCGCCCCACCGGTGGCGTGGATGCGGTCGACGCGGGGCGCCGTCCAGCGGGAGTGCAGCCGCATCGCGAGCATCTGGCCCTCCACCACGCCGCGCACGTTCGCCCCGGCGTCGCTCTCCGCGAGGTGGAGGCGGTGGATGCCGGCCACCTCCACGCTCGGGGTGATCTCGGGCTCGAACCAGGGGAGCATGAGCGCGCCGCCGTTGCCGGGCGGGGTCGCGTCCAGCAAGCGGGAGAAGCCGTCCCAGTCGAGCCCGAACGCATCGCGCACGCGCTCCCGGGCGAGGGATCCGTTCCGGAAGCAGACCAGGCTCATGAAGTCACCCGTCGGTGCCCCGAAGACGTGGGCCGTGCCGGAAGGGTCGGGCTCGAAGCGATCCATGATCGTGAACAGCGTGTCGCTGGTGCCGAGGGAAACGGCGACCGTGCCGGGCGCGACCACGCCCACGCCGACGAGGCTCGAGGGGTTGTCCCCGGTCCACGCCACGAGCTTCGCGGGCGGGAGGCCGTGGCGGGCGGTCCACCAGGGCGAGAGGCGTCCGACGACGGTCGCGGACGGCACCACCGTGAGAAGGCGACCGCGCAGCCCCGGAGCGGTGGCGTCGAGGGCCGCGTCGGCCCACCGCCCTCGCCGCAGGTCCATCAGGTTCATCCCGGAGCCGTCGCCGGTGTCGATCGGCATCGCTGCGCCGGCCAGGAGGGACGCGAGGTAGGAGCTTACCAGGTGGATGCGCGCGGTGCGGTCGTACGCCTCCGGATCGGTCTCGTGGAGCTTCCTGATCTGCGGCCCCGTGAAGCGCTCGAACGTCCGGGAGCCGGTCAGCCTCGCCACGGCGGCCGCACCGCCCAGCGCTCGGGTGATCGCAGCGCACTGCGCAGACGTGCTGGCGTCCATCCACATCGGCGCGTGCTCGAAGGCGAAGACGTCGCGGAGTTGGTCGGCCAGCGGGCGCGCGGGATCGAGGTGCCCCAGGACCTCGTCAGCCTCGGCCCGGAGGTAGACCGAGCCATGCTGCTGTGCCGAGCCGCTCACCGCGGCGACGCGGCGCACGTCGTCGCCCAGGTCCGCGGCGACGAGGCCCATCATCGTGTCGAGCGCCTCGGCCCACATGAGCGGCGAGGAGTGCACGACCAGGGGGTCCGCGTCCGGCAGCACGCCGTCCACCGTCCCGTAGGCGGGCAGCGCCTCGTCGAAGCGCAGCGACCGCTCGACCAGGACCCGGCGCTCCGCTCCTGCGACCTCGATAGCGATGGCGGTGAGGCCCTGCGTCGCGCAGTCGAACCCCAGGTAGACGGGCATGGTGGCTTCGCCCCTCACGCTCCCATCTCGAGCTCCAGCGAGGTCACCGACGCCGCCGGAAACTCGTACACGAGCGACGGGCCCGACGCCTGCACCGCGCTGGAGGACGGGACGACGCGGTCGGGTCGCTCGAAGGTGTTGTGGGCGTGCACGTCGTCCGCCTGGAGCGTGGTGGCCTTCGCGGAGCGCACGGCGGCCCCCCGGATCGCGACCTCCGCGGTCACGGCGTGGGAGACGTGACGGTTGGTGACGGTGAGGAGGAGCCGGCCGCCCGCCATCGACGCCGACCCGTCGAGCGCCTGCAGCGTGCGGGCCCCGCCGTCACGGTCCGTCCATGCCGCTCCGGGTGACGACACCTGCATGCGAACCGCGTCGGCACCCTGGTGGGCCGCGTACATGGCGAACACATGGTAGGTGGGCGTGAGGAGGAACCTGTCGCCGTCGGCCAGGAACAGCGACTGGATGCAGTTCACGAGCTGCGCGATGTTGGCCATCGCGACCTTGTCGGCGTGGCGGTTGAAGGTGTCCAGCGTGAGCCCCGCCACGAGCGCGTCCCGCACCGTCGACTGCTGACCGAAGAGATGCGACGGGGCCACGTTGGTGGTCATCGCGTGCCAGGCCCCCCACTCGTCGACGACGAGCCGCACGCGGCGCTCGCGGTCGATCTCGCCCATCACCTCCCAGTGGCCCGTGATGAGCGCCTCCATGCGGTCGGCGCTGGTCAGCAGCTCGTACCAGGCCTGCTCGTCGAAGTCCACCGCCTCGCCGTTGGGGGAGCTGCAGTAGTGGTGGAGGGCCCACCCCCACACTCGCCCGAGGTCCCGCCGCTCCGCGACCTTCTCGAAGAAGGTGCGCGTCCAGGCGCGGTCGTTCCCGCTCGGGCCGGAGGCGATGAACCGGAGTCCGACCCCATACTCGGGCACGGACCAGGTCGCGAAGCGCCGGAAGGCCGACGCGTACTCCTCCGGGGTGAAGTTGCCGCCGCACCCCCAGGACTCGTTCCCGACGCCCCAGTAGCGGACCCCGAACGGCTCGGGCGCGCCACCCGCGGCCCTCAGCTCCGCGAGCGTCGTGCTGCCCGTCGGCGCGTTGCAGTAGTCGACCCACTCCATGAAGGCCTGGGGTGGAAGGGTGCGCACGTTCGCCGCCAGGTACGGCTGCGCCCCCACCATGCGACAGAACCGAATGAACTCGTCGGTGCCGAACCGGTTCGGGTCGAAGCGCGCCGGGATGTTGCCCAGGTCGCGGATGTGCGGATCGTCGCTCCAGAAGTTGGTGCGACGCGGACGCTTCTCCACCGGTCCCACGCCGTCGCGCCAGTCGTAGGCGTCGGCGAAGCAGCCGCCGGGCCAGCGGATCACGGGTGGCCGCACCGCCTTCAACGCGTCCGCCAGCGCCGTGCGGATGCCGCCCACGTTCGGAACGGTCGAGTCCTCGCCCACCCAGATGCCGCCGTAGACCACGCCCCCGAGGTGCTCGACGAAATGGCCGTAGATCTCCGGCGCGATCCGGCCGACGGTTTCGCCCGTGAGCACCTCGATGTGCGCGTCGGCCAGCCGCGAGCGCCGGCGGAACGGGACGCGTGCCTCCACCAGGTCGAGGAGCGCGGGTCCGCCCAGCACGGCTCCGCCCAGTGCCCTCAGGGCCTGGCGACGTGAGAGGGATCCGCTCACTGGGCACCTCCTTCGGATGCGGTCGCGCGCAACAGCTTCTCGAACACCCCCGACGGCAGCGCCGCCATCGAACTCACGGCCACCGTGCCGTCGAGGTCCCAGAGGACCGCGCGGCGCACCGCCCGACCAGCGTCATCCCTGTCCGTAATACGCGTCCCTCCCGTGCTTGCGCAGGAAGTGCTTGTCGATCAGGTACGGCGCAGGCGGGCGCGCGTCGGGGGCCACCGCCCGCACCGTGCATTCCATCCGGGCGAGCAGCTCCAGGATGTGCGAATGCTCCACCGCCTCGAGGGGATCACGGCCCCACGTGAAGGGGCCGTGGTGGGCCACGAGCACGCCCGGTACGTCCTCCGGCGACGGCCCCGCGTCCCCGAACGCCTCGACGATGACCAGGCCGGTGTTGCGCTCGTAGTCGCCCTCCACCTCTTCCCGCGTCAGCTCCCTGGTCAGAGGCACGTCTCCACGGAAATGGTCCGCGTGCGTCGTGCCCATGCAGCGCGCCGGGAGCCCTGCCTGGGCGAGGGCGGTGGCGAACTCCGAGTGGGTGTGGGCGATCCCGCCGCAGGCGAACGCCCGGTAAAGCTCGAGATGCGTGGCCGTGTCCGACGACGGGCGGAGGTCCCCGTCCAGCACCTTCCCGGTCTCCAGCGAGACCGGCACCATATGCGCCTCGGTGAGCTCCTCGTAGGGGATGCCGCTCGCTTTGATGACCACGAGGCCGGCCTCGCGGTCGATGCCCGAGACGTTGCCGAACGTGCCAATCACCAGGCCGCTGGAGCCGAGCTCGATGTTGGCGCGCCACACCCGCTCCCGCAGTTCTTCCGCCAGGATCTTCACGGTCCAGCGCCTCCCGCGACCCGCTCGCGCAGGGCGAGCAGCCGCTTCATGATCGAGCCCAGATTCCCCTGCGTGCCCGACACGCCCCCGAACACGTCGTGCAGCTCCCGGTACATGGCGTACAGCTCGTCGTACACGGGGGTGGCCGCCGGGTCGGGGACGAAGCGCTCGTCCTTGAGCGACGTCATGCACTCCTGCGCCTCGTCGAAGCCGTCGTAGCCTCCGGCCGACGAGCCCGCCGCCACGGCGGCCGAGACGGCGGCCCCGAGCGCCGGGGCCTGCGACGATCCGGCGAGGAGCATCGGACGGCCGAGCACGTCCGCGTAGATCTGGAGGAAGAGGGCGTTCTTCGCGGCGATCCCCCCGCAGCCGACCACGCGCTCGACGGGCACGCCGTGCTCCACCAGGCGCTCGATGATCGCGCGGGCCCCGAAGGCCGTCGCCTCGATGAGAGCGCGATACACCTCCGCCCGGGTCGTGTGGAGCGTCTGGCCGAGCAGGAGGCCCGTGAGGCGCGCGTCCACCAGGATGGTGCGGTTGCCGTTGTTCCAGTCGAGGGCGAGCACACCGGACTGTCCCGGACGGAGGAGCGCCGCCTCGTCGGAGAGGCGGGCGTGCAGCGTCTCGTCGCCCCCGCACACCTCCTCCACCCACCAGCGGAGCAGGTCGCCGACCGCCGACTGCCCGGCCTCGATGCCGTAGAAGCCGGGCATGACCGAGCCGTTCACGATGCCGCAGATGCCGGGGACGTCCGCCAGGGGCTCGCCGGCCGGCGCGACGGCGATGTCGCAGGTGGAGGTGCCGATGATCTTCACCAGCGTTCCCGGGCTCACCTGCGAGCCCACGGCGCCGTAGTGGGCGTCGAAGCCGCCCATCGCGACGGGGATGCCCTCCGGGAGGCCGAGCGTCTCCGCCCACTCGGCGGTCAGCCCTCCCGCCGGCCTGTCCGGCGCGTGCGCCTCGTCATACAGCCGATCCCGCAGGTCGGCGAGGAGCGGATCCAGCCGCGCGAGGAACTCCCTCGAAGGCAGCCCGCCCCAAGCGGGTGAGTACATCGCCTTGTGTCCCGCGGCGCACACGGAGCGGGGCACGGCCCGGGCGTCGTCCACCCCGGCGAGGACGGCGGGCACGTAGTCGGCCAGCTCGACCCAGCTGGCGGCGGCCGCGAAGACGTCCGGCGCGACCTTCAGACACCTCCAGATCTTGGACCAGAACCACTCGGAGGAATACGTGCCCCCGATGGGCGACAGGTACTGCGGGGCGTGCTCGGCCGCGATCCGCGTGATCGCGGCGGCCTCCTCGGCGGAGGTATGGTCCTTCCACAGCCACGCCTGGGCCGCCGGGTCGTCCCGCCACTTCGGGTCGAGGGCGAGGGGACGCGCGCGTCCGTCCACGGGGAGGGGGGTGGAGCCCGTCGTGTCCACGCCGATGCCGACGACCCCCTCGGGGGAGAACGAAGGCGCGGAGGCCGCGTTCGCCAGGGCCGCGCGCGTCGCCTCGCGGAGCCCCTCCAGGTAGTCGGCCGGGTTCTGGCGCGCGAGGTGCGGCTCCCGCGGGTCCACGATGACGCCGCGCTCCCCGGACGGGTACTCGAAGACGCCGGTGCCGATCACGCTTCCGTCGGCACAGTCGACCACCACCGCGCGCACGGAGTTGGTTCCGAAGTCGAGGCCGATCGTGAAGGCCGCCTTCATGGACGCTTCCCTATCCCAGCAGCAGCGGGCTGACCAGGTCCAGCACGTCGGGCCCGGTGCCGGCGGCGCGGGCCGCCGCGAGCTCGTCCCGCCGGGCATACAGCCGAACGGCCTTGAGGGCGATGTTCGCGAAGTTCACCATGCTGCGCTCCATCGCCCGCACCGGGTCGTCCCGGTAGGTGAACTGGTCCTGGCTGTACCAGCCGCGGTAGTCCCGCTCGAACGTGGTGAAGAGGTACTCCACCGCTTCCGGGATCGAGACCGTTCCGAAGATGAGGTCCTGGTCGTTGCGGCCCTGGCGCGCGTCGTTGACGTCGAACTTGTGGATGGGCACGCCGGCGTATGCCGCCAGGTCGCAGGCGGTGGCCGCCGTCGTGGCCTCCATCTTCTGGTGCCCGTAGTCCACCGTGAGCCCGCAGTTCGTGCCTCCGCACTCGCGGTTGACGCGTGCCGCCACCAGGATGGCAGCCGCCGCGGTGGGCACGATCATGTACAGCTCCCGGGGCTCGTACGGTTTGGGCTCGACGGCCAGCCGGATGCCGGCTTCCATGCACGCCCGGTTGGCCGCGATCAGAGCCTCCGTGAACCACTCCAGCGACTGCAGGTAGTCGATCTGGAAGTGGTAGTCGGCTCCGTCGGAGCCGGGCCAGAAGCCCACCACGCCGACGTCCAGCCGCTTGCAGATCTCGATGGCCTTGTGGAACTCCTCCAGCGCCTCCCGGCGCAGCGCGGGGTCGGGGTTGCAGACCCCACCGAGGCGGAAGCGCGGATTCGTCCACGTGTTGATGTTGCACGTCGTGACAGTGAGGCCGAGCTCGGGGAGGTAGCCGTCCTTCGCGCGCTCCACCTCGGCCCAGTCGACGTCACCGTTGGGAGTCTTCTCGAAGACGGTCTGGTGGATCTCGATGGCGTCGATGCCCGCGGCCCGCGTCCTGCGGCACTGGGACTCGAAGTCGCTGCCGAAGCCGGTGTCGTCGGAGTGGTATCCGAGCGGCGCGAAGCGATCGACGAAATCGCCGGCCGACCAGTGGCCCACGCTCATCCGGATGTCGAGGGCCTTCAGGAAGGCGACGGCGCCGTCCCGGGCCAGCGGCCCCGTCAGCGTCGCCGCGTGCTCCAGCTGCTCGGAGGTGAAGCGTGCCATGGTTGCCTCATCCACGGAAATAGAGGTAGGCGGCCGCGATCATCACCAGCACCACGGCCGAGGCGATCACGTCCCTCGCGTCCCAGCTTCCCCGCGACGCCGCACGGTGCTCGTCGGTAACGGTCGCGTAGGTGAGGTCCGAGATCCTCTCGTAGGTCGGCGGCGCCGTCGCGTAGCTGACCCCCACCATGGCGGCGACCGAGACGAGGAAGATGAACAGGCTGTAGTACTGGAAGTAGATGTGGTTGACGATCCACAGGAACGACCCCGACTCGTATCCTTCGAAGCCACCGAGCCCCAGGCTCACGGGCGTGTCGACCGCGAGGCGGAATGCCCCGAGCAGGAAGCCGGTGACCAGCGCCGCCAGGCAGCCCTTGGCGTTCAGGCGCTTCATGAACACGCCGAGGAAGAAGACCGCGAAGATCGGTGGAGCCAGGTAGCTCTGCACGCCCTGCAGGTACTCGTACAGGCCGCGCGCACCCTGGATGACCGGGATCCACAGGAGGCCGATCAGCACCATGACGGTCGTGGCCACGCGACCTGTCCATACCAGTTGGTGCTTCGACGCCTCGGGCCTGAACTTCGTGTACAGGTCCATGGTGAACAGCGTGGACGACGCGTTGAACACGCCGGCCAGCGAGCTCATGAGCGCGGCCAGGAGCCCGGCCACCACGATGCCCCGCACGCCCGCGGGGAGGACGCTCATCACCAGGAGGGGGAAGGCGGCCTGGGCGGCCGCAGGGATCACGTTGCCGTTCGCGTCCACCATCGGGTCGAGGGCGGGATAGCTGCCGGTGCGCGCGAGCGCGAGGGCGATCATCCCCGGGATGATGAAGATGAAGACCGGGAGCAGCTTGAGCATGCCCGCGAAGATGCTGCCCCGCCGGGCCTGGGTCTCGTTCCGCGCGCCCAGCGCCCGCTGCACGATGTATTGGTCGGTGGTCCAGTACCACAGGCCGATGATGGGAGCGCAGAACAGCATCCCCAGCCACGGGTAGTGGCCGTTGAAGTACCACGCGATCCTGCCGGGCTCGATCACCGGCGCCCACGTTCCCTGCACCCCGTCCGGGATCAGCGGCTTCCAGAGATTGAACATGTCGGGGTCGAGCGCCGCGCGCAGGCCGCCCCACCCGCCCAGCGCCCGCAGCCCGAACCAGGTCAGGAGCGCGGAGCCGACGACCAGGATCAGGGTCTGGAGCGCCTCGGTGTACGCCACGGCGCGCATGCCACCGGCCACCGTGTACAGGCCGGTCAGGAGAATCACGACGATGGAGCCCACCCAGAAGGCGTTGAGCACGGTCGAGCCGAACGTGAGGTGCGCCTCGGGGAGGAGCGTCGCGAAGACGACCCCCCCCGCGAAGATCCCCACGGCGATCTTCGTCAGGACGTAGCCCACCAGCGAGATGAGCGAGAGCACCCACCGCGCCGCGGGCGAGAACCGCTTCTCCAGGAACTCGGGCATCGTGTAGACGCGCGAGCGCATGTAGAAGGGAACGAAGACCCACGCCAGCACCAGCAGGCACCACGCGTGCAGCTCGTAGTGGGCGAGCGCCACGCCGTCCGTGGCGCCGGAGCCGGCCAGGCCGACCAAATGCTCCGAGCCGATGTTGGAGGCGAAGATCGACGCGCCGACGATCAGCCAGCCGAGGTTGCGGTTGGCGAGGAAGTAGTCGTCCGGCGTGTCCTGGCGCTTGAGAAAGACCCACAGCGCCAGTCCGAGCACGACGCCCAGATACGCCACGATGATCGACCAGTCCAGCACGCCCATGGTTGGTTGCCTTTCGTGGACGGATCAGCCGGCCACGCCGAATGCCAGCACGGTGCGGCTCCGGTACTCCTGGCCGGGTCGTAGGATCGTCGACGGGAACGACGGCTCGTTGGGAGAATCGGGGAAGTGCTGGGTCTCGAGACAGAAGCCCCCGCGGTGCCCGTAGACCCGACCGCCCTTCCCGGTGATCGTGCCGTCGAGGAAGTTGCCCGAATAGAACTGGAGTCCCGGCTCCGTGGTCCGGATCTCGAGCGTGCGCCCGCTCGCCGGGTCCGTCACACGGGCGGCGAGCTCCAGCCCGTCTCCCGCCCGGTCCAGGACGAAGTTGTGGTCGTAGCCCGGCCCCCTGTGGATCTGGGGGTCGTCGGCGTCGATGCGCGCCCCGATGGGCGTCGGCGTCCGGAAGTCGAACGGCGTTCCCTCGACCGGCCGGATCTCTCCGGTGGGGATCAGCGTGGAGTCCACCGGCGTGAACGCCGACGCGCGGATCATCAGCTCCTGCCCGAGGACGTCGTCGCCGCCCGCGCCCGCGAGGTTGAAGTAGCTGTGCTGCGTCAGGTTGACCGGCGTGGCCTCGTCGGTGGTGGCGAGATAGTCGAACTGCAGCCGGTCGTCGTCGGTGAGGGTGTAGGTGACGGTGGCCCGGAGGGTGCCGGGGTATCCCTCCTCGCCGTCGGCGCTCGTGTAACGGAGGATCAGCCCGCGGTCGGTCTCGTGCTCGAAGGGCTCGGCGTCCCAGACGACCTTGTCGAACCCGCGATCGCCACCGTGCAGGTGGTTGGGCCCGTCGTTGGTCGTGAGGGTGTAGGTCTCACCGTCGAGGATCAACCGGCCGTGGGCGATGCGGTTCCCGTAGCGCCCGATAATCGCCCCGAAGTAGGGGCTCCGGGTCAGGTAGGGGGGAAGCGAGTCGAAGCCAAGGACGATGTCGGCCGGTCGACCCTCCCGGTCCGGGGTCTTCAGCGAGACGATGATTCCCCCGTACGTGATGACGCGCACCTCGACGCCGTTCGCGTTCGTCATCGTGAACAGCGCGACGCTGTCGCCCTGCGCGGTCACTCCGAAGGGCTCGCGCGTGATGCTCCGGGTCATCGGGGCCTCTCCCCGGGCGCAGCCCGCGAGGACGAGAACAGTGGATGCCGCGAGCAGCCGTGTACGTCCGGGGTTCGCGAGAACCATGACAGGGCACCTCGTTCCGAGGGATTCGGGCAGGAGTCGCGGGGCCGACGTCGCCGAGAGGATAACGACGTGGCGGGCAGGTGCGCGAACCCTCGAACCCGGACCCTGGCGCCCGCGGCGGGTCTTGGGGACGTTGGTCGGGTCGGAGCTCGTAGTCGAAAGGGGAATCCATGAGCCGTGATCGTGAGCTGAGCGGGCCGGACCTGGTATCGGGTGTGGCGATGGAGAAGCTGGAGGAGGGTCGGCCCTTGCTGGGTCACGCGGGCGGCGAGGCCCTGCTCCTCGTGCGCATGGGCGACGAGGTGCTCGCCATCGGGGCCACGTGCACCCATTGGGGAGGGCCGCTGGCGGAGGGGCTGGTGGACGGGGACGAGATCCACTGCCCCTGGCATCACGCCTGCTTCTCGCTGCGCACGGGGGAGGCGGTGGGTGCGCCCGCGCTCAACCCGGTGGCGCGATGGGAGGCGGAGATCGGCGACGGGAAGGTCCGTGTCACCGGGAAGCGAGAGACGGGCCCGCTGGCGACGCACGGCCGCGGGGCTCGTGGCCAGGAGTCCGTCGTCATCGTCGGGGCGGGCGCGGCGGGCGCCGCGGCCGCGGAAATGCTGAGGAGGCAGGGCCACACCGGCTCCATCGCCCTGGTCGACCCGGACGCGACGGCTCCCTACGACCGGCCGAATCTGTCGAAGGACTACCTGGCGGGGAACGCGCCGGAGGAGTGGATTCCGCTCCGCCCCCCCGGGTTCTGGGAGGCGCACGGCATCGAGCGCGTCGTCGCGGAGGCCACGGCGATCGACACCACGGCGCGTGCCGTGACGCTGTCGGACGGGCGGGCCTTGCCCTACCACGCGCTCGTGCTGGCTACGGGTGCGAGCCCGGTGGCGCTGCGCGTGCCCGGCGGGGACCTGCCGCACGTGCGCACGCTTCGCTCCCTCGAGGACAGCCGCAGGATCGCCGCACTCGCGGAGAGGGCCAACCGCGCGGTGGTGGTCGGCGCCAGCTTCATCGGCATGGAGGTGGCTGCGGCCCTGCGGACCCGGGGCGTGGAGGTGGCGGTGGTGGCACCCGAGCTCGTCCCGTTCGCGCGCACGCTGGGTGAAGAGGTGGGCCGGTGGGTGCAGGCGTTGCACGAGCAGCACGGTGTCGCCTTCCGTCTCGGTCGTACCGTGTCGCGCGTGGAGGGGGACCGGGTCGTCCTGGACGACGGCGGGGAGCTGGAGGCTGGGCTCGTCGTGGTGGGGATCGGCGTGCGTCCCGATCTTCGTCTGGCCGAGGCGGCGGGACTCGCGATCGACGACGGGGTGGTGGTGGACGGCTCACTGCGGGCCAGCGCACCGGGCGTGTACGCGGCGGGTGACATCGCGCGCTACCCGGACCCCCGCACGGGCGAGCGCGTCCGGATCGAGCACTGGGTCGTGGCGCAGCGACAGGGGCAGGCCGTCGCGCGCGCGATCGCGGGCCGCGGCGGGCCCTTCACCGACACACCCTTCTTCTGGACGCAGCACTACGACGCACCGATCGCCTACGTGGGCCACGCGACCACCTGGGACGCCATCGAAATGGACGGCGCGCCGGGGGAGGGCGACTTCGAGGCAAGCTACGTTCGCGACGGGGTCAGGCGGGCACACGCCAGCTACTTCCGCGACCAGGCCAGCCTCAGGATGGAGCGGGCGCTGGGGGGCTGACCGTCCACCGGCACCTGCGACGGCTCACCGCGGAAGAAGGGCCGCTCCCCGACCCTGCCGGCGCCGACCGTTATCACCCTTGACGGCGGCGGCCGGACACACTGACCGGATGTCTCCCGGAAAAGAATGACTCGGCGGGGAAGCTTCTACCGCGAACGGGCCTCCACACGGCTCCGCGGCGCCCTCCAACCGCATGATTCAGAACGCCCCAAGTAACTGCAAAACATCCACTTGGGCCGTCTACCCCCTCGGGCTCCCGGTGGCGGTACGCCGGTTGCCACACAGATGCCACGGCGGCCGGGGGGGGCCCGCCACTCCGGCCCCTTCCGTCCGATCACGGTTCCTAACCCATATGCCGGAAGTCCGGCGGGTAGTGACTCACCCTCGGGAGGCCGCACAGGCCGGAGGACAACACCATGAAGGACCTCATGCAGCGTTTCTGGAACGATGAGTCCGGCCAGGGGCTGACGGAGTACGCCCTGGTCCTGGCGCTCGTATCGGTCGGCCTGATCGCGGTGCTGGTGCTGTTCCGCGATGCGATCGGCAGGGTCTTCGACCGCGTCGTCGAGGTGCTACAGGGCGCCCCCGAGGGGGGCTACACGCCCGGAGGCTGATCCACACACCGGCGTGGTCGGGAACCGCCGGGGGCGCTTCGGCGCCCCCGGTTTTCCCCCTGCCCGCCAGTCTCTCGACCCCCAGCGGTTTCCCCTGACAGAGACCTCTCCGACACCATGGACATGGTCCTCG
Source organism: uncultured Gemmatimonadaceae bacterium (assembly GCA_964591135.1). Taxonomy (GTDB): domain Bacteria; phylum Gemmatimonadota; class Gemmatimonadetes; order Longimicrobiales; family Gaopeijiaceae; genus SZUA-318. The sequence continues at coordinate 4,245 of CAZPZU010000014.1, read as the reverse complement.
CTTTCGTTTTGTCCCTCGCGGTGGTCTACGACCTTCGCGAGCGACGCATCCCGAACGCCCTCACGGTGGGCGGGGTGTTCGCCGCGCTCACCTTGCGCCTGCTGATCGATCCGGCGCTGGCGCTGAGCGGGGTGCTGGGGGCGGGACTGGGGCTGGTGGTCGCGATCGCTCTATACGCCGCCGGCGCGTTCGGCGCCGGTGACGGAAAGCTGTTGATCGCCGTCGGCGCGTTCCTCGGCCTCGAGGGCCTGCCGACAGCGCTTCTCGCCACCGGGATCGCCGGTGGCGTCTTGTCCGTGATCGTCTCGTGGCGGAAGGGGGCACTCGTCCCCCTCCTCGTCCACGTGAAGGACCTGGCGCTCTGGTACTTGACCCTCGGACGCGCCGGCGCGCGAAGGAAGCTGTCCGGTGCGGCCGCGGTCACGGTTCCCTACGGCCCGGCCATCGCGCTCGGCGCGACCATCGTCTGGGCTACGCGGTGGACCCTGCCATGAGCTTCGCCCCGCGCGTCCCGGGCATCCGCAGGCCCATCCACCGGGATCGATCCGGCCAGGCGCTGGTCGAGTTCGCCCTGGTGGTCCCGCTTCTGCTCGTCCTGATCGTCGGCGTCATCGAGCTCTCGCGCGCGTGGAACACCTACCAGGTGATCACGAACACCGCGCGGGAGGCGCTGCGCGCGGCGGTGGTGGACAATCCGTCTTTCACGCAGGAAGCCATGATGACCCAGATCGACGACCAGCTCCGGCTGGCGGCGCTCGATCCCTCGAAGGCAGCGATCACCTTCGACGGCTGGAGATCGGGCACGGGCAATCCGGCCCGCATCGATCTGAGCTACCAGTTCGACTTCGATATCCTCGGACCCCTGCTGGAGTGGACCGCCGGCAAACGCTCGGTGACGCTCCACAGCGGGTTCGTCATGCGCAACGAGTAAGCCCGGTCCACGGTGACCCCCATGAAGAACACACGAGTCTGGATCACGCTCGCCGGAGCCCTCGGGTCGGGCCTGCTGGCCGGGTACCTCGCGCTGGTCTACGTGAGCGAGGAGCCGACCACCCTGGCGGCGGCGGAGCCGAGCGGGACGCAGGTCGTCATCGCTTCGCGCGACCTCCCCACCGGCCACATCGTCACCCGCGAGGACCTCGAGGTCGTCGACTGGCCGTCCAAGAACATCCCGGAGGGCTTCTACGCCCAGCCGGGAGAGGTCATCGGCCGGGGCGTCATCTTCACCGTTCGCCGCAACGAGCCGCTTCTCGCCGCCAAGATGGCCGACAAGGACGGCGGCGGCGGGCTGCCCATCGCCATCCCCGAAGGCAAGAGGGCGGTGAGCGTCGAGGTGGACGAGGTGATCGGGGTGGCCGGCTTCGTCCTGCCCGGAACGCGCGTGGACGTGCTGGCCACCGTGATGCCGAGCACGAACCGCACCGAGACGACCACGAAGATCATCCTGCAGAACGTTCCGGTCCTGACGGCCGACCAGTCCTACCAGCAGAACCCATCGGAGGACCCGAAGCTCGTGACCGTCGTCACGCTCCTCGTATCGCCTGACGAGGCCGAGTCGCTCACCCTGGCCGCGACCGAAGGGAAGATCCAGCTCGCGCTCAGGAACATGCTCGACGTGGACTCGGTGTCCACGGCCGGGATGCGCATCGAAGGGCTCGTCGGCTCTGGAAGACGGCGTCCCACGACGACCGCGTCCGGGGCTTCGACCACCGCACCCGAGCCCAAGGTCGTCGAGACCTACAAGGGTGGTAGCCGCACGCTCATCAAGTTCAACTCGAAAGGGCGTTGATCATGGTCCGGAAATCTCGCAGCGAGTCCGGGGGGGCCGGTCTGCGGATCCTCGTGGCAGCGCTCCTCGCCGGAGCGATGGGGTTGGCCACGCCGAGGGACGTGCACGGTCAGTACATCCTGTCGAACCCCGAGGGCGTGATCACGCTCGCCAGGGGAACGTCCGCGCTGATACAGTATCCCGGTGAGCTGACCCGGGTGTCGGTCACCGACCCGTCGGTCGCGGAAGCGGTCGTCATGTCGCCGACCGAGGTCCTCATCAACGGGATCGGTCTCGGAACGACCAGTCTCCTGCTGTGGGACACGGCGAGCGCCCGCCGCCTCTACTCCGTGGAGATCACGGCGGACGTGGCGTCGCTGCAGCGGTATCTGGACGTGCTCTTCCCCGACGAGAGCATCGAGGCCACGGCGTCGGGCAGCACCGTCATCCTCTCCGGTCGGGTGAGCGACGCACGGGTCGCCGCCCGAGCGAACGAGCTTGCGGCTGCCACCGGCGCCCAGGTCCTGGACAACCTCCAGACCCCCGCGCCCCGGCAGATCCTGTTGGAGGTGCGCTTCGCCGAGGTGGGTCGCGACGCGCTCACGACGCTCGGCAACAACCTCGTGCGCATCACGAATCCGCACAAAGCGGACACCGACGGGACGTGGTCGGGGGGGACCGACAGCGACGGCATCATCGACCTGTCGCTGATCAGTAACGACTCGGAGCTGAGCACGATCATCCGCGCGCTCAAGTCGAACGGGGACTTCAAGAGCCTGGCGGAGCCGAACCTCCTGGCGCTCGACGGTCAGGAGGCCTCCTTCCTGGCGGGCGGAGAGTTCCCCTTCCCGTCGATCCAGGGGGGTGGCAACAGCAACGCGGTCACCGTGGAATGGCGGGAGTTTGGTGTCCGCCTGCACTTCACGCCCCACGTGACGAACATCGGCAACATCCGTCTCACCATCGCGCCCGAGGTCTCTTCGCTGGATTTCGCGGGTGGCCTGAGCATGGCGGGGTTCCAGATCCCGACCATCCTCACGCGCAAAGCGGAGACGGAAGTCGAGCTCCGGGAAGGCCAGCACCTGGCCATCGCCGGCCTGATGGACAACACGATGCAGGAGAATGTCGACAAGCTTCCCATCCTCGGGGACCTGCCGATCATCGGGGCCCTCTTTCGGTCGAAGGACACGCGGCAGAAGCGCACGGAGCTGCTGGTGATCGTGACGCCGCACCTCGTGCAGCCCAGCGACCAGCCGATCCCGGTCCCCACCGGTGAGCCGGGTTCCTGGGATTGGGACGGCAGGCTGCGTGGCGCTCCCTTCGACCCGGACACGACCGGGGCCGGGGGAGGCCGCTGAGCCGGGGCCCGCGAGCACACGTTCCACCCGAACCGAGGAGACACCATGCGACGCCGACTGAGAGCCTTCTGGGCCAAGGAAGATGGATCGGCCATGGCGCTCGTGGCGATCAGCTTGACCGCCCTGGTGTCGCTGATGGCCCTCGGCATCGACGTGGGCATGCTCTTCAACGCACGTAGCGAGGCGCAGCGCGCCGCCGACTCGGCAGCCCTGGCGGGCGCCAGCGCCTTCCTCGATTTCCCGGCCGAAGACGCACCGAAGCCGGCGCGTGAGCGTGCCGTCGAGTACGCGATCCAGAACCAGATCCGCAACGTCGACATCAAGGAGGGCGAGGTCACGGTGTTCGTGAACGTGGACAGCGCCACGGTCACGGTTGGCGTCCGCCGTGAAGGGGTGTCCACCTGGTTCGCGCGGATCTTCGGCAGGAACGACGTCCCCATCGGCGCCCAGGCGACGGCGCAGGCGTCCGACGCGGGAACGGCCCAATGCCTCAAGCCGTTCGCGGTCCCCGACATGTGGGAGGAGACGTCCGACGACTACAACCACAACAGGGTGTGGGACGACACCGAGACCTGGCAGTTCGATCCGGGGACGGATCGATACGAGGGCTACTCGGGCGAGGGCGGCGGGGCTACGGAAACCGGGTACGGCAGCGACTGGCGCGACGCTTTCGCCGACGCGAACGGCAACCGCTACCGCCGGGACTATGGCCGCCGGATCATGATCAAGGCGACCGACCCGCACTCCGCGTTCGTCCCTTCCTTCTTCTACCCCTGGGTCCTGCCGGTCGACGCCAATCAGCCCGATTGCGGTGAGGATCGCGCCGGCAACGACATCATCGGGAACGGCAACGGCAACGGTGGCGGCAACGGCAACGGGAAGGGGAACGGGAAGGGGAACGGGAACGGCAACGGGAACGGCGGCGGGAACGGGAACGGCAACGGGAACGGCGGCGGGACCGGGAACGGCAACGGCAACGGCGGCGGGACCGGGAACGGCAACGGCAACGGCAACGGGAACGGCGGCGGGAACGGGAACGGCGGCGGGAACGGGAACGGCAACGGTGGCGGGAACGGCAACGGGAACGGAAACGGGAACGGCAACGGCAACGGCAACGGG
>CAZPZU010000013.1:0-83512 GCA_964591135.1 uncultured Gemmatimonadaceae bacterium | reverse complement strand
CGCCGCATCTCCTTCAACATGATCCACAAGGAGTGCGGCACCCGCGTGCGCCAGCAGTACATCTGCCCCACGGAAGACGTGGTGGTGCCGCGCGAGGACATCGTGAAGGGCTACGAGTTCGCGAAGGGTCAGTATGTGCTCTTCGACGACGAGGAGTTGAAGGTCCTGGAGGCCCCGAAGTCGGACTCCATCGACATCGTGGGCTTCGTGCCCGAGGACCGGATCGACAGGATCTACTCCAACAAGGCCTACTACCTGGGACCGGACAAAGGAGGCGCGCGCGCCTACCGCCTCCTGTCGGCGGCGATGCGTGAGACCGGACGCGTCGCCATCGCGAAGCAAGCCACGCGGGGGAAGGAATACCTGGTCATGATCCGTCCGTACGGGGAGGGCCTGCTCATGGAGCAGCTCTACTACGCGGACGAGATCCGCGCCTTCGACGAGGTGCCCATCGATGAGGGCGACGTGGCCGACGCCGAGCTCAAGCTCGCCACGCAGCTCATCGAGCAGGCGGCGCAAGATGAATTCGACGCGTCCGCCTACAAGGACGAGGTCTACGACAAGACGCTCGAGCTGATCCAGAAGAAGGTCGAGGGGCAGGAGATCACCGCCGCGCCCGTCGAGGAATCCAAGACGCAGATCATCGACCTGATGGCCGCCCTCAAGGCCTCCCTGGCCGACAGCGAGGAAGGCCGCAAGCCAGCGACCAGTGCCGGGAAGAAGAAATCCGCCAAGAAGTCGTCCGAAGCCAAGAAGCCCTCGCGCAAGAAGGCCGCATCGGGCTGACGCTCCCCCGCCGGCCGACCCCGTGACCGGCTACTCCACCCGCGAGGTGTCGGCGGTCCTCGGGCTGCCCACCGCTACGATCCTCTCCTGGACGCGCGCCGGCCTGCTCACGCCCGTGCGGGGGCCTCGCGGCGCCTACTTCTTCTCCTTCCAGGACATCGCGTTGCTGCGCGCGGCTCGGGACCTGCTGGACGCCGACGTCTCCTCCCGGCGGATCAAGCGCACGCTCGAGACGCTGCGCGCCGAGCTGCCGGGTGGGCGCCCCCTGTCAGCCGTCCACATGGTGGCGCTCGGCGACCGCGTCCTGATCCGCGACGGGGAGCGGGTGTGGGATGCGGATTCGGGGCAGATGGTCATCGACCTCGAGGCGTCGTCCATCGATGTGGCTCCCGAGGGGGCCACGACGCCCGAGGTGGAGCTCGACGCGGCGGACGACTGGTACGACGCGGCGGTCGATCTGGAGCGGGAAGCGCCCGAACGCGCGAAGGAGGCCTATCTGCGCGCCCTGACGCTGGACCCGGGACACGCCGAAGCGCACCTGAACCTGGGGCGTCTCCTCCACGAAGCCGGAGACGTCGCCGAGGCCGAGGCGCACTACCGCACCGCGCTCCAAGCCGACCCCGCCAGCGCGCGGGCCTTCTACAACCTCGGCGTGGCCCTGGAGGACCAGGGGCGCGGGCCCGCAGCCGCCGAGGCCTACGAGGCCGCGCTACGGCTGGACCCGGAGCTCGCCGTGGCGCACTTCAACCTGTCGCGCCTGTGTGAGGCCGCCGGCAGGCAGACCGAGGCGCTCGCCCACCTGGCCGCCTACAAGCGGATCCTGGAGCGGGGCGGCCTCGGTGCCTGACGCCGACAGCACACCGGCGGGGCCCCCGGCGGCGCAAGTCGCGTCTTTTCAGGCTTTTCCCGACTTGACGGTCACTCCCGCCGAAGGAGCTTTCGGGTAGCGACCCTCCCGTCGTCCATGGAGGGCATTCGTGCCATTTCGCACGCTCGGGACGCGCATCGCCTTGCCGGCCGGCTTCTTCGCGCTGGTCAGCGTCGCCACGCTGTCGTTCTTCCTGATCCGCACCCAGCGGGAGAACGCGCTCGAGGAGGCCAAGCTCGGATCCGAGAGCCTGGCGGAGACGATCTATCTCACCATCGGCCACGAGATGCGCGTCAACCGCCGGGACGCGATCCGTGAGACCGTCGAGGCCGTCGGGCGGCAGGAGGGCATCGAGGGCGTCCGCATCTTCAACAAGGACGGGAAGATCTCGTTCTCCTCCAAGCCGGAGGAGGTCGGGCGCATGGTCGCCCGGCAGGAGGAGGCCTGCGTGGCGTGCCATTCCGGGCCGGACCCGGAGCACGAGATCCACCCCGACAACCGCTCCCGCGTCTTCCAGGACGCCGAGGGCCACACGGTGCTGGGCACGATCCGTGTGATCCCGAACCAGCCGGGATGCCAGGGTGCGGGCTGCCACGCCTCACCGCAGGAGCAGATGGTGCTGGGCGTGCTCGACGTCGCCGTATCCCTCGAGCCCGCCCAGGAGCGCCTGGCCTCGGCGAGCTGGAAGGCGTTCCTCGTCTCGATGGTGGCGGTTTCGCTCATCACCGGCGTGCTCTACTGGATCATCGTGCGCAGCGTCCGCCGACCGCTGAACACGGTCATCGCGGCCACGCGACGTGTGGCCCAGGGCAATCCGGCGGTGCAGGTACCGAGGGGCGCGGCGCGGGAGATCGGAATCCTGGCCAGCTCCTTCAACGAGATGGTGGAGACGCTCAACAGCTCCCGGAGCCAGCTCGAGGACTGGGCGGAGACGCTGGAGGAGAAGGTCGCGGAGAAGGCGCGCGAGCTGACCGACGCGCGCTTCCAGGTGGTCCAGGCGGAGAAGCTCTCTTCGGTAGGGCTGGTCGCCGCGGGCATCGCCCACGAGCTCAACAGTCCCCTCATGGCGATCATCACGTTCGCCCACCTGGTGAAGCGTGTCGTGCCGCAGGATTCCACCGCGCAGGACGACCTCCAGATGATCGAACGGGAGGCCAACCGGTGCGCGGGCATCATCCGGCAGCTTCTCGACTACGCCAGGAAGCAATCGCAGGAGCCGACGCTCGAGCCCTGCCGCATCCTGGATGCGGTGGAAGGGGCGTTGGACCTGATCAAGGTCGAGATCCAGAACGGCAGCGTGGAGGTGGCCACGTCGATTCCCGAGGACCTGCCGGTCGTCGAGGCGAATCCCGTCCAGCTGATGCAGGTCTTCGTCAACCTCGTGATCAACGCCGTACACGCGATGCCGGACGGGGGCGGCCTCGACATCGTCGCAGACGTGGTCGACCGCTCGGCCTATGGGCACGTGGACCTACCGCCCCACCCGGGGAGGAGCCTGGTTCGGACGCGGGTCCGCGACACCGGAACGGGGATCCCTCCCGAAGCCCTCGCGAAGGTCTTCGACCCATTCTTCACCACCAAGGCCGTCGGGAAGGGTTCGGGCCTGGGACTTTCCGTATCACTCGGGATCGTTCGGAGCTACCGGGGAACCATCCTGGCGGCCAGCGACGGCCAGACCGGAACCACGTTCACGGTCCTCCTGCCCGTACCCGTCGACCCACAGCAGTAGAGACCGAAACGCCATGGATGACGTGCGAAGCTGGATCGAGCCGCCGCGGGTGCTCGCCGTGGACGACGAGCAGGTCGTGTGCGAGAGCATCCGGCGTGTGCTTACCGCGGAAGGCTACGAGGTCATGACGTCCACGTCCTCGCGGCAGGGGCTGGAGCTCCTGCGCAAGGAGCGCTTCGACCTCCTCCTCCTCGATATCAAGATGCCCGAGATGGACGGCATCGAGCTGTTGAAGGCGGCGCGGGACGTCTCCCCGGAGACCGAGGTCCTGATCGTGACCGGCTACGCCACCATCGAGACGGCGGTCGAGGCGATCAAGCTGGGGGCGTTCGACTATCTGGAGAAGCCGGTCAGCCCGCCACAGCTGCTGGTCGCCACAGCGCGCGCGCTCGAGCGCAAGCACCTCATCGACCTCACCCGTCGGCTGCGCTCCGAGCTCGAGACGCGCCACCGCATCGGCAACGTCATCTGCACGTCGCCCGCCATGCGGAAGGTCATGCAGCTCGTCGAGCGCGTCGCCCCCACGATGAGCACGGTGCTCATCACCGGCGAGACCGGCACGGGCAAGGACGTCATCGCCCGGGCGATCCACTACAACTCGGCACGAAAGGACGGCCCGTTCGTGGTGGCCGACTGCGCGTCGCTCACCGAGTCGCTGCTGGAGTCCGAGCTGTTCGGCCACGTGCGGGGTGCCTTCACCGGCGCGGTGAAGGACCGCAAGGGTCTGGCCGAGACCGCTCGGGGTGGCACGCTGTTCCTCGACGAGATCAGCACGATCTCCCCGCAGGTGCAGGGGAGCCTGCTCCGCCTGCTCCAGGAGCGCGAGGTGCGGCCGGTGGGCTCCGACAAGCCCGTCTCCGTCGACGTGCGCCTCATCGCGGCGACGAACCGTGATCTGCAGGAGCTGGTGAACGAGGGGTCGTTCCGGGAGGACCTCTTCTATCGGCTGAGCGTCTTCACGATCCGCCTTCCTCCGCTGCGCGAGCGGCCGGAAGAGATCCCCCTCCTGGCACACCACTTCGTGCAGCGCTTCGCGGAGGAGTTCGACAAGCCCATCGAGGTGATCACGCCGCGCGCCATGGCCGTGCTGGAGGCCCACGAGTGGCCCGGCAACGTGCGCGAGCTGGAGCACGCGATGGAACGGGCGGTCCTCCTGGCCGACGGTCGCGCGATCGACCTGGACGCCATCCCCCCCGGCGGGGAGCACCCGAACGGCGTGTGGAGCGACGTGCCGGACGACGCCGCCACGCTGGCCGAGCGCAAGCAGGAGCTCCGCTCCGAAGCGGTGGAGCGGATCGAGCGGCTCTTCGTGCTCAAGGCGCTCCGCACGGCCGCCTGGAACGTCTCGCAGGCGGCGCGCAACGTCGGCATGGCCCGACCGAACCTGCACGCGCTCATGCGCAAGCATGGCATCACCACCCCGGATCACGACGACGGGGAGGGTGAAGATGCCGAAAAGCCTACTCCCGACTGAGTTCTCGAGGTGTATGTGACCGACATACACCTCGATCCACACATCCGTAGATCTCCGGAGGCCCCACGCCACAAGGGCTTCCGCCCCCTTCTCCGGCCACCGCCCCCCGGACGGTGGCCGTGTCTGTATGTGCGAGACATACACCCGGGCCTGTCGGGAGCCGATCCGCGCCTCCGTACCACTTTCATAATACGTTGTACAACAACGACTTATGGGCTTGTACCAAAACGGTACAAGCTGGCATGCCCCTTGCTACTGTAGTCTTGCAGACGCTGGCCGAGGCCGGCGGGCAAGAAGTCGCGGCGAAGGCCGCAGGAGGGAAGACGTGATTACCACGAATGAGGGTTCCACGGTCCTGCTCTCGGACGAGGAAGGGTCACACGGGCTTGAGGCGCTGTTGGCCGCCCGGACGGGTCCGGCAGCCTGGTACTCGAGCGTGGCCGAGATGGTGCAGCGGCAGCCGCTGTCATCGATCGCGGTGCTCGTGCTACTCTTCCACGCCGCACCCAAAGGAATCCTCCTGGTCACGATCGGACGGATGAGCCTCGAGTATCCGGCGATGCAGAAGGTGGCGGTGCTGGACGGTCCGCTTCCTCTGCCCATCGTCGAGTACCTCACCGCCTGCGGCGTGAGGCTGATGTGGGACGGCGCGACCGAGGATGGCACGGATCGCCTGGCCTCGGTCGTCAACAGACTGCACGAGAGAACGCGGTGGATCGCCTCGTAACGGCGGGGCGGAAAGCCCGGGCCTCGTGTCAGAAGGAGAAGGAGAGATGAACGCGCAGAACGATAGACCCAAGAAGGTGATGTTCGTCGACGACGAAGAGGGCGTGCGGATCAGTTGGAACCGCTACCTCTCGGAGCACGGCTTCGACGTCACCACGGTGGAAGATGGAGCGAAGGCGATCTCGAAGCTCCGCGCGGAGCCGGTGGACGTCGTGGTATCGGACCTCAAGATGCCCGGCGTCGACGGAATCCAGCTCCTGGAGTGGCTGCACGACACCCAGCCCGAGACCCGCTTCATCCTGCTCACCGGGTACGGAAACGAGGCGGTGGAGCGGAAGGTCCGCGAGCTCGGAGGGTTCGACTACCTCAACAAGCCGATCAGCCCGGACACTCTGGCTGCGGTGGTGACAGCCGCGACGCACCTGAAGCTCATCGACCCCGAGCCCGAGGTCCACGAGGAGGTCGCCGTGGAGACGGCCGTCGCGGAGGAGGCGATCCCCGCGGAGGCGCCGATCCAGGTGGAAGCTCCCGCTCGGGCCAAGAGCGGATGGCGCAGGTCGCTGGAGATCCTCACGGGTCTGATCGTGGCGCCGCTGCTCGGCCTGGCGTTCGTGGTCTTCCTCCCGATCATCGGGTTCGGCGCGCTGTTCTGGATGCTCGGCGAGAGCCTGTGGGAAACCTTCAAGCCGGCAGCTACCTGAGCTCCGGAGAACGGAAACCGCCATGCGTACGGCGATCGTCGCGGTCTTGCTCGCCCTCACCTGGGCGACTGTGCCGGACACGGCCAGCGCCCAGGCGCTCGGCAGCGCCGAGCGGGACTCGGTCATACCGTCCAAGTGCGTGGAGTGCCACGGCGCGGAGGCGATGAACAAGCTGGGGGCGCTCACCCACGCGGACACGATCTCGTGCCTGACGTGCCATCACCTGGGTTTCACGAACGACCCGGAAGAGGCCAAGGCGCGGCGCGTCGCGGCCTGCAAGGGGTGCCACCAGGACCATCTCCCGGCCACCCACGTGGACGTGGCGGCGGCCGACGCCCCCGTGTGCACGGACTGCCACTCGATCCACTCGGACCCGCCCACACCCCAGGAGGCGGACCGGGAGATCTCGGCGCGGTGCACCGCGTGCCACACCACCATGGAGCACCCTCTGCACGCGAACGCGGGGCCGAACAAGCCCGTGTGCACGCAGTGTCACACCTCGCACTCGGGGAAGAGCTTCAATGCCCACGACCACGACGTGGTGGGGGGCTGCCTCGAGTGCCACGAGAACGTCCACCCGACCCACGACGACGTCGAGGGCGTGCTCCAGTGCATGCGCTGCCACACGGAGGCCGAGCGCCCCGCGGAGATGGTCATGCGCATGTCGGGTGAGGCCGAATGCTCGTCCTGCCACGGCGACAAGCGGTTAGCGCACGGCGAGTTCGCCGACATGAAGGGCGAGCGGGTCGACTGCCTCGCCTGCCACGACTTCAACGGCGACACGCCGGTGGCGATGTCGGGCGAGCAGATGTCGGCGCGGTGCGCGTCGTGCCACGAGGACGCGATGAAGGGCGTCCTCTCGGGTGGGCACGCCAAGTTCCTCAGCGACGAGGACGCGGCGGCGCTGCGCAACTGCCTGACGTGCCACACGACGCACGTGGAGCCGTCGGAGGAGCGCGCGATGCTGCGGCGCAAGGCCACCGAGAGCTGCATCCGGTGCCACTCCGAGGGGATGAAGATCGAGAAGTACGGCTTGCCGGAGATGGTCACGAAGTCCTACAACGACGACTTCCACGGCGCGACGATGGAGTTCCTGGCGAACCAGATCGGCGGGAACTACCCGGCGGTCATGGTCTGCTCGGACTGCCACGGCGCGCACGACGTCGGGTGGAAGCAGAGCGACGTCATCGCGGACGTATGCCTGCGCTGCCACCAGGAGGGGGACGCGCGTCTGGCCGGCGCCTGGCTGGGCCACCAGCCGGTGGGACCCGACAACCAGGCCCTGATCTGGGCGGTGAAGACCTTCTACTACTTCCTCATCCCCTTCATGCTCATCGGGCTGTTCCTGAACATCCTCTTCCACCTGATCGATCAGCGGAGGGACGGTGCGCGGGTGATGCAGAGCGCAGGGATGCGCCGCCTGCTCGCGCGCCTGCGCCGCCAGAAGCTGCCGAAGCTGCAGACCGTCATCCGCTTCAATCTCGTCGAGCGGTGGGAGCACTTCGGGTCGATGGCGACCTTCCTCACGCTCGTGGTCACCGGGCTGCCGCAGACACGCCCGGACCTGGCCGCCGCGCGCGCGATGATCGACTTCTTTGGCGGCATCGGCACGACGCGCATCATCCATCGCACGGCCGGCGTCCTCTTCGTCCTCCTCATGGTGACGCACGTCACCCGGGCGGTGGTCAAGGCCGTGCGCGAGCACCGCATGCCGGTGATGGTGCCGACCCTCAAGGACTTCGAGGACGTCCTGCAGACCTTCCGGCACTACCTCTTCGGCGAGCCGCGGCCCAGGGTCGGCAAGTTCGACTTCTCCGAGAAGTTCGAGTACTGGGGCCTCTTCCTCGGCGGCATCGTGATGAGCTCGACGGGGCTGGTGCTGATGTTCCCGGAGCTCGTCAGCCAGTTCCTCCCCGGCGTGATCATCGCGGCCACCCGGGTCATGCACGGCCTGGAGGCGACCTTCGCGGTGCTGGTCGTCATCCTCTGGCACTCCTACGGGGTGATCTTCCGCCCCGAGGTCTTCCCGCTGGACACGTCGATCTTCACCGGCAAGATGGACCTGCACCGGCTGAAGCACGAGCACGAGCTCGAGTACGATCGCCTGTTCCCGGAGCAGACGGCGGGAGACTGAACCGATCGAAGTCGCGGATCTCTCCTTCGCGACGAAGCGCCCCGGGGGTCGGATCCCCCCGGGGCGCTTCGATCTTCGCGGGCCGCGAGGCCGCTACTTCACTCCACCCTGCAGCTTCCTCACCCAGGGCGACACCACCACGGCCACGATGCCGACGACGCCGACGGTCATGGCCACCGTGCGGAAGAGTGGTGCGGGCGGGAGGTTCTCCAGACGGCCGGCGATGAGTCCGGCGAAGAGGTTCCCGAGCGCCGCGCCCACGAACCAGACGCCCATCATCTGCCCCACGCGTTTGGCCGGAGACAGCTTGGTGATCGCCGACAGCCCGATGGGCGAGATGCACAGCTCACCGGTGGTGTGCAGCGCGTACGTCACCACCAGCCAGGCGGGTGAGACGAGGGTGGTGGACGACGCGTTGGCGGCCCCCCATGCGATCACGAAGAACCCGCCCGCGAGGAAGAGCAGCCCCAGCCCCGCCTTCAACGGCAGCGGCGGGTTCTTGTGGATCTTGTCCAGCCACACCCACAGCGAGCCGAACATCGGCGCCCCGACGATGATGAAGATCGGGTTCACGGACTGGAGCCACGACGCCGGCATCACCCACCCCAGGATGTTCCGGTCCGTGAGATCGCGCGCAAAGAGGTTGAGCGAGGAACCCGCCTGCTCGAACCCCGACCAGAACACCGCGATGAGGAGGAAGAGCCAGAAAATCACGCCGAGGCGTTTGTTCTCCTCCGCGGTGTGCCCGCCGAACAGCCACAGGTAGAGGAAGTAGACCCCCACGAGCACGAGCACCGCGTAGCCCAGGATCTCCGCGATCCTGGTGAGCGTCACCGGAATGATGCCGGCGTTCACCAGCAGGCCGAAGACGACCACCGCTACCAGGAAGCCGAAGAAGCCCCCGAAGAACTTGCGTCCCTTGCTGGCAACCTGTGCCGCGGTCTCCTTCGTCTTCAGGAACCCGGCCTCGCCGAGGTACTTGTCGCCCATCTTGTACTGGATGAGGCCGAGCACCATGCCGAGCGCGCCGACCGCGAAGCCCCAGTGCCAGTTCCAGCGCTCGCCGAAGTAGCCGACGATCGGCTGGCCGACGAAGGCCCCCACGTTGATGCCCATGTAGAAGACGCTGAAGCCCGCGTCGCGGCGGGCGCCGCCCTCCGGGTACAGCTCACCGACCACCGTGCTGACGTTCGGCTTCAGGAGACCCGTGCCCAGGATGATCAGGAACAGGCCGAGGAAGAAGGTAGGCACCCAGGGCAACACCATCGTCGCCTGTCCGGCGGCGATGAAGCAGCCACCCACGAAGACGGCCTTGCGCTGGCCCCACAGGTTGTCCGCGACCCACCCCCCCGGGAGGGTCAGCATGTACACCAGGCTCGTGTACAGCCCGTAGATCGCCGCGGCGGTAGCGACGTCCAGGCCCAGGCCCGGGTTGGCCCGCAGGATCGAGCCGTCCGCGGCCCTGACGACGTGGTCCGTGGCCGCCGTCATGTAGAGGATGAGGATGGCGCGCATCCCGTAGTAGGCGAAGCGCTCCCACATCTCGGTGAAAAAGAGCGTGGCGAGCCCCCGGGGATGCCCGAAGAAGCCCTTCTGGTCCACCTGGCCGGGCGTAGTCGCCCCCGACATGCTGGTCAAGGTCCTTGCTCCCGTTTTGGGTCCACGGCCGGTGGGAGGGAGGCCGCACGATCGCGTCTACGTCGTTGAAGATCACGTGATTTCGGGCAATGGGCGGGCGCGCGCAAGGGGCGCGTGCCGGCCAGGTCGTAGCCCCTCCCGATCCGAGCGCTGCCCACTCCGTCCAGCCGGAACTCTCCCTCCAACGGCAGCCGGAGCGTGTGGTCCCGGGGCGCGTGCTCGCTCGCCTGCGTGACGGGGTCGACCCCACCGCGGTGGGCGCCGAGAACGCCGCCGAGATGGCGCGCGTCACCCGCGGCTACGTGATGTTCCGTGGCGTCTTCGGCAGCGAGCGGGCGTTGGCGGCGCGCCTCCGCGGTGACGCTGGGGTGGTCTGGGCCGACCCCGACTACCTGCGGCAGACCTCCACTATAGACCCCAGGCTCTGGGCGTTCTACAACCCCGGCGGGCTGACGATCGGCTTCACGCGGGGTCGCAACAACGGTCAGGCGGTGACCAGCTACCTCTCCACGGACGACGCCGACCAGGACGACGTCGAGGGGTACGCCTCCGGCGGCGGCGCCGTGAAGATCGCCAGCATCGACACCGGCGTCGACTTCGGCCACACGGAGTTCCTTCCCGGCAGCTCGTCGAGCTCGACGGGCGCCACGTCGTGGTCGTGGGCCTTCGGCGACAACGCGACCGGATCCGGCGAGACCACCGCGCACAGCTACGCCGGCGTGGGCAACTACATCGTGACGCTCACCGTGGGCGACGGCAGCGGCTCGGACCAGACGTCGCAGACCGTGCGGTGCAAGCAGCGGAGCAAGAGCGTGCGCTGCAACTGAGGCGTCGGCGGCACACGGTCCTTCTGCAACCTTTTCCATTTTCGCGCCGTCCATGATGGTGTTCCTCTCGTTTGCCGAGAGAAGAAACGTCGACCGGAGGACGGATGCCGAAGAACCCGCCGGACATGATCCGGGGCACGCTGGACATGCTCATCCTGAAGGTCCTGTCCCTCGAGCCGATGCACGGGTGGGGGATCGGCGAGCGCATCCAGCTCACCTCCCGTGACACCCTCCAGGTGAACCAGGGGTCGCTCTATCCCGCCCTGCACCGCCTGACCCGGGAGGGGTGGATCCGCTCGGAGTGGCGGACGACGGAGAACAACCGCCGCGCCCGCTACTACGTGCTGACGCGGGCGGGGGAGCGGCAGCTCGGCCTGGAGCAGGAGACTTGGTCGCGGCTCTCGGAGGCGGTGGATCTGATCATGGACCTGGGATGAGGGAGGGGACGACGATGCGGTGGCTGACGAACCTGTGGTTCCGCCTGCGGGCGATCTTCGGACGCGGCGACATGGAGCTCGGCCTGGACGACGAGGTGGCGTTCCACCTCGAGATGGAGGCGCGCAAGCTCGAGGCCGAGGGCCACTCGCCCGCCGAGGCACGCCGTCTGGCGCGCGTGCGTTTCGGGGGTGTGGAGCGGTTCACCGAGCGGACGAGGGAGTCCTGGGGCGTGACCGCGCTCCACGACCTGGGCGGAGACGTGCGCTTCGCCTGGCGCCAGCTGCGCCAACACCCGGCCTTCAGCCTGCTCGCCGCGCTCACCCTTGCGCTGGGCATCGGCGGGACGGTCGCGATCTTCAGCGTCGTGGACGGGCTGGTCCTTCGGCCCATGCCCGTTCGCGACGAGGCGCGCCTGGTCGTCTTCTGGATGGACTACAACTGGCGCGGCGTGGAATTCGACTTCGCCAAGGAGCGCGTCCGGGCATACGAATCGCTGGCGGCCTACTCGAATGACGCCGTCACGCTGCACACCGACGCCGGCTCGTCCCTCCTGCTGTCCACCATCGCCTCGGCGGAGCTCTTCGACGTGCTGGGCGCCCGTCCTCTGCTGGGCCGCACGTTCCGGCCGGGCGAGGATCGGCCGGGCGCGGAGCCGGTGATCGTCCTTTCGTACGGCACATGGCAGCAGGACTTCGGCGGCGACCGCGACGTCGTGGGCAGACGTATCGACGTCGACGGCCGGCCCACGACCGTCATCGGTGTCATGCCGGAGGACTTCTACTTCCCCACGCCGGACATGAAGGCCTGGGTGCCCCTCGACCTGGATCCCGCCGACCCGGCGTATCAGGGCAACGGCTGGCTGGTGCTGATCGGGAGACTCGCGCCCGGCGTCACCGCCCGGCAGGTACAGGACGACCTCTCTTCGCTGGCGTCGGCGCTGGGCGACCGCTTCGACTACCCGGCCGCGTGGGACAAGACGCGCGAGCCCCACGTCACGCCGCTGCGCGAATACGTCCTGGGCAGCGTCCGCCCCGCCCTCCTCCTCCTGCTGGGCGCGGTCGCCCTCGTCCTGCTCACGGCCTGCGCGAACGTCGCCGCGCTGATCCTTACCCGAACCGCCGACCGGACCGGCGAGATGGCCGTGCGCGCCGCGCTGGGCGCGGGACGGGCCCGACTGGCTCGTCAGGTGCTGACCGAGTCCGTCCTGCTGGGCCTGGTGGCCGGCGCCGTGGGGATGGGCCTCGCCGCGGCGCTCTTCGACGTCCTGGTGGCGAGCCTGCCACTCCGGGACGGCCTTGCGTCCACGCTGTCCCTCGACTGGCCGGCCCTCGCCTTCGCCCTGGTGCTCGCGGCGGGCACCGGAGCCCTCATCTCCCTCGCGCCCATGCGTAGCCTGCTGGCCGGCGACCTGTCGGGCTCGGCCTTGGGTGAGCGGCGCCAGGGAGGGGGTGCGGCGGGAGCGGGACGGGCTCAGAGCGCGTTGGTGGTCGCCGAGGTGCTGCTCGCCGTGGTGCTGTCCACCGGCGCGGGGCTCATGATCCGCTCGGCTGAGCGGCTACGCGCAATCGACCCCGGACTCGACCCGAGGGGCGCGCTCACGATGGAGCTCCTCCTGGGCGAGCAGGCCGTCGATGCCCCGAGGCGTGACCAGTTCCTCCGCGACGTCGTCGCCCGGGCGGAGGCGCTCCCCGGCGTGACCGCCGCGGGTCTCATCAATCGGGTACCCATCCGGGACGGGGGGTGGCAGGCGACGGTGGCCGTGGCCGACCGGCCCGACCTCGACGGCGAGCACAGACCCAACTCGTTCTACCGGCCGGTGACGCCCGGAACGTTCGACGCGCTGGGCGCTCGTCTCGTGCGCGGTCGTGGCATCCGTGCCACGGACGATGCGTCCGCGCCGCGTGTCGCGGTCGTCAACGAGGCCTTCGCTCGGCGCATGTGGGGCGACCAGGACCCGGTCGGACGCATCATCACGCGAAACGGCTTCGTCTCCGGAGACATCGAGGTCGTCGGCGTCGTGCGGGACATCGCCGTGGACCGGCTGGTGGGGGAGACGCCGATGGCCGCCTACTACCCCTGGGCGCAGACCATGGAGGGCTCGTCGTTCGGCATCCTGGTCGTGCGCACCGCGCTGGATCCGGAGTCGCTCGCGGCTCCGTTGCGCGCGCTGGTCCGGAGACTCGAGCCGTCCGCCGCGATCGGTCGTATGGAGACAATGACCCAGGTCTTCGACGGGGCCATGTCGGAAACGCTGCGCCTGCGCTTCTTTCTCGCGCTGTTCAGCGTGATGGGGCTGCTGATGGGCAGCGTCGGCATCTACGGCGTCGTGTCGTACGGGGTGCAGCGGCGGTCGGCGGAGTTCGGGATCCGCATGGCACTCGGTGCCCGGCCGAGCCGTCTTCTGGGCGAGGTCGTCCGACAGGGGATGCTCCCCGTGCTCGTCGGGGTGTGCGCGGGCATCGCGGTGGCGCTGCTGGCATCGGGACTGCTCGCCGGCTTCCTCTACGGGGTGGCTCCGACGGACCCCGTCGCGCTCCTCTCCGCGGCGGCCGTGCTCGCCTGCGTCGGTGTCCTCGCGGCGGCCGTCCCGGCCTGGAGAGCCAGCGTGACCGACCCCGCCGAGGCGCTGCGGGCCGAGTAGACGCGGGCCCCGGCTGGACATCCCGGCCGGGGTCCCTATTCATTCGGGTGCGGGCCGGGCCACCGGCCCGCACCGACCATCCGATGGAGATCCGAGCGTGACCGGCATCGTCGACTTCCTCCTGGCCACTCCGCTTCTGCTGGTCCCCATCCTGCTCATCGTCGCGATGTTCGTGTTCGCGATCCTGAGGAAGCTCCTCAAGATCGCGGCGATCCTCGTCATCGCCGGCGCGCTGTACGTCCTTCTGGTCCAGTACCTCGGCAGGGGCTGACCGTCCCCACCCCTGGTCAACCGCCGATCTTCAGCACCCGCGTGATGTTGAAGCCGAACCGCCACTCGTGCGGCGTGAAGGAGTACGGCGTCCCGGGCAGGACCTGCGCAGGGTTCGCCCGGGTGGAGTTGGTCACCATGAGCTTGAAGAAGTGGCCACCGGTCTCGAGCTGGAGCCCCAGGGTGATCGCGTCCTTGAGGGTGAGTGACTCGTCGTTGTAGTCGGGACGCGCGCCGCTCGCCAACCACTCGCCGAAAACCGCGGCCATCGACGACAGATAGAACGCTCCGTTCACGCCGAGCATGAATGCGTTCTTCGCCGTTGCATCCGCGATCCGCGGATTGTGCAGGAACGTGGGCACGGCGCCGAGAGCCAACCGCCCGCCTACCCGGGTGTTCAGGATGAGCTGGGCGTAGGCCTGCGTCTCGTCGCCGTTGTAGCCGGGGCCTCCAATCGTCTGCGTGTTCAGCGCCACCCCGCCCATCACACCGACCATGAACGGCGTGGACTCGCGGCCTCCCTCGAACACGCGCGCCTTGGCGTTGAACTCGAGGTTGTCGTCGAGGTTGCTCCGTAGGACCCCGACCATGATGCGGTCCGCGGGCGCGTAGGCGAGGCCGAGGCGGTTGGTCACGGGGCCGTCGAGGCCCCAGAGCGCGTGGGAGCCCTGCGACATCGCCGGCTGGAAGCGATGGGAAATCTCGAAGAGAAGCTCACCCTTCCGAAGCGTCTCGGCCGTCGGGAGGTTGGCCGACTGGGTCGAGTGGAACACGGTCACCGGGACCTCGGTCGGCCCGCTCCGACGCTGCCAGCGTACGGGAGGCTCCTGGGCGGAGGCCGCCAGGGGCACCAGGGTGAGGGTCGTGGCGAGAGCGAGCGAAAGGGCTTTCATGGCTTCCTTCCCGGGCGATTCCCGGCTGGTGATACGGTGAACTGCACGTCGACCTGGATCTCGTTGGAGAGCTTCAGGAACATGACCTTCGGGATGTCGATGCGGTGGTCCGACAGGAGGACCGGGAAGCCGCACGTCGTGCGGTATCCGGGGCCCGTGGGGGTGACGTCGCAGGCGATCTCGCGCTCCATCGACACGCCGTGGACGGTGAACGTCCCGGCAGCCGTGACGTGCGCACCCCCGCTCCCCGACACCTCGGTGTGGGTGATCTTCCCCTTGAAGGAGGCGTAGGGGTACCTCTTCACCTCCAGGTAGTCGTCCCGCATGTGCCGGTCCCGCAGCCCGATGCCCGTGTCCAGGCTCGCCAGGTCCACCTCGAAGTACAGCTCCGTGTCGTCCCCTCCGGTGGTAGCCGAAAGCGGCTCACCGTCGAGAAGGACGTAGCCGTCGATCTTGTCGGTGACCCCTTCGAACTCGTCCACCTGCGTGCGGGACGTGAAGCGCACGACGTTCTGTGCGTCCCGGTCGACCTGGAGCTCCTGCGCCGCGACGGATGGCGGCCCCACACCGAAGGAGAGGAGGGTCGCCGCGAGCACCCGGAGGGCGGCTTGGATTCTCATCGTCATGGGCGGCTCTCCTCGGCGAAGCGAAACGTTTCACGCCACAATCTATCAAGATTGTAATGTTACTGGGTCACGTACGCCCGGCGTGCCCACACGATTACGAGCGGTCGCACCGTAGGCCCCGCGCCACGGAACGTCGCCCGGCCTGCGTCGTAGAGGCATGGGTCATGCCATCCCCGACCCAGCGCTTCGCGAGCCTTCCCATCCGATGGGCGAGCAGTGCGGTCCTCGGGCTCGCTGCAGCCTGCACCGGTGGTGCTCCCACAGGTCCGCCGGCGCTGCGCTGGTACGTGTTCGACGAACCCTCCGGAGCGTTCGCGGAGTCGGCGCGCCGTTGTGGTGCCGCGTCCGGAGGGAGGTTCTCCGTCGATATCGAGCCGCTTCCCACCGATGCGGACCAGCAGCGCGAGCAGCTCGTGCGCCGACTGGCGGCCCGGGACGAGACGATCGACCTCGTCGGCATGGACGTGATCTGGATCCCCGAGTTCGCCGCGGCCGGCTGGGTCCTTCCGTTCGAGGGAGCGCGGGCCCGGAGCGCCGCCGAGGGCCGCCTGGACGTCGCGATAGCCACGGCCCGCTACGGCGGCCGTCTGTGGGCCGTTCCCCTCAACACGAACACACAGCTCCTGTGGTATCGCACCGACCGGGTCGGTCACCCTCCGGCGACGTGGGACGAGATGCTCCGCATGGCCGAAGCGTTGGGCGACTCCGGGACGATCCAACTCCAGGGGCAGCGCTACGAAGGACTCACCGTCTTCTTCACCTCGTTGCTGGCTTCGGCCGGTGGCCACATCCTCGACGCCTCCGGGGACCGGGCATCCCTGGCCCAGGCACCGACCCGTCGGGCCCTCGGCCTCATGAAGCGGCTGGCCGTCTCGTCCGCCACCGATCCCACGCTGTCCACGAGCCGCGAGGACCAGGGCCGGCTGGCCTTCGAGGCGGGCGGATCGTCGTTCATGGTCAACTACACGTACGTGTGGCCCAGCGCGCGGGCGAACGTGCCCGACGTCGCCCGCCACATGGGGTGGGCCCGATGGCCGGCGGTCGTCGACAGCCTCCCGAGCAAGGTGACCGTGGGCGGCCTCGACGTGGGCGTGGGCGCGTTCACCCGCCACCCCGACCTCGCATACGCGGCGGCGCTCTGCCTCGCCTCTCCGGAAAGCCAGCGCCGCGCCGCGGTGCGCGGAGGGCTCCCGCCGACGACCGCCAGACTCTACGACGATCCGGAGGTGCGGCGCGTGTTCCCCTTCGCCGATCTCCTCCGTGAGACGCTGCGGGACGCGGTGCAACGTCCGCGCACACCGCTGTACGCGGACGTCTCGCTCGCGTTGATGCGGGCGCTCCACCCGATGGCGGCGATCGACAGCATCGGCGGGGCGGCGGAGCTCCGCCGTCAGGTCGCCCGTGCGCTCGAATCCAGGGGGCTGCGCTGATGCGCGTTCCGCGCGAGCATCGCCTGGGCTGGCTGTTGTGTGCCCCCGCCCTCGTCTCCATGGCGGCGGTGACGGCCTACCCCCTCCTCGAGGCCGTGCGCCTCTCCCTGTACCGGTACGACCTGCGTTTTCCCGGGACGCGCAGCTTCGTCGGACTCCAGAACTACGTGACCGTGCTGGGCTCCGCTGTCTGGTGGCAGTCCGTCGTGAACACTGCGATCATCACGGTCGCCTCGGTGTCGCTGGAGCTCGTCCTGGGGCTCGCCCTCGCCCTGACCATGCACCGCATCATCTTCGGTCGCCGCACCGTCCGGACGGCCGTCCTGGTCCCCTACGGAGTCATCACGGTCGTGGCGGCGCTGGCCTGGCGCTTCGCGTTCGATCCCACCACGGGCTTCGTCCAGGGGATGGGCGTGCTGGACCGCGCGTGGTTCGACCATCGCTGGTCGGCGTTCGCGGTGATCGTGGCGACCGAGGTATGGAAGACCACACCTTTCATGGCCCTGCTCCTCCTTGCCGGCCTCGCGCTCGTGCCCGCCGACCTCCTGCGCGCCGCGCGGGTGGACGGGGCCTCGGCCACGCAGCGCTTCTTCCGGGTGACGCTGCCGCTCATGAAGCCCGCGGTGATCGTCGCGCTGCTCTTTCGCACCGTCGACGCCATCCGCGTCTTCGACACGGTCTTCGTCGAGACCCGAGGTGCGTTGGGCACGGAGCCGGTCTCCCTGCTGGGCTACGACACGCTGCTGCGCAGCCTCAACCTCGGTCTGGGTTCCGCCGTGTCCGTGCTCGTCTTCGTCCTCGTCCTTTCGGTCGCGGTCGTGTTCATCCGCGCGCTGGGCGCCACTCCCGCCGGCGTGGGCGCGGGCACGCGATGAGCGCCTCCCGCTCGCGCCTGGACCGCGTCTTCCAAAGCGCCACTGCGCTGGTCGTGGTCGTGTACGCGCTTCTCCCCCTGGGATGGCTCCTCTCGATCTCCCTCAAGGCTCCGGGCGACCTGTCGGACGGGCGGCTCGTCCCCGGACGCATCACCCTCGAGCACTACCGGGCCGTCTTCGCCGATCCCCACTTCCCCGCCGCCCTGCGCAACTCGCTGGGCATCGCGGGAATCGCGACCACGCTGGCGATCGTCTTCGGCTCGCTCGCGGCCTACGCGCTGGTCCGTCTGCGCTTCCCGGGCCGTTCGCTCGTCATGGGCGGCGCCCTGTCCATCGCGATGTTTCCGCCCATCGCCGTCATCGGCCCGCTCTTCGACCTTTGGCGCCGCGTCGGGCTCTTCGACACCTGGACGGGGCTGGTGCTGCCCTACCTCTCGTTCACCCTGCCGCTGGCGATCTGGACGCTGTCGGCGTTCTTCCGGGACCTCCCGTGGGAGCTCGAGCGCGCCGCCCGGGTCGACGGGGCCACACGGCTGCAGGCGTTCCGGCACGTCATCGTCCCCCTCGCCGCTCCCGGCGTCGCGACCGCGGCCATCCTGGTCTTCGTCTTCGCCTGGAACGACTTCCTCTTCGCCATGTCGCTCACCTCCACCGACCATGCCCGCACGGTGCCCGCCGCCCTCGCCTTCTTCACCGGCGCATCCCGGTTCGAGGAGCCGACGAGCTCGATCGCCGCCGCTTCCCTGGTGGTCACCGTGCCGGTGGTGCTCGTGGTGCTGCTCTTCCAGCGACGCATCGTGGCCGGCCTCACCGCCGGCGCGGTGAAGGGGTGACCATGGCCGGCATCCGCCTGGAGGGCCTCACCAAGAGGTTCGACGACGGCACCGTGGCCGTGCGCGACGTCGACCTGGAGATCGAGGACGGGGAGTTCTTCGTGCTGGTGGGGCCGTCGGGATGCGGGAAGTCCACGCTGCTGAACCTGATCGTGGGTCTGGAATCCCCCACCCGGGGGGAGGTCTTCGTCGACGGCGAGCGCGTGACCCGGCGCGATCCCGGGAAGCGCAACATGGCCATGGTGTTCCAGAGCTACGCGATCTACCCCCACCTGAGCGTACGGGAGAACCTCGCTTTCCCCCTGAGGGTCGCCGGTGTCCCACCCGTCGAGCGCGACCACCGGGTCGTGGAGGCCGCTCGCGCCCTCGAGCTGGAGGAGCTGCTGGACCGTAGGCCCGCGACGCTGTCCGGCGGACAGCGCCAGCGGGTGTCCATGGGCCGCGCCATGGTCCGTGACCCGGTGGCGTTTCTCCTCGATGAGCCCCTCTCCAACCTGGATGCCCGCCTGCGCGGACAGATGCGCACGGAGATCGCCCGGCTCCATCGCCGCCTCGAGACCACGACGGTCTACGTCACGCACGACCAAACCGAGGCACTCACGTTGGCCGATCGCCTCGCGATCCTCGACGGCGGAGAGATCCAACAAGTGGGCACGCCCCGGGAGGTGTACCGGGCACCCGCCAACCGCTTCGTGGCGGGCTTTCTGGGTGCGCCACCCATGAACTTCCTGCGAGGGACCCGCGACGGAATGGACCTCGTGCTCCCGCTCGGCCCGATGCCCTGGCCATCCGGCCTGCCGGACGGCACCGTCACCGTCGACGTCGGGGTCCGGCCCGAAGACGTCCGCGAGGTCGGTCCGACCGAGGGTCGGGCGGACGACGACGTCTTCCGCTTCCGGGCACGGGTGGAGCTCGTCGAGTGGCTGGGCTCGGAGTCCTATGCACACGTGGAGATGCCCCGCGGTGGAGACTCCGCCCAACGGCTCGTCGTACGCTTGTCGCCGGGAGGTGACGTCGCTGAGGACGACGACATCGACATCGAGCTGGCTCGTTCCCGTCTGCACTTCTTCGACCCGGGCACCGGCATCCGCCTCCGCGTCGACGCCTGAGCTCGGGAGGGCGAAGCGCGGAACGCTTGCCGGGCCGCGGGGCCGGTCCTACCGTCCCGCCATCGCGCCCGCCGCGTCCCACCATCCCGGAACCTCTCCGTGACCCGATCCTCGTCGATATTCCTGCTCGCGCTCTCCCTCGGGGGATGTGCCGCCGCGCATACGCCCGCCGACTTCACGATCATCCCCGAGCCGCGGTCGCTGACACCCGGCAAGGGCGGTTTCCAGCTGGGTCCACGGACCGTCCTCGCGCTCGCTGACGGCACGGACGCCGAGCTCGCCCGACTCGCCGATTTCTGGGCCGCCCCGCTACGCACCGCCACCGGGTGGGGGCTACCGGCGGCCGAGGGGGCGTGCGCGAAGGGGTCCGTCTGCCTGCGGGTGGACGCGGACGGGCCAGCCGAGGGGTACACCCTGACCGTGACCGGGGACAGCGTGGTCGTCGCCGGGCACGATCATGCCGGGCTGTTCTACGGCCTGCAAACGCTCACGCAGATGCTCCCCTCCCGCCCCGACGGCTCGGCGCCGATGAAGCTCGCCGCGGCGACCATCTCCGACGCCCCACGCTTTCCCTACCGGGGGATGCACCTGGACGTGGGTCGACACTTCTTCGGGCCGGAGTTCGTGAAGCGCTACATCGACGAGCTCGCCCGATACAAGATCAACCGCTTCCACTGGCACCTGACGGAGGACCAGGGATGGCGGATCGAGATCAAAGCCTATCCGCTATTGACTCAGGTGGGAGCGTGGCGGAAGGAGACGATGGTCGAGAAGAACTTCGATCCGTACGTGGGCGACGGTCAGCCCTACGGGGGCTATTACACGCAGGACGAGATCCGCGACATCGTCGCGTACGCGCAAGAGCGCTTCGTCACGATCGTCCCGGAGATCGAGATGCCCGGGCACTCGCTCGCCGCCCTCGCGGCCTACCCCGAGCTGGCATGCACCCCCGGCCCGTTCGAGGTCGGCACACGTTGGGGGGTGTTCGAGGACATCTACTGCCCGAAGGAGGAGACCTTCACCTTCGTGGAGAACGTGCTCACCGAGGTCATGAACCTCTTCCCGGGGGAGTACATCCATATCGGCGGCGACGAGGCGCCGAAGGAACGCTGGCAGGAGAGCGAGGTCGCCCAGGCGGTCATCCAGCGCGAGGGGCTCGCCGACGAAGAGGCGCTGCAGAGTTGGTTCGTGCAGCGGATCGAGCGCTTCCTGAACGAGCACGGCCGCCGACTCATCGGATGGGACGAGATCCTGGAGGGGGGGCTCGCGCCGAACGCGACCGTGATGTCCTGGCGCGGCTCGGACGGTGGGATCGAGGCCGCGCGGCAGGGACACGACGTCGTGATGACGCCGACGAGCCATCTCTACTTCGACTTCTACCAGGGCGATCCCGACACCGAGCCGCTGGCGATCGGCGGTTACACGCCGCTGGAGCGGGTCTACGACTTCGAGCCGGTGCCGGAGGAGCTCACTTCGACGGAGGCGCGCCACGTGCTCGGCGCGCAGGGTAACGTCTGGACGGAATACATCGGCACGGAGGACCACGTGGAATACATGGTCTTCCCGCGGATGTTCGCGCTCTCCGAAGTGGTGTGGACCGACCCGGAGCCCCGGGACTTCCACGACTTCGCGCGGCGCCTGCCCTGGCACCTCGACCGACTGGATGCACAGGGCATACGCTACCGCATCCCGGACGTGGTGGGGCTCGCGCGAGATCGCCTCACGCTGCACGACGAGATCGAGGTGCCCCTCATGGCCGCCGTGAGGGGCTCGATCCGCTACACCCTCGACGGCACGGAGCCGGGCGCGGAATCACTCCGTTACACGGGTCCGCTGAAGGTACGGGTGAAGGACCGGCCGGTGACCGTGGCGGCGCGCGTCGTGCTACCGGACGGCCGGGAGGGGCCGGTGCGCCGGGCGGCGTTCGCGCGGGCGACCCCCCGGCCGGCGGCGCTGGTGAACGCCGCGCTGGAGGCCGGGCTGAACATGGACCTGTTCACGGGACGTATCCGCTCGGCCGCCGAGCTGGAGTCGCGCGGACAGCTCGTGCGCAGGGAGAAGGTGGCGTCGATCGCGATTCCGGCCGCGGTGCCCGATACGGTGTTCGGCCTCCGTTTCGGCGGCTACCTGAGCGTTCCGGAGGAGGGGGTGTACGCCTTCCGGCTCACCTCCGACGACGGCGCGGTGCTCCGCGTAGGCGGTGCCGTCGTCCTGGACAACGACGGAGCGCACCGGGAGACGTCGCGGGTGGGCGAGGTGGCCCTCTCGAAGGGCCTGCACCCCTTCGACGTGCTCTACTTCCAGGCCGGTGGCGGAATGAGGCTGAAGCTGGAGATGGCGCGGGGCGACGAACCGTTCGCGCCCCTGCCGCCTGACGCGGTGTGGCGCGTGCGGTGACGTGCGCGTGCCGCCGCGTCGGCGGCCCGCTCAGACGACATCCCGCTCCAACGGCCGCGTCAGGCACGTCGGACCGCCGCACCCCTTGGCGCAGATCTCCTCACCCTTGAAGAGGTGCACGAGCGCTCCGGCGGCCTCCATGCGCCGGCGGGTCTCCGGGTTCCCGGCTACCGCCACCGCCACGCGGGGTGCGACCGCCAGGACGTTGCAGCCGAGGGAGTCGAACTCGTCGTCGGGCACCTCGACCAGCTCGATCCCCCTGGCCAGCAGCGTCTCCCGGAAGGGCACGGGAAGGAGCGGCGAGTACACGAGCGCCAGGTCCCGGTCGAGCGGGCTGATCACCGACATCAGATGGAAGACGTCGTCGGGGCCGTTCCAGTGCGGCAGCGGCACGGTCAGCACCTCGTCCACCGCGTCGCCCAGCACCGCGGTAAGCTGGCGGATGCCTTCGTCGTTCGTGCGGTAGCCACGCCCGACAGCGACGGCGCGCGGCCCGACCCAGACGACGTCGCCTCCCTCGAGCCGCCCATCGCCCTCGATCGCACCCAGCACCGGAACACCGAGGGAGTCGTAGGCCGCCCGTGCCGCTTCGGGCTCACGTCGGCGCGCCGCCTTCCCCATCGAGCAGAGGATCGCGCCCCGGTCGCACACGACCGACGCGTCCCTGACGTAGAGCGAATCGAGCCCGATGTCCGCGGCCGGCATCCGCGCGACCTCGACGCCCAGCTCCCCGAGGAGCGAGGCGAACGCATCGGACTCCCGGCACGCGGCATCGAACTCCGGGGGGGCCAGGTAGTTCAGTGCCCGCCACTGGGTATCGACGGACGGCTGGTCCACGAAGGCGTCGCGGGCGTGCTTGAGTACGACGCGCTTCAGGAAGGCGCTGTCGGACTGATACCGGACGGAGGGCTCAGGCATCCGCGACCCCGACCCCGGCCTCCGCCACCTTGGCCCTCCTCCCTGCGCCCTGCAGGTAGATCGGTGCGCCCAGCGCCAGCAGCACGCCTCCCCAGAAGACCGCGTCCCACCCGGCCCCGACCACCGCCCATACCGAATAGACGAGCGCCAGCGCCGACACGACCAGCGCCCTGCGGGCGCCCCGCCCGCCGAAGCGGCCGGGCGTGCGCAGGATCAACAGGATGTGCGCGGCGGACGCGCACACGTACGCCACCAGCACGGTCACCGTCGCCAGGAGAACGGCGAAGGTGAACAGACCCACGAGGCCGCGGGTGTAGTTGGCCGCGACCAGCACGGTGGCGAGCGCGCTGGAGAGCGCGAGCCCGAGGGCCGGTGTGCCCCTGGCCGACAGGCGGCCGAACGCCTCCGGGAAGAGCCCGTCCCGGGCCGGCGCCAGCGGCATCTGGCCCTGCATCAGCACCCAGCCGTTGAGCACGCCGAACCCCGCGACGGCCGCACCGGCCCCCACGAGCTTGCCCGCCCAGCCCCCCCACATGCGGGCCGCCGCCTCGGCGTAGGGTGCGGAGCTCGCAGCGAGCTCGGTGGAGGACATCACCCCCATCACCGCAGCCGCGCTCAGGAGGTAGATCGCCGCCGTCGCCACCGTACCGAGCACCGTGGCCAGCGGGATTGTACGCTCCGGGTCGCGCACCGCGTCCGCGGGGATCGTCGCGCACTCCAGCCCGAGGAAGCCCCACAGCGTAAGCGCCGCAGTCGCGGTCACCGCCGAGATCGTCGATCCCCCGCCGACCCTGAACGGCACGAAGTTTCCCGCGTCGAGCGCCAGCAGACCCAGCGTGCCGACGGCCACGAGTGGCACCACCTTGAGCACCGTCGTGACGAGCTGGAGCACCGCGGCCTCCCGGAGCCCCCAGACGTTCACCGCGGTCAGCAACCAGATGCTCGACACGGCCGCGGTCGCCGCGAGCGCCGGGGACGTGTCGAGCCTCGGGAAGAACGGCGTCAGGTAGGCGACGAAGGCGGTGGCGATCGCGGCGTTGCCGACCCAGACCGAGACCCAGTAGCCCCACGCGACCAGAAAGGCCGGTGCGTCGCCCATGGCCGCCCGGGTGTAGGCGTACGGCCCCCCCTCCGCCGGCATGATGCGGCCCAGGCGGGCGAAGACCAGCGCGAGGCAGAGGGCGCCCGCCGCGGTCAGGACCCATCCCACCAGCCCGATCGGGCCGAAGCTCCCCAGGGCCGAGGGCATGAGATAGGCCCCGGACCCCACCATGTTGCCGACGACGAGGGCCAGCGCCGTCCAGATCCCGAGGACCCTGGTCCGGCTCAACGCCCCCCCGTCCGCGCGCGCACGCCGCGCAGCGCCCCGTCGATCAGCGTGTACGCCGCGCGTCGGGATACGCCGTCCGGATCCCGCTCTCCCCAGGGCGTGGACGCGATGCCCAGGGCGGCGACCTTCGGGTTGCGGAACATCGTCTCGAGCGCCGCCGCCAGATCCGCACTCGTCGGCCCGCCCGGAACCGTGAGGGGGTGGCCCGGGACCTCGGCGGGGTCCAGGACGTCCATGTCCACGTGCACGTAGATCACGTCCGAGGTGCGGGCCAGTCGCTCGATCTGACGCCGCACGGCATCCGGGTGCCTCAGGTCTTCGGTGGTGAGGTGCTGCACGTCGGAGCGCTCGAGCGCCTCACGCTCCAACGGGTCGAGGTCGCGCACGGCGCCCATCACGATGTGGTCCGTGGGGACGGCCGGGTCCAGGCCCGACTCACGCCGCAGGCGCTGGAGCGCCATCCCGGCGGACACCGCGACCGGCATGCCTCCCAGCATCCCACTCAGCGTGGTCTCCGGGACGTTGAAGTCCCCGTGCGCGTCGATGAACACCAGCGCGACCGACTGTGGCACCTCGTCCGGCCCCGAGTGCTGGAGGCCCCCGAGCATCCCGATCACGGACGTGCAGTTGGCCAGCAACCCCACGGCGATCGCTCCCCCGCGGCGGTTCGCGGCCACGATCTCCGCGAGATGCCCGTTGGCCAGCCCCATGCGGTGCCACTCGCCGTATTCCTTCTCGTCCTCCGCCGACAGGCCCACGGCGCGCGTGGGCGAGAGCGTCACGCCCTCCGCGCGCAGTCGATCTTCCAGTCCTCCCGCGAGGAGGTAGGCCGGACCGCCGGACAGCTCCGGCACGTTGCGTGCGCCCGAGTAGGGCATGGCGGCCAGCGCGACGGCCGGCGCCGCGGAGGGCGCCTCCTGCCCCCTCGCCGCAGACGCCACGAGGAGCGCGAGCGCGGCGACCAGGAAGCCCTTCTTCGTGAGCCCGATCATCATGATGGCGGTCGCTCGCTCGGCGGTGTTGTCACGAGATCACCCGGGGCCGTGGGACCATGATGTGGGGCCGGTCGCCGAGCTTGTCGTTCAGCTCCCGGATCTTGGTGTCGAGCACGAGGTCGAGGGCGTCGATCGCCTCCTGCACCTCGCCACGAAGCTCTCCGAGGCGGCTCATCTGGGGCACCGTCGGCGGCGCCTCCACGCCCGCGATCGAACCCATCAGGGAGCGCAGCTCCTCGCTCGCTCGCGGGCGCTGGCGGTAGCCCATGCGCGGCGGCGGCCTGCGCAGGTACTCGTCGCTCACCTCCTGGACGGCGTCGTCGGCATCCTTCACCTCCTTGATGATGCCGGCGTCGTCGCCGGCCGTGGTCAGCGTCGAAGCCAGGTCGCGGAGCTGCTTCATGACGCTCTCGGCCGTCCCGATGGACTGGTTGACGCGGGTGGTCAGGTCCCGCAGCGCCACGACGGCGTCGAACTGCGCCTTGTACTGGGCATTCGTCATCTCGACGCGTGGATCGCCGCGCACGTCGAACGTGCGGGAGCGCTCCCACCCGTCGCCCTTCAACGTGGCGGTGTAGGTCCCCGGCAGCGCCGTGGGCCCGAAGCCGCCGAAGCCGAAGAACCCACCGCCACCTCCGCCCTGCTCACCGGGAATCGGCTGAGCACCTTCGAGACGCAGGTTCCAGGTGGTCTGGTTCACGCCGGCCTTCACGCCGCGTAGCGTCGAGGTGGAGACCACCTGCCCCTGCGCGTCGGCGATCTGCAAGGTGAGCGGACGGGCGGGCGCCTCCTTCGCGTAGTAGCGGATCAACGCGCCCTCGGGGGGATTCTCCGCACGCCACCGTCGCTGCCCCAGGCTGGCGTCCTTGTTGGCCATCTGCCAGCGCGTAGCCCTGCGGATCGTGAAGAGGAACGCGCCGTCGGGGTCCGCCGTCGCGTCCGGAAGCTCCTGGAGGGCCGACAGGTCGTCCAGGACGTATGCGCCCCGCCCGTGCGTGCCCACCACCAGGTCGTTGTATTCCTGCTGGACCTTGATGTCGCGGACGGACACCGGCGGGATGTTGTTGCGGATGCTCACCCACGTCTTCCCCGCGTCCCACGACCCATACATGCCACGCTCCATCCCCGCATACAGCAGGTCCGGGTTCCTGGGGTCCTCGCGCACGACCTTCACGTAGTCGTCCTGCGGCAACCCGGCGGACAGGTCCGACCACGTCTTCCCGTAGTCGCGCGTCACGTACACGTGCGGCGTGAAGTCGTCGGACCGGTGGTCGTCCACGGCCACCCAGGCGGTGCCCGCGTCGTGCCACGACGGGTCGATCTTGGAGATCCACGAGCCCCCGGGCATCCCCTTCACGTTGGGCGCCACGTTCGTCCAGGTGTCGCCGCCGTCCTGGGTGATCTGGATGTTGCCGTCGTCGGTGCCCACCCAGATCACGCCGGGCTGCACGGGCGACTCCGCGAGCGTGAAGATCGTGGTGTAGAACTCGGCCGCGGTGTTGTCGGTGTAGATCCCGCCGCCGGAGGACTGCTGCTTGGCGGGGTCGTCGGTCGTCAGGTCGGGGCTGATCACGTCCCACGAGTTGCCGTAATCGCGGCTGCGGAAGACCACGTTGCCGCCGAAGTAGACCGTGGCCGGATCGTGCGGGGAGATGGTGATGGGCGCCTCCCAGTTGAAGCGGTACCGATGGTCGACGATGGCGTCCCCCGCCGAGCCGACGATCTTCGGGTCCGGGTGAACGCGTCGGCTCGCCCCGGTGCGCGTGTCGTTCAGGATGATGTTGCCGCCCTGGCTCGCCGTGTACACGAGCCAGGGGGAGCCAGGCACGGGCACCGCGTAGAAGCCGTCACCCCCCGACAGATTGATCCAGTCGTCCTTGAGGATCCCCGGGCCGTTCAGGGAGTTGGACGGCCCGCACCAGTGGCCGTTGTCCTGGAGCCCGCCGCACACCCAGTAGGGGTCCCGGTCGTCCGGGAAGACGTCGTAGAACTGCGAGAGCGTGACGTTGTTCACGACGTCGAAGTTCTCGCCCGCGTCGAACGACAGCTGGAAGCCCCCGTCCGAGCCGCTGATGAGCCGCTTGGAGTCCATCGGGTCGATCCAGAACGACTGATGGTCGCCGTGGACATCCCGGGCGATGCGCTCGAAGGTGCGGCCCCCGTCCGTGGACTTGCTCAGCCCTCCCGAGAGCGTGTACAGCACCTCGGGGTCGTTGGGGTCGATGCGGAAGTCGGAGTAGTAGAAGGGACGGAAGTTGATGTTCGGGTCCGTGTTCACCACCCGCCACGTCTCCCCCCGGTCGTCGGAGCGCCACAGCTCGCCCTTCATGTCCGGGATCTCGGAGATCACGTACACGGTGTTGGGCTGGCTCTGGGCGACCTGGATCCCGATGCGGGCCATGGGCGCGTCGGTAAGGTGGAGCTTCTGCCAGGTGTCGCCCCCGTCCATCGACCGGTACGGCGCCGTCTCCTTGCCGCCGTCGTCGAACCGCCAAGGCCTCCTGCGGAAGGTCCATATCCCTGCGTAGAGGACGCGCGGGTTGCTCAGGTCCAGGTCGAGGTCGGAGCAGCCGGTGTCCTGATCCACGTAGAGGACCTTCTCCCAGGTGTCGCCTCCGTCGCGGGTGCGGAAGACCCCACGCTCCTCGTTCGGCCCCCACGCGTGTCCGAGCGCGCACACGTACGCCACGTCCGGGTCACGCGGGTCCACCAGGATGCGCTTGATGCGCTCGCTGTCCTCGAGACCGACGTGCGCCCAGGTGGCGCCACCGTTCGTCGATCGGTAGACGCCGTTGCCATAGGACGTCGAGTTGCGGGGATCCCCCTCGCCCGTGCCGACCCACAGCACGTTGTGGTCCGACGGCGCCACTGCCAGCGCCCCGATGGAGTACCACCCCTCGTCGTCGAAGATCTCCGCGAACGTGGTGCCTCCGTTCGTCGTCCTGAATATCCCGCCGTCGGCGCCGGAGACGTAGAACGTCTTCGGGTCACCGGGGATCCCGTCCACGTCCGTGGTCCGTCCGCCCATGTTCGTGGGTCCGATGGCGCGGAACTCCACCGCCTTCAGCGCGTCGGCGGGGGACTGGGCGAAGAGGGGGCCCGCGGCCAGAACCGTGAGCGCGGCGAGCCGGACCGCAGACCGGAGCATCGGTCTCCTCCTGCGAAGGGGGGTAGGGGTGTCGCGGCTCAGATTGGGGACCGGAATCCCACGAGACAAGCGCCCCCCGCCGCGCGAAGGCCGCCAAGACCTCCCCGCACCGGCCCCGCCCGATACTCCAACCATGGCCCGTCGGACCCCGTCGGCGTTAGTCTTCCGGCTCCTGCAACCTCCCGCCGGACGAGGAACCGAGCCGTGAAGCCTGCCCATCTGCTGTGCTCGGCGGTGTTCGTGATGGCCGCCGCGAAGCCTGCCCACGCCCAGCACGCGTGGAGCCGACTGTCCCCCGACGTCCAGATCCGACTGGCCGTGCAGGCCGCGCCCGCCGACATGCGCGAGGGTGCGACCGTGCAGGGGTACGACGCGTCCGGCGCCTTCGTGACGCTGCGCCAGGGCTCCAGCGACCTGATCTGCATGGCCCCGAACCCCACCGCGGACGGCCTCGAGGTGTCGTGCCACCACGCCGGGCTCGAGCGCTTCTTCGCCAGGGGCAGGGAGCTCACCGAACAGGGCGTCACGGGCAACGACCGGGTGCGGACGCGCTGGCAGGAGCACGACGACGGGAAGCTCCCCATCCCGTACGGCTCGGTGAACTACATCCTGACCGGCAGCGGCTTCGACGCCTCGACCGGCGAGATCACCGACCCCTATCTCCGCTGGACGATCTACACGCCGGGGGCAACGCCGGAGAGCACGGGCCTCAGCACACAGCCCAGCGCGGGCGGACCATGGCTGATGTTCCCGGGCACCGCGGGCGCCCACATCATGATCACGCCGCCGCGCGGCGGTCAGGGAGGATAGACGTGCGCGAGGCCGCGGCGGCGGGCTCCCCTGGCGGGAACCGTCCCTCGCGCCTACGGTATCTTCGAGAGTTCCAGCGACCTTCCCGCAGCCCAGGAACAGCGATGCGCCGCACCGCAGCACTTGCACTTCTCGCGGGTTCGATCGGCCTCGGCCTTCCAGCCCGCGCGACCGCCCAGCAGGCGGATGCCGGCCTGATCGCCGTCGGCCAGACGGCCCCCGACTTCGAGCTCCCCGGAGCCACTCGCTACGGCCTGCTGAAGAACCCGGTCCGTCTCAGCGACTACCGCGGCGAGACCGTCGTCCTCGCCTTCTTCTTCAAGGTCAGGACACCTGGGTGAACGGTCCAGATGACAGCGTACCGTGATCAGTACGCAAGCCTCTTTCACGACGGACGGAACGTCGTTCTCATCGGGATCTCCAACGATTCGCCGGAGGACCTGCAGTCCTGGCTGAAGGACGCGGACTTCCCCTTCCTCTTCGCGAGCAACGCCGCCGACCCCGGCTCCACGTACAGGAAGTTCGGCGGGGGCCTTCGGGAGAGCGGGTCGGTGGACAGCCGCACCGTGATCGTCATCGGCCCCGACGGCCGGGTGGCCGGCGTGATCCCCCAGTTCCGCCAGGTGGACCCGCAGGCCTACGAGGAACTGGGGGCGATGATCGACGAGGTCACGCCCCAGCCGGAGGGCGACTGAAGCCTCCGGCCGGGCGCCTCAGCCGCCCGGCCGGAGGGTGACGTTCACCGAGTCGCCGGCTCCCGGCTGGAACGTGTTCCAGCCGTCGTTCACCTCCTGGTCGAACACGTACTGGATGAGGTAGTGCCGCTCGGCATCCACCGGCGGGAAGTACACCACGCGGGAGACCGCGACGCCGTCGGTCGTCTGGTCCGGGCACTCGAAGTGCACGGAGTCGACCTGGGTCTGGACTCCGTCGGGAATCTCGAGGGCGCGCCCGTCCAGCGAGATCCGGTACTGCATGTGCTCCCAGTTGGCGCGAGCGGTCGCCTCGTCCGTCGCGATCCAGCCGACCGGGAACGCGATCCACTGGCCGACGGGCACGTCCCACGTCCAGTCCATGGTCCCCGCGCAGAAGGGATCCTTCCACAGGTCGGCAGCGAACGTGTAGACCTGCGCCCCCGCGGGGGCCGCCGCGGCGATGTCGGGAGGTGGCGCCGCCTGCGGTGTCGGTTTCTCGCCGCACCCCAGGAGCAGAAGGGGAGCGATGAGCGCTGCGTGGCGAATGAGCTTCGTCGGGTACATGACGCCTCCTCGTCTGCGGTGGTCGCCGCAGGGTCGGCGTGTGCGCCGCGGGCAGGCCCCAACGGCCGCGAAGCCAGGTGGCGCGCCGGGGTCCGGGCCCGGCGCGTGGTCCGTATATACAGTCGGATCGCCGAGCCTTCAACACCCGCCCCGCGGCTACCCGCCCAGCAGCCCCTTCACCGCCCCCTCCAGATCCTGCTCCGGGCCCACGCCGGTGTAGACGACTCTCCCGCTCGCGTCCAGAAGCACCACCACCGACGTCGTGGGTGCCTCGTAGGCGCGCACCGCGCCGCCGTCCGCGTCCCAGACGTAGGGATAGCCCGGGTCGTGCTCCCCGACGTAGCGCTTCACGCGGCGGAGGGACTGGGCGACCGCGACGGCCACGGCGACCATGGTGAGCCGATCGCCGTCCGCCGCGTGGATGCGGTCGAGCTGCGGCTGCAGCGCACGGCAGTTCTCGCACCAGGTGGCCCAGAACTCGATGAGCGCCGGCTTGCCCTTCACGTAGTCCAGTAGCTGTACCGGGTTGCCGTCCAGGTCCTCGACGGCGGCCGGCGGCGCCGCCGTTCCCACCGGGAGGGCGACGTTCTGCGCCCGGGCCCCGGACGGCATCAGGGCGAAGACGACCATCGTCACCACTACGACGAGCCCGCCCCTCCCACCCCTCGTGCTCCGTCCGGTCGCCGTCACAGGTTGTATCCCGCCTTCATGAAGTAGTACTCCGCCATCGCGATCATCAGCACCGCCGCCGCCCGCTTCACCCACACCATCCATACCCCCGAACGCGGAAGCAGGGTCAGGGTTCCCGAGAAGATCCCCACGACGACGAGCAGGGCGGTCATCCCGAGGGAGAAGACAAAGAGGTAGACGAAGCCCATGAGACCGGCGTTGGTGGCGGCCACCCAGGTGAGTACGACCGCGAAAGCCGGGGCGCCACACGGCGCCGCGACGACCCCCGAGGTGGCGCCGAGGAGGAAGACCGCCCCATAGGAGCCTCCCTCACGGCTTCCCGCCCACTGCACGAGGCGGCGCGGAGCCGGCACGGGAAGAACGTCGAGCATCGCCAGGGCGAAGAGAAGGAGGAGGTTGCCGATCGCCGCGAGCGCCCAGGGACTCGCGCTCACCGTGCCGAAGAGAGTGCCGGACATTCCGGCCAGCGCCCCGAGGACGGCGTACAGCGTGGCGAGGCCGACCGCGTAGGTGAGCGTCAGCCCGACGGTGCGCGCCCGGCTTTGTCCCTCCGTGGCGGTCCCCGCGATCACCGAGGCCGTGATCGGGATCATCGGGTAGATGCAGGGGGTGAGGCTCGTGAGCACCCCGGCGCCGAAGAGGGTGGCGAGCGCCGCGAGGGGGCTGGAGGTCAGCGAGTCGGCGAGGCCTCCCTGCGGCCCGGCCTGGGTCAGGATGTCGGTGATCATGAGCGGACAATGGGGCTCGGGACGGCGCACGTCGAGGCAGGCCTGGGAAAATATACTTGCCTCTGACAATAATCTAGATACACTTTGGCAACCATCTGTCCTTCCCCTCGAAGCGAGCTCTGCCGTGGGCGCGACGCCGGAACGCATCGAGAGCGTGCGGAGCTTCAGCCGCTTCTATACACGCCGCATCGGCCTCCTGGACGAGGGGCTGTTGCGCAGTCCCTTCTCCCTCACCGAGGCCCGGGTGATCTGGGAGCTGGCCCACCGCCCCGGGGCGACGGCCACGGAGCTGGCGACGGACCTCGGCGTGGACGCGGGATACCTGAGCCGCGTCCTCCGGGGCCTGCAGCGCCGCGAGGTCGTGGAGCGTCGGCGTGCGCCCGACGACGGGCGGAAGTTCCTCCTCACGCTGGGCCGGTCCGGCAGAAGCGCATTCCGCCGGCTGGACGCCGCTTCGCGTGCCCAGATCCAGGCGCTCCTCGCGCCACTCGGGTCGGAGGGCCAGGAGCGGCTGGTCGCCGCGATGGACACCGTGGCCACCCTCCTGAACGGGCCAGCCGACGACCGGGTGCCCTACATCCTGCGCCCGCCCGGTCCCGGAGACCTGGGCTGGGTGGTGCAGAGCCACGGTCGCATCTACGCCGAGGAGTACGGGTTCGACGAACGCTTCGAGGCGACCGCGGCGGAGATCGTCGCGGGCTTCGTCCGGAGCCGGGACGCCCGGCGCGAGCGCTGCTGGATCGCGGAGCGCGAGGGCCGCAACGTCGGCTCGGTGTTCGTGGTGAAGAAGTCCGCCGACGTCGCCCAGCTCCGGTGCCTCCTCGTGGACGCTTCGGCTCGCGGCCTCGGCATCGGGCGGCGCCTCGTCCAGGAATGCATCCGGTTCGCGCGCGAGCGCGCCTATCGGCGCATGGTGCTCTGGACGGTGGACATCCTGCACGCGGCGCGCAGGATCTACGAGACCGAGGGCTTCGCGCTGACGGCGGAAGAGCCCTTCGACGGATTCGGTCCGAGCCTGGTCTCGCAGACGTGGGGACGTGCGCTGTGAGCAGGACGCCCGTCCCCGGCGAAGAGCGCCCCTACGTGTGCGGCCACGAGCCGCGCGAGCTGGACCGCCTCGACCTCCAGGGAGCCTTCTACGCCGACATCACGCGCAGGGCACTGATCGACGCCGGTCTCAGCGAGGGGATGGGTGTGCTCGACGTCGGGTGCGGCAGCGGCGACGTCACCCTCCTGGCCTCCGGCATCGTCGGGCCCCGCGGCCACGTCACCGGTGTGGACCGTGACGCCGGGAGCGTGGAGGCGGCGCGCGCGCGGGCGGCAGCGCGCGGCGTCGGGAACGTCGGCTTCCGGGTGGAGGAGGTCGATGCACCCCGCGATCGCGCGAGCGTGGACGCCCTCGTGGGCCGCTTCGTCCTCATGCACCAGGCGGACCCCGCGACGACGCTCGCGGCCGCCGCGCGGGTCGTCCGGCCCGGGGGAGTCGTCGCCTTCGTGGAGTCCTACATGGCCGGACTCCTCGACGCGCCCCATTCGCACCCACCCTCGGAGCTCTACGACCGCTTCGTGCGATGGAAGTGCGCGGTGGTGCGCGCGGCGGGTGCGGATGTCGACGCCGGGATTCGCCTGCGCCGGACCTTCCTCGAGGCGGGTCTGCCCACGCCCGCGCTCCGCATGGAGACACGCGTCGAGGGCGGCGCGGACAGCCCCATCTACCGCTACTTCGCGGAAAGCGCGCGGAGCATGCTCCCCATGGCCCGCCGCTTCGGCCTGGACAACGTCGACGAGGACGAAATCGACGTGCTCGAGGAGATCCTCCGGAGGGAACGGATGGCGGCGGGCGGCGTGCTCGTCTCGTGGCCGCTGGTGTGCGCCTGGTGTCGTCTTCCCGCGGCGTGAAACCTCCGCCGGCGCACCTCCGTAGATAGGGGCGTGCATAACCTCACCAGGTGAGGGAGTGCCCCTCGGGGTCAGCACTCCGCGGGATTCCACGAGTCGAATCGGGACGAACCGATGAGCCCCAACGCACGCGGCCTCCTGCCCGGCACGGTCGATCTGATCATCCTGCAGACCCTTACGCAGGGCCCTCGGCACGGCTTCGCCGTCTCCCGCTCGATCCGCGCACGCTCCAAGGGCGTGCTCGAGCTGCAGGACGCGGCGCTCTACCAGGCCCTGCACCGGATGGAGGAGAGCGGGTGGGTGGAGGCGGAGTGGGGCATCTCCGAAAAGGGGAAGCGCGCGAAGTACTACCGCCTGACCCCGGCGGGCCGTCGGCAGCTCGACCGGGAGGCCGACTTCTGGCGCAGCTACGCCGGTGCGGTCGCCCGCATCCTGAGCCCCGTGCCGGACGAGGGCTGACCCGTGGGTGACGACTTCCGCCGGACGTTCCGCCTGGACCGACGATCGCGCGCCGACGCGCGCGCATCGGTGGACGAGGAGTTGGAGTTCCACGCCCGGGAGGCCGAGGAGGAGCTGGTGGAGGAGGGGTGGCCGCGGGAGGACGCGCGCCGGGAGGTGCTGCGCCGATTCGGCGACCTCGAGGCGACGCGGGCGTTCTGCCGCGGCGTGCAGACACGACGGGGACGAGAGGAGCGGAGGGCCATGTCGATGGACGAGCTGTGGTACGACGTGCGTCATGCAGTGAGGTCCGTGGTGCGGTCGCCTGGATACGCGGCGCTGGTGGTCGTGACGCTCGCGTTCGGTGTGGCGGCGAACACGACGATCTTCAGCGCGATGCGACCGTATCTGCTGAGAACGCTTCCCTACGGCTCGCCGTCCGAGCTCGTGCAGGTGAACCAGGTCAACCCGGTCACCGGCTGGGACATGGATCGCTTCTCCTATCCACAGGTCCTCGACTGGAAGGAGCGCAGCCGGGCCTTCCAGGAGGTCGGCGCGTACAGCTACGGCGTGGGGAACCTGACCGGTCTGGAGGGGCCCGAGCAGGTCCAATACAGCCATGTGACCACGAATCTCTTCGGGGGTGTGCTACGCTCGGAGCCGGTCCTCGGTCGGAACTTCAGGCCCGAGGAGGGCCGCCCGGGTGCGGACCCCGTGGTTCTGCTGAGCGACGCGCTATGGCGGAGGCGGTACGGCGCCGACCCCGGCATCCTGGGGAAGCCGATCACGCTCGACGGCGCCCAGCTGACCGTCGTGGGTGTGATGCCCACCGGCTTCATCTTCCCCTTCGGCAGCGCGCGACTGTGGGTGCCGGCCTCGGAGGACGCCACGGCCGACCGCGGTCGGATGAACCTCCAGATCGTCGGCCGGCTGAACGACCGATGGACCGCCGAGCGTGCGCGCGCGGAGCTCGCCGGCATCCAGTCGGAGCTGGCCGTGCACTACCCCGACGCGGACGGGCGCATGTCGGGCGTGACCGTGAAACCCCTGCGCGCGGCCCTCAACTTCGCGTGGGACGTACTCTCCATCTCATTCCGGATCCTGCTGGGCGCGGTGGCGTTCGTGCTCCTGATCGCGTGTCTCAACGTGGCGAGCCTGACCCTCGCGCGCGGCAGCGGGCGGGCGCGCGAGGTCGCCGTGCGTGCCGCCTTGGGGGCTCCTCGTTCGAGAATCGTGCGTCAGCTCCTGACGGAGAGCCTGGTGCTCGCGCTGGTCGGAGGCACGCTGGGCGTGCTTCTGTCCTATTGGGTGACGGGCGTCCTCGATCCCGTCCTTCCCGAGGACCTGTACCGCGTGGGACACATCGAGGTCGACGGAGCCGTGCTGGCCTTCTCCCTGCTCGTGACCCTCGCGACCCCACTCGCGTTTGGGCTGTGGCCCGCGTTGTCCGCCTCGCGCGTCGGCGTCGGGGAGGACCTGAAGGAGTCCTCGAAGAGCTCCGGCGGTGTCGCACGTTCGCGCGCGAGGAGCGCCCTCGTGGTCGCGCAGGTGGGCCTGGCCGTGGTGCTGATCACGGGAGCCACCCTCATGGTCCGCAGCCTGGCCTCCGTCCAGGACATCGATCTCGGGTTCGACGCCGAGCGCATCGTGACGGCCGAGGTCACGCTGCCCTCGACCGAATACCCGACGACGGAGGAGCGCAGCGCCTGGGTGGGGAGGGCGGTCGCGGAGCTCGAGGGTACTCCGGGCGTGGCCTCCGCCTCGGCGGTCGCGTGGCTGCCGCTGAACCACGAGATGTTCACTTGGCAGGTGGCGCCCCCGGAGATGGCCGGCGTGCCCACGGAGGAGTGGCCCCTCGCGGTCCTGAACAACACGTATCCCGGCTATTTCGAGACCATGGGCATTCCACTCATCGAAGGGAGGGCCTTCTCCGACGCGGACGGCGCCGACGGTGAGCCGGTGGCGGTCGTCAGCCGGAGCCTCGCACGGAGGCTGTGGCCCGACCAGAGCGCGGTCGGCCGGACGCTCCTGGCGGAAGAGGATCCCGAGCCGCCCGTTCGGTT
Source organism: uncultured Gemmatimonadaceae bacterium (assembly GCA_964591135.1). Lineage (GTDB taxonomy): Bacteria > Gemmatimonadota > Gemmatimonadetes > Longimicrobiales > Gaopeijiaceae > SZUA-318. The sequence goes on along the minus strand of CAZPZU010000013.1, from coordinate 46,839 downwards.
CCGCGTCGTCGGCGTGGTCGGAGACGTCCGGCACGCTGACCTGTCCATGGACGCTCACGGCCTGCAGCTGTATCGCCCGATCGAACAGGCGGCTGGGCGGCGCTATTTCCTGCTGGCCCGTACGGACGGTCGGCCGGCCGAGCTCGTCGCCCCGGTGCGCGAAGCGCTGCTCGCCTCCAACCCGAACCTGCCCGCCAACGTGCGACCGATGACCGCCGTCGTGCGCGAGAACCTCCTGCAGTGGGGGATCGGCTCGGTCTTCCTCGGCACGTTCGGGACGGGCGCGCTCCTCCTCGCGATGCTCGGGATCTACGGGCTGATCGCGTACTCGGTGGCGCAGCGCCGCCGTGAGATCGGCGTGCGCATCGCGCTCGGGGCGACCCGCGGAGAGATACGACGCGTGCTGGTGCGCGACGGCGTTCGCCTCGCCCTCATCGGCGTGGCCATCGGCCTGGTCCTCGCGGTGCTCCTGGCGCGCGTCGCGTCGTCCGCGCTCTACGGCGTCAGTCCCTTCGACCCCCTCACGCTCGCCATCGTGTCGGTGCTCTTCCTGGGGGTCGCGGCGCTGGCGTCGCTGGTCCCGGCGGAGCGGGCCTCACGGACCGATCCCATCCACGTGCTGCGCGCGGAGTGAGCCCCGGGGACTCAGTCGTTCGACGAGCCGCCGCCCGAGCCCCAGTTCACCAGGATCATCGCCGGGAACTTCCCCCCGCGCTTGATGATGTTGAGCAGACCGAGCTGCAGTCCGTCGATGGTCTCTGCGTAGTTCACGATCCCGAACTGCAGGCCGCGGTAGTTGAGGCTGTGGTTCACCATCCCTACCTGTCCGCCCCGCCCCGCGTCCGCGGAGTTCACCAGACCCCACTGCAGGCCCTCGAAGCTGCCCTCGACCCGGTTCACGAGGAAGTTGTCCTGGACGCCGGTGAAGGTGCCCTCGGCGAGCCCCACGATGCCTATCTGGAAGCCCAGGAACTCTCGGGTGGTGTGGCTCACCAGCCCGATGTCCAGCCCGGTGAGCGTCGAGTTCTTGCCGTACAGGAGGCTCAGGCGGACCCCGTTGACCCCGTCTTCCTCCGGAAAGGCCTGGATCGGGGCGACCAACGAGATCTGAAACGGATGGACCTCCTGCGCCGACGCGGACCCCGCATCCACGCCCGCCCCCACCAACGCCGCCAGCAAGGCGACCAGCACGCTCTTCCTCATGTCTCCTCCTGGTTCTTCAGCATGACCAGCGCCATCGTGAAGCGCTCCGGAGCGGAGACCGCGTGGGGCTCGCCCCCCGGGAGCAGGATCGCCTCGCCCTCCCCGACCGTGTGGACGCCACCCAGCACCGTGATCTCCGCACGTCCGTCCAGCACGACCACCAGCGCGTCGTGCGGTGTGGTATGCTCGCTCAACCCCTCGCCCCGGTCAAAGGCGAAGAGCGTCACCGAGCCCGAGCGGTTCTTCACGAGCTGCCGGCTCACGACCGATCCGTCCTGGTAGTCGACCAGGTCTTCGAGGCGGATCACCTCACCGCCGCGCACATCCACCATGCTCCTCCTGTTGGCTTCGACCTCGCACGCATGACTCTCGCGAAGCGCTCCACGCGACACCAGGCCTCCTTGACACCGCGCAGGTCGGCCCCGAGGGTTGCGCCATGCTCTCGACCGCGGCCGCCCGCGCCCTCCTCCTCTCGGCCTCGCTGGCGTTCGGCCTCGGACGCGGCGCCGCCGCACCCGCCGACGCCCCCGGCGGTCCAATCCAGGAGACGGGGCGCGCCCTCGCGGAAGAGCTCGGCTGCGGCGGATGTCACGCGGGGATGCCCGGACCGGACCTCGTGCGCCGCCGGGCCCCCGTCCTCGGCCCGGGCGCGCAGCCGCTCTCCCCCGAGTTCGTCTTCACCTACCTGGGCGACCCCGTACGCCGACGCGCCGACATCGGTGCGTCGCGCATGCCCGACTTCCGCCTCGACGAGGCCGAGCGCGTCGCCCTCGCGGAGTTCCTGGGCGCGGCGTCGGCGGAGTCCGCAGGTGCCTTCGCGGCGGCGAAGGGGCGTCACCCGGAGGTGGGCGCCGACCTCGGCCGGCGCACGTTCGGCGTCCTCGGCTGTGCCGGCTGTCACGCCGGCATCGAGGGCGCGGCGCCCATCGCGGCGCCCGACCTGTCCCGAGAGGGCGTCCGCGTCACCGCGGCGTGGCTGAACGGGTTCGTCGCGCACCCCGCGCCTGTCCGGGGAGACGGACACCCGACGCTGGGCGGCGCGCGCATGCCCGACTTTCGGCTCGGTGAGTCCGAAGCGGCGGCCCTCTCGTCCTACGTCCAGGCCCTCGGGCGGCGCTTCGCGACGCTGGACACGACCGCGCTCACCCCGTTCGAGGCCGACCGCACCCGCCGACTGCTCGAGGACCGGCTGGCGTGCCTCGGGTGTCACCGCATCGGGGGGGAAGGCGGGGGGATCGGGCCCCCACTCGACGGGCTGGCCGAGCGGCTCGATCCACCCTTCGTCCTGGAGATGATCCTCGACCCCCAGCGCGCCGCGCCCGGCAGTCCGATGCCGCGCCAGCCGATGCCGCCGCACGAGGCTTCCCGCCTCGCCCGCTACCTGCTGGAGCTGGGGGGTGCGCGCGAGGCTCCGGCGCGCAGGTCGCTCGCCGATCCCGGGCACCCCGCATGGACGGCGGCCGGGGACACGACACGGGGCGCGGCGCTCTACGCGCGCCACTGCGCCGCCTGCCACGGCCCGGAAGGCAGGGCCGACGGGTGGAACGCGCCGAGCCTCCCCGTGCCCCCGGCCGCGCACGCCGACTCCGCGCGCATGTCGGCGCGTGCCGACGACACGCTGTTCGACGGGATCTGGGCGGGTGCCTGGGTACTGGACGGCAGCCCGCGCATGCCGGCTTTCGGCGGGCTCCTGAGCGCGGAGGACGTCCGAGTGCTGGTGGGCTGGATCCGCAGGCTGTGCGCCTGCAGCGGTCCGCCATGGTCTCGCGACGGACGGGGAGGAGGTCGGTGAGGGCCCCTCGGGTCGCGGCGGCCGCTTCGGCCGTGCTGGTGGCGGTCGTCGGCTGCGGCCGGGAGGTGGCCGAGTCACCGGGCGGACTGCTTCCCTTCCCCGACCCGGAACCGGTCCCCGAGGCCACCGTGTCGCGCGCCGACTTCGTCGGCTCGGAAGCGTGTGCCGCATGCCACGCCGAGCAGTACGGCGCGTGGGCCGGCTCCACGCACGGGACGGCCGGGGGGGAGCCGGGTCCGGACGTCGTCATCGCCCCCTTCGACGGCACGGCGATCCGCTTCGCCGACGCCGTCGTGGTGCCGAGGGTGCGTTCGGGTGCCTACGAGTTCGTCGTGCGCCAGGAGCACTTCCCCGAGCAGGTGTTCCGCGTGGCGGGGGTCATCGGACGCGGCCACATGCGGGGCGGGGGGACGCAGGGCTTCCTTACGCGGACGGACGACGGCACGGAGCGTTTCCTCCCGTGGGACTGGTCCCGCAACGAGCGCACATGGTTCTGCAACACGGGCAGCCGGCTGAACCGGGGATGGATCCCGATCGGGCGGGACATGCGCCTCGCCGACTGCGGCGACTGGCCTCCGCTGCGCCCCATCGGCACGGTGGACCGCTTCGCGAACTGCCAGGAATGCCACGGGAGCCAGATCCACACTCAGCTCGACACGGCGGCGCACGCCTACCGCACGGAGTACACGAGCCTGCGCGTGAACTGCGAGTCGTGCCACGGGCCCGCCCGCCGTCACGTCGCCTGGGCGGAGGCCGGCGCCGAGGGAGCGGACATCGGATTGGAGTCGCTCGCCTACCGCGACAAGGACGCTTCGCTCGGCGTGTGCTTCCGATGCCACGCCCTCAAGGACGTGGTGCGCGAGGGCTTCCTGCCTGGCGACAAGCTGGAGGACTACTACGCGCTGAAGTTCCCGGTGCTGGGCGACGAGCCCTGGTTCGCCGACGGCCGGGTGCGCACGTTCGCCTACCAGGCCAACCACCTCGCGAGCGCGTGCTACCTCCAGGGCCCGATGGATTGCGTGAGCTGCCACGAGCCCCACGGCCAGGGGTACTGGGATACGAACCGGGAGCCCCTCTCCTCGCCGTACGACGACGGTCAGTGCACGTCGTGCCACCCGTCGAAGCTGATCGACGTGGAGGCGCATACGCATCACGCGGCGGGATCCGAGGGGAGCCGGTGCGTGTCCTGCCACATGCCGTACCTGCAGCATCCCGAGGTCGGCCCGGAGATCCGTTTCGCGCGCTCCGACCACACGATCGCCGTCCCGCGTCCGACGTTCGACGCGGACCTCGGCATCACCGGCGCGTGCGCGCAGTGCCACCGGGACCGCACCCCGCTCGAGCTCCAGCGCGAGGCCACCGCCTGGTGGGGAGAGCTCCGCCCGCACAGGCCTCTCGTGCAGGGGCAGGTCGACGAGCTGCGCGCCCACAACGTCACGGAGGCCGCCGACCTCCTGCTGCGTCCCGACCAGGTGGACCCCCTCGTCCAGTTCAAGGCGCTGAGCCGGCTTCTGACCGGCTACCTCGCGCCGGACACCGAGCTTCCCGGGCCCGTCGTGACCCGACTCGAAGCGTTGGCCGCGAGCCCCGACCTCGACGTGCGGGCGCTCGCGCTGGCCTCGCTCCACTGGACGCGGGGCGACGATCCGGAGGTACGCCGTCTCCTGGTCGGTGCGCTCGACTCCACGTCGGACGACGCGGCCCTGCGCGGCCGCTGGGTCCTCGCGCTGGGCTTCCTCGGCGACCGCTACCGCGCCTCCGGCAACGTGGCCCGAAGCGAAGCCGGCTACCAGAAGGCGCTGCAGATTCGCCCAGGCGATCCCAAGGTCCTCGAGAACGAGGCGCTGCTGCGCTCCGGAACCGGCGACTTCATCGAGGCCGTCCGGCTGCTGCACGAGAGCCTGGGCGCGGATCCCGCGAACCCGCTGGGATGGGTGAACCTCGGCATTGCGCTGGTCGGCGCGGGCGACACCCGCGGCGCCGAGGAGGCGTACCGGCATGCCCTCGACCTCGATCCCTACGAAGCGGTCGCCTCCTACAACCTCGGCAATCTGCGCCAGCGTGCGGGCGACCTCGAAGGCGCCGCCGAGGCCTACCGGAGCGCCGTAGCGGCCGATCCGGGGCTCGGCGCCGCCCAGTTCGAGCTGGCCCGCGTCTACATCCTCCTGGACCGCCCGGACGACGCGCTGCCGCATGCGCGCCGCGCCGTGGAGTTCCGCCCCGACCACGTGCCGTCCCGCCAGATGCTCCAGGACCTGGAGCGGGCCGTCGGCGGATGAGGTGGCCAGCATGACAACGGACGAATACCTCGCGCACGACGCCCTCGCCCTCGCGGAGCGCGTGCGCGCCCACGAGGTGACGCCATCCGAGCTCCTGGACCTCGCCCTCGAGCGTCTCGCGCTCGTCAACCCCCGCCTCAACGCGGTGGTGCACCTCATGGAGGAGGACGCACGGGCCGTGGCGGCCGCAGGGCCGACGGGGCCCTTCGCCGGCGTTCCCTTCCTCGCCAAGGACCTCCTCAGCCAGTATGAGGGCCACCCGACGACCGCGGGCAGCCGCCTCCTGACCAACCTCGTCGCGGATCACGACTCCGAGCTCGTCCGGCGCATCCGGGCGGCCGGTCTCGTCGTGTTCGGCAAGACCAACCTCCCGGAATGGGGCCTGGTTCCGGTCACCGAGCCCGAGCTCTTCGGGCCCTGTCACAACCCATGGGACCTGGACAGGACGCCCGGTGGGTCGAGCGGCGGCTCGGCCGCCGCCGTCGCGGCGGGCATCGTGCCCATGGCCGGGGGGGGCGACGGCGGCGGGTCCATCCGCATCCCCGCCTCGTGCTGCGGGCTGTTCGGGCTCAAGCCGACCCGCGGGCGGACCCCGACCGGACCCGACTACGGCCTGCTGTGGCGGGGGGCCGTGGTGGAGCACGTCCTCACCCGTTCGGTGCGGGACAGCGCGGCCATGCTCGACGCGACGCACGGCCCGGACGCCGGCGCACCCTTCGAGATCCCGCCACCCACCGGCCCCTGGCTGCGGGAAGTCGATCACGAGCCGGGCCGCCTGCGCATCGCGTGGACGGCCCGACCGATGCTGCCCGCCGAGGTCGACCCCGACTGCGTGGCGGCCGTGGAGGATGCGGCCACGCTGCTCACCGAGCTGGGCCACGACGTCGAGGAAGCCACTCCCGATGTGGACGGCCCGGCGTTCGCGCGCGCCTTCCTCACGATGGTCTGCGCAGAGCTCGGCGCGGACCTCGAGGAGTACGAGCGGCTGAGCGGCCGCCGCGCACGTCGCGGCGGAGTGGAGGCGGCCACCTGGGCGCTCGCCCTGCTGTCGAGGTCGTTCAGCGCCCGTGAGTACGCGGTCGCGCTGCGGGCGCTCGATCGGGTGGGCCGGCGGCTCGGGCCGTTCTTCGAGCGCTACGACCTCCTGCTCACGCCGACCCTCGCCTCACCGCCACCGCGCATCGGTGCGCTCGGCCCCTCCGCCGGCGAACGGAGGATCCTCGCGCTTCTCGGGCTGCTCGGTTCCGGGCGCGTCGTGAAGGCGGCCGGCCTCCTGGACGAAGCCGCCGGGGACGCCTTCGCGTTCATCCCCTGGACGCCCGTCTTCAACGTCACGGGTCAGCCGGCGATGTCCGTGCCCCTCTGGTGGAACGAGGCAGGGCTCCCCGTCGGCGCGCATCTGGTCGGGCGCTTCGGCGCGGAATCCGTGTTGTTCCGGGTCGCCGGTCAGCTCGAGCGCGCGCGCCCCTGGAGCGGGCGCCTCCGAGACGTGGCGACCCGTCTGGCAGGGGCGTAGGGGAGCCTACTCCACCCGCAGTCGCCCGTTTCCGCTCCCGTCCGCCTCGATCGCCTGGAACATCGTGCCATGAAGGCGCGACTCGCGGTCGGAGCCTCTGGAGGCCCCCGGGGCCCCCGGTCCAACAACGACGCCGGCACCCTGCGAGGCGGGGTGCCGGCGGCCGCTATGATTCCTGCGGTGTGAATAGCCAGCGCGATGCCGGGCCGGCTACAAGCAGAGGATCGTCACCGGCGGATCTCGAAGGTCACGGGCACGCTCGTCCACACCGCCGTCGGCACGTCACGGTTCTGCGCCGGATGGAAGCGGAAAGCCGTCACGGCGCCCAGCGCCGCGGCGTCCAGGGCCCCGAATCCCGACGATGTCCCGATGCGCGCCTCGATGACCCGGCCCCGCTCGTCGATGTGCACCAGGAGCGCCACCGTGCCCTCGATCCCCGCGTCGCGCAGCAGGGCCGGATAAGCCCGCTCGAGCGCGCGCTGGACCTCGGCCGGGTTTGCGATCCGTGGCGGGACGTCCCAGGGCGTGAACGGAACGTCGGTCTCGCCGCCCCTCGCTACGGGCTCGGCGGGCGGCGGCGGCAGCTCGACCGGCCGATCCCAGGGAATGTCGGGGATGGTCGCGTCGGCGCTCACGTCCGCGCTCGCGACCGGAGCCATCGGACGGGCGAGCTCCTCGGGAGGCGGCGGCAGCTCGATGGGGTCGAGGGGCGCGATGACGTCGATCACCCCGCCCGCGGGCTCCCAGGCCGGTGTGGACATCACCGGCCAGAGCTCGAAGACGAGGAGGTGGGTGAGGGTGGCCGCCAGCAGGGAAGCGGCGAGCAGCGGCTCGAAGCGCTCCTTGAGGCGGTTGTTCGCGGTACGCGGCAGCGCGTGTGCGGTCGTGGCCACGGGGCACCTCCCGGGCTGGGACGTGGGCGTTGCGGACCGAGACACGGCACGGAGGACGCGTCGTGCCTCTCCAGAGAATACGACGCCCTCGACCGTCTTTCTTACACGTCCACCCACACGGGCGGATGGTCCACCGCCTCCAGGAACCGCAGCATGTCCTCCGCCCGAACGGCCGTCGTCATCGCGTTGTCCAGGGGGTGCGCGTTCCACAGATCGTAGTCGCGGAGCCCGGCATCCAGCCCCACGCTCACCGTGCCCCCGTGGTCGTTGATCACCGCGAACGGGGTGACGGAGCCGGCCGTGACACCCAGGTAGCGCATGAGACGGTCCGAGCTCCCGAACGAGAAGCGGCCCGACACTCCGAGGGATTTCGCCAGCGCCAGCAGATCGACGTCCCGGTCGTACAGCGCGACCAGGAGCCACATCGCCCCTTTCTTGTCCCGCACGAAGAGGTTCTTGGTGTGCGCCCCGGGGAGGTCGCCCTTCAGCTTCTGCGACTCCTCCACCGTGAATACGGGCGGATGCCTGTACGTGGTGTGCGCAATGCCCATCTCCTCCAGGCGCACGAGGAGCTGCTCCGGGGTGAGCGGTGGCGTGCCGTCGTCCAGGAGAGGGGCCGGGGTGTCGTTCATGGCGGCGTATCCGCTTCGAGAGGGGCCAGGGGCGCCAGGAAGTCGAGCACGAGGCCGATCACACGGGCGGTGGAGCCCGGCGATAGGATGTCCCCGGCCAGGACGTGATGATCGCCCTCCGGGCTGCCCTCCACCACCTCCATGCGCTTGCGGGTCGCGGCGAAGCGCGCAAAGAACCGCTCGGTCTCGCCCGGGTCGACGACCTCGTCGTCGGGCGAGTACAACAACAGCACCGGTGTCTCGATCCGCCGCGGGTCCGACCCGCGAACGTACGCGACCAGCGCCACCATCGGCAGGAGCGCACGCGTGGGGTAGCACGTGGTCCAGTGCCGTGCCTGGGCGGGGTTGGCCGGCGTGAAGCACCGCTCACCACCGACCAGGAGACGTGCTAGGAGACCGCCCCACGGCCACAGGAGCATCCGGGCCCTCCCGTCGCGCACGCCGTAGTTGGGCGAGACCAGGATCAAGGCGAGCAGATCGGGCCGCCAGCGCTCTTGCTCCGCCGCCCACGTGGCGAGCGTACCGCCCGTCGACGTCCCCATGAGGACGACCCGGCGACCGATCCGCCGTCCCACGGCCATCGCCTCCTCGGTGTCCTGCAGCCAATCGTCGGCGGTTGCCTCCGCCAGCGCGGGACCGTCCCGCCCGTGCCCGGTGAGACGCGTGTAGAAGAGGTTGGCCCCGAGGGCCCGCGCCACCTCCTCCGGCACCGGGTCGATCTCGTGGCGGTCGGCGCTGAAGCCGTGCAGGTAGACGACGGCGACGTCCGTCGCCACCCCACGCTCACCGGCCCACACCACCGCCTTCCGTTCGCCGGGGCGGAGATGCGGGATGGAGGCCTCCGATTCGCGTAGCCAGGCATCCACGTCCTGCGGGACGGACACCGGCTCGACCGCGCCGTCGACCCGAGCCCTCGGGCCCGCGAGAGCCACCGTCGCGAGGAGGAGGATCCCGCCTCCCGTGGCCGACCACCATCTCACCGGCATCGTCTCCCGGATTCCGTCATCGTCGCGTCGGAGCTGGGCCCCGGGACGACCGAAGGGTAGGGGCGCCCCGGGGACCGGGCAACGACCGGAGGCACAACCGGAGGCCACCGCCATGGCGCGCCCGACGCGACCGCCCGAGATTCCAGGTAGCTCGCCCAGGGCAACCGCATCCCACCAGGAGATCCACGGCATGTTAGGCAGGGAACACGCCATCGGGCACCCCGCCCTCACGGACCGGAGCACCGGGCTGGCGAACCTCCTCCACTTCGAGGTCGTCTACTCCTATCTGTTCGCCGCCGCGGATCGTGGGGTTCCTCTCACCCTGATGCTCGTATCCACGCCCGGCCCCGAAACCGGGTCACTCAGGGCTCTGGGAGAGCGTATCCAGGACATGACGCGCGCGTCGGACCTCGTCGCATACCTCGGCAACGGGCGCTTCGCCGTCCTGCTGCTGGGAACGAACCTCTCGGGGGGGCGGCTGGCGGCGGACCGCGTCGACACCGCGCTCGCGGACGTCACCCACGGGCCGGTGTGCATCGGCCTCGCCTCCTACCAGCCCGAGATGGCGGAGTCGTCCGACCTCCTGGAGGCCGCCGATCGCGCGCTGCGCACCGCCGAAGCCGCGGGCGGCGGACTCGAGATGGCGGGCTGAGGCGAGCCACGGATTCTCGACCAGGTGACCGACGGCGGCACGGACCTCTCGGCACTGGTCGGTCGGACTGCCGGCCCCCAACCCTGGCGGCGACTCCTCCACATGGCGATCGGCCTGGTCGTCACCGGTGTGCTGACCCTGACCGGAATCTCGAAGGGCGTCACCATCCTCGTGCTCACCGGTGCGCTCGCCGGACTTTGCGTTCTGGACGTCCTCCGCCTGCGCAGCTCCCGTGCGAACGTGCTGTTCTTCAAGGCGTTCAGGTACCTGGCTACGCCCCGCGAAGCCACGCGCGTCGCTTCGTCGACGTGGTACGCGCTGGGGCTCCTGGTCGTGGTCACGCTCTTTCCGTTGCACGCGGCGGTGTCGGGCATCCTGGTGCTCGCCGCGGGTGATCCGGCGGCCAGCTACGTCGGCCGTCGCTGGGGCAAACGACCCTTCCTGGGCGGGACGCTGGAGGGAACGATCGTGTTCGTGGCCGCGTCCTTCTGCGTACTCGCACCGCGCCATCCGCCGCTCGTGGCGCTGGCCGCGGCGCTGGTCGCGGCGGTGACGGAACGCCTGAGCCGGCCGCTCGACGACAACCTCACCCTCCCGGTCGTCACGGCCGGGGTCGTCACTCTCCTGCGGACGTTCACATGAGGAGTCCGCAGTAGGCCCAGGTCCCGGCCCGTCGCTTCGAGAAGGAGCGTGGGTTCCCCGCCCTCGCTCAACAGCCGGCGGCGCCGTCCTCGACCAGCTCGATGACGTCGGTCTGGTTGGGCACCACGCAGAGGAACTCGAACGGCTCGTCCCCCTGCGACTCGTAGGAGTGCGGCACGCCGGCCGGAATGAACACCACGTCGCCCGCCTTCACCTGGTGGACCTCCCCGCCCAGCGTGATACGCGCGGCGCCGCGCAGCACGTACTGCTCGTGCTCCACCGTGTTGGTGTGGCGGGGCATACCTCCACCCGGCTGCATGATGAACCGCCGCAGCGCGAAGTTCGGTCCCTCATCCGGCCCGATGAGGATCTGGCGGGTCGTTCCGGTCCCCGCCTTGACCTCCTCGGCGGGCAGGCTGTCGGCTTCTCGGACGGGCACGTCTGGCTCCTGTCAGGGGAAGGCCCCAAAGTGATGGACACCCGTACCCGTCGCGCAAGCCGGAGATTCGCCATGTCCCTTTCCCGCCGCGCAGCCCCGTGCGCCGTCCTCCTCCTCGTCGCCGCCTGCAACGCCTCCGAGCGCCCGGGCGGAGCGACGTCCACACCGGAGGCGGCGCGCACGCCCAAAGTGCTCGTGATCGGCATCGACGGGGTGCGACCCGACGTCCTGGCCGAGGTGCCCACCCCGAACCTCGACGCGCTCGCGGCCGAGGGGAGCTTCACCGACCACGCGCGCACGGGCGTCCCTTCGGTGAGCGGGCCGGGTTGGTCGTCCCTCCTCATCGGCGTGTGGCCGGACAAGCACGGCGTGACGGACAACGAGTTCACCGGCAAGCGCTACGACCGCTATCGCGACTTCCTCACCCGGGTCGAGGAGGTGCGCCCCGAGCTGGGAACCTTCGCCGTCGCCGACTGGACGCCCCTGGTACGCGCGGACGACGGCGTGGCCACCATCTCCGACCGCATCGACGTCAAGCAGGTCCTGGACGGCTACGAGCTGGGGTGGGCGGAGGCCGACGCGCGCTCGGTGGATCTGGCGGTCGAGCACCTGCGCACCGCGGATCCCGACGCGCTCTTCGTATATCTGGGCAATCCGGACGAAACCAGCCACGAGCAAGGGTCGATCGGACCCGAGTACCGCGAGGCGATCGTATTCGCCGACCGTCACGTCGGCCGCCTGGTCACGGCGGTACGTGCCCGTCCGAGCTGGGAGCGCGAGGACTGGCTCATCCTCGTGAGCACGGACCACGGCCGCCGCGCCGACGGGGGACACGGCGGGGACACCCCGGAGGAGAGGACGATCTTCTACCTCGCGAGCGGGTCCTCCGCGGAGGTGGGAACACCGCCCGACACGGTCCACATCGTGGACGTCGCGGCGACCGCGCTCGTCCACCTCGGCATCCCGCTCGACCCGACGTGGGAGCTCGACGGCAAGCCCGTCGGGCTCAGGAGATAGAGAGGGCGACGGACCTCGGCGTGATCGATCTCCTCGGAACGGGGAAATCCTTGCCCTCCGCCGCACGTCGGCCTCATGTTCGGCCCCGGGCGCGGTCCGACGCCCAACCTCTTCAGATCCCGCCCCAGCCGGGATCCCCGTGAGGCAAAGGGGGGCACACTCCCGGACCGGCATCGGCGAGCCTGCGTGGCCGTGGCGTACTACCTGCTGGGGAGGGGAGCGCGACGGCCCGAACCAGGAGCGAAAGAGATGCCGAGCAACAAGGACCTCAAGCGCCTCGTGCGAGCGCGCATGGCCAAGACGGGCGAAACCTACACCACCGCCCGTGCCTGCATCACCCGCAAGAAGCTCACCCTTCCCGCCGGATACCAGAAGCTCGCGCGCATGAGCGACGAGGCCGTCGCGGCGAAGACCGGACGGACCTGGCGGGAGTGGACGGCGGTCCTCGACGACCTCGGGGCCACGGAGATGTCGCATCGCGACATCGCGCGATGGGTCTCCACGAACCACGACTTCGGGGGGTGGTGGTCGCAGACCGTCACCGTCGGCTACGAGCGGATCCGCGGCCTACGCGACATCGGTCAGGGGCGGGACGGGACCTACCGCGCCGGCAAAACCAGGACGCTGCCGTTCGGTGAAGCGGAGGTGCGGCGCGTGCTCGACGACGACAGCGCGCGCACCCGGTGGCTGGGGAGGCACGACGTGACACCCCGGGCGGGGAGACGATCCGGGGCCTTCCGCCTCTCCTTTCCGGACGGCTCCAAGGCGGAGATCCGACTCACCGCGAAGGGCGCGGCCCGCACGCAGGTGTCGGTCGAGCACGGTGGGCTCGAGAGCGCCGACGACGCCAGCACCCGCAAGGAGCTCTGGAGCGAGCGCCTCGCAGCGCTCGGTGCGATGCTGGCAGACGGAACGAGGTGAGGCCGAGGGGTGCCGGGCGCCCCCGGCACCCCTTTCCTCCTACGTGTACATCGGATACTCCGGCTCGAACATCGCCTGGCGCACCACGGCGCTCAGATCCTTCGGGCGCTCCACACCGGCCAGCCCCCGATCGAAGGCGACCCCCGCGACCGCTTCGGCGATCCTGGCCGAAACCTCCCGGACCCTCCCAAGCGACGGATAGATCCTGCCCAGCTTCAGGTCATCCTCGCTCACGAGGCTCGCGAGGGTGCGCGCCGCCTCGAAGAACATCTCGTCGGTGCACTGGCTGGCCTCGGAGACGATCAGACCCAGTCCGACGCCGGGGAAGACGTAGGCGTTGTTGCCCTGTCCCGGGACGAACCGCTTGCCCTCGAGCTCGAACGGCGGAAAGGGGCTGCCCGACGCGAAGATCGCCCGACCTGCGGTCCACGTGTAGGCCTGCTCGGCCGTGCACTCCGACTTGGACGTCGGGTTCGAGAGCGAGAACACGATCGGCCGCTGGTTGATCCGTGCCATCGCCTCCAGGACGGGCTTCGTGAAGCTCTGCGGCTGGCCGGATACACCGATGATCGCCGCGGGCTTCAGCCGCTCCACCGCCGCGAGGAAGTCGTTCGTGAACTCGGCGTCGTGGGCGAACGCCCTCTTGTGATGCGCGAGGTCCTTGCGGCTCGCGACCACCAGACCCTTGGAATCGAAGAACCAACAGAGCTTCCTCGCGTCCGCCTCGGCCCAGCCCTCGTGGACCAGGGCGGAGACGATCAGCTCCCCGATGCCGATGCCGGCTTCGCCCGCGCCCAGGAACAGGTAGGGATGATCGCCCAGCCCGGACCCGGTGACGCGCAGCGCCGAGAAGATCCCCGCGAGCGCCACGCCGGCCGTGCCCTGGATGTCGTCGTCGAAGGCGCAGAAGCCGACCCGATATTTCTCCAGGAGGCGGAAGGCGTTGCGGGTCGCGAAGTCCTCGAGCTGGACCACGGCCTTGGGAAATACCTCGGCGACGGCATCGAAGAACTCGTCGACCAACTCGTCGTATGCCTCGCCCCGCAGGCGACGCCGTGGAAGGCCGAGGTAGAGAGGATCCTCGAGCATCTTCTCGTTGTCCGTGCCGAGGTCGAGGGTGACCGGAAGCGTCTGGGCCGGGTGGATCCCCGCGCAAGCGCTGTAGAGGGCCAGCTTTCCGATGGGGATCCCCATGCCCATCGCGCCGAGATCGCCGAGCCCCAGGATGCGCTCGCCATCCGTCACGACGATGATGCGCACGTCCCGATGAGGCCAGTTCTCGAGGACTTCCTTCACGTGTCCGCGATCGTAGGCGGACACGAACAGGCCACGCGGGCGCCGGAAGATGTGGCCGAACTCCTGACAGGCCTGACCCACGGTCGGCGTGTAGATGATCGGCATGAGCTCTTCGATGTGATCTAGCACCACGCGGTAGAAGAGCATCTCGTTGCGGTCCTGGAGCGCGATCAGCGATACGTAGCGCTCCAGGTCCGTCGGCGCCGCGCGCAGGTTCGCCATCACGCGTCGCATCTGGAGCTCCTGCGTGAGGACGCGCGGTGGCAGGAGGCCTTTCAGGCCGAACGCCTCGCGCTCCGCCTCGGTGAACGCGGTTCCCTTGTTGCGCTGGGGGTCGTGCAGGAGCCTCACGCCCCGGGGAAACGTCGGATCTGAAAGGGGCCCCGCCGGGGCACCCTCGAGCGTCGTGGACATGATTCCCGACCGGATAGAAGGAGCCGTGGTCGGGGCGGCCGCGGAAAAGCGGGGCCACCCCCACCGCTGTCGTCAGCGGGAGGGCTTCGCGCCCTTTACGTTCACGCAAAGTCGGTCCAGGAGCAACCTGTCTCGGACCCCGATTACCCCGCCGTCTCGGATGGGGGCAAGGCAAAAAAAGGCCCGGTGAGACTTGCGCCTCACCGGGCCAGGGCAGGGGCGCCTGCGACCCTCCCGCCAACAGGACACCCCTCACCGCTTTCGGGGCTGGCAGCTGGTGCACCTTCCACCATCCACTTCCCCAGTTCATCGGACGGAGCGGGCGTGCTGCTGGCGGGGTCCCGCTCGACCCGGTCGCTCGCTTCGGGGCCTCTCGTGTCGCCCCTCACGTGTCTTTCGAGCCGCGTCGAGCTAGCTCCGTCCGATCAAAGATTCGGGCCGCCGGGAAGCTCCTGCCCTAAGCTCCCGGCAGGCCCAGGAGCTGCGTCCCGGCGAGGGCGGGTAGAGGTTGCTGGACCTCGTCCCGTCGGGCCGTCAGCCCCTTCAAAACGCTGCAAAACGATACCCGACCTACGGGGTGGGATGCTGTCGGGAGAAATTGGTGTGAACGTGTAGGGGATCGCCCGACAGAGATTGGTACGTTCGCCGGATTGCGCGCCGGCGAGCCACAGCGAAACAAAAGGCCCGGCGAGACTTGCGCCTCACCGGGCCAGGCAGGGGCACCTGCGACCCTCCCGCCAACAGGACACCCCTCACCGCCGTTCGTCCGGAACCGCGTCGAGCTAGCTCCGTCCGATCGAAGTTCGGGCCGCCGGGAAGCCCCTGCCCTGAGCTCCCGGCAGGCCCAGGAACTGCGTCCCGGCGAGGGCGGGTAGAGGTTGCTGGACCTCGTCCCGTCGGGCCGTCAGTCCCTTCAAAACGCTGCACCATGATACCCGAGCCGCGGAGTGGACGCTGTCGGGTAAATCCGGTACGGACGTGTAGGCCATCGCCCGATGGGGAGCAGTACTATCGCGGGGTTGCGTAACGGTCGATGAGGCGCAGCCGGTTCGTCCCTAAGACCTCGTCCGGTAGACGCCCACCCGCAGCGGTGGTGCCACCGTGTACCGGAAGTGGAGGCGGTTCTCCCCCTCCACGAGGACGTTGCGCGTCTGCTGCCTGGTCTTCGGGTACTCGGGACCGTCGCCGTTCTCGATCACGACGACGCAATCGGGGTCCAGGCCGGACTCCAGCTCCAGAAGCCGCTCCTCCAGGCGATCCAGGAGCAGCTGCTCGGTGTGGTCCTGTACGGAGCCCTCGGCCTCTGCGACGAGGTCGTGGCTGACCAGGTGCTCGTAGGAAGCCTCGAAAGCCTCGGCTTCCACCACTCGCTCGCCGTCCCTTCGGAAGCCGATCTCGTTGAGCGCCGCCGACTGGAAGTTGGGATCCACGCTCCGGTACGTCGTCCCATAACGCCTGAAGATCATCTGGACCTCTTCTGCAGGATCGGGATCAGGATCGACCGAGTTTGAGCAGCTCCTCGAGCTCCTCGGGGGTGAGATCGTCCGTGGTACGGGACCCCATGCCCTTGGGAGAGCGGGACTTGTGTCCCCGCCTCGTAGAGTGGCCCTCGGGCTGAGGGGCCCCGACATAGTCGAAGCCGGGAAGGTGCACGCGCTCTATCGTCCGCCCCAGTCGATGCTCCAGCGTCTTCACGGCGCCGAGGTCCTTGGCGGTGACGAACGTGACGGCGGTACCGGTGGCGCCGGCCCGGCCGGTGCGGCCGATGCGGTGCACGTAGTCCTCCGGATCCAACGGCACGTCGTAGTTCACGACGTGGCTGATGCCTTCCACGTCGAGGCCGCGCTGGGCGATGTCCGTCGCCACCAGCACGCGTGTCTTACCCGCGGCGAAGTGGTCCAGCGCCCGGGTGCGGTGCTTCATCTGGCGGTCCGAGTGCAGCACGTCGGCGGAGATCCCCTCGCGCTGCAATCGGGCCTCCAGCACGTCCGCGCCCGCCTTCGTGCGCGTGAAGACGAGGACCTGGTCCCACTCCGGCTCCATCAGCAGCTCGAGAAGGAGGTCCGGCTTCTTCTCCGGCTTGACCGAGTAGAAGATCTCGGCGATGCCCTCGGCGGTCGTGCCGGACTTGGCGGCCTCGATCCAGATGGCATCCCGCGTGATGCGCAGCGCCAGGTCGTGCACGCCGTGGGGCATGGTCGCACTGAACAGCATCGTCTGCCGCTCCGCCGGCATCTGGCGCAGCACCTGCTCGATCTGTGGGCGGAAACCCATATCGAGCATGCGGTCGGCCTCGTCCAGCACGAGGTGGCGCACCCCGGAGAGGTCGACGCGCTTGGACTGCATATGGTCGATGAACCGCCCCGGCGTGGCCACGATCACCTCGAAGCCCTTCGCGAGGGCGTCGATCTGCGGACCGTAGCCCACCCCTCCGAAGATCGCCTCCACGCGCACCTTGGTGCCCTTCGCGAGCGCCACCGTGTCCTCGGCCACCTGCTGGGCGAGCTCGCGGGTCGGGCAGAGCACCAGCACCTGGAGCCCCTTGCCTGCCTCCAGGCGCTCCAGGGCCGGGATCATGAAAGCGCCGGTCTTGCCCGTCCCCGTTTGGGCGATGCCCACGATGTCCCGGCCGTCGAGGCCGTGGGGGATGGCCTTCCCCTGAATGGGGGTCGGCATGCTCCACCCGATGGCTTCGATGGCCGCGAGGCGCTCTTCTGAGAGGTCGAGATCTCGAAATGTCACAATTTCCACAATCACTCCGGTTCTTGTGCGCCAAAGCTAGGTGCTTTCTTGCCATGGTTGTAGGGCAGGGCGATGTTGGGCGGCGAACGGTCGGGACACTTCCCGTGCACGACGCCTCCGCCACCGCACCTTCGTCCGATGCCCACCCCCGACGCCGATCCCAACGCCCGCTCCGTGCTGTTCGTGTGCCTGGGCAACATCTGTCGCTCCCCGCTCGCCGAAGGCGTCTTCCGACATCTGGTACGTGCGGAAGGGCTCGAGGACCGCTTCGTCATCGACTCCGCGGGTACCGGTGCGTGGCACGTGGGTGATCCGCCCGACACCCGCTCGATCGCGGTCGCCGAAGCGAACGGGGTCGCGCTCGAGGGGCGGGCACGCCAGGTCCGGCCGGAGGATCTGGAGCGCTTCGACGTGGTCGTCGCGATGGACCGGGAGAACCTGCGCGACCTTCAGCGCATGGCGGCCAACGGCGCGCGTTCCCGGGTCCATCTCCTGCGCGAGTTCGATCCTGAAGGAGGCGGAGACGAAGTCCCCGACCCCTACTTCGGGGGTACCGGCGGATTCGAAGCCGTGTACCGGATGGTACGCCGGTCCTGCGAGGCATTGCTTCAGGAGCTTCGCCCCGACCCGTGACCTCTTGTCTCCCGGCACCGGTCCTGGAAGGCGTGAACGCTGCGCTCGCCCGGCTCGGCCGCGGGAGTGTGCGTGGGGTCACGCCGGTTTCGGGAGGATGCATCAACCACGGGGCCCGCGTGGACGACCACGCCGGAACCTCCCACTTCCTCAAGTGGAACGCTTCGGTCCCACCCGACCTCTTCGACGCCGAGGCCGAAGGGCTGCGCGCGCTCCGGGCGGCGGGCACACTGCGCGTACCAGAGCCGCTGGCGCGCGGAGGCGGTCCGGGCTCCCCGTCCTGGCTTCTGATGGAGTACGTCCGCCCCGGACCGCCCGCGTCCGACTACGACGAGCGACTCGGCCGAGGGCTCGCCCGGCTGCACCGGTCCGCGGACGCCTCGGACGCGTTCGGCTGGCCGGGGCCCAACTGGATCGGCTCCCTCCCCCAGTCGAACCGCAACACGTCCTCCTGGTCGGCGTTCTGGCGCGACCAGCGCATCCTGCCCCAGCTCGAACGTGCCTCCGACACCGGCTGCTTCGGCGACCGTGACCGCCGCACCCTGGGGCGCACCCTCGACCTGATCGCCGACGCGCTCGAAGACGTTGACGGGGGCCCACCCCACCTGCTGCACGGCGACCTGTGGGGCGGCAACGCCTACGCGTCGGACGACGGCGGGCCGGTCGTGATCGACCCCGCGGTCTACCTCGGCCACGGGGAGGTCGACCTCGCCATGACCGAGCTCTTCGGCGGCTTCGGCCCCAGGTTCTACGCCGCGTACGCAGAGGTGACCCCGATCGGCGACGCATACGGTCGATATCGGCGGGACCTGTACCAGCTCTACTACCTGCTGGTGCACGTCAACCTCTTCGGACGGCAGTACGTGGGTCCCAGCGTGGCCGCGGCGGAGCGCGTCGCGGCGGAGCTGGGCGGCTGACGTCGCCGACCCGTTCAGCTCCCGCGGACGAACTCCGCAATCCGCTCCATCGCGGTCTCGATCTCGGCGTCCGACGCGGCGTAGCTCATGCGCGCCCACCGGTCGTCACCGAACGCGCCTCCCGGCACGAGGGCCACGCCGGTGGACTCGAGAAGGCGGCTGCACCACGCCGTCGCGTCTCCCACCTCGTCGTCGAAGAGATGATCGACCCGGAAGTACAGGTAGAACGCGCCGTGCGGGTATACGAACGGCACGTCGGGCAGCAGCTCCCGCATGCGTCGCACCACCAGGTCGCGACGGCGCCGGAAGGCCGCCTCCATCTCCGCGATCGAGGCCGCCGAAGCATCCACGTTGCTGAACGCCTCCAGCATGGCGACCTGGGAAGGAGTGGCGGTGTTCGAGGTGATCTGGCTCTGCAGGTCGGCGAACTTCTTGGCGAGCTCGGGCGCGCACCAGGAGAAGCCCGCGCGCCACCCTGTCATCGCGTAGCTCTTGGACGCGCCGTCGACCAGGACGAAATCGCCCAGGCTGTCCTCGGGAAGATCCAACAGCCCAGGCGCCGTGGGCCGGTCGTCCTCGTGGTAGATGTTCCCGTAGATCTCGTCGCAGATGAGCCAGATGCCTCGATCCCGGGCCCACTCGGCCAGCGCGCGCAGCTCGTCCAGCGTGTAGACGGCGCCGGTCGGGTTGCAGGGAGTGTTGAGGATGAGTCCCCGGGTCCGCTCGTTCGAGGCCCCCTCCAATGCGGACGGCGTGAGCTTGAAGCCGTCCGCCTCCTCCCCGAAGATCGGAGCGGGCTCGGCGCGCGCGATCATCACCAGATCGGGATAGCTCGTCCAGAAGGGAGCGGCCACCAGGACCTCGTCGCCCGGACCGAACAGGCAGAACGTCGCGTTGAAGAGCGACTGCTTGGCACCGGCCGTGACCACGACGCCCGTCCAGTCGAGGGCGCGGCCTGCCCGCGCCGAGAGGCGCGCGGCGATCGCCTTGCGCAGCGGCGGAAGCCCGGGAGGCGGCGTGTAGCGGGTCTTGCCCCCCCGGATGCCCTCGACCGCAGCGTCGGAGATGAACCGGGGTGTGTCGAAGTCCGGCTCGCCTGCGCTGAGGTTGATGACGTCTCGACCTTCCTCGGCCAGCCGCTTGGCCAGCGTGCTGACCGCGATCGTGGCGGAGGGCTGCAAACGCTCGACATTCGCGCTGTAGCGCATCGGGATCTCTCGGATAGGGGCCGGGGCAGGACAAGGAATATCGAGGCGAGAGCGAGGTCGATCAATTCCCCGGGCTTACGGCGCCGGGCGGGGCCCGCGAGCTTTCGGGTATGGAACGATCCGGCCCCCCCCGACTCTACTTCGACTACGTCGATCCTCTCAGCTATCTGGTGGAGTTGGAGCTCGCCGCGGCCGCGAGGGCCGGGGACCTGCCCGAGCCCGAACGGGTCCCTCTCGAGCTCCGCCTCCCACCGGCCCCGCTCCTGGATCCTGAAGGTCCGTGGTGGCGGGAGCGTTGGCGGGCGGCCCTCGCCCTGGGGGGTGCAGGCGAGGGAATCGAGCTGGCGGAGCCGCCCATCCTCCCCTGGACCCGCAAGGCCCACGAGCTGGTCGCCCACGCCCGCGCGACGGGGGTGGGGCTGCAGGCGCACCGGGCGGTCTTCGAGGCGATGTTCGGGCGCGGAGAGGACATCGGGAGGGTCGACGTCCTGGTGGACCTCGCGCGGGCCCTGGGGCTGGACGCGACGGAGGCCAAGGCCGTTCTCGACGTCGACCGCTACGCGCAGGACGTGGCGGCCCTGAGCGCGGAGGCGGCGGCCAGGGTGGGAGAGCCGCCGGCCCTCGCGTTCGGGGGACGAGTCCTCCGGGGCTTCCACAACCGCGACGCGGTGCGCACCTTTCTCCTTCGTTGAAGCGCCTTCCCCCGAAGCTCATCGACCCATGGCCGGATACCAGCGCAAGACCGCCCTCGCACCGACCGAGATCCTGGAGCGGGCGGACGATCTGCTCCCCAAGTTGGTCGGCGTGTCCCGGACCAAGGGCACGTCCCACGGGGCCACCTTCTCCGGGGCCGAGGGGACCGTGACGCTCACGGTCCACCGGCACGGCCCCTACACCGACGTCGTAGCCGCGACGGACCGCCTGCGGACCTCCCGCCTCGACTACGAGGTCCAGAAGTTCCTCAACCGGCTTCCCTACGAGCCAGGCGACGTCGGCGGGCCCGGCTCCGCCGAGCCCAGCTAGAGCGACGAAGCGCCATGGATTCCTTCGAAGAGCTCGGGCTCTCTCCAGAGCTCGTCGAGGCCCTCGCCGCCGAAGGGATCGAGCGCCCGACACCCCTTCAGGAAGCGTCCATCCCGGTGCTCCGACGGGGCAACAACCTGTTGATGGCAGCCGGACCGGGGGCCGGCACCCTCGTGGCGTGGGGTGCCGCGCTCCTCGAGCGCGTCGACGTGGAAGCGACGCGACCGCAGGCCCTCGTCCTCACCGCCACGGCGGAGGGTGCCCGGGGTCTGGCGGAGTCCCTCCAGCGGTTGGCGGTGGCGACGGGCCATGTCGTCGCGGCGCTGGAATCGCCCTGGGTGCTCCCCGGACGGGCGCAGTTCCTCTTCGGAACACCGGACGCCGTTCTGCGGGCGGCCCGCGCAGACGACGTCGAGCTGGATGGCGTCGGCGTGCTCGTGATCGACCAGGCCGACCGCGTCGAACGCCTGGGCGGCCTCGGAGCGGTGGAGGAGGTCATGGGCTTCCTGCCTCGCGAAGGACAGCGCGTCGTGACGTCATTGCCCGTGACCGCCGCTATCGACGATCTCGTGGAGCGGCACGCGCGGCGGGCCCTCACGGTTCCCACCCTGACGGCCGCAGGTGCCGCCAGCTCGTCTCCCGACCGGGGACACCTTCGCTACCGGGTGATCGGGGAGCCGAAGGAGGAAGGCATTCTCGAGGTGGTAGCCGAGATCCTCGACTCCGACGCGCGCCACGTGCTTCTGTATTGCGGGAGCGAGGACCGGGCGGCGGACGTGGGCGACTACCTCTCCCTCCACGGGTTCGCCGCGGGCGCACCCGGCGACGCGCCGGTGCCCGTGTGGCTGGGCGTGCAGGAGCTCGAGTCCCGGGCCGCTGCCGAAGGCACTGACGATGTCGTGGTCGTGAGCTGCGACGTTCCCGTGGGACCCGATTCCCTGGACCGCCGTCACGGACGCAGCGGCGGCGGCTACGTGCTGGTCCTGCCGAGGGAGATGGCGCACCTGCGTGACGTGGCCCGCCGCACGGGTTACACGTTGAAGCCGGCGCCGCCCACCTCCCGTCCCCTGGACGAGGGGGCCCTCTTCCGGGAGGTCATCGCGAAGGCCATCGAAGACGAGGACGTAGCGCCCTACCTCGTCCTCCTCGAGCCTCTCTTCGAGCGCTACGACCCCGCCGAGGTAGCCGCCGCCGCTGCAGCGCTCCTCCGAAAACGGGCGCCCCCGCCCCCCCCCGCGTCGCCGCCCTCGGAAGCGCCTCCGGGGGGACGCCCCACACCCAAGGCCTGGGTGAAGGTCTTTCTCAGCGTCGGGGAACGCGACGGGCTCACGCCCAAGGACCTCCTGGGCGCCATCACAGGCGAGACCGACGTGCCGGGAAGCGAAGTCGGGAAGATCGACATCCGCGAATCCCACTCGGTGGTCGAGGTCCGCGACACCGTCGCCCAGAAGGTGATCGCGGCAATCAACGGCACCACCATCCGTGGACGGGCCGTGCGCGCCGACTTCGATCGCGGACGACCGCGCTCCTCCGGCTCCCGATCCGGGCCCGCACGGGGGCGGGGACCTCGACGCGGCCCGTAGCAGGCTCTGTGAACGCGAAGGGGCCGGGTCGCTCGAGCGACCCGGCCCCTTTCGTTTCTCCCGCGGGGCTCGCGCCCCGGCGGTCCACGGCTCCTACTTGATCCCGTCCTTCAGGCCCTTCCCGGCGCGGAAGGCCGGCGTCCTCGTCGCGGCGATCCGGATCGTCTGGCCCGTGCGAGGGTTACGACCGGTGCGAGCCTTGCGGTTCTTGGCCTCGAAGGTGCCGAAGCCCGTGATCTGCACGCGTCCGCCCTTCTTCAGCGTCTTGGCGATGATGCCGCCGTCCGGGCTGAAGAGCGCATCCACGGCGCGACCGGCGTCGGCCTTGGTCATGCCAGTGGCATCGGCGAGGGCGTCCACGAGGTCAGACTTGTTCATCGGGCAACTCCTGTGACGAAGGTGATGAGAGGTCGCGGCCGTGGCCGCCCACAGGCGCGGGCCTGGAACGCCCTCTCCGAGAGAGTCTCGGAAGCCCCGAAAACCCGCGTGAATCAAGTGTTTCCGGGCCCGCATGCATACGATTGACCCAACGGTAAGGGTGACTTCTCGGAGCGTCAAGAGAAGAAGTGGCCGAAAAGCCGCGTCATGCCTAGCTTCTCAGGCACCCGGGAGGCCGCGTGCACGCCGCGCCGGCGCCGGCGTCGTGGCTTCGTTGCGTTTACGCTGCACCCTTGGATGACGGCTTTCCTTTCCCGCTTCACATGGTCCTTCCTGCTCCTGTGCCTTCTGACGGTCGGGGGCACGGCAGGCTATATGCTGATCGAGGGCCAGGGTGCCCGCGACGCCCTGTACATGGCTGTGATCACCCTCACGGCCGTCGGCTATGAGGAGGTGTGGCCGCTGAGCCACGCCGGCCGGATCTTCACGATGGTCCTCCTCCTGGGTGGGCTGAGCTGGATGGGGCTCTGGTTCGCCAACCTGACCTCGCTCTTCGTCGAGCTGGACCTCAAGGACGCGCTGCGGAGACGCCGTAGCATGAGGGAGATCGCGCGCATGAAGGACCACGTCATCGTCTGCGGATGCGGCCGGACCGGCCGGCAGGTGGCGCAGGAGCTAGCGAGCATGGGGAGCGAGTACGTGCTCATCGAGAAAGACCCGAAGCGCGTCGAGCAGATCCGGGAGTTCCTCCCCAATGCCCACGTGATCGAGGCCGACGCGACGCACGACCACGTGCTGCTGGAAGCTGGGCTGCTCCGGGCGAAGGGCCTCGTCACTTGCCTCAGCCAGGACACGGACAACCTCTTCGTCTGTCTCTCGGCGAGGGATCTGGCGGCCACGGTGAAGATCGTGGCGCGGGCCTACGAGGAGGAGACGATGGACAAGCTGTACCGGGCGGGCGCCGACCATGTGGTCAGCCCCAACGTGAGCAGCGCGATCCGGATGGCGTCCGTCCTGCTCCGTCCGTCCGCGGTGTCCTTCCTGGACATCGCGACCCGCTCCTCCGAGTTCGCCCTGCGCATGGAGCAGGCGGTCATCGGAGAGAAGTCGCCGGTCGCGGGCCGCACCCTCATGGAGGCCCGCATCCCGCAGCGCACCGGGCTGATCGTGATCGCCCTGCGCAAACGCGCGGACGCCCGCCAGGACTTCGTGTTCAACCCGGTCGGGGACACCAGGCTGGAGGCCGGCGACGAGGTGATCGTGCTGGGGAAGGAGGAGCAGGTCTCGGCCCTGCGCGAGCTCGTGGGATAGGCCGTTTCCCGAGGGCGGATGTGCGGAGGCCCCCGGGACGCTGTCGGTTCCCGGGGGCCTATCGATCTCGAGACGGTGGAGCGCGCCGCCCTCAGGCGGTGTCGGCTTCCTTTCGCTTCTTGATCATCGAGTACACGAAGAAGATCACCGCGGCGATCAGGGCGAACTTGACGGTCATGGCCAGGATGCCGATGAAGACCCCGAACAGCGGGAAGATCAAGGACGCGAGGAGCTTGAACAGCAGGAGCCCCACCACCCCCGTCACGGTCAGCGCAGCGAACGTCTTCATCGTGATCCCTCCGGAAAAGCCCTACTCTCCATCCGTCTGTGAGCCCTACGAGGCTGGCGCCCCCCCGGTTTCACGGAGGCGAAGGCGCTACTTGTACCGGTAGGTGACGCGGCCGCGCGTCAGATCGTACGGAGAGAGCTCCACCTTCACGCGGTCCCCTTCCAGGACACGGATGTAGTTCTGGCGCATCTTGCCGGAGAGGTAGGCCAGGATCTCGTGGCCGTTCTCCAGCTCCACGCGGAACGTCGCGTTGGGGAGGACCTCGCTCACGGTCCCCTCGATCTCGATTGCTTCTTTCGCCACCCGTTTCCTTCGCTCTTCAGTAGAGTTCCAGACCGTTTACCTTACGAGAACGCCGACCGGGGAGCAACAGCGATTTCGCGTCCCTCAGAACCGGAATCGGTAGCTCACCTTGACGAAGATTCCCTCCGCCAGCGGCCGCACGTCCTGGAAGCGGAACGCCTGCACATCCTCCATCTGGCGCGTGTAGCCCACGTAGAAGACGGTGCCGGGTGAAGGCTCGTAGCTCACGAGTCCCTCGACGTGGAAATCGTAGCCGTCGGAGCCGGTCCGCTCCTCGCAGCCGTCCTCGCCGCAGTACGAGAGGACGCGACCGGTCACCGGGTCCAGCAACGGGCCCCGCTCCTGCGACTGGTACTCGAAGATCCCCCGCACGAAGAACGCGCGGGAGAACTGATACTGGGCCCTCACCCTCGGGATGGTCGCGGACGAGTACTCGGAGCCGTCGGCGCGCCGCGTGATCGTGGTGTGACGCAGGCCCAGCTCGGCCTGCAGGGAGCGCGTGGGGTAGAGGTTGAGGCTGAGGTTCGTCGACCACGAAGTCGCCGGCTCCACCGCCGCGTTCGATCCGCCGAAGATCGGCACCTCCTCCCAACCGAAGCGAACGTTTCCGCGGATCCGCTCGAAGGTGTTCACCCAGAGGTTCGCGTCGAGGCCGCGCATTCCCTCGAAGATCGACTGGTCGGGGTAGAAGGGGACCAGCGCCCCGCCGGCGTCGGGAACCACGAACCCCTCGTAGTCGCTCCTCTGGAAGGAGTAGGACTTCAGCTTGGCGTTCCCGAAGATGCTGACGTTGCCGCGGAAGGAGACGCGGCCGCCCACCTGGGCGTCCACCTCCTGCGGCCCGCCGCCGCCCCAGAACGCATCGTGGTCCCAATAGCCCTGCAGCTCGACGTTCGGTCCCACGTTCTCGACCAACCCGCCGGGCCGGCCGTACCAGCTGTAGCGGACGTTGGACTGGAGCTGCGTATCCCCGATTCGGCGGAGGAATCCGCTCCCCGCGTCGAAGCCGGCGTTCGAGTCCTCGATCTCCGCGGAGAAGCCGAACTCCCGGCCGGCTCGCTCGACACGGCCGGACCACAGCGTCCCGACGGTGGACGAAGAGCCGGGTACCGCCGTGAAGCTGGTGGATCCGAGGAGCGTCACTGTGTAGCGCTGCGCCAGGATCAGCCGCGCGTCGGCGCCCGCGACCCGGTTGTACTCGTCGGCGTGCGTCGTCCGGTCCGTGTACACCATGCCCAGCGTCGACGCGGCGCCCAGGTCTCGCCGGACACGCACGATGTTCGCGACCGCGTTGTCCACCCCGTCGTCGAGGGATTCGTCCACGGCGCCCAGGTAACCGACCTGCCACGCACCGACCTTACCGGTCATCTTCGCGCCCGCGATCGGGTTGGCGACGGAGCGCGTGTAGATGAGCTGTTTGGGGAGGTTGAAGATCTCCGTCCCCTCGAGGAAGAACGGACGCTTCTCCGGGAAGAACAGCCCGAACCGCTCGTTCACGGAGATCTGTCCGGCATCTGCCTCGACCTGGCTGAAATCCGGGTTGTAGGTGGCGTCCAGCGTAAGGTTCGACGTGAGGCCGTACGTGGCGTTCATCCCGAAGTCGGCTTCGGGGCTCTGGTAGGCGAACACCTCGGTCTCGTCGTCGACGGTGCCGATGCGCTTGCCCGTGAGGACGGGGTTGAGCTCCATGAACAGGCCCGCGTCGAGATCACGCAGCCCCGTGAGCTTGCCGGCCTGCGTGAGTTGGTTCGCGATGTTGTTGGAGATCGGCGCCCACGACTCCTGGTACCCGTTCCGGGAGATCTTCCGGATCACCTGGAGTCCCCACGACTGCTCGGGCACCTCCGGGAAGCGCAGGCTCTTCAGGGGGATGCGCACCTCGAGCTGATAGCCCCAGTCCGCCAGTCGGCCCGAGGACGCCCAGAGGAAGTCCGGGTTGTCGTCGATGGGTGGCCCCATGTGCCCATGGCCGCCACCCCCTCCTTCGTTCCAGATCCCGTCCTGCTGGACGCCCAGCGGATTCACGGTGAAGACGTAAGCACGACGCTGGTCGTCGAACGTGTCCAGGACGAATCGGATGTAGTCGTCGGAGCGGTCGAACCCGTCCCGCTCGGCCATCGTGGCGCGTATGCCCCCCGGATTGTCGTCGAAGGCCTTGACGCCGAAGTAGATCGCGCCGCCGTCCACCAGCACGAGCACCTCGGTCCTCTGCGACGCCGGGATGCCCTCCACCGGGTCGTACTGGGTGAAGGAGCCGAGGACCGCGGCCTGCTGCCAGGCGTCGTCGTCCAGAAGGCCGTCGACGTGGATGTTCGCATCCGCGAGGTGCGGCGTCGCCACCGTGAGATCACCGGCGGCCCCGTCGTAGATCCTGT
The DNA here is from genome assembly GCA_964591135.1 of uncultured Gemmatimonadaceae bacterium. Taxonomy (GTDB): domain Bacteria; phylum Gemmatimonadota; class Gemmatimonadetes; order Longimicrobiales; family Gaopeijiaceae; genus SZUA-318. The sequence continues at coordinate 19,395 of CAZPZU010000013.1, read as the reverse complement.
CGGCCGGACCGGGGCCCAGGAGGGCCGCGGCCGCGGCGAGTTGCAGGAGCGTCTGCGTCATGTGGAAAGTGTCCGCCCTCGGACCGGGATTCTCGATGCCTCGCGGCCCCACGTGGAAGCCGGGGTGCCGAGCCTGTTAATATACCATCTCCAGATCTCATGGACACGTGAAAACCCCGCATCGTTGAGACCGAAGCAGCAGTCCTTCACCGGCGAGGAGGCGAGGCAGCTGACCGGCACCCTGCTGGCGGGGAGGCCGCTTATGTGCCCTCGCTGCGGCGTCCCCCTGGATCGCATCCCGGTGCCTCCGCGCCGGGACGTGTCCTACGTGCGGGACCGCCTGTGGGTGGTGTGCCCGCGGTGTCACCGCACCGCAGTGCTCGACCGCAGGGAGGGCTCGTGAGCGGCGCCGACGGCTGGAACTTCGCGTTCGCCGGTCGCCGGATCCTCCTCGCGGGGGACGACGCCGGCTCGCTCCGTCTGCCCGACCGGCCGGCGCTGGCGGGGGCATTGGGGACGGACCCGACCGCCATGTCGCGCGCCGAGGTCCAGCTGCAAGCGGTTCTCGGCCGCGCCTGTTACGCCTACGACCTGCCGGAGGGCTTCGCCCCTCCACCGGGTACCGAGCTGGTGGGCCTGCGCGCGCTCCACGGCCTGGTGTCCGAAGAGCTCTTCCGGGCGGCGGGCGCCGCCCTCCAGAAGGTCGAGTGGCTGCGCACCAACGGCTTCTGTTCGCGCTGCGGACATCCCACCGAGCGTCACGGCTCGGAGGAAGCCATGGTCTGTCCCTCCTGCGGACACCTCCATTTCCCGCGCGTGTCGCCGGCCGTCATCGTGCTCATCGAACGGGGACGCGAGATGCTGCTGGCGCGCTCGCCGCACTTCGCGCCGGGTGTCTACTCCACCGTGGCCGGCTTCGTGGAGCCTGGCGAGTCCCTCGAGGAAACCGTGCACCGTGAGATCCGCGAGGAGGTGGGGGTAGAGGTCCGCGACGTGCGCTACTTCGGGAGCCAGCCCTGGCCGTTTCCCCACTCGCTGATGATCGGCTTCACCGCGGCATGGGCATCCGGAGACATCCGCATCGATGACGACGAGATCGAGGACGCGCGCTGGTTCACCCCCGAAGCGCTTCCGCCGGCGCTACCCACCTCCTTCTCCATCGCACGCCGCCTGGTCGACGACTTCCTCCGACGCATCGGCGAACGGCCCGCCTGATCGGGGCCGAACCCCTATTGCCCCACAACGGACCTCGAACCGAGGTTGAGGGCGAAGTTCGACCGAGCGCTACCTGTCCACGAGCTCCCACGGAGACGATGCGCAAGCCCGCCTGCATCTTCCTTCTCGCGTTCGTCATGACACCCGGGATCGCCTCGGGACAGTCCGAGGGTCGCCTTCCGCGGGTGCTCGAGGTGCCTTCGAGCACGAGGGCGATGGCCCTGGGCGATGCCTACATGATGGACTCGGGACACGCCGACGCGATCTTCTACCACCCCGCCCTCCTTGTCGACGCCTCGGGGTTCGGCCTGGACATCGAGAACTGGAGCACGGAAGCCACCTCGGCGACCGTCTCGGCGGCGATGGCCTGGCTCGGCGGGGGCATCGGCATCGGCCTGCAGACGTTGCAGTACGACGTCGGCGCGGATGGCGCGGCGCGCCTCCCGCCCGGACAGGACGGCCTCTTCGCGGGCGGCACGGGTCACGCCTCCGAGCGCGTCGCTTCGGTGGGATACGGAAGACGGGTCTTCGGTCTGCGGATCGGCATCGTGGGGAAGCTCGTGGAGCAGCGGGTCGCGGCGGCGCGTGACGCCACGGGAGCCGTGGACGTGGGGGTGGCCACGGGCCTCGGCCCGGTCACCGTGGGCCTCACGGCGGCCAACCTCGGCCCCGACATGGCGTTCTCAGGGGAGACCACGCCCCTTCCGACCCGCGTGACTCTTGGCGCCGGCGCCTATGGCCGACCGCTCGGCCCGCTCGATCTCGGGGTGGCGGCAGCGCTCACGCGACGCGACGACGGGGCTTTGCTCGCCGGAGCGGGGGTCGAGCTCGGCTACTGGCCGATCGTCGGGCGGACCTTCGTCGCCCGAGTCGGCCTCCAGCGCGCGCCCGAAGGAGAGGGGAGCCCTCTCACGGTGGGCTTCGCCTTCTGGGGAGACGACCTGGTCCTCGAGTGGGCCTATCGGGACTTCGGCGGGCTGGGCGAGGGCACGCATCGATTCGGTTTGCGCTTTCGGTAGAGTCCCCCCGCCATGTCCATCCGACATCGCCTGACGCTGCTCATCGGGCTCCTGATCCTGGCGGTCGTCGCGATCTACGGGGTGGCGGCGTACCAGGCGATACGCTCCTCGGCCGCCGCCGACGCCGGCGAGCGCCTCTCCAGCGCCGCGGGACTGCTCGCGAGCCTGGTGCTCGGCCCCGCGGAGAGGATGCGGACGCAGATCCGCGAGGCCGCCCGAGAGCCCGGGCTCCAGCGCTACCTCGAGGGCGGCGCACCGGGGCGCGAGCCCGCGGTCGCAGCCCTCGCGGCGCCGGGCGGCAGCAGTGCCGGCACCGTCATCGAGCTGTGGGACGAGCGCGGCCGCCCGCTGCCGGCGCCGGGCGACGCGCCTCCGTTCGCCGATTCCGCCGTCCGGGCTCGCGTCGTGGAGGCGGTGCGCGCCCGCGGCGACGCCGTCGTCGGACCGCTGGTCTCCACGGGCGGCGGAATCGTCGTTCCCGTCGTCGCTCCAGTGCGCGGGAGCGACGGGGCACGCGTGCTCGGCCACCTGGTCCGGTGGGTCCCGCTCGAGGTCGATCCGGCGACACGCGAGACCATCGCCGACCTCATCGGGCCGGGCTCCGCCCTCTACGTGACGAACGCCGACGGAGACGTGTGGACGGACCTGCGTCGGCCGGTGCCCGCAGCCTGGACCGACTTCCCGGGGGCCGGCGGCGGCCTTGCCTCGTACCACACAGCCGACGGCCGGAGCTGGTTCGCCGCAACGGTCGCCCTGGACGACCCCCCGTGGATCGTCGCGGCGTCGCTGCCGACCGCACAGATCCTCGCGTCGGCGCGCTCGACGCTCCCGCAGCTCGTCGCCCTCGGCGCGCTGCTCCTTCTCCTCGCCTGGCTGGGCGCATGGGGCGCCAGCGGTGGGCTGACCCGTCCGCTGAGCGAGCTCGCCGACGCGGCTCGGGCACTCGGCAGCGGTGAGCTGGGACGGCGTGTCGCGGAGCCGCCCGTCCCGGAGCTCGCTGCGCTGGCGCAGACCTTCAACACGATGGCGAGCCAGATCCAGACGACGCACCGCGAGCTGGAGCGGCGCGTCCTGGATGTCACGGCGTCGGAGGCGCGCCACCGGACCACCCAGGAGCGCCTGCGGCGGGTGATCTCCTCCTCCAGCGCGGTCATCTACGAGCTCGAAACGGCTGTGGACCAGCCGCAGCTCGAATGGATCAGCGACAACCTGCGGCGTGTCCTGGGCTACCGCGTGGGGGAAGCCCTGGAGCCCGGATGGTGGCACGCCTGCGTCCACCCCGACGACCGGGAGACCCTGGGTGGATGGATCGCGGACGACGCACCGGGGCGAAGCACCAGGGTCTACAGGTTCCGGCACAAGGACGGCATCTACCGATGGATCCGTGACGACCAGCGGCGCGTGGGCGGAAGGGGCGAAGGACCGCTGGCAGTGGTCGGAGCGTGGCTCGACGTGACCGAGCAGCAGGAGCTGGAGGTGCAGCTTCGGCAGGCGCAGAAGCTCGAGGCCGTGGGCCGACTCGCGGGTGGAGTCGCTCACGACTTCAACAACCTCCTCACGGTCATCCTGGCCGAAGCGCAAACGGCCCGGAATACCGTGGTGGACGACTCCCCGGCGGCGCGCGCCTCCGAATCGGTGCTGGACGCCGCGAACAGCGCTGCGATGCTCACCCGGCAACTCCTCGCGTTCTCGCGGAGGGAGATGGTCGAGCCGACGACCCTCGACCTCAACGAGGCCGTGCACGCCCTGCACCGGATGCTCCGGCGGCTGGTCGGCGAGGACCTGACCCTGGAGCTGGCGCCGGGCGAGGGGCTGTGGCCCGTGCGGGCGGACCGGAGTCAGATCGAGCAGGTCGTGGCGAACCTCGTGGTGAACGCCAGGGACGCCATGCCCGACGGAGGTGCGATCTCCATCGAGACCAGCAACGTGACCCTCGATCCGTCCCCTGGCGAAGGCGCCGTCTCACGCGCGGCGGGCGACTTCGTCAGGTTGTCCGTGCGCGACACGGGGACGGGCATGTCCGACGAGGTGAAGGCGCACCTCTTCGAGCCGTTCTTCACCACCAAGGGCGTGGGGAAAGGCAGCGGCCTGGGCCTGGCGACGTCGTACGCGATCGTCGAGCAGCTCGGAGGACACGTCGACGTTCACAGCGAGATCGGCCAGGGAACCACCGTCGACCTCTACCTGCCCCGCACGAGCGCGGTCGTGGCCCGGGCCAGCACGCTCGCACCCGACGCCGTGGTGGGAGGGACCGAGACCGTGCTGGTCGTGGAGGACGAGCCATCCGTGCGCAGGGTGGCGGCCCGCATCCTGCGCTCGCACGGCTACACCGTGCTCGAGGCGGAAGACGGCGAGCATGCGCTCACTCTTCTGGAAGGGGCGGACAGGCCCGACCTGATCCTGACCGACCTCGTGATGCCGAGGATGGGCGGGCGCGATCTGGCCGCCAGGGCGCTCCAGCGGCATGCGGGCCTCAAGGTGCTCTTCATGTCCGGCTACACGGACGACGCCGAGACGAGACAGGATCTTCTCACGCGGGAGATCCCCTTCCTGCACAAGCCGTTCGACGTCGTCGAACTGGCTGCGCGGGTGCGCGAGGTCCTGGACGGGACGTGAGCCGGCGCCCGGGTTCTCCTAGTGCTCCACCCGGGCGGTGAGGAACGCCGGATCCAGGTTGCTGAAGCCGATCTCGTCGACCACCACCTCGCCCTGCACCGCACGATCGAACACGAGGCGGACCGCGGCCAGCGAGCCCAGGTCGAGACTGGGATTCGCCGCGAGGAAGTCACCCAGCGGGATGGAGTAGGTCTGGAGGATCTGCTCCCAGTGATCCTGGAAACGCCGCTCCTCCATATCGGAGCGGCGCAGGACGTACGTCTCCAGCGGGCGGCGGATCGCTCCGTAGCGGCGCAGATCGACCGACGCCACCCGGCCCGTGGCGTCCTCGACCTGGACGGAGAGATCCACGGGTGGCTCCTCCTCGTCGTCTCCGCCGCGCTTCCGGCGATCCTCGCGCCCCTTCCGCCGATCGGCCTGGCCGGTCGTGTCGGCCGCCGGGTCCTCACGCGGCCCCGGCATCCCGTTCGTCGCGCCCAGCATGAAGTCCAGGGTCGTGCCGGATCCCAGCCGCCACGACCTCGCCAGTCCCTGCGGAAGGCCGACCGTGAATCTTGCCGGCGGGCCCGTCCGGGTCGTGTCCGGGCCCGCGATGCGGTTGTTCCAACCGAGCCAGACGGCCTGGTTGTCCTGTGAGGCCGACGTGTTGTTGCGGTTGGACGAGCGCAGCGCGAGGGTCTCCTCCTTCCAGGTCGACAGCGAGTCGCCCCGGAGCGTGACGCCGGGCTGGGAGCCGCTGGTCACGTCGATGTCCTCCTCGAAGGTCGCCAGCGGCCGGAACGCGCTGGTCTCGTAGCGCGTGATGTACATCGTCTTCGGGAGCCATTGGCCGATGACCCGGTGGTCCCGGAAGATGGGCAGGTAGCGCTTGTCGCCCTTGAGCACCACGTCCAGGAACGCGGAGACGTAGATCTCCGCGAAGTGGCGCTGGTCGCGCTGCGGGAGGAGCGCGCGCAGATCCAGGATGCGGCCGGAGCGTGGGCCGTTGTCGTGGTTCTGCCAGACCGTGTTCCACTGGCCGTGGTTCGCGCGGTAGACGTAGATCGCCGTCTTGAAATGGAAGGCACCGTCGGTGAAGCGGAGGCGGTCGTAGATCCGCAGCCCGTGAAAGCTGGTCACGTCGCCGTCGTGAGAACCGTGGAACGTCATGTAGCTCACGTCCCGCATCTCGACCTTGCGGCCGGTGGGCAGGTACTGGCCGTCCACGGGTGCGATGGAGATCACGCCGCGGATGTCGAAGCCGAAGTCGAAGGTGAGCGAGGCGTCGTCGGGGTAGTGGGTCAGGCGGTTGAACGCCGCGGCGTCCGCCACCGCCTCGCCGCCGCGCGAGTGGCCGATGAGCGCGATGTGGCGCATGTCCACCTTGCCGCGGAGCGGGTTGCCGGCCTCATCGTTGAACCGCTGGAACAGCTTCAGGTGCTGGAGAAGGAACCATCCGCGCGCGTCGTTCTCCCCGCGGATGCCGCCGTTGAGGAAGTTCTCGTCAACGCTGACGAGGATGTAGCCACGGCTGGCGAGCAGGTTGCCGAGATAGTCGTAGCCCGGGTCGGAGAAGTCCTTCATGTCGTGGTTACCGTGCACCACGAGCACGAGGGGAAAGGGGCCGCCCCCGTCGGGATACCAGACCCGGGCGTTCAGCGGCATCTCCTTCGGCGTGAATCCCCAGTATCCGTTCCGCTCGTCGGCGGACTGCCCCAGGTCCACGAGCTTGGAGGCGTCGACCGTGCCCGTCTCGATGGAGACCGAGTCCCGGTAGACGGCGCGGTTCTTGTCCTTGCCGCTGCCGTAGTAGAGCGTGAGCACGTGGTGTGGGCCCGGGCGGGAGGGGTCGGGCGCGTCCAGCGCCTGATGGGACAGGACGACGTCCGCGTCGCTGGGCGTGAGCTCGAGGGCGTGCGTGCAGGAAGAGACGCCGGCCGCGAGGGCGGCGCCGAGCAGGAGTCTGCTGGCGATGGTCATGGCCCGAACAGTACCGGTGGGGCGACGGGGGTGGCAATCGCGGGACGGATCGTGCGTGTCGAGCGCTGCCGGAGCGTGTTAGGTTGAGTTGCAGCGGAGCTGCCCGCGCGGACCCTCAGCGGAGGTAGGATCATGGTCCGACGCGCCGAGCGTTTCCATGTCGCGGCTCTCACCGCGACGGTCTTGGCCGCCCTCGCCCTCACGGGCTGCATGCAGGCGGTGAACTCTGGTCTGAGCCTCCTCGGCCTCGGCGGCGACCATCCGAAGGCCGGGTCCGTCGGCGCGGATCGTCCGGCCCCCGCCCGCCCCGCGACCGACGCGCCCCTCGGGCGCGCGGCCGGCGACCATCCCCGGTCCGTGACCAGCACGTACGAGCACGCACCCGCCTTCGGGTGGGAGCGCTACGCCCGAGGGCCCAACGCAAGCCCCGTACGGTTCCTCTCCGAGAAGATCGGGCAGGAGTCGTGCTTCCTGACGAGTCCCGGGCTATCCCGCGTCCTCTCGATCCAGGACGGGGCGCCCGTGCGGCCCGTTTGGCAAGCGGGCTTCGTCACCGTCGGCGTCGCCGGCCCGGGTACGGACGCGTTGTTCGACCTGTGGGCGATGAACACCCTCGGGCTGGCTCAGGACGCCATGCAACGGACCGCTCGCGCGGCGACCTTCGGGGGCTGCAACCGCAGCCTGTTCCTGTTCGTCTCGCTGGGCACCGGCGGCTCGTATACCCCGGTCGTGGTGCGATAGGGGCGCCCTCGCGGGGGCTGCGGGGCTGGACCTCAATCCGGCGGTTGGGTACCCTTCGCGCTCACACCCACATGGAGCGCAACGTGGCCAACCCGACCGTCACGATCGAGACGAACCACGGGACCATCACCGCCGAGATGTTCGCGGACGCGGCACCCAAGACCGCCGCCAACTTCATGGATCTCGCCAAGAAGGGCTACTACGACGGGGTGATCTTCCACCGCGTCATCGACGGGTTCATGATCCAGGGCGGGGACCCCACCGGCTCCGGCCGGGGCGGCCCGGGCTATAACATCCCCGACGAGTTCGGACCCGGTCTCGCGCACGACACGGAAGGCATGTTTTCGATGGCGAACGCCGGCCCAAACACCGGTGGCTCCCAGTTCTTCATCACGCTCGCCGCCACGCCCTGGCTCGACGGCAAGCACGCGATCTTCGGCAAGGTCACGCAGGGGATCGACGTGGTGCGCAAGATCGGCAAGGTCCCGACCGCCCGTGGTGATCGCCCCGTCGAGGACGTGGTCATGGAGAAGGTCACGGTCCAGGAGGGCTGAGCCGCAGCGCGAAAGTCGGCGCAAGGCGCGGATCCCTCGGGCGGGGCGTGCAACCTCCTCGCCGCAATCCCTGTCCAAACTCCCGACCCCACCGGTGGGAGGGACATGTCGGGACTGGGATCCGATCTTCGCTACGTCCTCCGGGTGCTGCGGCGCAGCCCCGGCTTCACGCTCGTGGCGGTCCTGTCGCTGGCGATCGGCATCGGCGCGAACGCGGCGATGTTCGGCGTCGTCCGCACGTTGCTGCTCACCCCCCTGCCGGTGGAGGCGCCTTCGGAGCTGAAGCTGCTGGCGTGGAGTCGCGACGGTGATTTCAGCGTCAACCAGAACGGCTCCACGAACTACCGGGACCCCGAGTCGGGCGCCTCCCTGCGCAGCAACTTCAGCTATCCGATCTACACCGCGGTGCGCGACGCCACCCCGCCCGACGTGGGACTCTTCGCCTTCGCGTTCCTCCGCGGTGTGAGCGTGGCGCTGGGCGATCAGCCCGCCTTCGCGGCCGGCGGCGCCCTCGCGGATGGTGCGTACTTTCCGTCCCTGCGGGTGCCGATGGCCCTCGGGAGGGGACTGACTCCGGCGGACGACACCCCCAACGCCCCGATGGTCGCCGTGCTCAGCCACGCCTTCTGGATGCGGGCGTTCGGCGGCGACCCGGCGGTGGTCGGGCGCACCGTGCGGGTCAACGGCGTCGCGGCCGAGGTCGTCGGCGTCACCGCGAAGGGGTTCAAGGGTCTCTCCATGGGGGGCTTCTTCCCCCAGACGGAGATCACCCTGCCGCTGTCGTCGCAACCGCGCGTGTACACCAGGCTCGCGTCGGACGAATCCGCCTTCACGTCGGACCAACTGTTCTGGCTCCGCCTCATGGCCCGCGTACCCGCGGATCAGCCGGTGACCCGCCTGCAGCAGGCGATGGCCGCCGCGATGCGATCCGTCCCCTCGCCGCTGGTGGGCGGGGACGGATACCTCCCGCAGCTTCGGCTGATCGACGGGTCCCAGGGCGCCCAGCCCGTCCGTGAGGGGACGGCGCGGCTCCTCTGGTTCCTCCTCGGCGTCGTGGGCATCGTCCTGCTCATCGCGTGTGTGAATCTGGCCAGCCTCATGCTCGCCCGGGGGGTGAGCCGGCAGCGGGAGATGGCGGTGCGCCGTGCCCTCGGGGGTGGCCGTGCGCGCCTCATGCGCCAGATGGTCCTGGAGGCCCTGGTCCTCGCGTGCGCGGGAATGGTGGCCGGGCTCGTGCTCGCGCTCCTGAGCAGGGACGCGCTCCGTGGTCTGCTCACCGGGAGCATCGGATCCGGGGCCTTCGGCGACCTCGACATGCAGGTCATCCTCGACCCCACCGTGCTCGGCCTCGGCGTGGCGCTCGCCACCGGTGCCACCCTCGCGTTCGGGCTGTTCCCCGCGCTGCGGCTGTCGGGGGTCGACCCGATCGGCTGGCTCAAGCAACGCGGCGCCGGAGCCTCGAACCCCCGCCTCACCACCGGACGGGCCCTGATCGCCGTGCAGGTCGCGATCTCCCTCCCGCTGGTGGTGGGTGCGGTGCTCTTCCTGCGCACGGTGGCCAGCCTGGGTGCCGTGCAGCTCGGGTTCGATCCGACCAACGTGGCGTCCTTCCAGGTCGACCCCGGATACACGACCCTCCCCGAAGAGGCGTACCCGCGTCTCTACCAGGAGCTTCTGGCGCGCATCGAGCGGGTGCCCGGCGTGCGATCGGTCACGCTCATCGAGAACGCCCCACTGAGTGGGATCATCTCGAACGGCTCCATCGACGTGGACGGCGAGCGCGTGGTGCTCTACCGCAACGGGATCGGCCCAGGATTCCTTGAGACGCTGGGCGCGCGCCTGCTCGCCGGCCGCATGCCGGGGCTACAGGACGGGCCGGACGCGCCGCCGGTGGGCGTGGTGAACGAGGCGGCGGTGCGCGAGATCTTCGGGGGTGCGCCTCCGGTCGGGCGCACGCTGCGGGTCGGGCAACGGGACGTGCAGATCGTCGGGGTGATCAACGATATGCCCTACCGGGACCGGCGCTCGCCGGTGCCGCCCACCCTCTACGAGTCGGCCTTCCAACGCAGCGCGTGGGGCGGCTACCACGTCTTCCTGCGCACCGAAGTCCCGCTGGCGCGCATGGAGGCCCTGCTTCGCGAGGCCGTCGCGCAGGTGGATCCGGACATCCCGGTGCCACAGATCCGCGCGCAGACCGAGATCATCGCCCAGACCGGCGCCAAGGAACGGGTGTTCACACAGCTCCTGACGCTCTTCGGTGGCTTCGCGCTCCTGCTCGCGAGCATCGGGCTGCACGGCGTGACGTCCTACGCGGTGACACGCCGGACCAGCGAGATCGGCGTGCGGGTGGCCGTCGGGGCGAGGCCCCGTCAGATCCTCTGGATGGTGCTGCGGCAGGTGGTCGTGCTCGCCGGGATCGGGCTGGCGGTGGGCATTCCCGCGGCGGTGGCGGGAGCGCCGCTGGTGGGTAGCCTCCTCTACGGCGTCGCGCCGACGAGTCCGACGGCCATCCTCGCGGCCACGGCCGTGATGCTCGGGGTCGCCGTAGTCGCCGGGCTACTCCCCGCGCTGCGGGCGGCAAAGCTCGACGCGCTGGTGGCGTTGCGTAGCGAGTAGGCCGAAGCCGTCGCAACGTTCGGCCGACCGTCCGCCTCGCGGCGGACGCATCCACGCAGGAATAGCAGCGCCATTTCGAGGAGGTGCAACGAAGCATCCGGCGGATGCAGCGGCGCCCGAATGCCACGGGACTTTCGCTCCACCACACTGGACGCTCATCGCGGGATGATCGGCAACCTCACGTGCGACGGGTGCGCCGCGTCGTGTAGTACGGTCTGGTGCGCCGTCACGTACGTCGAGTCCCGCTCGTTGTCGCCACCCGTGTTCAGGTTGCGGTCGTACTTCGGGAACGCCGCAGACGAGACGACGACGCGCAGGCGGTGGCCCGCCGGAATCACGATCCCCGTGAACCAGAGATCGATGTCGTAGCGTTGGGCCTGGCCCGGCGTGAGCAGCGTCGGCCGGTCGAATCCGTTCCGGAAGCGCGCCCGCATCACTCCGTCCTGGACCCGGAGCGCGCGCCCGTCGGGATAGACGTGGAGCAGCATGACGTTCCAGTCGGTGTCGCGGGCGTCCGTGGCCGCCCATAGCGTGGCCGACATCGGCCCGGTGATCTCGGTTTCGTGGTCGAGGGGCGCAGTGGTGTAGGCCAGCACGTCGCGGCGGCTCGCGTGCACCTGGGCGTAGTCCTCGTTGAGGTTCAGCTCCAGCTCCCGCGCGTCCACCAGGTAGGGCGTCGGATCGCCAGGGTCGTACGCGTAGGTGTCCGCCGGCTCGTCGTCGGGCGCCGTGGTGTCCAGCGTGCCGTCGCCGGCCGTGGTGTTGGCGGCCCCGCCCGAGTGCAGGTAGAAGTCCGTCCACACGGTGCGCGCCAGCGGCCACTCGCTCTCCTGGCGCCACGTGTCGTCGCCCATGATGAAGAGGTCCAGCGTCGGCTCGGTGTCCATGCCGTTCTCGATCCCCTTCAGCCACCGGTCGAACCAGCGGAGCTGGAGGGCGCGGTGGTCCAGGCGCGCCATGGGCCCGAAGTCGCCGTTGACATAGTCGATGCCCTTGTGCGCGCCGGGGTCCATGACGACGCGCAGGGGCGGGTGACCGGCGATGGTGTCCATCACGGAGAAGTTGCGGATCGTGCCGCGCGCGTCGTCGTACCAGCCGGCGATGCCCAGGACCGGGACCTCGACCCGGTCCAGCCGCGCCTCGATGGACAGTCCGCGCCAATAGTCGTCGAGCCGCTGGTGGTCGAACCAATCGTCCCAGAACTGCGGGCGCGGGCACCCAGCCATCTCGGCCGCGTCGATCACCGGCAGGTGGTTGAAGGCGGCCACCTCATCGACGTTGCTGATGTCCGACAGCGTCTCCTTCACAGCGGTCAGACAGAGCCACGGCACGATGGTCGGCGAGAACACCATGTCGATGTACGGCACCAGCCGGATGGGGTCCGCCGTGGCCACGACGGGCGCGATCGCGGCCAGGTGGGGCGGCCGCGCGATCGCGGCGTACCACGTGTACAACCCCGGGTTCGAGCGGCCGATCATGCCGACCCTGCCGTTGGTCCCCGGGAGCGTGCCCGCCCACTCGACGGCGTCGTAGCCGTCCTGCTCCTGCATTGCGTTCATGTCGAGGACGCCGCCCGAGCCGCCGCGGCCGCGCACGTCCTGCTTCACGTAGATGTAACCGCGCGACGCCCAGAAGATGGCGTTGGCCGTGTCGATCCTCAGGTAGGGCGTGCGCTCCATCACCACGCCGAACGGCCCCTCCCCCAACGGGCGTCCGACGAAGCTCATCAGGGTCGTCCCGTCCCTCGCGGTCATCGGGACCGCCGGATCGATGGTCACCGCGTACGTGGAGTCCGAGACGGGCCCGTTCCAGAGCGGGTAGTTCGGCTCCCACACCGGGGGCGTCGTGCGCCGGACCAGCCAGATGCGGTCCGCCGGTGCGCCGCCGCGCAGCAGGTGCCCCGCGATCGTGTCGCCCCGCATCACGGCCCGAAGCGTGGTGCCGCTGGCGAAGTCCACGTAGAGGGAGTCCCCGGTGGCGCGCACCGCCCGGATGGTCTCCAGCGCGTCGCCCGCCCGGCGGCGCAGCCAGCTTCCGTCCGCCTCGGGTCCCTCGAAGTGGGCGTAGCCGAACCGGCGCCGGGCCTCGAACCCCCCGCTGGGCTCCGCGCCCAGCATGCGGTAGTAGTCCCAATCGCCCGCGAGCGCCGCACCTCCTCCGCCCTGACCACGGCCACAGGCCGCCGCCGCGATCAGGAGCGCCCCGACGGCGACAGAGGCGAGGGGGAGTGTCCGGGCACGGTCGGGATGATGGTCCATGTCAGTCTCGGTTGTGGTGCGCCTTCACCGCGGCGTCGTACAGGTCCAGGTAGCGCTGCGCGGAGCGCTCCCACCCGAAGTCGCGGGCCATGGCCTCGCGCATGTGCCGGCCCCAGGCCTCGCGGTTCGGATAGAGGGCGAACGCGCGCCGCAGCGCCACCTGGAGCGCCCACGACGTATACTCGTCGAACACGAAGCCCGTCACCTGGTCCTCGACCGTGTCGGCCAGGCCGCCCACGCGCCGTACGACGGGAAGCGCTCCATAGCGTTGCGCACGCATTTGTGTCAGCCCGCAGGGCTCATACTGCGACGGCATGAGGAGCGCGTCCGCTCCCAGGAGCAGGCGGTGCTCACGCCTCTCGGTGAACTCGAAGAAGGCCGCCACCCGGTCGGGGAGGTTGCGCGCCACCTCCTCCAGTTGACGCCGGTAGAACGGATCACCCTCACCCAGGAAGATGAACTGGGCTTCGGGCAACCGATACAGGAGCCCGTCCCCGAGGATCAGGTCGAAGCCCTTCTGCTTGGCCAGCCGCGCCGTCATGCACACCAGCGGGACGTTCGTGTTGACGGGGAGGCCCGCGAGCTCCTGGAGCCACGCCTTGCACGCGCGCTTGCCCTCCAGGTCGTCGCGCGAGTAGGGCCGCACCGCCTCCTCGTCCACCGACGGGTCCCACACGTCCTGGTCGATCCCGTTGAGGATGCCCACCAGGCGGTCGCCGATGGCGATGAAGAAGTCGTGGAGCCCGAAGCCTCCGGCGGGCGTGCGCAGCTCGTGCGCGTGCGTGGGGCTCACCGTGGTCACCCAGTCCGCGTAGGCCAGCCCGCCCTTGAGCCAGTTGATCTGGCCGTAGTACTCCATCAGGCTCCAGTGGTACACCTCGGGTGGCAGCCCGACCTGATCGAGGATGTCCGGGCCGAACAACCCCTGGTATCCGGCGTTGTGCACGGACAGGACGCACGCCACGGCGTCGTAGAACGGCTGGCCCTCGTAGACCGTGCGCAGGAAGACCGGCGCGAGCGCCGCGTGCCAGTCGTGGGGATGGAGCACGACGTCCCCGTCCGGCACGAGCTTCGGGAGCGCCTCGAGAACGGCACGCACGAAGAGGGCGAACCGCAGGTGGTTGTCCGGATAGTCGCCGCCGTCCTCTCCGTAGATGCCGTCCCGGTCGAAGGCCGCGTCGTGCTCGACGAAGTATACGCGTGCGCCGTCGGCGGAATCGGGGGCAGCCAGGATGCGGCAGCTCTGGGGCCCGATCCCCAGGGGCACGACCACCTCGCAGACCGCCTCCAGCTCGCCGGCGCGCGCGCGTGCGGTTCGATAGAGCGGCATGAACACGCACGTCCGCGTGCCCGAGCGTGCCTGGTGGGTGGCGATCCCACGGACGGCCTCGGCCAGGCCGCCCGTGCGGGCGTAGGGCCAGTACTCCGCGACGACGTGGACGATGTTCAGGATGGGGTCGGACATGCCCTATCCTGCCATGGCGGCGGGCGGGCCGCCAGACGCCCCGCGGCGGAAGGGGAATGCGCGCGGGCGGCCTCGTCGTCGGGCGCGTGACGCGAGAGGGAGCCTTCGCCTACCGGCTGACCCGCACCCCGTCCGACACCACGTGGATCGGATAGCTGCCGACGGTCACCCAGTCCGTGATCGACAGCTCGGCGTCGCGCATCCACGCGTCCGACACGACGGGCTCGGGCTCGCCCGGGCGGGGGACATGCTCGACTGCCCCGACGGTGGTCTGATACACCTGCGCCATCGGCCCGGGCAGCACCAGGTCGTGGCCCATCCCGGCACCCGCGCTCCTGATGAACAGGGCGAGGGCCTGCTTGCGGACGGCGTTGACCGCCACCATGTCGTAGCTCGCCTCGGGGGAGTTCCTCCAGGCGTCCCGCCGCGACGCGATGGCCTCGGTGGTGGCGGACACCTGGGGTCCAGTGGGGCCCGCATCGACGCGGTCGATGCGAAACCTCCGCCCCTCGCTCGACATCGCGGCGCCGGCTCGCAGCGGAAGCCTGCTCAGCACCCGCTGCTCCTGCACGCGGACGTGGCCCTCCACGTCGATGCGCACCCCACCCCCGCGCAGCGCCTGTGCCACTGCGTCGGGAACCGCGATCCAGGCTCCCGCGCCACCCCGCCCCACGGCGCGTGCGTTCCCACCGACCCATGTGAAGCCCGGCAGGCTGAGGCGGGGCTCGTTGAGGGAGACCTCCCGCGGGCCATACCCCTCCAACGGCCTCCTGATCGTCGACCCGTCGGGGAGCCGGAAGGTGGCGAAGCCGTCGAGCAGGGCGTAGCGGTGGGCTTCGTCGGCGTCCGCCAGAACGAACCTCATGCTCGCCTGCCAATGCGAACCGGCGAGCCCCCTGACGGGCTGGAGATCGCGAACCCCCACAGTGAGCCGCGTGGCGCGCAGCGCGGGCGGAGCCTCCACCTTCGAGATCGTCGGGCGGATGCCGTGCGGGATGGCGACGAGCCCCATCGCGGCGAGCGCGGGGAGCGCGAAGACGCGCGCGGTCCTCCGGGCGTCGCGCGTGTGATACTGGTAGGCGACGAGCGCGACCCCGCCGACCGCGAACACGGCGCTCGGCAGGACCAGGGACGCGCTCCCGTACCAAACCACGCCGTCCGCGGTGAGCGCGGACCGCACGAAGCTCATGCCGAACACCCACCCGATCGTCGTGAGGAGGAGCGCCG
Source organism: uncultured Gemmatimonadaceae bacterium (assembly GCA_964591135.1). Classification (GTDB taxonomy): domain Bacteria; phylum Gemmatimonadota; class Gemmatimonadetes; order Longimicrobiales; family Gaopeijiaceae; genus SZUA-318. Next base: position 3,725 of record CAZPZU010000013.1, on the reverse strand, counting down.
CGAGGAAGGTGCGCAGGTCCGGCGTGAGGGCGGCGAAGACGGCGACGATCCCGAGGATCCCCGCCATCGAGACGGCGGATTCGAGCATCAGCGAGGGGATCCGCCCCGGCGGGACGTCATGGGCCAGGAAGGCCGCGAGCTGACCTCCGAGGGGGAGGAGGAGCAGCAGCACCACCACCAGCGCCACCTTGGCGCCCAGAACCGCGGAGGGCGCCAGCGGGCGCGTGACCCAGAAGGCGTCGCTGCGCGCGGAGGAGTCGGACTGCAGCAGGAGGGCCACGAGAACCCCCCCGGCGATCGCCACGAGAGGCGCCCCCGAAAACCCACGCAACAGGAAGGCCCAGGCGTTTCCGAACCCGGGCTCGGGCGTCCCGAAGAGCTCCAGGGCCCGGGCGGTGGAGCCCACGATCACGAGGATCGTGGCCAGGATCAGCCACGCCATGTGCCGCGCGTCCTTCCCGACGACGTGCCGGACCTGCGCGAGCCAACTCATCGGTCCTCCTCCTGCGCGCCGTCTCTGCCCAGGCCCTCGCGGGCCAGACCCACGAACACCTCTCGCAGCGACGCCTCCCGGACCTCCACGCGCGCCGCGCCCGCGAACCTCCGCCTGACCTCCTCCTCCGTCGACGACGCCCCGTGGTCCGGGATGAGGAAGGTCGCGCGCCTGCCCGCGCGCTCCACGGAGAGCCAGTCCGGGGGCAGCTCCTCGACCGCCACGAACGGACCTCCGTTCATCATCACCTCCACACGCTTGAAGCGCGCCCGGAGGACGTCCATGGGCTCGGAGAGGATCAGACGACCGGTGTCGAGGAACCCGGCCCAGTCCGCCAGCGCCTCCAACTCGCCGATATCGTGGGAGCAGAGAAGCACGGTGCACCCCTCCCCCGCCACCGACTCCAGGAGCCCCCGAACCAACTCGTCCTTCACGAGCGCGTCCATGCCCGTGAACGGCTCGTCCATGATCAGGAGGCGGGGTCGCGGGGCGAGCGCGACGAGGAGCGCAGCCTTCATGCGCTCCCCACGCGACATCGACTTGAGCTTGCGGCGCGCCGGCAGCCGGAAGCGACTGCGCAGCTCAGATGCGAGCGCGAAGTCCCACGTCGGATAGAGGGGCGCCAGGTACCTCTCCAGGAGATCCAGTGTCATCCAACCCGGGAGACGCTGCCCCTCCGCCACGTAGCCGATGGTCGCGCGGTCCGTGCGCCTCAGGAAACGCAGCTCCTTGCCGAGGAGCGCGACCCGCCCGGCGGTCGGGCGCAGCAGCCCGAGGAGAATGCTGAGGAGGGTGGTCTTCCCCGCCCCGTTGGGTCCCAGGAGTGCGTACAGCGCCCCCTCCGGTACCTCGAGGTCCACTCCCCGCAGGGCGGCGTGGCGTCCGTACCGATGCGTGAGGCCCGAGGCCTCGATGGCCGGGATCATCGGATCGCTCCTCCTCGTGGGAGCCTAGCCTGCCGCGGCTCCGCCCCTCCCGCCGGTCGCCGCGAGCGCTCCGAACAGCTCCTCCCATAGCTCTGAGACCGCGTGGAGGACGTCGCGCTCGGTGAGGCCGAGGCGCTTCGCCTCGACCACGAGCCGCTCGACCTCCTCGGAGAGCAGCGCCCTCCTCTCCTCGGGCGACGCCGGCCCCCACTCCGAGACCACCGTGCCCACGCCCGGGAGCACCTCGATGATCCCGGCGCGTGCAAGCTCCGCGACGACCTTGTGCGCGGTGTTCGGGTTGACCTTGAGCGCCTGGCTCAACGCCCGCACCGAGGGGAACGGGGCTCCCGGCACCAGCTCACCGGAGACGACGGCCCGCGTTGCCGCATACACGATCTGCTTGTACGGCGACTCCCCGGGCTTCAGCGCTACGCGGAAGGGCAACATGGAGCGTACCATGGATCCTAGTACACGTGGATGTCAAGGCTCCTGTTACATCGCCGCCTACGTGCGTGCCGCCTGCGGGACCTTACCTTTGGGTACCCTCGCCCTGCCCTCTCCACTCCGGAGCCGCCCCGATGCACGTGGTCTTCGTGGAGCCCGCCCTCCCCGCGAGCCAGAAGGAGTTCGTACGGGGGCTGGTTCAGACCGGCGCGCAGGTGTCCGCGTTGGGTGAGCGCCCGGAGGAGGAGTTGGATCGCGACCTGCGGCGTTGGCTTGTCCACTACGAGCGGGTGGCGGACCCCGGGGATGCCCAAGACCTGACCGAGGGAGCGCGCCGTATCGACCGGCGCCTGGGCGTCGACCGGCTCGAGGCGGTCGGCCAGGGCCACGTGATGGCGGCCGCGGAGGCCCGCGAGGCGCTGGGGATCCCGGGTACCACGACGCGCACCGCCCATCTCTGCCACGACCGTCCCGCCATGAAGGAGATCCTGCGCGCCGGCGGCGTGCCGTGCGCCCCCTCCCTCGGCAGCGGGTCGCGTGAGGACATCCTCGCCTTCGCGCGGGAGACGGGCTTCCCCCTCGCCGTGAAGCCGCGCCACGCCGCCCGGTCGCCGGGCACACTCTGCGTGGAAGGGATGGATGAGCTGTTCGACGCCATCGAGGGCCTGGGCGTGGGACGCGGCGAAGAGGTCGCGGTGGAGGCGTTCTACGAGGGACACGAGGCGTTCTACGACACGATCACCATCGGAGGCAGCGTCGCCCAGGAGTTCATCACGCACTGCTACCCGAACGTGCTCGAGGCCCGGCACACCCGCTGGATCTCCCCCCAGCTCGTGACCACGAACCGCATCGAGACCGCGCCCGGCTACCAGCCCATCCTGGAGATGGGGCGGAAGGTGAACCGGCTGCTGGGCGTGGACACCTCGGCCACGCACCTCGAGTGGTTCGTTGGGCCCGAGGGGATGCGCTTCTCGGAGATCGGCTGTCGGCCGCCGCGCGTGCGGGCGTGGGAGCTGTACGCCATCGCCAACGACATCGACATCCACCTCGAGTGGGCGACCGCCGTGACGTGGGGGCGCACCGTCCGCAAGGCGTCGCGGCGCCTCTCGGCGGGGATCATCGCGCTGCGGCCAGACCGCGACGGCGTCATCGCGCGCCACGAGGGCGCGGAGGAGATCTGGCGGCGGTTCGGCGAGTGGATCATCGACGCCCACCTCCCACCCCCCGGGACACCCACCCGGCCCGTGCAGGCGGGCTACATGGCCAACGCCTGGATCCGCATGAAACACCCGGACTACGACGAGCTGCGCGCGATGCTCGACACGGTCGGCGAGGTCTTCCAGACGCGGGCCCGATGACCCGCGCCGGAGCCGTGATGGAACATCTCAAGTGATTATCGGGTAATCGGTTACATCGCGCCGTTTCTCCCGCCGGCTTCCCGCGGCGCCCGTGATTCGGAACCGGTGGATTCCACAGACACGAACGGAGTGAGTCTTTGGGCAAGAACCATCAGAAGACGATGCTGGACCACGCACGTGACGAGCTCATGAGCCATGTGGTGCGGTGCAACGTGCTGCAGGCTCGCATGGACGACCGACTCTCGTGGCTGCAAGAGACGATGGAGTACATGGGCGAACGCTATCCGTCGCTGAACCAGATGGAGTTCGCCAAGCTGGAGATGATCGGCCGCCAGTTCGTGCAGCCGGCGATCCCCCACGGCAAGGGCAACACCGCCCACAACCGTCCGGAGCCCACGGTCGTCACGACCGAGGGTGAGGAGATCCCGGAGCGTGAGGCCGTGGCGATGTCCGCGGACGTGGAAGCGGGGGAGATGCAACCCGTCTGAGGTGGACCGTTGCAGA
>CAZPZU010000012.1:0-83950 GCA_964591135.1 uncultured Gemmatimonadaceae bacterium | reverse complement strand
ACGTGCGGGCGCAGGCACGCTTCGTGACCGCGTCCAACGCCGAGGAGGGGTTCGCCCGGGCCGTCGAGGAGCTGATCCTCCCGCGAGCACGGGCGAAGGGATCGGCCTGAGTCCGAGCGCGGCCGACGCGCTCGTGTGCGATCAGCGCAGCGGGTGCGACGGGTCGGCAGGCCGCTGCCGCACGAGTGACAGCACGCCCCCGGCGGCCGCCGCCACCACCAGGCCATAGAGTGCCCACGAGATTCCCGTCCGCACCCGCACCACGCCGACGACATGGCTCGGACCGGACCCCGCGTGGAGCATCATCGCCACGCCGACCAGGGCGATCCCGAAGCTGGCTCCGAGCCCCCGCATCATGTTCAGCAACCCACCTGTGAGGCCGAGGTTCGCCGCGGGCGCGGCCTTCATGATGCTCGCGTTGTTGGCCGGGATGAACAGGCCCATCCCGAGGCCGAGGAGGGCGAGACCCGCGAAGAGTTCGAGACCGGTCCCGCCGCGCACCCCCTCCAGGAGGAACAACCCCGCCACCGTCACCCCCATGCCGGTCACCGTCGGGAGACGCGGGCCGATCCGGTCCGCCATGAAACCGCCCGCCTCGGCAACCACGGCCAGCGTGAGCGGGACCGTCGTCAGGACCAGGCCCGCGTGCGCCGGGCTCACCGCGAAGGCGCGCTCGAGGAGGAGCGGAACCGCCAACAGCCCGCCGAAGAGCACCGTATAGGACAGGAGGGCGGCGAGGAGCCCCGCGCTCAGTCCGCGGGCGCGTACCACCTCGGGCGCGACGAGGGGCGTAGCGCTCCTGCGTTCACCGAGCACGAACACGGCGAGGAAGGTGACGGCAAGGGGAAAGAAGATGAACCACTCCCGCAGGAAGGTGAGCCCCAGCAGGAGGCTCGTCACGCCCAACCACAGGACGAGGGCGCCCCGCGCGTTGAGCCCGGTCACGGTATGTCGCGCTCCGGACCTGGGGAGGATCAGCCACGCCAGCACGGAGCCGACCAGGCCGACGGGCACGTTGATGAAGAAGACCCAGCGCCAGTCGAGCCATCCGATCAGGAAGCCGCCCACGGCGGGGCCCACCGCGAGCCCCACCGCCTGGGCCACGCCCTGCACGCCGATGGCCCGACCGAGCATCCCCGGCGGCATCGCCGCCGTGATGATGGCCACGCTGTTGGCCTGGAGCATCGCCGCCCCGATCGCCTGCAGCCCGCGTGCACCGATCAGGACGGGGAGGCCCGGGGCGAAGCCGCACAGCGCCGAGCCGACGATGAAGATGATGAACCCCAACGTGTACAGCGCCTTCCTCCCGAACGCGTCGGCCAGGCGCCCGAGGGGGATGAGGAGCCCGGTGAGCACCAGCAGGTAGACGAGGGCGACCCACTGGACGTGCCGAAGCGGGCTGTGAAAAGAGACCTCCAGGGTCGGCAGCACGAGGCTCATGATGCTCGCGTCGAGCTGGCCGATGAAGGCGCCGATGCACACCGTGCCCACCACCAGCCACGGGTACGACGGCCGTCCGGCGAGGCTCGGAAGCGGCTCGCGCTCGACGAGGAGCTTCGCGAGTGTCTCGGTGGGTGTCATCGGTCCACGGCGACGGTGAAGTCCGCACCTTCCCAGCGTGCGGCTTCGGTCCAGTAGAAGGTGAAGGTGACAGGTGCCCGCTGATCCGCCGGCACGTCGAGGTCCACGTAATGCAGGCCCAGCGGCGGGACGGCCGCGGACTCCGCGTCCCTCGAGGTGGCCCAGCCGTCGCGCGTCCACCGGAGGCGGAACGGCGCAGCGGCCTGGATGCGGAGTTGGGCGCCCGCCCGCACGCGCCGGGGCTGGCGGTTGAACTTCCACACCTCCCGGCGCCGCGCCCCCTCGGCCCCGAGGTACCGCTCGGCGACGGCTGGAATCCGGTCGAAGACCGTGCCGTCCACGGTCGAGCGCAGCAGGCGGATGTATTCCGCATGGGCCCACATGAGGGGCATGGCGGAGCCCGTGGGCCGGCCGAACCGGAGGCCCGCGTCCGGCCTCGGCGTCTCCTCGTCCCAGACCTGCTCCGGGAGTAAGCCCGCGCCGCTCGCGAACGCCTCCATGGCCCTCAGGTAGGGCGCCGGGCTCCGGCCCGCGGCCAGTTCGTAGTGTCCCCGCTCCCCTGTGAGCAGCGGCCAGGCTCTCCCCCTTCCGGCGGTGACGAACGGCTCCCCGTTGGGCCCCTGCCCGTAGCCGTCGTGGTTGTAGCGCCGCCAGGCAGGCCCGTCCGGAGTATCCACCTTCAGGAGAGCGTCCACGACCCTCAAGGAATCCTCGACGAGGGCGTCGCCACCATCGCGGATCCCGTAGCGCACGAGCTCCAGAAAGCCGGCGTCCACCACCTTCCGTGCGGGAAAGACGGAGTCCTCCCCCGGCAGGCGGTTGGCGATGCGGATCACGCCCCGGTCCGGGTCCTCATCCGGGTGCGGGTCCGACAGGTGCACCGGGTTGATGCGGATGAAGTGCCGGGGAACGTCGGCGAGCAGCTCGCCCCGGGTGGTCACGGTCCACGCCTCGACGTGGGCCTCGAGGAAGTCGGCGTAGTCCTGCATGTAGTCGGCGGTGGCCTCGTCGCCGCGGCTCCGCGCCATGAGCGCGGCGCACGTGAGGGCGGCGATGTTGCTGGCGAGCGTGGAAGGCGAATACCCGCTCACCTCCTCCCACCGGTCCTGGGGTGTGGCGGGCCCGTTCCGGATCAGGTACGCCGCGGCCGCGAGCACGGTCGGGTAGGGATCGAAGTCCTCGAGGGCGCCGATCTCCTGGAGGCGCCAGGCCAGCAGGATGGGAAAAGCGACCTCGTCGAGCTGCACGCCCGACCAGTAGTGCACGCCGTTCACCCAGAAGTTCTGGTAGAAGCCGCCGTCCGGGTTCTGTGTGGCCGCGAGATAGATGAGCGCCCGGAGCGGCGTATGGGGGTTGCCGGAGGCCAGGAGCCCCATGGCGCTATTCACCATGTCCCGGGTCCACACCAGGTGGTAGCCCCCCAGGTCTTCGTCTCCCCTCGCCTCGCCCCAGGGAATGCTGAGCGACGCGATCATCGCACCCGGGTAGGTCTTGTCCTCGTGGGCGAGCAGCAGGCTGTGGCTCCTGCGGTAGAGCCTCCCCCCGTCACCGGAGGCCGCCTCCAGCGGAAGGATCCGGTCGCACGCACGGGACCACTGCTCCAGGAACCGCTCCCGGTGTCCGGGGAAGGGGAGGCCGAGGGACTGGAAGAGTGTCGTGGTCGCGTGGTGGAATGCCTCGCCGAACGCCAGGCCGAGGGTGCACCCGCCGTCGGCATCGAGGGCGAGCTCCCCCGTGAGTGCGACATTGCCGTCGTCCGCCCGGTCGAACGCCCAGTCCATGCGCAGGTTGTCGGACAGGTCCGTCCAGCCGTCCGACCGGCCGACGAAGCCGCAGGACTGTCGGACGAAGGGGACGGTGGCGCCGAGGGCCAGCCAGGTGTCGTCCTTGAACGCCGTGAGCAATGTCCGGCCGGCCACCCTGGAGACACGCGCATGATTGCCGGCGCCTCCGACGTTCAGGTGCGGCGCGAGGAGGACGAAGAGCCGGAGCGTCCCAACGAGCTCCGGGGAGGCCTCCAGCCGGATCCGCACGAGGAGACACGAAGCGTGCGGGTCGGTGACGATCTCCTTCACGATCCGGTAGCGGCCCTCCGGGTCGGAGCTGGTGATCCGCACGGCGAGGGCGTTCTCCCCCTCGTATTCTGTCCGGCTGACGAGGTGCCGCCGCTCGTCGTGGAAGAACGTCTTCCCGTCCGTCACCAGCAGCAGGAGATCTCGGATCTGGGGCCGGTCGATCGTCGGGTAGTAGACCTCGTTCAGGACCCCCGCCGACGTCGTGAACCAGACCCGGCTGGCGGAGGTGTAGGCCGTGCCCACGGCGTCCTTGGCGCTCCGGGTCCACCTCGGCTCGATACCCGGCCGGCCGAACGCTTCTCCGCTCATGAGCGGGCGGCGACCGCGGCCGCGCCGAGCAGGCCCACGCCGTCGTTGGTGACGACATGGACCGGGAACTCCTGCATGAGCGAGGTGAGACGCCCCTTGGCGCGGAACGCCTCCAGGAACGGGCCGTCGCGGAGGCGGTCGAGGATCTTCGGGGCGATGCCGCCCGCAACGTAGACGCCCCCGGTCGCCCCCAGGGTGAGCGCCAGGTTGCCTGCCTGGGCGCCGAAGGCGCGCACGAAGGTCTCGAGCGCCTCGGAGCAGAGAGGGTCCCCTCCCTGAAGCGCATGCCGGGAGATCATCTCGCCCGCGTCGTCGCCGGACTCCAGGGCCCGACGGGTCTCGTCCCGCTCCGGCGCGGCTCCCGAATCGCGCAGGAACTCGTAGACGTTCACCAGACCGTGCCCCGAGACGACGCGCTCCCACGACACGTGGCCGTACCGCTTCCGCAGGTGGTCCAACAGCCGCTCCTGCGTGGGGTCGGCCGGTGCGAAGTCCGCGTGGCCCCCTTCGGACGCATGGACGGCGTACCTCCCGTCCTCCCAGACGAGGTACCCCTCGCCCAGGCCCGTTCCGGCCCCGATGAGGGCGACGGGGCCGTGCTCCCGCAGAAGGCCTTCCTGGAGCGTAGCCACGTCCCCGGGCTCGAGCTCGGGGATCCCGTATCCCACGGCTTCGAAGTCGTTGATGAGCCTGACCCGGGGGACGCCCACCCTCGCGCCGAAGCCGTCCACCCGGATCTCCCAGCGCAGATTCGGGAAATGGTACACCCCGTCCTCCACCGGGCCCGCCACGGCGATGCAGGCCCGCTCCACCTTCACGCCGGTCTCCCGGAGGAACTGGGCCACCACGGCTTCCAGCCCGTCGTACACGGTGCTGGCGTACACGACCTCCCTCCCGAGCCGCGGGCTTCCGCCGCCAACCTCGAAGAGCGCGAGGCGCGCGTGCGTCCCACCCACGTCTCCGGCCAGGACGGGTCCGGGTCCTGCGCTCATGGTGCTCCTCCTTTGCCGGGGGCGTACCCCCGCGTGCGATGATGGAGCACCTAAGCAAGAGGTGGACCAGAGATACGCAGCGGGCCGCCGGGTGTCACCCCGGCGGCCCGCACATTCACCCCTGCCGCGTCGGACGCTAGGCGCCGCGGCTCAGACAGGTCTGCTCACCGATTCCGAGATTGGGGTTGTTCTGCTCCGCCTGGGGAACCGGCATGTTCACGTCGGTACCGTAGTTGCCGCCTTTGTGCCACGGCCCGACGGGGAAGACCGTGGCCTCGCTCCTCCCGTACTGGCGAATCAAGCGCCGCATGTCTCCCGTGCGGTACCCGCGACCATACTGCCAGAACGCCCTCTCCCGGAACAGCTGGTCCAGCCGGGCCGCTGCGCTTCCGGCGTCCGCGAGGGGCTCCATCCCCTTCGTCGCACGGGCGTCGTTCAGGGTGGCCAACGAACCCGCGGCGTCACCGGCGGCGAGTTGGGCCTCCGCCTCGATCATGCGTGCGTCCACACCCTGCATGATCGGGATCGGATCTCCCCGCCCCGGCCACAGCATCAGGACATGGAAGGGGCTCGTCAGGTCGTCCCGGTCGCTGCGCGTGACGCCGATGGACCTGCAGGCGTCGTCGCCCCCCAGACACACGGGCACGCGCGGGTCGTTCGCCGAGGCGAAGTCCATCCCGTTCGTCCCCTCGTGATCGCTCACGCTGTAGCGGCGCGAGTTAAGGTTCCACGACCAGAATGCGTTACTCCACGTGGTCTGCGAGTGGTAGTTGACGTACTCGAACGACGTCGCCACCCCCGCCACGGCCGCGGCCGCCTCGGTGAGGCGGTTCAGGTTCGCCAGGATCCGGCCCTTGGTGAGCGCCAGCGCGCTCCGTACCCGCACGTCGTCCGACGTGGAGCCGGTGATCTCGGTAAGCCCCTCGTTGGCGAGGGTGAGCGCGCGCTCGAAAGCGGCCTGGGTCGTCATGGGCTCGCCGTATTCCTCGCGGCCCTCCACGACGTCGCTGATGATCAGGCCGTCGCAGAAGTGCTCGGCGAGCAGGTCGATGACGTACGCCTGGAGGAGAAGCATCTCACCCACCTTCCACCCGGGCGCGGTCAGGTCGTATTCACGGATCAGGGCCACCGCCTGCTCCGCGGACAGACGTACGCGATGGAGCTGGCGATTGGTGTTCAGGATGTACGAGTTCGCGATCGTGATGACCCGCTGGTCGATCTCCTGTCGGTAGATGAACGAGTCGCCGTTGACCCATTCGTCTGTGAACAACCCGCCCAGCAGGAACAGGCTCTCGTCCCCGCTGGTGGCACCGTTGAAGCGGGACAGGGCGCCCAGGCGGACCGCCTCGGCCCCCGCCGCCGATTGAACGTTACTCGGGTTGATGATATCGGGGTCCTCCACGTTGAGGATTTCGTCAGGGCTGCACGCGACCGCCAACAGGCTCAGGCCGGCGATCATCGCGAGGGACGCGACCGATGTCGCCCGACCTCTGGTATTCGAAGTCATGGTAGGCGTCATCCCTAGAAGCCGACGGAGAGTCGGAGTGAGTAGTAGGTCCGTGGGCCGAACGACTGGAACTCGGACGTGCCGTCCGTGTTGCTGCCGAAGTAGGCCTCGGGGTCCACGCCGGTGTACTTGGTCCACAGGATTCCCAGGTTGCGCGCGGCCAGGGTGGCCGTGACGGTGTACCTACCCAGGATGCCGCCGGCGAAACCGCTGGGCGGCGACAGCGTGAGCGACAGCTCGCGGAAGCGGATGTAGTCGCCCTCCTCCAGGAAGCCGGCCACCGAGCGGCTGGGGTGCTCACGCACCATCACCGTGCGGGCCTGCTCGAACAGCGACGACTCCGGGTTGATGAGCCCTGAGCAGTTGAAGCGGCTCGCGCATCGGATGCGCTCGGTGTTGTTGTACATCAGGTGGCCGCCCTTGTAGTCCACCATCGCGTCAAGGCGAACCTGCCCGCTCCACATCGTGAGCCCGCTCGACAAGGCGGCCTCGTACTTGGGCAGCGAGCGCCCGCTGTATTGCGCCGTGTCGGCCACCGTGATCTCGCTCAGAGCCGGGTCGGCGTTGTACGTGATGATCCCGTTTCCGTCCTTGTCCTCCCACCCCAGCAGCCGGCGAGACCACCAGCCGTTGATGGGATAGCCCTCACGCTGCTGCCGGGTGGAGCTGCTGACGATGTTGGGCAGGCCACCCAGGCTCACCAGCTCGTTGTCGTTCATCGACGCGTTGAGGGTGAGCATCCAATCAAGGGAGTTCCTGCGGAGGACGGTCGCGTCGATGAGCGCCTCGAAGCCCTTGTTGCTCACCTCGCCCAGGTTCTCGAAGCGGGACGTGGCGCCCGTGCCCAGGGACGGCGGGAGAATCCGGCTGATCAGCGCGTCCTTCGACGTCTTGTCGTAGTACGTGACCTCCGCCGAGAGGCGGTTGTCGAACATGGTGGCGTCGAAGCCCACCTCGACCTCGGTGGATCGCTCGGGCTTGAGGTTGGCGTTGCCCAGGGTGCTGAACACCAGGCCGGTCTCCTCGCCGCTCTCACCCAGGAACTGCGTGGTCGAGTAGTACTGCACCGCGTCGGTGGTGCCGGGCTGCACGCCCGACGCGCCGTACGCCATGCGCAGCCGTAGCTGGTTCAGCCAACCGGGCGTGGGGAAGAAGGATTCCTCGGAAAGGACCCAGGACGCCGAGAACTTCGGGTAGAAGACCGTCTTGAAGTCGGCGCCGAACGCGCTGTTCCGGTCGGACCGCAGGGCGCCGGTGACGAACAGGCGGTCGCGCCACGCGATCCTCTGCTCCACGTACGCGCCCAACGTGCGGCTCTCGGTCGTGGTCTCGCTGGCGTCTCGGACCGCGGCGGCGGAAACGGTCTGCGCGCCGGGCGGAAGCGTGCTCCCGCTCGCGTAGTTGCCGTCGAACAGGCTGCGGTAGTACTGCACGCCGAGGGAAGTCTGCGACTCCGTCTCGTCGCTGATGCGCCGCGTGGCCGTGCCGCCCAGGTCGAAGGTGTAGTTGTAGAAGCTGTGGCGGTTGTCCCTCTTGAAGCCCAGGCGGTTGGTGGTGTGGGTGCAGTTCTCGAATCGGCAGATCTGTGTGTCGATCCGGCCGACGTAGTCCAGGCCGAAGTTGCCTCGGAAGGCCAGCCACGGCTCGGGGCGCCAGTTGGCGTTCACCGAGTTGATGAAGCGCTCGATGGACTGCATGGACTCCCGCTGGTAGATCAGCCGGGGCGTGAACTCGCGCCACCCGAAGAGCGTGTCGCCGGCGGCGTTCAGGTTGTACTTGAAGCCCGGCCCGCCGTACACGTTCCCGGTGATCCCCGCCGTGCCCGAGTCGTCGGCCTCGGGGAGCCGCAGGTCCGATGAGATGTACCCGGAGCTGAGCGCCAGGTCGACCTCGTCGGACAGGCTGATGTTCAGGTTGGCCCGCAGCGAGCCCTTCTTCCACCGGTTCTGGTTCTGCTGTTCCTCCGTGAGGGAGAGGCCGTGGCTGGCCATGTACTGCTTCTCGAATTCCGGCACCTTGATGGTCCCCCGCTCGTCCTCCCACTCGCCGTGCAGGAAGTAGCGGATCGTCTCGGTGCCACCCCGCACCTGCAGCCCGTGCTGCTGGCGGTAGCCTACGCCATAGGGAGTGGACTCCGGGTCGTCGAAGAGGTTGTAGCTCGTGAGGCTGTCCTGCGCGCACACCCCCGCCGCGGCCTGGGTGAGGAAGCACTGGACGGTGTTGGACCGGGTGGATGTGGTGCCGGACGTCGAGCCCGTTCGCCAGCCCCGGTACGCGGTGGGGTAGGGGTTCTGGTCCGTGATCGCCGTCTGCTCCGTGTAGTAGGTCCACTGCGGCCGGCCCGCGATGCCCCGCTTCGTCGTGATGACGATCACGCCGTTGGCGGCGTCCGTGCCGTACAGCGTCGCCGCGGAGGGCCCGCGAACCACCTCGATGGACTCGATCTCCTCCGGGTTCAGGTCGCCCACCCGGCTGGTCCTGGTCCCGCCGACGCTGATGGAGAACGAGTTGGACGAGTTCTCCATCCGTATGCCGTCGATGACGTAGATGGGATCCCTGCTGAGCGACAGTGAGCTGATGCCGCGAATGCGCACGCGCCCGCTCATCCCCGTCTGCGTGCCCGGGATCACCATCACGCCCGGTGCCCGGGCGAGAAGGAGGTCGTTCATGTTGGCGACGGCCTTCGTCTGCACGAGCGAGGCCGCCGAGACCTGGGCGATGGCGTTGCCCACCTCGACTTTGCGCTGCTCTCCCGTCGCGGTGACGACCATCCCTGTGAGGGCGAGGGGAACCGGTCCGATGGCGAAGTCCGCGACGCTGGTCTCGCCAGCGACCGCCGAGACCTCTCGCGTCTCGTCCGCGTATCCGAGACGGGTGGTGCGCAGGGTCACCGACCCCGCCGCGACGCCCCGGATGATGTAGCGCCCTTCGGCATTCGTGAGCGCGCTCTGGTTCGTGCCGACGACCGTTACCTGGGCCTCGGACACCGCCTGCCCCGTCAGGGCATCGGTGACGCGGCCCACGACGGTCGCCTGCTGAGCGGACACCGGGCTCCCCGCGCTGAGGGGGATCACGGTGCAGAGCACGGCGACGAGCCGACATGCAAATCGACCCATTCGGACCTCCTGGTAGTGGACAGCTGCGAAAGGTGTCCCCTACCCGCCTTGCACTTGACGATGGGGGCCTGCGGCTATACTGGCAATAGGTCGGAACCGGGATTTCACTGGGTGTGGCCCGACCGCCGTCGCGGACCCCACAATGTCCTCCCGCCACCGATCCGTACTCCCTCGAAAGGAAGGGCACGCCATGCGCGGCCTCCTCGTCCTCTCCGTGGCGGTCGGGACGGGGCTGTCGCCGTGCGCCGCCGTCCCCAACGAGGACCGGAGCTGGCGTCCAGAGACAACCAGGCGGAGGTGCTGATCGGCGAGCTGAGCCGGATGGCGTGGGAGGCGTTGGACGGATCGGTCGGACCCCGGGGAGGCTCGGGTCCGGGGCCGTAGGCCACCGCCCTATGCCGAGGAACGATTCCAGCGCGGGATCAGTAGACTCCGTGGTTCTGGCGCGATCCAGCCGTCTTGGCGAGACTTAGCCGCCCATCGACCAGTCCCGAACCACGGCCCCACACCCGGGAGAGAGCCAACCGAGTGCGGTCCAAGCTCACGATCTTCGGCATCGCCTTCCCGGTGGTGATGGTCCTCGACCTCATCACGAAGCGGTGGGCGCTCAGCGCGCTCGCGTCCCGGCACGGCGAGCTCTTCGGCGGCCTCGTGCCCCTGACGCTCGCCTTCAACAAGGGCGCCGCCTTCGGAATCCGCCTGGGGGAGGACTCCCGCTGGTTCTTCGTGCCCGTGACGATCGTGGCGTTGGGGCTCCTCGCGCTGCTCCTGCGCCAGGCGTCGTCGCGAGACTACCTGCGCATCGTCGCGATCTCGCTCGTGATCTCGGGCGCGCTCGGCAACCTCTACGACCGCCTCCGATGGGCCCGCGGCGTCATCGACTTCATCGGGCCGATCGACCTCGGCTTCTGGGACTTCCCGATCTTCAACGTGGCCGACATGGCGATCACGTGCGGCGCCATCCTCCTGGCCCTCTCCTTCTGGATGGAGGAGCACGAGGAGCAACAGGTCGAGGCCCGGCCGGACACACCGCCCGTCGGGTCGACGGGCGAGGCGGGGAACTGACGCGCGGTCGGGCTACTCGGGCGCGCGTGGCACGAACAGGAGGTATTCGATGCGCCGGCCCCGCATGCGCACGACCCTCAGGCTGCCCGACTCCACCTCCACCTGGTCCCCGACGATGGGGATGCGGTTGAGTCGCCCGAAGACGAACCCGCCCAGCGAGTCGTAGCCCTCCTCCTCGTCCTCCGTCGGCGCGAAGCCCAGCCGCTCGCTCGCCCCGCGAAGGGGGACACCGCCCCACACGCGCAGGCGTCCCCCCGGCAGCTCGTGGAAGTCCTCGGGCTCGTCGGACTCGTGCTCGTCCTGGATCTCGCCGATGATCTCCTCGATCAGGTCCTCCAGCGTCACGAGACCCGCCGTTCCGCCGAACTCGTCCACGACAATCGCCATCTTCGTGCGCTGCCTGCGCATCTCCGGGATGAGGTCCTCGACCGGCTTCGACGCCGGCGCGAAGGGGACGGGGCGGGTGATGCTGCGGATGCGGGTCACCCCCTCGCGGTCCGCCCGCCACAGATCCCGCGCGAGCAGGACCCCGGCGATGTGGTCCAGCGTCTCCTCATAGACCGGCAATCGGAGGTGCCCGTCGTCGAGCATCAGCGCTTTCGCCTCGTCCACGGTCGCGTCCAGCGCGATGGCCACCATGTCGGTGCGGGGCGTCATCACCTCCCCGATGGAGACCTCGTCGAGCCGGATCACGTTCGACATCACCTTCCACTCGTCCTCGTCGAGGGCGCCTTCCCGGCGTCCGATCTCGGCGAGCACCTCGAGCTCCGCGCGGCTGATGGTCGGGCCTTCCGAACTTGGCGTGATCAGGCGCCCGATGAAGCCCAGCGGGATGATGATCGGCTTGGTGAGGATGATCAGGACCCGGAGCACGTAGGCCGCGGGCTTGGCGAGGCGCTTCCAGTAGACGGCGCCCACCGTCTTGGGAACGATCTCCGAGAAGATCAGCACGGAGAAGGTGAGCACCGCCGAGAACAGCGCCATCCACGTGCTTCCGAAGACGCGCCCCGCCACCGCACCACCCAGCGCCGCCCCCATGGTGTTCGCGATCGTGTTCAGCGTCAGGATCGCGGCGATGGGCTCGTCCACCTTCTTTCGTGCCCGCCCGAACCAGTCTCCCGCCCACTCCCCCCGATCCTGCATGAGGGCGACGTGCGAATGCGTGACGGAGAGGAAGACCGCCTCGAGGATGGAGCAGAGGAACGAGGTGGCGAGCGTGATCCCGAGGATCCACAGGAGCGTCGTCATGGTGGGTCGCCCACCTGAAAAGGAGGGGTCGTCCCCGATCGCGGGACGACCCCGATCCTCACAGGTTCGGACGGCTCAGCCTTCCAGCGCCGCGTCCAGGGTGATCTTCGTGGCGGCCAGCGCCCTGGAAACCGGACAGCCGACCTTGGCCTCTTCCGCGTGCTTCCCGAAGTCGGCGGCGCCGATACCGGGGACGGTGGCGCGGGTGCTCAGCTCGATCAGGGAGATTCCGTCTCCGCCGATGTGGACCTTCGCCGTGGTCCGCACGCTCGTCGGCGTGTGCCCGGCTTTCGCGAGGATGTTCGACAGCGCCATGGAGAAGCACCCGGCGTGGGCCGCGGCGATCAGCTCCTCGGGGTTGGTCCCGGTCCCTTCCTCGAAGCGCGAGCTGAAGGAGTACTGCCCGTCGAAGGACCCCGTGTCGGTCTTCATGGTGCCCTTCCCCTTGGGGAGGTCACCCTTCCATTCGGCACTCGCGGTACGAACCGGCATCGATCGTCGCTCCTTGGTCGGTGAGCACGGATGAGTCGAGAGTTCCGGCAGCATACCCGTCATGTCGGGCGCCGGTCCCTGCAATCTCCCGTTCCCGCCGCTCGAGGGTCAACACCCCCGCGACCGGCGCGGTCAACATCCGGCGGGGGTGCGGGTGTCCCCGGTTCACTCGCGATGGCCTTCAGGTTGACGCCGCGCCCGTCGGCGCGGAGTATGTCTGAATCCCTCCCGAAAGAGCACCCACGGAAGAGGCGGAAGCATGTCCCAACGTATCGTGCGTCCGCTCCTCGCCTTCGTCCTGACCGCCGTCATGGCGGCTCCGGCATGGGCCCAGCACAGGGTCACGACACCCGAGGAGCAGTTCGGCTTCCAGATCGGAGCCGACTATCAGTTGATCAACTACGCGCAGCTGCACGAGTACTGGATCAAGCTGGCAAACGAATCGGACCGGATGATCCTGGACACCATCGGCTACACCGAGGAAGGCCGGCCCCAGCTCCAGGCCATCATCTCGTCCTCGGAGAACATCCGTAACCTGGACCACTACCGGGAGATCTCCCGGCGGATGGCCAAGGCCGAGGGCGTCACCGAGGCCGAGGCCCAGCAGCTCGCCAAGGAAGGCAAGGCAGTGGTGTGGATCGATGGCGGGCTCCACGCCACCGAGGTCGTGGGTGCGCATCAGCTCATGGAGCTGGTGTACCGCCTGAACGACTACACCGATCCCGAGACCACCCGGATCCTAAACGACGTCATCGTGCTGGCCACCCAGGTGAACCCCGACGGCCAGGACCTGGTCTCCAACTGGTACATGCGGGAGTCGGACCCGCTGAAGCGCAGCACGTCCAACATCCCGGTGCTGTACAACAAGTACGCGGGCCACGACAACAACCGCGACTTCTACATGTCGGCGTTGGAGGAGACCACCAACATCAACCGGTCCCTGTACCGGGTGTGGTTCCCCCAGATTGTCTACAACCACCACCAGACCGGCCCAGCGGGTGCGGTCATCTTCGCGCCTCCCTTCAGGGATCCGCCGAACCACTTCCTGGACCCCCTCATCCTCACGGGGCTGGACCAGGTGGGCTCGGCCATGCATCAGCGCTTCATCCTGGAGGGGAAGGGGGGGAGCACCATGCGTTCGGGTGCGTCCTACTCCACCTGGTGGAACGGGGGGCTGCGCACCGAGCCGTACTTCCACAACATGATCGGGCTCCTCACTGAGATCATCGGGAACCCGACCCCCATCGAGGTGCCGTTCATTCCGCGGCAGCAGTATCCCCACGGTGACCTGCCACTCCCGGTGGAACCCACCAACATGTGGCATTTTCGGCAGTCCATCGAGTACTCGATGACGGCCGACTGGGCCGTGATGGACTACGCCTCGCGCAACAAGGACCACCTGCTGTACGACATCTGGAAGATGGGGAACAACTCCATCCAGCGCGGCAGCGAAGACTACTGGACGGTGAAGCCCCATGAGATCTACGCCGCCGAGGAGGTGGTGCAGCGAGGCGACCACGACGACTACGTGCGCCTGATGAAGAAGCCGGAGGACCGGGATCCCCGGGGCTTCATCATCCCCTCCGACCAGCGCGACTTCCTCACGGCCACCAAGTTCGTGAACGCGCTGCTGAAGACGGGCGTGGACGTGGACCGGGCAACCGCCGCCTTCACCGTAGAGGGGAAGACCTACCCGGCGGGCTCCTACGTGGTGAAGACGGACCAGGCCTTCCGGCCCCACGTGCTGGACATGTTCGAGAAGCAGGACCACCCCAACGACTTCGCCTATCCCGGCGGCCCGCCCATCCCTCCGTACGACGCCACCGGTTGGACCCTGGCCTGGCAGATGGGGGTGGACTTCGATCGCATCCTCGACGGCTTCGACGGCCCCTTCCAGAAGATCACGGACGAGCTGGTGTCGCCTCCGCCCGGGAGGATCGCGGGTGCGTCGAACGCGACCGGCTACCTGGTGGACCACATCAACGACGCCTTCACCGCGGTGAACCGGACGCTCAAGGGCGGCGGCAAGGCCTGGTGGTATACCCAGCCGGTCCGGGCCGGCAACGCGTCTTTCCAGTCCGGGGCCTTCTATCTGGAGACCGACCGGGCGACCATCGAGGGCCTGGCGAAGGACAAGGGGTTGAGCTTCGTGGGCGTCACCTCGAAGCCTTCCGGCAACGCGATGGAGCTCCAGCCCGTCAAGGTCGGCCTGGCCGACGTCTACGGCGGCTCCATGCCGTCGGGGTGGATGCGCATGCTCCTCGAGGACTTCGAGTTCGACTTCGACGTCCTCTATCCGCCACAGCTGGACAACAGCGACCTGTCGGCCTACGACGTCCTGCTCTTCGAGGACGGCCTGATCCCCGAGGCTGACGGCGGCGGTCGGTTCCGGGGTGGAGACAGGGAGATCGATCCATCGACGATCCCGCCCGAGTACAGGGATCGCCTGGGCCGCATCACGGTGTCCACGACGGTGCCGAAGATCCTCGACTACGCCCGCCAGGGCGGCGCGGTGATCGCCATCGGCTCGTCGTCGAACCTCGCCCTCAACTCGGGGCTGCCGATCTCCGACCACATGGTGGAGGACGGCAAGCCGCTGAGCATGGAGAAGTACTTCATCCCGGGCACGCTCATCGACATGAAGATCGAGCACATCAGCCCGCTGGCCGACGGCATGGGCGAGTACGCGCCGGTCATGTTCAGCCGGAGCCCGACGTTCACGCTCGAGCCCGACGCCGCGGAGCACGGCGTGCGGGCCATCGGTTGGTACGACAAGGACAAGCCGCTGCGCAGCGGGTGGGCGTGGGGCCAGGAATACCTCAAGGACGGCGTGGGCGCCATCGAGGCCGACTTCGGACAGGGCAAGCTCTTCCTGTTCGGGCCCGAGCTCACCTTCCGCTCGCAGCCCCACGGGATGTTCCCGTTGGTGTTCAACGGGATCTACTACGGCCCGGCGAAGGGGAAGCCGGTCATGAACTGAGCGGCCACCGAGGCTCTGGCCAACGCTTCGCGTCTCACCGCGAAGACGGGGGCGCCCGGCCATCGGCCGGGCGCCCCCTCACGCTCGAATGACCCCTCAGGTGGGCTGGTCGGTCGGGCGGATGAGGATCTCGTTGACGTTCACGTGCTCCGGCGACGTCACGGCGAAGACGACCGCGCGGGCGACGTCCCGGGGACCGAGCGAGCGCCGCTCCTCCCAGTTGGATTGGAACGCTTCGCGCCGGGACGGATCGGGGATGTGGTCGGTGAGCTCGGTGTCCACCACGCCCGGCTGCACATCGGTAATCCGGATGCCGTGCGCCGCCGACAGCTCGAGCTGCATCCCCCACGAGAGGGAGCGCACTGCGAACTTGGTGGCAGAGTAGACCGAGCCACCGGGGAAGGGGCGGCGGCCCGCCACCGAGCCCACGTTGACGATGTGGCCCGAACCACGCTCGAGCATGGTGGGCAGCACCGCGGCGATGCCGTGCAGCACGCCCTTCACGTTCACATCGACCATGCGCACCCAGTCGTCCACCCGCAGCTCCGTCACGGGCGACAAAGGCATGATGCCGGCGTTGTTGACGAGCACGTCGATCCGCCCGAAGCGGTCCAGCGCGAGGCCGGCCAGCGCCTCGACGTCCCCAAGAACGGTCACGTCGGTCGCCCGCAGCTCCACCCGTCCTCCACGCTCGCGGATCCCTCCGGCCACCTCTCGGAGTCGCTCTTCCCGGCGGGCCCCGAGCACGACCGCGGCGCCGGCCTCGGCGAGCGCCTCGGCCACGGCCGCCCCGATGCCGCTCGAGGCACCCGTGACGACGGCGACCCGCCCGTCCAGCTTGTCCGGCACGGTCAGCTCGCCGACGCGACGCCCGCCTGCGCCAGCAGGATGAGCAACGCCCGCTTCAGGCCCACCGTGCCGTTCTGGTTCAGGAACCACTCGTTGAGCGAGTGCGCACCCCCCGCCACGCCGCCACCGCCGATGGTGATGGCGGGGATCCCCAGCGAGATCGGGATGTTCGAGTCGGTCGAGCTGCGTCCCAGACGCGGCTCGATGCCCAGGAACCGCGTCGCCGCCACGGCACGCTGGACGATGGGCGCGTCCTCGGCCACCTCTCCCGAAGGCCGGTCCCCGATGAGCTCCATGTCGACGGTGAGCGCGTCGCCGCGTCGCCGGATCGCGTTCTCCTCCTCCACGGCCTGCTGGACCGCGTGGTGGAGGGCCGCGTCGATGCGCTCCAGGCTCGCGGGGCTCTCCGAGCGCATGTCCACGTCCATCCAGGCCTCGAAGGGGATGGAGTTCACGGACGTGCCGCCACCGATCACCCCTACGTTGTAGCTCGTGCGCGGCCCGGAACGGGTGAGCGAGTCGCCCGCGAGGTCGAACTCGTAGATGGCGCGCCCGAGGGCGTGCGCGGGGTTGGCGAGCCCGAAGGCGCCCCAGGAGTGCCCGCCGGGCCCGTGCACCGTGACCCTGTAGCGGTGCGAGCCCAGGCCCTGGTGCGTGACGCCCGCGTCACCCGTGCCATCGATGGAGATGAAGCTCTCGATGGGCGGGCCTCCCTCGCGGAAGAGGTTCTTCATCCCCCGAAGGTCGCCCTGGCCTTCCTCGCCGACGTTCCCGATGAAGAGGATGTCGGCGTCGGTGCGCACGTTCGCGGCGTTCATCGACCGCACGAGCGCGAGTACGGTGACGAGCCCCCGCGTGTCGTCGCCGACCCCGGGCGCGTACAGCGTGTCGCCCTTCATGCGTAGGGTCACGTCGGTGCCCTCGGGGAAGACCGTGTCCAGGTGGCCGGCGATGGCGATCGTCCCGCCCGACCCCGAGCCCCGTCGGAGGCCGATCACGTTGCCCACCTCGTCCACCCACGCGGTGTCGACTCCGGCCTCCCGCAGCATGGAGAGGAACCGCCGCCCGCGCGCCTCCTCACCGAAGGGAGGGGCGGGGATCTGGGTGAGCTCCTCGAGCTGGGCCATGGTCTGCGCATCCGTCGCGTCGATCACCTCCATCGCCCGCTGGACGGCGGGATGGCGGGCGAGACTTCGCACCTGCTCGTCGTACGACGAGCCCTGGGCCAGGAGCCCCCGGCCCGGAAGGAGGAACAGGGTCAGAATGGCCGCGGAGCGAGCGGTGCGGAGCATGCGATCTCCAGAGACGAATCAGGGCGCGAAGGACGGGGGCGGGATTCCCGGAGCAGCGACGGTAAGTGGGCCGGGCCGGGAGGACAATGCCCCATGGCTCGGACGCGTCCGACAGTTGATTTTTCGCCCTCTTTCCCCGAAGGTACGAGGCTGTATTTCCGGCCCCGCCAGGCCCTCGGCAGGGGCCTTCCAACCCCGGACCCCCGACGCGTTTGAGCCGCCCCGCCTCCATGCCTCTCTCGATGCCCCGACCCCTGGCGCGTTGGTTCGCGGGCCTTGGGCGGCGCGCCGAGGACACGCTCGAGCACGCGGGGGCGATGGGCTCGCTGTCCTGGCAGATCGTCCTGAGCATCGTGCGGATGCAGGTCTCGTTCCGCGACGTGGTCCAGCAGCTGTACATCATGGGCATCCAGAGCCTGCCCATCGTCCTGGTCACCGGCTCTCTGGCCGGGATCGTCACCAGCCAGCAGGGAGGCTACCAGTTCACGGGAGCCGTGCCGCTCTACGTGCTCGGCAGCCTGGTCGTGGAGACCGTGGTGCTGGAGATGGGCCCGGTGTTGACCGCCATCGTGCTGGTCGGTCGCGTGGGGGCCCGCATCACCGCCGAGCTCGGCACGATGGTGGTCTCCGAGCAGATCGACGCCTACCACTCCCTCGGGCGCGACCCCATCGCGCTGCTGGCCGCGCCCAGGGTGCTCGCCGGCATCATCGTGATGCCGCTCCTGGTCGGGTTCGCGGACATGATCGGGATCCTCGCCGGGCAGATCGCCGCCACCTGGCAGGTCGGGCTGAGCTGGGAGTCGTTCTTCTACGGCGCCCGGCTCTTCTGGCACTCGTGGGACCTGCTCTACTCGCTGACGAAGGCGCTCGTGTTCGGGCTGGCCATCCCCCTCATCTCCGTGCACATGGGGCTGCGCACCAAGGGAGGCGCCGAAGGGGTGGGGCGCACGACCACGCAGGCCGTCATGTTCATGACGTTGACGATCCTGATCCTCGACGCGCTCTTCCCGCCGCTGATGCTGCAGTGAGGATGGTGTCGTGATCCGATACAGGAACATCCACAAGGCCTTCGACATCCCGGTCCTCACGGGTGTCGACATGGACGTCGAGACCGGGGAGATGTTCGCCTTGTTCGGGCCCTCGGGCACCGGGAAGAGCGTGCTCCTCAAGACGACGATCGCGCTCATCCGTCCGGACCGCGGCGATGTCGAGGTCAACGGCGAGTCGGTGTTCTTCGGCGGAAAGGGCTCGCTCGAGGCGGTTCGCCGTCAGGTCGGATACGTCTTCCAGAACGCGGCCCTGTTCGATTCCTTCAACGTCTTCGACAACGTCGCCATGGGCATCCCCGAGGACCGTCTGAGGACGATGAAGCGCGCCGAGACGGCGGTAGCCGTCTGGCGTGCCCTCGAGCTGGTCAACCTCGAACCGCGCGAGGTGATGGAGAAGCTCCCCGCCGAGCTGTCCGGAGGGATGAAGAAGCGGGTGGGGATCGCACGGGCGATCGTGGGACGTCCGAACGTGCTGCTCTGGGACGAGCCGACCACCGGGTTGGACCCGATCAACACCGCGGCCGTGGAGCGGCTCATCACCCGGCTGTCGAACGAGCTCGAGGTGACCTCGCTCCTGGTCACCCACGACGTGGAGGGCGGCCTGGACATCTGCGACCGCGTCGCCATGCTCGACGGCGGAATCCTGCGTTTCTGCGGGACGCCGGCCGAGTTCCGGCAATCGAACGATCACGTGGTCCAGGCGTTCATCGACCGCGCGGCCGCGGAGGCGGCACTCGACATGGTTTCGGAGACCTATGACTGACATGCCGAAGGCGGAAGGCCGCCGTCGTCCGACCGACGAAGAGATTCTCAGGGCCGCGCCCTCGAGCACAGGGGGCCGCGAGGTGCGCGTGGGCATCTTCGTCCTCCTGGGCCTGATCTCGTTCGTGGTGGTTCTCTTCCTGCTCACGGATCCGGCCACGCTGCGCGGCCGGTACATGCTCGTGACCGAGGTGGACAACGCCGGCGGCGTGCGCAGGGGCGACCCGATCCAGATGCGCGGCGTCAACATCGGCCGTGTCAACAAGTTCGAGATGGAGCCGAACGAGCGGGTGGCGATCACGATGGAGATGGACGGGCAGTGGAAGATCCCCGTGGACTCGCGGACCGAGATGGGCGCGAGCGGCATTTTCGGGGGGAGAACGCTGGAGATCATTCCCGGCCACGCACAGCAGCTGCTCCAACCGTGGGACACGCTCCCCGGGGCGGAGGGTGCCAGTGGGGGGCTGCTGGGCAACGTCGACGCGCTCAGCGGGAAAGCCGACACCGTGCTCGATCGCATCCGCACGCTCCTGGACACCGGGACGGTGGCCTCGGTCCAGAAGAGCGCGACGGAGCTGGAGACGCTGCTGAGCCAGCTCTCCTCCATGACGCGCGAGCAGCGGGGGACGCTGCAGCGCCTCACGCAGAGCATGGCCAGCACGGCCGAGGAGCTGGAGGGGGCGGGGCCGGACGCCCGCCGCGCCATCGCGCGGGCCGACTCGACGATGGCCGTGCTTTCGCAGACGGGGGCCAGCCTGGACCAGGCCGTCGCGTCCCTCCGTACCCTCCTCGATCGCATGGAGCGCGGGGAGGGCACGCTGGGCCGGCTGTCTTCGGACGAGGCCCTCTACGAGAACATGAACAAGGCGGCGGAGAGTATCGCGGCGCTGGTCGAGGACATCCGCGCCAACCCGCGGCGGTACATCAACATCAGCATCTTCTGACCTGAAGCCGGGCGGGTGTGGCCGGAAGCCCGCCCCGGGGCCTCCTCGCCTGCCGGGCGGCCGACGCGCGTCGATGTCCTCCCTTCAGGACGGCATGTGTACCGTCATCTGGACCCTCGACACCCCGCTCGTGTAGGAATGATCAGGATTCTCCCCGCTTTTCCACATGGCATGAGGCTTGCCCCTCCACCGGTACGGAAGGCGCCGTCCCCCGTGGCGCCCCCCGGTCCCTGGAGGCCCTTCGATGAGACGATTCCCCCGCCTGCCGGGACGCCCCGCCCTCGCGGCGGTCGTCCTCGCCGCGATCGCTTTTCCGGCCGCGGCCACGGCCCAGCAGCACCGCGACTTCCTGTTCCGGACGCCCAGAGCCACGCTCGGGCTACGGGTCGGGTACGCCGTGCCGGCCGCGTCCAGCGAGATCTTCGACTTCACGCAACAGCAGCTCACCGTCAGCCGCTCCGACTTCCGGTCGGCGACATGGGGCGGGGAGCTCGCCATCCGCGTGACCCCCCGCGTCGACGTCGCGATGGACTTCAGCTACGCCCGGTCCCGGACGCTCTCGGAGCTCCGCGACTGGGTGGACAACAACGACCTGCCCATCCAGCAGACCACGGAGTTCCAGCGGGTCCCCCTGACCTTCGGCGCGAAGGTGTACCTCATGGATCGCGGCCGCTCCATCAGCCGGTTCGTGTGGATCCCGACCCGGTGGGCCCCGTTCGTGGGCGCTGGCGCAGGATGGGTCTGGTACCGGTTCGAGCAGAACGGGGACTTCATCGACTTCAACACTCCGGACCTGCAGATCATCAACGGCGTCGCGACCTCGGAAGGCCACGCGCCGACGATGAACCTGTTCGGCGGAGCCGACTGGTCGCTCAGCCCCAGCTTTCTCCTCACGGTCGAAGGGCGCTATTCTTGGGCACGTGCGGCGATGAGCCAGGACTTCTCGGAGTTCAATCGCATGGACCTGTCGGGCTTCCAGGCCACGGCGGGCATCTCGGTCCGGTTCTGACCGGAAAGGAAACGACCATGGCGAATCATCGAGCGAACGGACTGCGCAGCACGGTGCTGGCGCTGGCACTCGCCGCCCTGGCACCCGCGATCGCCTCGGGGCAGGACACCGATCCCCGGCTGCTCCCCTGGCTCGGCTGCTGGGAGCCCGCCACCGGCGCGGACGTCGGCGACCTGCTGTGCGTGCAGCCGGCGGCGCAGAACGAAGCGGTGGAGGTCGTCCGCCTCTCCGGAAACGAGATCGTCTCCCGCGAGCTGGTGTGGGGCGACGGAGCCCGGCACGACGTGGCTCGTGAGAGCTGCGACGGCTGGGAGCAGGGCACGTTCTCCGAGGACGGCCGGCGGCTGTTCATCAGGTCCGAGTATGCCTGCGAGTCGGGCGGCACCGAGGAGGGCGCCGGCATCATGGCCATGGCCTCGCCGGCCGAATGGCTCGACGTGCGCGTGTCCGGGAAGGAAGGGGACCGTATGGCGTGGGTCCAGCACTACCAGCTGGTGGACAGGGAGCGCACGGAAGCGGCCGGCTTCGGCGACGTCCTCGGGGACCTCAGCTGGAGCGCGCGCTCCGCCAGGATGGCCGCGAGCGCACCGCTCGACGTCGACGACGTGATCGAGGCGAGCGCCCAGGTGCCCCACGAGGCCGTGGAGGCGCTGCTCGCGGAGCGCGGCGACCGGCTGGCCCTCGACGCGAGCCAGCTCGAGCGCATGGCCGACGCCGGCGTGGCGGCGAGCACCATCGACGTGGCGGTGGCCGTGAGCTACCCGGAGACCTTCCAGGTCGCCCAGGGCGCCGAGCCGGAGCGGGTGCCCGTGGACGAGACGAACCTCGACCGTCCGTGGATGTACCGCGGCTACGGCCTCTACAATCCCTACTACCTCGATCCGTTCTACCGCTACGGATACGGCTACGGCTACGGGCTGGGATACGGAGGCAACTACGGCGGGTACTACGGAGGCTACTACGGCGGGTACGGCTACGTGCCGACGGTCGTGGTGGTGGGCCGCCAGCCGAGCCAGCACCTCCGCGTCGTGAACGGTCGCGGCTACACGCGTGGCGGGTCGTCCGCCGGCGCGTCCCGGACCTACGTGCCCTCGGGTTCGCGCCCCAGCAGCGCGGCCCCGCGGTCCGGCTCCGGCGCATCGACGGGCAGGACGGCCAAGCCCAGGGGCGGGGGCGTCTCGCGCAGCTCGGGCAGCGTGTCGTCCGCCCCCAGCAGCTCGCGCCCGTCGTCGACCGTCAGGACGGCCAAGCCGAGGGGCGGACGGGGGCGCTGATCCCCGGACTCCTGGATCGCCGGCAGGGAGCGGCCCCGGGGAAATTCCCCGGGGCCGCTTCTCTTCGGCTCCGAGCTTGACGCGTCACCCCGCGGGAGGGATCGTTGGTTCCCCCAGGCGCCGACGTGCGCGCCGGGGTCGGACACCACCGGAGGTCGACATGCTCAATCCCCGGACACGGCAGGTTTTTCGACTGCGGGCCACCGGACTTCTCTGTCCATTCCTGGTCGGGTGCGCGGCATCGAGGTGCTCCTGTACCACAACCCCGAGATCCCCCTGCGCGTCGTCGAGGCCAAGGACCTGACGCAGGATCCGGGACCCGGGTTGTTCCATGCACGAGTGGGTGTCAACGGGGACGTCGACTCGAAGGTGGAGGAGCTCCAGCGCATCCTGGCGGGGGGCTGTGCTGGCTCGCCGCCAAGCTCACGGGAAGGACCACGGAACGGGACTTCAACCGGGTCCGGTACCGCTACAACGCGCTGATCCGGGCAGCCTACGGCGGCGGGGAGCCACTCTTCGACATCGCGGCCCTGGAGTCGGTGGCTCCCGAGGTGGCGAGAGCCTTCCTGGCATTCCTCGCGAACCTCCCCCCGCCGGGGAGCTCGACGGACTGAGGGCGTGAGGATCCGCGACGACCAGCGTGCGCCCGTGCGCGAAGGGCCCGGCCTCTCATCCGAGGCCGGGCCCTTCCGTCAGGCCGTCCGGTAGTCGCCCCGTCGGGCGCCTACGCCCCGCGGGCTCCTACCATCCCGGAGCCAGGTTGAAGCCCCAGTGCCACCCCTTCTGGGGTCGCTGCCACGGGTAGGCGTAGTAAACCTCGAGGACCATGAAGCCCAGGACGTTGAAGCGGGCCGAGACGCCCGTCGAAAAGACCGGTATCCGATCCGGCGAAGTCCGGCTCCACTCCAACTTGGCCGGGTTGTCCTGATCCCAGGCGAGCCCGCCGTCCGCGAACACCGACAGCTCGGTCGGCAGGAAGGGGAAGTTGATGATCCCGTACTGCTCCACTCCGATCAGCGGGACACGCGCCTCGAGGTTGACCACGGCGAGTCGCTGCCCGAAGAGACGATTGAAGGCCGGGCAGTTGTCCTGCGCGGTCGCACCAGCAGCGCACTCGCTGCTGCTGAAGCTGGCGTAGTCGTAGCCGCGGATGAGCGTCTCGTACCCGAGGAAGAGCGGACGCAGCAGACCGAACCCGTCCTTGTTGTTCTCCGCCTGGCTGAGGCCGTACCGGCCGAAATGCAGCCCCCGCGCCGCGAACGTGAGGTCCTTCGTCGGGCTGTAGTACCGACGCCAGTCCGCGATCAGCGTCGTGAAGTTCGCCGTCCCCCAGGTCTGCTCGACCTCGAGGCGATACCGCCCGCCGCGGATCGGGCTGGTGAACCCGAAGAAGGTGTTGTCCCCCACCAGGGCCGCGCCTGTCTGGAACATGTTCAGCGGCGGCGGCGTCGAGTCGTTGAGGCTCTGCCGCTGGAAGTCGACCACCTGGCCGAGGGCGTTCATGTAGTACTTGTCCACCTCGATGTCGTAGCTGTAGCGCGTCACCCCACCGGTGAACTCCACGCGGCGGGTGGACGAGAACGGGTACGCCACCTGGCCCTGGGCGGACGTCTGGAAGATCCGATACCGGTACAGCCCGAGGTAGTCGCCTGTGGCGTCCGTCCCATAGTTGTAGTAACCCAGCAGGTACGGGATCCGGCCTGCCCCGACTCCCCAGTTCCACCGGTGGGCCATGTTGGCGTAGAACACCTGGCCACCGATGTCCTTGAACGTACCCTGTGCCTGGATGGCCACACCCAGGACGCGGTTGCCCAGCATGTCGCTGAAGAACGCGGACGCGCCGCCGCCGATGTAGTTCCCGAAGTTGTCGGTCCCCACGCCCAGGCTCGGCTGGCCCACGTAGTCGAGGCTGAGCGAGGAGTCGTACGGCTTCGCGTCCGTCGGCAGCGTGTAGGTGCCCACGGGAACGAGGCCCGTCTCCGGGTCCGCCAGGTAGGAGGCGACCCGGCTGAAGCGGTCCGGCTGCGTGGGCGGGAGCATCCGTCCCGGCTGGTCTTCGGGCCGTTCGGGCACCTGCGCGACCGTGCCCATGTCCGGATCCATCCCCTGCACGTGGAACTCGAGCGAGTCGAAGACCGAGAAGACCATCCGACCCGTCTTGGCCGCCACGGTCATGGCGGGCGAGATGTATGTGTGGCCGCTCACGCCGGTGGCGATGTTCGTGATCCTGTGAACGTCCCCGCTGTTGAAGTCGAGGCGGTAGACGTCGCTGAAGCCGTCCTGGTCCGAGATGAAGAACAGGCTGCGCCCGTCCGGCGAGTACTGCGGGTTGATGTGCTTGACGTTGCCGAAGATCGGCAGCACCCGCACCTGCTTCGTGCCCACGTCCATCAGGGCGATCTGGAAGCGGGAGTAGGTAAGCTTGGCGAAATCCGTCTGGGGCCCGCGGTCCGACGTGAAGGCGATCGTCCGGCCGTCCGGCGACCAGGTGGGCTGCAGGTCCGCGAATTTGTCGTTGGTGAGCTGCGTCGTCTTGCCGGACTCGAGGTCGTAGACGTACAGATCGCTGATTCCGCCCACCATACCGGAGAAGGCGATCGTGCTGCCGTCCGGCGACCACGCGGGGTTGTTGACCGCGCCGATGCCGTCGAAGCCGATGCGCTGGGTCTCGTCACCGCTCTCCGCGTCGACGATGACGAGCTGGTTGTTGCCGTCCGCCGTGACGACGAACGCGAAGTACCGCCCGTCCGGCGACCACGTCCCGGAGGAGTCGATGTAGCGGAGCGCCTCGATGTGCGGATCGCTGTTCGCGCTCAGCAGCTTGCGGACGATCTTTCCGGTGTGCGCGTCGGCCAGGAAGAGGTCGGCGGAGAAGAGGTCCTTCTGCGAGATCGCCGCGACGTAGCGCCCGTCCGGGCTGATGGACGGAGCGATGTTCATGGGCCCCCAGCCGTTGGACGATCCGAGCAGCAGCGTGCCCGTCTCCGAGGGAGCGGTCTTGCCCTCCATGAGGGGGAGGTAGTCCTTGGCGACCTGCTCCTTCCACCGCACCGACAGCGTGTCGGTCGGCATGCCCAGGACCTGACGGATCGCCGGCTCGAAGCCGACGCGAAGCGAGCGGCGGTAGATCTGGATGATCGCGTCGTCGCCGTACGTCCCGCCGATGTAGGCCCACAGCGCCTGTCCGAAGCGGTAGGGGAAGTACTTGGACGTTTTCGTCATCTCCTTGATCGTCGGCAGCTCGTCGCGGCGGATGGCGTCGCGAATCCACATTCCCGTCAGCGGGTCGTCCCGACCGACCGAGAGGTACTCGGCCATCCCCTCGATCAACCACAGCGGAAGCGTGTTGAGCCCCTGGAGGCCACCGCCGCGGCGCGACTGGGCAATGTTGTACTGGAAGGCGTGCACCAGCTCGTGTCCCAGGACGTGGTCGGTGTCCCAGTACGAGCCGGTGAGCGGCATGATCACCCGGTTCTTCAAGGACTCGGTGACGCCGCCGGTGCCCTCGCCGATGCTCCCCGAAAGGGTGTTGGTCTGCTGGAAGTCCGGGTGATCGGCGTAGACGATGACCGGCTTCTTGGCCTCGAACTCGTGCTGGAAGGAGCGCGCATAGCGCTCGTACCACCGCTCCCCCATGCGCGCTACGTCTTCCACGGCCTCGGCCTCGACCGGGTAGTAGTAGAAGTTGAAGTGGTCGGTCGGGAGGATCGAGAAGGAGAAGTCCTGGTACTGGACTTTGTTACGCCCGAAGTACTGAGCCGAGCCCGGAGTAGGAAGGCTCAACAGCGCCACGCCGGCGACGAGCACCGCGAGGGCACCGCCGCCGGGGCGAAAACCGCGGGAGAACTGCATGGTCGTCTTGCCTCTGGCCAGTGGACACAGCCGCACGGAGGGGCAGTCATGTGGCCGCTGCCGCCTCTTGTACATTCGAGTCGGGCCCGGTGTCACTCGCAAGCTCGAAGTGATCCGGTGCCCCTGAGAAACCCCGCAATCCGGCGGCCCGTTCCACGCGCGTTGCCCGGCCGAGCCCGCATGCCGAGATTCCTCGGGCTTTCCGGACCCCCCTGTGGAGCAAGAACCTTGCCCGCTCGGTCCGACGTCTCCCCATCACGTACGTGCCCATGTCCTCCAGGCTTTCCAAGCTGCTTCTCGTGGGATTCAGCGCGTGTGCCCCCGGCGAGGTGCACGCCCCCCTGCCGGCGCGAGCGGTGGAGCTCGAAGCGCCCGCCGGAGTGGGCAGCGGTGAGCCGTACCTGTCCTCGTCGGGGGACGCCGTGCTCCTGAGCTGGCTCGAGGTCGCGGACGGCGGTCACGACCTCTGGGTCGCCGGCCTGAGGGAGGACGGATGGGGCGAGCGCAGGCGGGTGGTGGGAGGGACCGACCTCTTCGTCAACTGGGCCGACTTCCCGTCCGTCCAACCCAGTCCCGACGGGGCGATGTGGGCGCACTGGCTGGAAAAGCGCGCCGGTGCCGGCATGGCGTACGACATCCGGCTGGCCCACTCCAGCGACGGGGGCGCGACCTGGTCCGAGGCCTGGACGCCGCACGAAGACGGAACCGCGACCGAGCACGGGTTCGTCTCCGTCTTCGCCCTCGGCGAGGGGATGGGCCTGGTCTGGCTCGACGGCCGCAAGTACGCTCCGGACGACGCTGGAGGCGAACCGGCCCGGGAGATGACCCTCCGCCACCGCACCGTGCGGGCCGACGGCACGGCCGGGACGGAGACGCTGGTGGACGGACGCACCTGCGACTGCTGCCAGACCGACGCGGCACTCACCTCCCGCGGTGTGGTGGTGGTGTATCGGGACCGCAGTGCGCAGGATGTACGCGACATCTACGTGACCCGCCGGACCGAAGGCGGTTGGACAGAGGGGATCCCGGTGCACCGTGACGGCTGGGTCATCTCCGGATGTCCGGTGAACGGACCGGCCGTGGACGCGTCGGGCGACCGGGTCGCGGTGGCATGGTTCACGGGGGCCGGCGACCGCCCCCGGGTGTACGTGGCCTTCTCGGAGGACGCCGGTGCCTCCTTCGGTGATCCGGTCCGCGTGGACGGAGGCGACCCGTCGGGCAGGGTGGACCTCAGCTTGCTGCCGGACGGGCGTGCCGCGGTCAGCTGGCTGGAGCGCCGCGGGCCGGAGGGGGCGGAGCTCCGCCTGGCGTCCGTCGGCCCGGGTGGCCGGGAGGGACCGCCTGTCGTGGTGGCCCCGTCCTCGGCCGCACGTGCCAGCGGATTCCCACGGATGGTGCGGGCGCCCTGGAACGGAAGCGAAGTCGTCCTGGCCTGGACCGATGCGTCGGATGCCGAACGCCCGCGCGTCCGGGTCGCACGCGTGGAGGTACCCTCGACATGACCCGTCCGAGAGCGCTCACCGTCGCCCGGATCCTCACCGTGATCGCCGCGGCAGGCTTGGCCGCCTGCGAGAGCGGCCCGCCCGGGCCGCGCGTCGGAAAGCCCGCGCCGGAGTATGGGGCGACCACGCTTCAGGGCGACACCGTCGCCCTCTCCTCGCTGAGAGGGAAGGTCGTCCTCCTGAACCTGTGGGCGACGTGGTGCGCGCCCTGCCGGCATGAGACCCCCTTCCTCCAGTCGCTCTACGAGCAGCGCAGGGACGAAGGCCTGGAGATCGTGGGGATCTCGATGGACACGGGCGACGCCCGCGACCAGGTGGAGGAGTTCGTTCGCGAGTTCGGCGTGCGCTACCCGATCCTCCTCGACCCGCAGATGCGTGGCATGGACAGCTACCGGGTGCTCGGCCTTCCCGCCAGCTTCCTCATCGACCGTGACGGCACCTTGCGCTGGATGCGTTTCGGGCCGGTCTCGGCGGACGACGACGAATTCATGAAAGCTCTCGGAGCCACGCTCGAATGACCCCCCTGCCTTTTTCGCCGGGCGCCGACACCGACCCCGACCATGTCGAGACGCCGATCGGCTTCCTCGACCTCGCCAGGGCACGTGCCAACGCCAGGAAGGTGGCCTCCTATGCTCGAGCGCACGGCCTGGCCTGGCGGCCCCATATCAAGACGCACAAGTCCCGGACCGTGGCTCGCATCCAGCTCGAGGCCGGCGCCCGTGGGCTGACCGTGGCGACCCTGCGCGAAGCAGAGGTGATGTCCGAGGTGACGCCCGACCTCCTGCTCGCCTACCCGCCCGTCGGGGCGGCCAAGCTCGAGCGCCTTCTCCGCCTCCCGGACGATGTGGACCTAAAGGTCGCGCTCGACGCGCGCGAGGTGCTGGAGCCACTCGCCAGAGCCGCGGCGCATGCGGGCCGCACCGTCGGCGTGCTCGTGGAGATGGACATGGGCCTGCGGCGCGTCGGAGTCCAGGACCCCGATGCGCTCGTGGCGCTGGCGCGCGCCGCAGCGTCGACCGAGGGGGTTGCGTTCCGCGGCATCCTCTTCTACCCGGGTCATATCCGCATGTCGGAGGGTGAGCAGACCCCCCACTTGACCGCCGTGGCCGGGCGGCTGTCCGAAGCGCTCGAGGCCCTCACAGCGGTAAGGCTGGAGCCCGAGATCGTCTCCGGCGGCTCGACGCCGACCCTGTGGCGCAGCCACGAGATCCCGGGAATGACGGAGATCCGCTCGGGCTCCTGCATCTTCTTCGATCGCGAAGCCCTCCACATAGGCGTGGCCGCTCCCGAAGACCTGGCGTACACCGTGCTCGCCACGATCGTGAGCACCGCGGTGCCGGGGAGGGCCGTGGTCGACGCCGGCTCCAAGGCGCTGGCGAACGAGCTGAGGGCAGACCGGGGCTTCGGGGTCCTGCTCGACCACCCGGACGTGGTCGTTTCCTCCCTCTCGGAGGAGCATGGCGTCCTGGACCTCGGCGGATCCGCGTGGCGCCCCGTGATCGGGGAGCGGGTACGGATCGTGCCCAATCACGTGTGCGTCTCGGTGAACCTCCAGGATCGCCTTCTGGCCAGTGACGCGGGCACGTTCTCGATCCTTCCGATCGAGGGACGGGGCAGGGGACCGTGGATCGCCTGAGCCTGGAGCGCATCGAGCAGATCCTGGACGCGGTGCGGGGTGTCCGGGTGCTCGTGGTGGGCGACGCCATGCTCGATCGCTACATCACCGGATCGGTCGACCGGATCTCGCCCGAGGCGCCGGTGCCCGTCGTGCGCGTGGAGGCCGAGTCCTCCGCGCTGGGAGGAGCGGCCAATGTCGCAGCCAACGTGGCCGCGCTCGGCGCGTCGTGCCGTGTGGTGGGCTGCGCCGGGAAGGACAGGGCGGGCGAGATCCTCCGAGAGGAGCTCGAGGCCCTGGGGGTGGGCACGGACGGGCTGGTCGTCACCGACGAGCGCCCCACCACCGTGAAGACCCGCATCCTCGCCCGTCGTCAGCAGGTCGTGCGCTTCGACCACGAGGTGGAGGCGGATGCCACCGCCGGCCTCGCGGAGGCACTGGCCAGCACGGTCGCCTCCCTGGGCCGGGAGAGCGACGTCCTCATCCTGGAGGACTACAACAAGGGCGTCCTCGTGCCCGCGGTCATCCGCGAGGCCCTGGAGATCGCCCGGCGGATCGGAGCGCCCACGGTCGTGGACCCCAAGAGGCGCAACTTCTTCGAGTACTCCGGGGCGACGGTCTTCAAGCCGAACTCGAAGGAGCTCGCCGACGCCCTGGGCGAGTTCATCCACCCGGACGACGCGGACTGGATGGAGGCGACCCGGCGGCGCATGGGGTGCGACAACCTCCTCCTCACGCTCGGCGAGCGGGGCATGGCCCTGCAAACCTCGGGCGTCGAGTTCGTGCGGGTGCCCACGGTCGCCCGCGCCGTCTATGACGTTTCCGGTGCGGGCGACACCGTGACGGCGATGATGGCGGTCGCAATGGCCGCGGGCGCGACCCCCAGGGAGGCGGCGGTGCTCGCGAACCACGCGGCCGCCATCGAGGTGGGCAAGGCGGGCGTGGCAACGGTATCGCCGGACGAGCTGCTCGACCACACCCGGGAGTACCATCTCGATCTCGATGACGACGCCGCCGGCTCTCAGCCGACGCGGCAACGCATGTCCACCCAGACGGAACCAAAGGAGCATCCATGAGCGCGCTGAAGCCCGTCCACACCGACCAGGCGCCCAAGGCGATCGGACCCTACGCCCAGGCGGTAGTCTCCGACGGGTGGGTCTTCTGCTCGGGTCAGATCCCCCTCGACCCGGAGACGATGCAGCAGGTGGAGGGGGACGTGGCCGCCCAGACGGAGCAGGTCCTCACCAACCTCCGTCACGTGCTCGAGGAGGCGGGTGCGGGGATGGACTCCGTGGTGAAGACCACGGTCTTCCTCTCCGACATGAACGACTTCGCCGCGATGAACGAGGTCTACGCCCGGCATTTCGGCACACATCGACCCGCGCGGGCCGCGGTTCAGGCGGCCGCGCTTCCGAAGGGCGTCGACGTCGAGATCGAGTGCGTTGCACGCACAAAGCCGTGACACCATTAGGACACGCGCCGTTGGAAGAATGTTGCGAACGGGGATCGGACCCCGTATGATGGCCCCCGCTGGATCTCGACCAAGCCGCGGGTAGGCCGGCACAAAGCCTCCCAGACGAACCAACCATAGATCGAGCCGGAGCCTCCTCAGGGGGTGGCTTCAGGACTTGTCGATGCGACCGCGCAACCGTGTCTTGCGCGGGGGTGGTGGGGTCGTGTGGTGGATTGAATCGCACCCTTCCCGGGGCGGAACGCGCCCCGGTCTCGATAGAAAGGGTGGTCTTCATGGTCCAACCCCAACTGGGAGGACGGAAATGATGCGTCCGATGTCAGCACGCCTCACATCCGTCGCCACACGCGCAGGCCTGGTATTGGCCCTCGCGTTGGCAATCGGATGGGCACCGGCACCGGTGGCGGCCCAGGCAACGGGCACGCTCGTCGGTACGGTCCGGGACGCTGCCTCGCAGCGTCCGCTGGAAGCGGTCCAGGTCTACATCGGGGGGAGCGGAATCGGCGCCCTCACGAACGGAGCCGGCCGCTTCCTCATGCTCAATGTACCCGCGGGCGAGGTCGCGCTCGTGGCTGAGCTGGTCGGGTACAAGTCGGGCTCGCAGACCGTCACGGTGGCGGCAGGCGAGTCCGTGGTCGCCAACTTCTCGCTGGAGCAGACGGCCATCGCCCTCGACCAGATCGTGGTCACCGGCGCGGGCATCGCCACGCAGAAGAAGAAGCTCGGCAACACGATCGCGACCGTCGACGCGAGCTCGCTCGAGGACAAGCCGATCTCGAACTTCAGCGAGATGATCGCCGCCCGTGAGCCGGGCGTCGTCCTGGCTCCGACCTCCGGCTCCACGGGTGAGGGCGCCCGCATCCGCATCCGCGGATCCGCCTCGCTGTCGCAGAGCAACGAGCCGATCATCTACATCGACGGCATCCGCATGGACAACTCGGCCATCGGCGGCTCGGGTCAGGGCATCGCGACGCGCCTCGACGACATCCCACCGGAGTCCATCGAGCGCGTCGAGATCCTGAAGGGAGCCGCTGCCGCCACGCTGTACGGCACCGAGGCGTCCAACGGCGTGATCCAGGTCTTCACGAAGCGCGGCCGCGCAGGTGCGCCGCGGTTCAGCTTCCAGGGCGACCTCACGGCCATCAAGGAGCCGACGAACCGCATCCTGCCCCTGGCCGACTTCGCGCGCGATGCAGAGCAGCAGGCCCGCATCGCCGCGCGCTGGGGCAAGAACCTCAACCTGTACGAGCCGTTCCAGGAGAACACGGTCCCGGAAATGTTCACGACCGGGCTCGCGCAGATGGTGTCCGGCTCCGTCCAGGGCGGTTCTGACGCCTTCCAGTACTTCGTGTCCGGGCGCTTCGCCCACGAGAACGGCGCCTTCGACGCGCAGCAGAACTTTCCGGTGGTCGACGGCTACACGCCCGAGACGGACATGGACAAGCGCTACTCGCTGACCGCGAACTTCACGGTCATCCCGAGCAGCAAGATCCGGATCGGCGTCAGCACGCTCTACTCCGACCTCGAGCACCACACGCCGGACAACGGCAACAACATCTACGGCGTGTTCTCGAGCATGATGATGTCCCAGCTCCGGCTGGCGGACGCGGACAACCTCTACGGCGCGCCGGCGTTCGGCACCACGCGCGAGTTCATGTACAAGCACAACGTGGCGAACTCGAACCACTTCGCGGGGAGCACCACGATCGGCTTCACGCCGACGGAGGAATTCCGCCTGGACGCCACGTTCGGCGTGGACTTCTCCGCGGACAACCAGACGTACTTCCAGCCCTACGGATACAACGTCGACGGCTTCACGTCGTCGGACGTGGACGGGAGCCGTGACGCGAGCGAGCGGCGGACGCGCGAGATCACTGCGGACATCAAGGGCTCGCATGTGAAGAAGTTCGGCAACCTGGAGAACACGTTCCTGTTCGGCGGCCAGGGCTATATCCGCCAGCAACAGAGGACGGGCGGCAGAGGCTCCGACTTCCCGGGCCCCGGCCTCGAGACGCTGTCCGCTCTGGGCTCTATTGAAACCTACGAGAACTGGCTCCGGGTGACGCAGGTCGGCGGATACCTGCAGGACCAGCTCGGCATCAACGACTGGATCTTCGC
Organism: uncultured Gemmatimonadaceae bacterium; assembly: GCA_964591135.1. Classification (GTDB taxonomy): domain Bacteria; phylum Gemmatimonadota; class Gemmatimonadetes; order Longimicrobiales; family Gaopeijiaceae; genus SZUA-318. The sequence goes on along the minus strand of CAZPZU010000012.1, from coordinate 50,848 downwards.
GACGGTCGGTGGACGTTGGGACGCGAATTCCGCGTTCGGCGCCAACTTCAGCACCGCGTTCTACCCGAAGGCCTCGATCTCCATCGTGCCCAGCCAGGGCCTCGGTTGGTCGAACGGCACGTTCTCCACGGTCCGCTTCCGCAGCGCCATCGGGAAGTCGGGCCTCCAGCCCGGCGCCTTCGACAAGTTCACCACGTACGAGTCGCAGTCGTCCGAGGACGGCCCGGGCATCCGGCCCTCCAACCTGGGCAACGACGACCTCAGACCCGAGGTGTCCACCGAATTCGAGGTGGGCATGGAGCTGGGTCTGTTCAACGACCGCGCCTCCCTGGACATGACGTACTGGAACCGCACGGTCACCGACGCCATGGTCGACCGTCAGTTCCCGGTGTCGGGTGGCTTCACGAACAACCAGCTCGACAACATCGGTGAGCTCACGGCCCACGGCGTCGAGGTCAACGTCCGCGGGACGGTGATCCAGCGCGAGGGCTTCTCGCTCAACATGTTCGCCAACACGGCGTACCTGCACGAGGAGATCACCGACATGGGCGGTGCTCCGTCGCTCAAGACCGGTGGCTCCTACCCGCGCTACCGCAACTACCTCACACAGGGCTACGCTCCGGGCGCGTTCTTCGGCGCGAAGATCCCGGACAACCTGCAGTACCCGATCAACATCGACGGGAGCTGCACGGAGCCGACGCGCGACGCCTTGCTGGCGTACTTCAGCGAGCCGCGCGACCCGAGCGGCTTCAAGCCGCTCGTGTACGGCACCGACGCCTCGAACAACACGCTGGGAGACATCGTCCCGGGCGCGCTGGCGTCGAACAACTGCGGTGACGGCCTATCACCCATCGAGACGTACCTGGGCAAGCCCACGCCCGACTTCGCCGGCTCGTTCGGCTTCAACATGAACTTCGGCGGGAGCTGGGAGCTGTCGTCGCTGTTCGAGTACAAGGCGGGCAACTACTTCGTGCAGGACCTGTCCGGCATGTTCCGCCGGGCCAACTCCGTCATCGGCCGCAACACGCCGCGCGCCGCGGAGCTGAACTCGATCCTGCAGAACCCCGCCTCCACCGCCGAGCAGCGGCTCGACGCCGCCGTCGCGTGGGAGCGTGAGATCGAGGGGCTGTCGCCGATGTCGGGCCTCAACGGCGTCTTCGACGCGAGCTGGATCCGGTGGCGTGAGCTCTCGCTCAGCTACAGGATGCCGACGGACATGATCGAGCGGCTGGGCCTGTCCACCGCGACGATCAACCTCGGTGTGCGCAACCTCCAGCTCTTCATGCTGGGCGACTACACCGGCGTGGATCCGGAAGGCAACGTGATCGGCCGTCAGAACGGCGGCCTGGACGGCAACTTCCTCGACTCGACCGAGGGCTGGAACATCCCGATCCCGCGCCGCTTCACCTTCTCCACCCGCGTGACGTTCTGAGGAGGGCGGAGACATGACCAAGACGAATAAGGCCGTGAAGGCCCCGATGACGATCCTGGCGACCTGCCTGGCGCTATCCGCGTGTGGGTTGCTGGACGTGAACAACCCGAACAACCTGGTCGAGGAATCCATCTCCCGGCCGGAGGCCGCCACCGCCGTGGTGAACGGCGCTCAGTCGCTGGTCGCCGGCGGGGTCGGGGTGATCTGGACTCCCATTGAGGTGGTGGGGGACAACTTCACCTGGATCGGATCCCGCGACGCGTGGGGCTCGTTGGACCAGGGCTTCATCTCCGACCCGTCCAACGAGTGGTCGGACGGGGCGTACCCCGGGATCGCCCAGGCCCGCTGGATGTCCGACAAGGCGGTGTCGCTCCTCGAGGCCAACGTCGCCGAGGACCCGTCGTTCGGGCCGGAGCTGGCCCGGGCGCACCTGTATGCCGGCCTGGTCCACATGGTCATCGGCGAGACCATGAATGACTTCACGCAGTCGGACAAGCGTGAGTCCGGCCCGCCCGTAGGCCCGGACCAGATGTACACGATTCTCGACGAGGCGATCACGCACCTCGACGCGGCCGCGAGCGGCGGTGACGCGGACGTGAAGCTGGCGGCATTGGCACTCAGGGCGCGGACGAAACAGTCTCGCGCCATCTGGGACAAGATCAAGCCGACGCCGAATACTGCGGACCCGCTGGCCAAGTCCCCGGGCGCGGTTGCGGACGCACAGGCAGTCCTCGCGTCGGTCGGTAGTGCGGACTGGACCTACGACCTGCACTACTCGGCCAGCACGAGTGCGAACTATTCGGATGGCTTCGCCAACAACATCGTGGGCGAGGTGAACAGCCGGAAGGAGATCCAGGTGGACAAGAGCCTGGTCGCCTTCACAGCTGCGAACGACATCGATCACATTACGATCATGGACCCGATCGACAACATCGTGGATCCGGCCTTCGTCGTGCGCCTCAACGTGTTCAAGGGCGGCGACTGGGAGACGTCACACGACCAGTACGCGCCCAACACCATCGCGTCGTCACGCCTCATGCACTTGATCATCGCTGAGGACGCGCTGGCCAACGGTGACGACGCGACGTTCACCACGGAGATCAACGCCATCCGTGCCATGGACGGACTCACGCCCTACTCGGGGCAGATGCCGGCCATGGACCTGCTGAGGCATGAGCGCAGGGTAAACACGTTCGGTATGGGGCTCCGGCTCCCGGACATGTACCGCTTCGGCGTCAAGGCGGCGGAGTGGACCAGCGTGTCCGACGCCTTCAAGGCTCCCGGCACGCTGCTCCCGATCACCCTCGTGGAGATTCGTGCCAACTGCTACCTGAACGGGCTGGGCTGCTAGTCGAGAGCCTCCCTCAGGCGTAACACCGGGCGGGCGCACCCGTACTCCCCGTACGGGTGCGCCTCGCCTTTTCCCCCCGGCATCGACATCTTCCTCGGTCATGCGAATCCTACGTAGAATCGGCGCGGTCGCCCTCGTGGTCGGCATGGTCCTCTCCGGTGCCTGCTCGGCGTTCGAGGACCCGACTCCACAGAACATCACGTTCCGGATGTCGGGGACCGCGGGCACCATCGTCGAGGCCATCTACTCGAAGCAATTCATCGCCGGCGTCGACGAGACCAACACCACCCAGGTGCAGATCTTCCACGCGGACACGGTACAACAGACGCTCCCCATCGACACCGTCATCGACATCGCGGTAGACCGGAGGTTCTTCGTCCAGATCACACCCGTCTCCGTCGCCCAGACCTCGGTCCAGGTCCGGGTGGACGTGGACGACCGGAACGTCCTCAACGACTCCGGCGACGTCTTCGCGTCGGACCCCTGGCGGTACGTCTACCTCTTCAACCAGCAGGTCTCCCGCATCATCGACGTGGTGTTCTGATGAGACCCTCCCGCACGATCACCAGGATTCTCGCCGTCGTGGGCGCCGCGGTCATGAGCGGCTGCTACTCCTACGTACCGGTGGAGCGTCCCTCCCCGGGCAGCATCGTCCGTATCCAGGTTCCGGTGCACAGCGCCGTAGGCAATCGGAACCAGGAGCCGGAGACCATGTCGATGGAGGGCACCGTGCTCACCGCCGGCGACTCCCTGGTGCTCCAGGTGGAGTCGCGTCGGGAGCTCGGAGCCTACCGTGAGCTGACGCAGGTCGACACGGTGCGTGTCGCTCCCAAGGACCTCGCCGGTGTGGATCTCAGGGTCTTCTCGAAGCCCAAGACGTTCCTCCTGACCGCGGGTATCGTCGGGGTGACCGTGGCCCTGGCCGCCGTGGCCCTCGGCCTCGGGGGTGGAAGCCAGGGCAACATTCCGCCGGGGGATGGCACCGGTACCGCGATCATCGTGAAGCCGATCCTCTCGGCGCTTCTGCGGGGCGTCGGACGGTGAAGTCGGGCCGCCCCGCAGGGCGGCTCCACACCACGCCCTTCCCACAGCATCGGTCGGACGCTCGTCCGACTTCCACGTGTCCAACTCCGACGGCTTGCGCGAGTCCGGGCGCCGTTCTACGCTCCCGGCTCCGGGATCCGACGGCGGGTCCGGATCGCCCATCCACGCACAGGTGTCACCCATCATGAGCAGATTCGTCCATGCCCTCTCTTCCATCGCGCTCGCGCTGGCAGTGGTCGCGATGGGCGTGCCCGAGCTCGTCTCCGCCCAACAGTACGACGAGGCCCTCTACGGCTCGCTGGAGTGGAGCCTCGTGGGTCCGTCACGGGGCGGACGTTCCACGGCCGTGGGGGGAAGCGCGTCCCGGCCCAACGAGTACTACTTCGGGGCGGCGGGCGGCGGCTTGTGGAAGACGACCGACGGGGGCCAGACCTGGCGCCCCGTGACGGACGGGCAGCTCACCAGTTCCTCCGTAGCGGCCGTCGGCGTGTGTCCGGCGAACCCGGACGTCGTGTACATCGGCACGGGCGAGACCGAGCTGCGCGGCAACATCATGCAGGGTGACGGCGTCTACAAGTCGACCGACGCCGGCAAGACGTGGACGCACATCGGGTTGGAGCCGACGCAGAGCATCGCGAAGATCGTCGTCCACCCCGACAACTGCGACGTGGCGTGGGTGGCCGCCCTCGGCGTGCAATCCGCGCCGAACGCGGAGCGTGGCGTCTTCAAGACGACGGACGGCGGCTCCACGTGGCGCAAGGTCCTCTTCAAATCTGACGTGGCGGGCGCCATCGACCTGGAGATGGACCCCAACAACGCCGACGTCCTCTACGCCTCCATCTGGGAAGCGTGGCGCAAGAGCTGGGGGATGTCCTCGGGCGGTCCAGACTCGGGGCTGTGGAAGTCCTCGGACGGCGGGGAACACTGGCAAGATATCACCTCGACGCTCGGCCTCGAGCCCGCCTCGCCCATAGGGAAGATCGGCGTGGCCGTGTCCGGCGCGAACTCGAACCGCGTGTGGGTCCTGGTGGAGCACGAGCCCCAGGGCGGGGTCTACCGCTCCGACGACGCGGGCCGCACGTGGGAGCAAATGAACGACGAGCGTAAGCTCCGCCAGCGGGCCTTCTACTACACGCGCATCTACGCGGATCCGAAGAACGAGGACGTCGTCTACGCGCTGAACACGGGCTTCTACAAGTCCACCGACGGCGGCAAGACCTTCCCGACGCAGTTCCGGGTCCCGCACGGCGACAACCACGACCTGTGGATCGCGCCCAACGACCCGGAGCGCATGATCAACAGCAACGACGGCGGCGCGAACGTCTCCGTCAACGGTGGCCAGACCTGGACGGACCAGGACTTCCCGACGGCCCAGTTCTACCGCGTCACCACGACGAACCACGAGCCGTACTTCATCTGCGGCGCGCAGCAGGACAACTCGACCGTATGCATGCCGTCTGGCGGGTGGGACTTCAAGACCGCCGGGGGCGAGTACTTCTACTCGGTCGGCGGCGGCGAGAGCGGCTACATCGCCTCCAAGCCGGACGAGCCGGACGTCTACTTCGCCGGCTCCTACGGGGGGCTGCTCTCGCGCTTCGACTACGCCACGGGCGACATGCGCGAGGTCAACGTCTGGCCCGACAACCCCATGGGGTGGTCCTCGATCGACATCGACGAGCGGGCGCAGTGGACGTACCCGATCGTCTTCGACCACTACGACCCGGACCTTCTGTACACCGGCACGCAGCGCGTCTGGCGCACGCACGACCAGGGGCAGAGCTGGGAGCCGATCAGCGGCGACCTGACCCGCCACGACCCGAGCACGATGGGCGCGTCCGGCGGACCGATCACGAAGGACCAGACGGGTGTCGAGACGTACGCGACGATCTTCGCGCTCGCGCCGTCCTATCACGACGCCAACGTCCTCTGGTCGGGCTCGGACGACGGCTACGTGTTCGTGACCCGCAACGCGAGCGCGGCGGATCCGACGTGGGAGAACGTGACCCCGAAGAACGCGCCCGACTTCGTCCGCATCAACACGATCGAGGCATCGCCCACGACGCCCGGGAAGGCCTACGTGGCGGGGATCCGGTACCTCGTCGACAACGACCGGCACCCGTACATCTGGAAGACCACCGACTACGGCAAGACCTGGACGCACATCGACCAGAACGGGATCCCGCAGAACGACTTCGTGCGCGCGGTGCGTGAGGACCCGACGCGCCCGGGCCTGCTCTACGCCGCCTCGGAGACCACGGTGTACGTGTCGTGGGACGACGGTGCCCACTGGCAGCGGCTGGCGATGAACCTGCCGAACACGCAGGTCTCCGACATCGTGGTGAAGGACCACGACCTGGTGATCGCCACGCACGGGCGCTCGTTCTGGACCATGCACAACATCGACCTGCTGCGGCAGATGAGTCCGCAAGTGGCCTCCGCCGACGTCTGGTTGTTCGATCCGAGGGACCCGGTCCAGGAGTTCGACAACACCGCGGACATCTTCTACTACCTGAAGAACGACGCGCAGAAGGTCACGGTCGAAATCCTGAACGATGCGGGGAGCGTGGTCGGCTCGTTCGAGTCGGCCGCGGGCGAGGAGGAGCCCGCGGAGCCGCAGGGCGGGGGGGGCTTCTTCGGTCGCGGCGGCGGGACGCAGAAGCCCTCCAAGATGAAGGGCTCCAACCGCTTCCGCTGGAACATGCGCACCGCGGGTTGGACGGACTTCGAGGGCCGCATCTTCTGGGCTGCCGGCAACCTCGGTCCGTCGGTGGTGCCCGGCCGCTATCAAGTGCGCCTCACCGTCGACGGCACCGCGCAGACGCAGGACTTCGAGATCGAGATGAACCCGCGGGCCGTTGACCAAGGGGTCACGGTGGCCGACCTGCGGCAGCGCCGCGATCTCGCGGAGCGGATCCGCAACCGCGTGACGGAGGCCAACGAGGCCGTCCTTCACATGCGTCAGATCAAGGACCAGGTGGACGACCGCCTGTCCAAGAACGACAACGGGGAGCTGCAGTCCCTCGGCGGCACCGTGAAGGAGCGCCTGAGCGACGTGGAGTCGGAGATCTACCAGGTGAAGAACCGGTCCAACCAGGACCCGCTCAACTACCCGATCCGGCTGAACAACAAGCTCGCGGCGCTGCTCAACCTGGTAGAGGGCTCGTACCACAAGCCCACGGACCAGTCGTACCAGGTGTTCGACGAGCTGTCCTCGAAGCTCGGCACCGAGCTCGACCAGATGAACCTCGTCGTCACGCAGGACCTGGCCCGGCTCAACGAGCTCCTGCGCCAGCTGGGGCTCGATCCCATCGACACGGAGAGACTCATCAGCGAGTGAGGATCCATCATGCGGTTCGGCGGCTCCTCCCGGTCGCTCTGTCGGTCGTGCTGGGCACGGCGTGCGCGTCCGCGACACGGAACCCCTTCGAGGGAGCCGATGCCCCGGGATCGCAGCTCCACGTATACGTCGAAAACCGGGGCTTCAACGATCTCCGCGTCTACGCCAGGACCTCCCGCGGCTCGGAATATGTAGGACAGGTGGGTGGTAACTCCCACCTGACCGTCACCCTCCCGTGGCGGCAACTCGACCAGATCAGCTTCCGCCTGGAGGTGGTGGCGGGACGGACCTACACGACCGAAGCGCTCCCGGTACAGCCGGGGCAGCGCGTGGAGTTGATCGTCCCCGACAATCCGGCCAACGCGATCCTGAGACGGGGATAGCCGGGCAGTGCCGTCCTGGGGGGGACGGCCGGTGCCGTGCGGCGAGTGAGGGTTACTCGCCGTACGGCACCCAGATGTTCTTCACCTGGCAGGCCTGGCGGAGAAACTCCTCGCTCTCTCCTTCGTGCGGCTTCACCCAAGCCATTGTAGGGTCGCTGGTTACCCACGTCCGCTTCATGTTGCCCGTCGAGGCACGCTCGATGTCCGCCGCGCCCGCGGCGGGGCCGAAGTACCAGATCCCGTCCACGTCGTCGTGGGCCGCGAGCGTAGGCACCACCTCCCCGCGCAGGCCTGTGACGATGTTGACCACGCCCGCCGGCACGTCGGAGGTGTCGAGCACCTGGTAGAGGTCGGTAGCCGCGAGCGGCGCCGCCTCCGAGGGTACCGCGACGACGCTATTGCCGACCGCCACCAGCGGCGCCAACGTGGCCACGAAGGCCAGGAGCGGGCGCTGGTCGGGACACACGAGGCCCACGACGCCGATGGGCTCGTTCATGGCGAGCGTCACGTTGCGCAGCGGCGTGGCGTGCACGCGCCCGTCCCACTTGTCCGCCCACGCCGCGTACGTGAACAGCCTCGAGACCGCGGCCGCCACCTCGGCGGCACCGTCGGCGAGGTCACCGGAGAAGGCCACCAGACGCCCGGCGAGCTCCTCACGCCGGGCGTCCAGATTCTCTGCGAGGTAGTAGAGGATCTGCGCCCTGTTGTGCCCGGTGCGCGCGGCCCAGCCGGCCTGCGCCTTTCGCGCCGCCTCAACGGCGTTGCGCACGTCCTTGCGGTTGCCGCGTCCGACCTCGCCGACGACCACGCCCCCGACCCCCGTCACGGGCAGGCTCGCGTCGGCGTCGGGGCGGGCTTGCTTGCCGCCTACGTAGAGCTTGGCCGTGCGGTCGACGCCGGAGAGCCGCGAAGGCGGTCCGGCGTCCGGAATCGGAGCGGACGACCCGGCCGGCTCCTCCGTCTCACCGGCCGCGGCCTCCCAGCCGGGGCGCACGTACTCCCACAGTCCCTCCTTGCCGCCTTCGCGTCCGTAGCCGCTCTCGCGGTAGCCCCCGAAGCCGGAGGCGGCGTCGAAGAGGTTCGTGCAGTTGATCCACACGGTGCCCGCCTTGACCCTGGGCGCCACGTCCAGGGCGAGGTTGATGTTCTCCGACCAGATCGACGCGGCGAGGCCATAACGCGTGTCGTTGGCCAGCGCAACCGCTTCCGCGGGCGTGCGGAACGTCATCATGACCACCACCGGCCCGAAGATCTCCACCTGGGCGATCGTCCCCGACGGGGCGCAGTTCGTGCACAGCGTGGGCGGATAGAACCATCCCTCCTTCGGCACGCTCCACGACGGCTGCCAGACGTCGGCACCCTCCGCGCGCCCCTGCTCGACGAGCGAGCGGATCCGGTCGAGCTGCACGGGTGCCACGATCGCGCCCATGTCCACGGCCTTGTCGAGCGGGTCGCCCATGCGCAGCGTCTCCATGCGCGCCCGCAGCCTGCGCTCGAGCGCGCCGGCCACGCCCTCCTGGACGAGGATCCGCGAGCCGGCGCAGCATACCTGTCCCTGATTGAACCAGATCGCGTCCACGACTCCCTCGACCACCGAGTCGAGGTCCGCGTCGTCGAATACCAGGAAGGGCGACTTGCCGCCGAGCTCCAGGCTCAGCCGCTTGCCGCTGCCGGCGGTGGCCTCCCGGATGAGGCGCCCGACTTCGGTCGATCCGGTGAAGGCGATCTTGTCCACGTCCGGGTGGGCGACCAGCGCGGCACCGGTTTGCCCGTCCCCGGTCACGACGTTGACCACGCCCGGGGGCAGGCCCGCCTCGGCGCACAGCTCGGCGAAGCGCAGCGCGGTGAGCGGCGTGAACTCGGCTGGCTTCAGCACCACCGTGTTCCCCATTGCGAGAGCGGGGGCGATCTTCCACGCCAGCATCAGCAGGGGGAAGTTCCACGGGATGATCTGCCCGACCACGCCCACCGGCAGGTGGCCCGGCAGCTCTTCTTTCATGAGCTGCGCCCATCCGGCGTGGTGATAGAAGTGCCGCGCCACCAGGGGGATGTCGAGGTCGCGCGACTCCCGGATGGGCTTGCCGTTGTCCAGGCTCTCCAGCACCGCGAAGAGGCGGGCGTGCTTCTGGATCCGGCGGGCCAGGGCGTAGAGGTGGCGCGCACGCGCGTGGGGGCCCACCTCCCACCACCCGGGCTGCGCCGCCCGGGCCGCGGCTACCGCGGCCCCCACGTCCCCGTCGCTCCCCTGGAGCACACGCGCCAGCGGCTTCGCGGTGGCGGGGTTGGCCGTCTCGAACGAGGCGCCCGCCCGCGAATCGGTGAACGCGCCCGCGATGAAGTGGCCGAAGGCGCGTCCGTGCGCGTCCAGCCACTCCATGGCCCGGTCGGCGCTCTCGGGAGCCGGCCCGTACTCCATCGTCTCGAAGATCTCCGCGACCTTGCTCATGCGCCCGCGCTCAGGCCAGAGGATGCCGGTGGGCGGCAGAGTACCGCCCGGTGACGTGATGCTCGATCTGGCGTTCGATGTCGCCCAGGAGCGACGAGACCCCGAAGCGGAACAGGTCGGGCTGCAGCCAGCCCGTGCCCAGCTCCTCCTTCATGAGGATGAGCCAGAGCAGCGACTCCTTGGCGGTGCGGATCCCGCCGGCCGGCTTGAAGCCGACCGCGTACCCGGTCCGCTCGGCGTAAGCGCGGATCGCCCGCGCCATGGTCAGGCCGACCGGGAGGGTGGCGTTCACGCCCTCCTTTCCGGTGGACGTCTTCACGAAGTCCGCCCCGGCCATCATGCACACCAGGCTGGCGCGCGCCACGTTGCGCAGGGTGGCCAGCTCCCCGGTGGCGAGGATCGTCTTGATGTGCGCTTCACCGCATGCCTCGCGGAAGGAGCGCACTTCCTCGTAGAGCGCCTCCCAGGCGCCGGTGAGGACGTGCCCGCGCGTGACGACGATGTCGATCTCCCGCGCGCCGGCGTCCAGCGAGGCGCGAATCTCCTGCAGCCGCTGTGGGAGAGGGCTCAGCCCGTGAGGAAAGCCCGTCGAGACGGCTGCCACCGGGATCCCGCTCCCCTCCAGGGCCCGCACCGCGCTCTCCACCATCTGGTGGTAGACGCACACGGCCGCCGCCCGTACCCGTGCCCGATCGACGCCGAGCGCCTCGAGGAGGTCGGCCCGCACGGGCCGGCGGGCCTTCGCGCACAGGCGCCGCACCCGGCCCGGCGTGTCGTCTCCGGACAGCGTGGTGAGGTCCATGAGCGTCACCGCCTTGAGGAGCCACGCAGCCTGCCAGGCCTTCTTGACCGTGCGGCGCGTGCCGAGCGTGGCGGCGCGCCGCTCCACGGCGCTCCGGTTCACGCGCACTGCACGGACCCAGTCGAGCTCGAGCGGCATCCCCGCATTGCGCTCTCCCTCGCGCAGGAGCCCGGGGGAGAGCGGGGGACGGGCGGGCGCGGCGGGCCGCCCCCGCTCGCGGACGATCGAGTCGCTGGTGCTCATGGCTTGCCTCACAGGAACCGCACGGCGTCGAAGTTGCCAAGTTAGCCTCCCGCGCGGTCGTCGTCAGGAGCGCCGGCGTGCGGGACGGCGCTTGACGAGGTGTGCGCATGCCCGGAGCTTCCGGGTCCCCGGGGGTGGAGGAGATCTGGTGGTCTCGGCGGTCTTCAAAACCGTGCAGCCCGGCTGAAACCCGGGCGGGTGGGTTCGATTCCCACACGCTCCCGCCAGTGGAAGGGGCCCGCCGCTCCCGGAAGGTGGTGAGTGGCGGGCCCCACGCCGTCCCCCGGGCCCGGGCGGGCAGGCGAGTTGATGGGCCCGCCGCGTTCCGGTTAACGTTTCTCCTCCATGCCCGTACCTGCTCCCGCTTCGCGCGCCGCCACGGCATACCGACGGCTGCTGGGCGCCCTGGCCGGCGGCGTCCTCCTCGCCGCCGCGCTCCCGCGCCCCTTGGCCGGGCAGCAGGCGCCACCGCCGTCCGGCCGCACCGACTCCACGGTGGTCGATACGACCAAGGCCGCCCCAGCGCCGGGCGCCTCGCCGCGGGGCGCGTTCCTGCGCGCCGTGGCGTTGCCCGGATGGGGGCACGCGTCCATCGGGGCCTACAACCGGGGGGCTTTCTACGTGGCGGTGGAGGGCATGACGGGTTGGGCGCTCGTGAAGGCACGCGGGCGTTACGCGGAGGCGGGGCGCCGCATCGCCTTCCGGGAACACGTGGTGCGCGCGCAGCTCGCCGTGCAGGGCGTGACCGACCCGGCGGACGTCCAGAAGGGGCTCGACGACGACGAGCCGCTCCAGGATCTCATCGCCCTGCAGGACTCCCGACGCCAGCAGCGCGAGGACTGGACCGCCCTGGGGATCTTCCTCCTCCTCCTCTCGGGGGCGGACGCGTACGTCTCCGCGCACCTCGAGCATTTCCCGCAGCCCATCTCGATCGACGCCCAGCCCGTGGGAAACGGGCGCATGGAGGTGTCGGTGTCCTTCACCCTTCCCAGGTGACGAGGCGAGGCGGGCTGCCTTCCTCCAGCACGACGTAGGTCGTGTGCTCCACCCAGTCGCCGGCGTTCACGTACCACCGCGCCGGGCCGACCTCCCGCACCAGCGGGATGTGCGTATGGCCGAGCACCACCAGGTCCAGATCGGGGCACTCAGCCAGCTTGGCGAGGGCCCACGCCTCGAGCGCCCGCGAGCGTTCCATGTCACCCGGCGTGGGTGTGCCCCGACCCTCCGTCGCCGACACGCGCTCGGCGATCCGGCCGCCCACCTCCGGGCCGAGCAGGCCGAAGGCGAAACGCGTCGCCCGTCCCCGCAGGAGCAGCTTGAGGGCGCGGTAGCCCAGGTCCCCCTTGCCCAGCCCGTCGCCGTGCGCGAGGAAGGTGCGCAGCCCCGCGTACGTGCGCACGACCGGCTCCTGCAGGAACTCCACGCCGATCTCCTGGCGCAGGTAGCGACCGCCCCACCAGTCGTGGTTGCCGCCCATGAGCGTCACCGGGGTGCCCGCGCGCACCACGTCGGCGAGGGCGCCCAGCACCGCCTCGTAGCCGGGCGGGATGCCCACCCGGTACTCGAACCAGAAGTCGAAGAGGTCCCCGTTGATGACCACGGTGGACGCGCGCTCGCCGGCGCGGCGCAGCCACGCGAGGAAGGCCTCCTCGCGCGCGCTCGGCACCGCGCCCAGGTGGACGTCCGAGGCGAGATACACGGGTCGGTCGGGCATGGCCGCGTACGATGCCCGCTCCGGCGGGCCCTCACAAGGGGCGGCTCCCGGGACTCCGCCGGGTCCGCGAACGCGCGGCCGACGCGGGGGGTATGAGCTTCGACCCGTCCCATCTACCTTTCCGCGCATGCCGCTTCCGAGTCGTTCCGTCCAGGTAGCCGTGGCGCTCCTCGCCCTCGCCGCCGCAGGGGCGTGCGCGCCCCGCGGCCCCGCCGTCGTGGCGCCCGCCGTCGACGCCGAACGCCTGGCGAGCTCGCTCGAGGACCGCACCTCGCTCGACGGGCCGATCCGCGTCATGTTCGCCTGGTCGCTCAACGAGTCGGGCGTGCGCGTGAAGGGACGGGGGGTGGCGCGCATCGAGCCTCCCTACCGGGCGCGCCTCGACCTGTTCATGGGCAACGGCGAGACCGTCGTGAGCGCGGCGCTGGTGGACGGGGACCTGCGCATCCCGCCCGGAATGCCGGACGGGATCCTCCCACCGCCCGACCTGATGTGGGGCGTGCTGGGGGTGTTCCGCCCCGAGACCGGCACGGAGCTGCTCGGCGCCGATCGCATGGACGACGGCTCCCTCGAGCTCCGCTACCGCTACCCCGACGGCCGCGTCCTCACCTTCCAGGTGATGGACGAGCGCGTCCGCTCCATGGAGCTGTCGCAGGATGGCCACGTCGTGCAGCGGGTGGCGCTCGACCTGCAGGACGGCAACCGCTACCCGGAGGAGGCCACCTACCGCAACCTCGCGGCCTTCCGGGAGCTCAAGCTCACCCGGGAGACGCTGGAGCACGTCGGGCCGTATCCGCCCGACATCTTCGATCCCATGAAGAGAGGCGCAGGACGATGAGCGGCCGCGGCGTGATGCGGGCCCTCGTGGCCCTCCCGCTCCTGGCGAGCGCCGGCTGCAACTACTCCTTCCGCGCGGGGAGCTTCCCGCCCCCGCACGTGAAGACGATCGCGGTCTCCCCGTTCGACAACGAGACCGCGCGCTTCGAGATCTCGGGCGAGGTCTACGACGAGCTGCTGCGCGAGCTGCCGCGCGCCCTCGGGATCCGTACGGCGGGAGAGGATGTGGCCGACGCCGTGGTGCGCGGCACGATCACGCGATACGACGTGGTGGCGCCCAGCTACCGTGCCGGCGAGCCGGGCCAGCCCGCGCAGGTCCTGCAGCGCCAGGTGAACATCAGCGCGAGCATCCAGATCGTCGATCTCGTGGACAACGTCATCCTCTGGGAGGACCGCAACGTCATCGCCCAGGGCGAGTTCGCCGAAGCCACGGAGAGCGAGGACGTGGGTCGCGCCGAGGCGGTCAAAATGCTCATCCAGAAGATAGTGGACGGAGCACAGTCCAACTGGTAGATTCGGCCTCCGTTTCGCCCGGGGTCCCCTCAGGGCCGCGGAAAAACGTGAGATCAGCCAGGAAGCGCAGTTGCTCCGAGCCATCGGTCTGGGCGCGATTCTCTACGGGTTCTGGCTCGTGTTGTCGGGCCACTTCGAGCCACTCCTCATGGGGTTCGGCGTCGCGTCGTCCGCGCTCGTCACCTACCTGGCGATGCGCATGGACGTCGCGGACCAAGAGGGCCTCCCCCTGCAGCTCGGGGGGCGGGTCTGGATCTACGTCCCCTGGCTGATGAAGGAGATCTTCCTCGCCAACCTGCGCGTGGCGAAGGTGATCCTCGACCCGAAGCTCCCCGTCAGCCCCATCCTGGTCCACTACCGGGCCAGCCAGAAGACCGACCTGGGCCGCGCCATCTACGCCAACTCGATCACGCTGACACCCGGGACCATCACGACCCGCGTGGTCGGCGACGATCTGGAGATCCACTCCCTCACCTGGATCGACGTGGACGGTCGCGAGGAGGACGAGATGGACCGGCGCTGCACGTGGGTCGAGCAGGGGGGCTCGCACTGATGTTCGCCGCCGCCGCCGTCGGGATCCTCGTGGCCATGGTCATGGCCATGATCCGCGCGCTCCTCGGGCCCACGATGTACGACCGCGTCCTCGCGGTGAACACCTTCGGCACGAAGACCGTGGTCCTCCTGGCCGTGATCGGCTTCCTGACGGGACGCCCCGACTGGGTCGACCTCAGCCTGGTCTACGCGCTCATCAACTTCATCGGCACGATCGCGGTCCTGAAGTTCTTCGAGTACGGCGACCTGGGTCGGCAGCGCCACGTGGACACGGGTGGAGGCGACTGATGCTTCACGTCGCCCTCGACATCCTCTCCTGGATCAGCATCCTGGCAGGGCTGTTCTTCATCCTCGTCGGCACCCTCGGTGTGCTGAGGATGCCCGACATCTACACGCGCCTGCACGCCGCCGGCATGACCGACACGATGGGCGCCGGGTTCATGATCCTTGGGATGTGTTTCCAGGCCGGCCTACACCTCCTGGCGCTGCGCCTCCTCCTCGTCTACGTCTTCCTCCTCTTCACCAGCCCCATCTCGACTCACGCCCTGGCGCGCGCCGCGCTGTCGGGGAAGGTCGAGCCCTACCGGGCGCCCTTCGAAGGGGGGGACTGAGGGTGGACGCCGTCGTCGACATCGCGGTCCTCGCGCTCCTGGCCGTTACGGCCCTGGGGACGCTGCGCATCCGCAACCTCTTCGCGGTCGTGATGCTCCTCGGCATCTACTCGCTGCTCTGCGCGGTGCTGTGGACCATGCTCGACGCCGTCGACGTGGCCTTCACGGAGGCCGCGGTGGGAGCAGGCATCTCGACCGTCCTCCTTCTCGGCTCCCTCGCGCTGGTCGGGCACGAGGAGAAGAAGCCGGCGCACCGCCCGCTGCTGCCACTGTTCGTGGTGTTGGTCACCGGAGGCGTGCTGATCTACGGCACCCTCGACATGCCGCCCTTCGGGCAACCGGACAACCCGGCCCACTTGCACGTCGCGCCGCGCTACATCGAGGAGTCCGGCCACGAGATCGGGGTGCCGAACATCGTCACGTCGGTGCTCGCCTCGTACCGCGGTTACGACACCATGGGCGAGACGACGGTGATCTTCACGGCGGTCGTCGGCGTGCTCCTGCTGCTCGCGCGCGGTCCCAGGCCTCGGCGCCCGTGGGGGCGCGACGAGCGCAACGGCGACGCGACGGACATGGAGCCCGGAGAGGAGCGCCTGAATGGATGACCGGGTGATCCTCAGGGTGGGGACCAAGTTTCTGCTACCGTACATCCTTCTCTTCGCGCTCTACGTGCAGTTCCACGGCGACTACGGCCCGGGCGGCGGCTTCCAGGCGGGCGTCATCTTCGCGGCCGGCTTCATCCTGTACGCGCTGGTCTACGGGCTCGGGAAGGTCAAGGAGGTGCTGCCGCCCCTGGTGGCCTACGTGTGCTCGGCGGTGGGCGTGATGATCTACGCCGGCACCGGGGTGGTGACAATCCTGAAGGGCGGGGGCTTCCTCGACTACAACGTGCTCCTGCACGACCCCCACCATGGACAGCACTGGGGGATCTTCTCGGTGGAGTTCGGCGTGCTGGTCACGGTCTTCGGGGTGATGGTTTCGATCTTCTACGCGTTCGCCGGCCGGAGGAGCCCGTGAGACTCCTCGGACTCTACAACTACTGGATCGTCGTGGGACTCATGATGATCGGGTTCTACACGATGATCTCCCGCGGCAACCTGGTGAAGAAGCTCGTGGGGCTGAGCGTCTTCCAGACGTCGGTGATGATCCTCTACATCAGCATGGGGAAGATCTTCGGCGGCACCGCGCCCATCCTGCTCGAGGACGGCGAGCACGTGGTGTACACCAACCCGATCCCCTCCGTCCTCATCCTGACGGCGATCGTCGTCGGAGTCGCCACGCTGGCGGTGGGCCTCGCGCTGGTCGTGCGCATCAAGGAGGCCTACGGCACCATCGAGGAAGACGAGATCCACGAGCAGGACGACGTAATGTGATCAGCGAGAACCTGCCCGTCCTCCAGGTCGTGGTACCGCTGCTGATGGCCCCGGTCGCCGTCCTGGTGCGCCGACCCCGCTGGTCGTGGCTCGTCGCCACGGCGGCCGCCTTCTGGGCCTTCGCGGTCGCCGTGACATTGCTGTCCCGCGTGCTGGCCCACGGCGCCATCGACTACGAGATCGGCGGCTGGCCCGCCCCCTGGGGCATCGCCTACAGGATCGACGAAGTCAACGCCTTCGTGCTGGTGATCGTCTCGACGATTGCGGCCGTCGTGCTGCCCTACGCGAAGAAGAGCGTAGAACGGGAGGTGGAGGAGGATCGCCTCCCGCTGTTCTACACGGCGCTCACGCTGTGTATGACCGGGCTGCTCGGCATCACGGTCACCGGCGACGTCTTCAACGTCTTCGTCTTCCTCGAGATCTCGTCGCTGTCCGCCTACGCGCTCATCGCCCTCGGCCAGGACCGGCGTGCGCTGACCGCGTCCTACCAGTACCTGATCATGGGCAGCATCGGCGCCACGTTCATCGTCATCGGCATCGGGCTCATGTACGTGATGACCGGCACGCTGAACATGGCTGACCTGGCGCAGCGCCTGCCCGGGGTGGCCGCGAGCCGCACGATCCCGGTGGCGTTCGGCTTCCTCGCGGTGGGCATCAGCCTCAAGCTGGCGCTCTTCCCACTGCACCTCTGGCTGCCGAACGCCTACGCCTCCGCGCCTTCCACGGTCACGGCCTTCATCGCGTCCACGGCCACGAAGGTGGCCGTGTACATGCTGCTCCGCTTCTTCTTCACGATCTTCGGCGCGGCGTTCTCGTTCGACGTGATGCACCTGGACCGCATCCTGATGCCGCTCGCGCTCGTGGCGATCATCACGATGTCGCTGAGCGCGATCTACCAGCGCAACGCCAAGCGCCTGCTGGCGTACTCCAGCGTGGCGCAGATCGGCTACATGGTGCTCGGCATCAGCTTCGCGTCGGTGTTCGGCGTCGCGGCCGGCATCCTCCACCTGTTCAACCACGCCCTCATGAAGGGCGCGCTGTTCATGGCGATGGGCTGCGTCATGTACCGGGTGGGCTCCACGCGGGTGGACGCCATGTCCGGACTCGGCCGCACGATGCCGTTCACCATGGCCGCCTTCGTCCTGGGCGGGTTCAGCCTGATCGGCGTGCCGCTCACGGTCGGCTTCATCAGCAAGTGGTACCTCGTGCGGGCCGCGCTGGAGCAGGGGATGTGGCCGGTGGCCGTCGTGGTGCTCATCGGCTCGCTCCTGGCGGTCATCTACGTGTGGAAGGTGGTGGAGGTGGCCTACTTCCGGCCTGCGCCCGAGGACCACGGGATCCAGGAGGCGCCCCTCGCCATGCTGATCCCCACGTGGATCCTGGTGCTCGCCAACCTCTGGTTCGGCATCGACGCCAAGCTCACGTCGGGCGTGGCGATCCGCGCCGCCCAGACGCTGCTGGGGGTGGGCCGGTGAGCCTGGCCGCCTTGGCCGCGGTCGCCGTCGCGCTCCCCGTAGTCGGCGGGTTGGTGGTCCTCGCCCTGGGGAAGTGGCCCAACGCCCGCGAGGCGGCCACGCTCGTCACCTCCACGGCCCTCTTCCTGGTCGTCTGGTCGATGCTGGGGCCGGTGCGCGCGGGCACCGTGGAGGGCCTCACCCTCGTCGAGGTCGTGCCCGGCGTGACGCTCGGCCTCCAGGTGGAGCCTCTCGGCCTGCTGTTCGCGCTGGTGGCGTCGTTCCTGTGGATCGTCACGACGGTGTACTCCATCGGGTACATGCGCGGCCACCACGAGAAGAACCAGACGCGCTTCTACTTCTTCTTCGCGGTCTCCATCGCCGCCGCGATGGGCGCGGCGTTCTCGGCGAACCTCTTCACGCTGTTCGCCTTCTACGAGGTGCTCACGCTGTGCACCTTCCCACTGGTGACGCACCATGGCACGGAGGAGGCGCGCAAGGCGGGCCGCGTCTACCTGGGCATCCTGCTCACCACGTCGATCGCCTTCCAGCTCCTGGCGATCATCTGGACGTGGCAGCTCGCCGGCACCGTGGACTTCCGGGTGGGCGGCATCCTGGCGGGGCGCGCGTCGCGGGGCGTGCTGGGCGCGCTCCTGGTGCTCTTCGTGTTCGGCGTCGGCAAGGCGGCGGTCATGCCCTTCCACCGCTGGCTCCCCGCGGCCATGGTGGCGCCCACGCCCGTGTCCGCGCTCCTGCACGCGGTGGCCGTCGTGAAGACCGGCGTGTTCGCGATCCTCAAGATCTCCGTCTACGTCTTCGGCATCGACCTGGTGCGCACGCTGCCCACCACGCCCTGGCTCCTGTGGGTCGCGGCGGCGACCATCATCCTGGCGTCGCTCATCGCCTTCACCAAGGACAACCTGAAGGCGCGGCTCGCCTATTCGACCATCAGCCAGCTCTCCTACATCGTGCTGGGCGCGCTGCTCGCCAACCCCTATGGCATCATCGGGGGCGGGATGCACATCGCCATGCACGCCTTCGGCAAGATCACGCTCTTCTTCGCCGCCGGCGCGGTGCTGGTCGCCGCCCACGAGACCGAGATCAGCCGCATGCACGGCCTGGGCCGCTCGATGCCCTTCACCTTCGGGGCGTTCTTCGTCGGCTCGCTCAGCATCATCGGCCTGCCGCCGGCCGGCGGGGCCTGGAGCAAGTGGTTCCTGGGCCTCGGCACGCTGGAAGCCGGTCAGCTCGGCCTGCTGGCGATGCTGATGGTCAGCTCGCTCCTGAGCCTGGTCTACCTCCTCGAGGTGCCGATACGGGCCTTCTTCAGCAAACCGCCGCCAAACGCGCACGTGCACGAGGGGATCCACGAGGCCCCGTGGCCCTCCGTCGTCGCGCTGCTCATCACCGCGGCAGCCACGGTGGGGCTCTTCCTCCATCCGGAACCCTTCCACGAACTCATGCTTCTGGTGGTGGGCCGATGAGCCACGACGCCCGACATCCGCCGCTCCGCTCGGGCCGGGAGCCCGAAGCTCCGCCGCTCGGGCCGCGCGCCCACTGGAAGGGGCCCGACGAGCGCGAGCACGTCTGGGACAGGAAGCGCAACGTGGAGGGCCTGCTCCGCTTCCTGTACGCGGTGTGCGTGGTGCTGGTGGCTCTGGACCTCGTGGTGCACCGGCACACCGAGCATCCGTGGGAGCACGTGGTGGCGTTCTACCCCCTGTACGGCTTCGTCGGGATCACGATCCTGGTCATCGCCGCCCGGGGCCTGAGGGCGCTCGTGATGCGGCCGGAGGACTACTACGATGACCGGTAGCCTCCCACCGTTCGCGGTCTACTTCGCGGGGGCGCTCCTCGTCGCGCTCACGCGGGGCACCCTGCGCAAGGCGATCCTGCTGGCGATCCCCGTGGTGGGCGCGCTCCTGCTCCTGCGCCTGGAGCCCGGCACAACGCTGCACGTGGAGCTGATGGGCTATGCGCTCACCCCGCTGCGCGTGGACCGGCTCAGCCTGCTCTTCGGCTGGCTGTTCCAGCTGGCAGCGTTCATCGGCAACCTTTACGCCCTGCACCTGGGGAAGGACGAGCACCCCGGCATTCAGCACACCGCCGCCGTGCTCTACGCCGGCAGCGCGCTCGGCGCCGTCTTCGCGGGCGACATGATCACGCTGTTCGTGTTCTGGGAGGGGCTGGCCCTCACCTCGGTCTTCCTGATCTGGGCGCGGGACACCGAGCGCTCGCTGAAGGCCGGCTTTCGCTACCTGGTCGTCAACGTCGTGTCGGGCGTCGTCCTCCTGTCGGGCGCTCTGATCCGGGCGTACGAGACCGGCTCCATCGCCTTCGACCACATCGGCCTGGACGGCTCGATCGGGGCGTGGCTCATCCTGATCGCCTTCGGCATCAAGGCCGGCTTCCCGCTCCTGCACAGCTGGCTCGTCGACGCCTACCCGGAGGGCACGCCGTCGGGCACCGTGTTCCTGAGCGCGTTCACGACGAAGGTGGCCGTCTACGCGCTCGCACGGAGCTTCGCGGGCACCGAGCTGCTGATCTACGTCGGCGTCGTCATGACCTGCTTCCCGATCTTCTACGCGGTCATCGAGAACGACCTGCGGCGCGTGCTGAGCTACAGCATGATCAACCAGATCGGCTTCATGGTGACCGGCATCGGGCTCGGCTCGGCGCTCGCGCTCAACGGCGCGGTCGCCCACGCCTTCGCGGACGTGATCTTCAAGGGGCTGCTCTTCATGAGCATGGGAGCAGTCCTGTACATGACCGGGAGGTCCAAGGGCTCCGACCTCGGCGGCCTCTACAAGACGATGCCGTTCACGGCGACGCTGTGCATCGTCGGGGCGGCGTCGATCTCCGCCTTCCCGCTGTTCAGCGCCTTCGTCACGAAGTCGATGATCATGAGCGCGGCCCTCGAGCAGGGCCACATCTGGATCTGGCTCCCGCTGCTGTTCGCGTCGGCGGGCGTGCTCGAGCACGCCGGCATCAAGATCCCCAACTTCGCCTTATTCGCCCACGACTCGGGGATCCGCACCAAGGAGCCCCCGCGGAACATGCTCGTCGCGATGACGATCGCCGCCGCCCTGTGCATCGGCATCGGCGTCTTCCCGAAGCCGCTCTACTCGCTCCTCCCGTACGCGGCCGAATACTGGCCGTACGACGTCACGCACGTCCTCACCCAGACCCAGATCCTGGTCTTCGGCATCCTGGCTGTGGTCGTGCTCATCCGAACGGGCATCTATCCGCCGGAGCTCCGGGCCGTCAACCTGGACGCGGACTGGAGCTACCGCTGGCTCGGCACGCGCCTGGTGCGCGGGGTACGGTCGGTCGTGGGCGCTGCGGACCGCAGGGTGCGCAACGCGGTGCTGGGCACGGTGCGGGGCGGGCTGCGGGCCCTCGCGGCCGGCCACGGCCCCCAGGGCCTCCTGTCGCGGACCTGGCCCACGGGGAGCATGGTATTGTGGGTGGCGATCCTGCTCGGGGTGTCGCTCTTCCTGTACCTCTGAGAGGGGGCCGGCGGCCCCCGGAGCCCACGCGTGACCCTCACATTCGCCGCGATCCCCGAGCTGGCGTCGGACGTCCGCCGGCTGGTCGAGGCACTCCACGGCCACGGTGTCGTGGCGACCCACGTGCCCTGGGGCGCGAAGGCCAACGGGTCGTCCGTGCTCCATCGGCTCCGCGCCGAGCAGGTCGACGCCGCGCTCGTCCGGGCGGAGGCGATGCTCGACATCCCCGAGGACCTGAGCCTGGCCGCCGTGCTGCAGCGGGAGGAGCCGCGCGACGTGCTCATCCCCGCACGACCGGGTCCCGTGACGCTGCACGCGCTGGCGTCGGGCTCGCGCGTCGGCGTCGGTGACGGCCGCCGCCGCGGCTTCCTGAAGGCCTACCGTCATGACGTCCAGCCGGTGGCGCCCGGCAACGGCGGGGGGCCGGCCGTGGCGCTGCAGTCCGGCAGTGTGGACGCGGTCATCCTCGGAATGGCCGAGGCGAGACGGCTTTCGCTCGCTTCGCGGGCAACCGAGATCCTCGACTCCAAGGCATGGGTGCCCGCAGCCGGCCAGGGAACCCTGCTCGTCCTGGCGCGTGGGGACGACGCCCACGTGCACGGCCTGTGCGCTGAGGTGGACCACCCCACCGCCCGCGCCGCCTACCGCGCCGAGAGCACCGCGATCGCCGCCCAGGGCGCGCACCCGGACGCCCCCATCGGCGTGATGGCGCTCCCACACGGACGGTGGATCCGCGCGTGGGGGATGGCCGCGTCGGAAGACGGCAGTCGCGTCGTCCGCGGCGACGTGACCGGGACGTCCGACGCCCCCGAAGCCGCCGGCCGGGCCCTCGCCGAGCTCCTGCTGGCGCGCGGCGTGGCGACGATACTCAGGGGGGTGCCCGCATGAGCATGACGCCGCCCGAGGAGAAGATCCTCCGGCGCGAGACGCTGCTGCGCCGCTACGGCCGGCCCCGCGACGTCCGGATCGTGTTCACCAACGGCTGCTTCGACCTCGTCCACCGCGGCCACGTCGCCTACCTGAACGCGGCCCGTGACCTCGGCGACATCCTGGTGGTCGGCGTGAACACGGACGAGTCGGTGCGGCGGCTGTCCAAGGGTCCCGGGCGGCCACTCGTCGGCGAGGCCGATCGCGCCTACGTCGTGGCCGCCCTCGAGTGCGTGGACGTGGTGACGCTTTTCGACGAGGATACGCCCCGCGAGCTCGTGTCCGGGCTCCTGCCCGACACCCTGGTGAAGGGGGCCGACTACTCGATGGACGCCGTCGTCGGGCGGGCCGAGGTGGAGGCCGCGGGCGGGCGCGTCGTGCTCGTTCCGCTCGTGGAGGGGTACTCCACGACCGACCTGCTGCGACGAATCCGGGAGGGTGGCTGATGCCCACATCACGCGCCGACCGCGGCGCCGACGACCTGCGCCCCACAAGCATCGAGACCGGCGTGGCCCCCTACGCCGAGGGATCGTGCCTGATCGCGACGGGGAGCACACGCGTGCTGTGCACCGCCTCGGTCGCCGAGGGCGTGCCCCCCTGGCGCGAGCGGAGCGGGGCCGGGTGGGTGACCGCCGAGTACGCGATGCTCCCGCGCGCGACCCACACGCGCACGAGGCGCGAGCGGACGGGGGTCGGGGGTCGCACGCAGGAGATCCAGCGGCTCATCGGCCGTTCGCTCCGTTCCGTAACGGACATGCGGGCCATGGGTCCCTGGACCGTGACCGTCGACTGCGACGTCCTCCAGGCGGACGGCGGGACGCGGACCGCCTCGATCACCGGCGCGTGCGTCGCGCTCGCCGAGGCCGGAAAGTGGATGCTCTTCGAGGGGCTCGTCCAGCGGAGCCCGATGCACGAGCGGGTGGCTGCCGTGAGCGTGGGCATCGTGGACGGGGAGCCCCGCCTCGACCTCGACTACGGCGAGGACTCCTCCGCGCAGGTGGACATGAACGTCGTGGCCACGGAGAGCGGCGGGCTGGTGGAGGTGCAGGGCACCGCCGAAGGTGATCCGTTCCCCCGCGCCGACCTGGACCGGCTGCTCGACCTGGCGCTCTCCGGCATCGAGCGGCTCCTGGCGGCGCAGAAGCAGGCACTGGGCGGACGGCGCTGATGGATCTCGTCGTCGCGACGCGCAGCAAGGACAAGATGGGCGAGATCCGGCGCATCCTCGCCGAGGTGCCCGAGCTCACGGTCATCGACCTCGACGAGGCCGGCGTGGCCTACGACGCTGCCGAGGAGCGCCTCGAGCCCTACGACACCTTCGAGGACAACGCCCGCTCCAAGGCCGAATACTTCCACGCCAGGACCGGCCTGCCCACCGTCGCCGATGACTCCGGCCTGCAGGTCGATGCCCTTGACGGCGCGCCCGGCGTCCGCTCCAAGAGGTTCTCGCCCGACGAAGGACTCGAGGGCAAGGAGCGCGACGAGGCCAACAACCGTCATCTCCTGAAGCTCCTGGAGGGGAAGGGCCCCCAGGAACGCGGCGCCCACTACACCTGCGTGGCGGTCCTGGTGGACCGTGGCAGCGATCCGGTCGTGTGTCGCGGCGAGGCGGCGGGCGTCATCCTCCCGGCCCGCAGGGGCGAGGGCGGGTTCGGCTACGACCCGCTCTTCTTCGACCTCGCGCTGGGTAGGACCTTCGCGGAGATCACCCGCGAAGAGAAGAACGCGCGCAGCCACCGCGGCGCCGCGTTCCGCGCGCTCGCCAAGGTCCTGAAGGGGAGGGGATGACCGTGGATCCCCGGCACCAGCCCCTGGAGATCACGCCCACCGAAGACGCCCGACGCCTGCGCATCGTATGGGGCGACGGCGTGGTGTCCGAGTACGAGCCCCGCCTCCTGCGCCAGCTCTGCCCCTGCGCGGGGTGCGTGGATGAGATGACCGGCATCCGCACCCTCCACCCCGACGCCGTGCCGGAGGGCATCTACCCCGAGGCCATCCACTACGTGGGGCGCTACGCGCTCCAGTTCGTGTGGAGTGACGGGCACGACACGGGAATCTACCCGTTCGAATATCTCAGGAGGATGTGGGAGGAGGGGTAGGCGGCAGGAGGCAGGATCGCCTGCGTGGCCCTGTACCCTGTCGAGGGCCAGCGAATACCCTGTCCGTCCGCGACCCGCGGTACCAGATTCCAGCAACCCTCGGTGCGTGTTGTGCCTTCGTGGCGGGCGCCCTTCGATGGAGATCCGTGATGTCGGCGATGGCTGACCGGTTGGACCGGTGGTTCCGCGGAGCTCTGCGGACCGGGTCGCTGTCGATCGCGATGGGCGCGGCGGTCGGCGTCTCACCCGGCGTCGCGCTGTGTCAGGCCCCCACCCCCGGCACATGGCGCTTCGAGGTCACGCCGTACGCCTGGGCGGCGGGGTGGAACGGCACGGTGCGCGTCGCCGACGTTCCACAGCTCGGCCTGGGCATCAAGCAGAGCTTCGGGGACGTGTGGAAGGTCCTGGACTTCGCCGTGATGGGGTCTGTCGAGGTCGGGAAGGATCGCTGGGGCGGGCTGTTCGACGCCGCCTACGTCGAGGTTTCCGACGAGGGGACGGTCTCGGGAGCCTTGGGGTTCAACGTCCTCGCCGGGAACGGGTCGGCCACCCAACAGACGTACTCGTTGGGAGCCAGCTACCGTGCCGTCGAAGGCGGGAGCCCGGTCGATCTCCTCGCCGGTCTGCGCCTCAACTCCATCCGGTGGGACATCGACGTGCTTCTGTCCGTCCCGGTGCTTCCCGCTCTGGATAGGAGCCTCTCGGAGAACGAGCGGTGGGTGGATCCGTTCATCGGAGCCCGGCTTCGCCATCCCATCCACGCGAGAGCTTCGCTCGTCGGGTACGTCGACGTCGGCGGGTTCGGAATCGGGTCCCGTTTCGCATGGCGGGGGATGGCGGAAGCGGAATACGCGCTCAACCGGACGGTCGTCGGGAAGCTGGGATACCGATACCTCTCGATCGACTACGAGGGCGGAGGGTTCTCCTGGGACCTGTCCTCCGGCGGCGTGACCCTCGGGCTCGGGCTTCGCTGGTGACGAGGTCACGAGCGGTGGCAGGAGCGCGCGCGACCGACTCCGCGGAGCGCGACTGAGCTCAGCGTGTAGCACGTTCCCATGAGACTACGCGCGGCGATACTCCTCGCGGCGCTCCTGGGCGCGTCCTGTTCGGCGGCGCCCGCGCGCGACCTCCGGGAGCTGGTCCTCCGGGACAGCATCTATGTGGACTCATCCACCCTCGAGCCCTTCACCGGAAGGGTGTTCCGGACCTTCCCGGGCGACCCGGACAAGGTCCAGCTCGAGGGGGAGCTGAGGAACGGCCTCTGGAACGGGGAGCTGGTCGTCTATCACCCCAACGGGCACATCCGGTACCTGGGGACGCTGGCGGACGGCGTGAAGTGCGGCGTCTGGACGGAGAACAAGGACCCTGAGCCGACGAAGGACGTCTATCGGGAGCTGAAACAGGAGATCGAGAGCATGGGCCTCTATCCGGAGTGCCCCGAGCCCTGACCTGGCGCTCGGCCGGCACCCGCACATCCCCCCCTCGACCATTCGGGTGAGTTCGACGGCTTCCTCTACAACGGGGCCCTTGGGCTAGGGCCCGATCCGACGGTCGTCGTCCTCGACGGGCCGGTAGTCCCGTTCGCCGGTATCGGGGTTGTAGTAGACGTCGGTGAGCCGGTACGTGGTGGGATCGCGGAACCGTTCTCCGGTGGGCAGCCAGCGCCCTTCCGGGCTGGTCAGGGAGCGGACGTAGCGCCAGCGCTCGAAGGCGACGCCGGCCGTGAGGACACCGGAGCCGATCAGCATCTGAAGCCCCGGTTCGTACTGGCCTGCCAGGAGGAGCCCGATCGCCACCACCAAGCCCACGGCGCCGGTGGCGAGCAGTACGTTGCGAAGCATCTCAGTCCGCCCGCTCCACGACCACCGCCGTTCCGTACGACACGATCTCGCTCATCGTCTGCCCGATCTCGGACGAGTCGAAGCGCATCATGATGATGGCGTTGGCGCCCATGGCAGAGGCGTTCCCCACCATCCGATCCACGGCGTGGCGGCGCGCCTCCTCAAGGAGCTCCGTGTACTCCTTGATCTCGCCACCCACCAGCGACCGGAGCCCCGCCATGATGTTGCCGCCGAGGCCGCGGCTGCGCACCACGAGGCCGAAGACCTGACCCTTGGTTTCCGTGATCCTGTGGCCGGTGATGTGCTCCGATGTCACGACGAACATGCTGTGTCCCCTCCAATCGTCGGGCCCGGCCCCGAGCGAGGATCGCTTCGGGCCGAATCACGCTACCCCGCAGCCTGGCGGACGGCAACGGCCGGGACTTCCGAGCCCCCCGGCCCCCCTTCATGGGATCCCGTCGGTGAGGGGGGCGCAGGAAGGGTGGCTCCCGGTCCGGGTCTGGCGCCCAGGGTGAGCCGGACGTTTCTTTTGCCCGGGGCGGCCACCGCCGAGGGGTGGACGGGAGAGCTCGATTCCCGACAGAGTGCGGCGAGCCCACGCACTCTGGATGGTTCAAGGAGGTGGCGGATCGGTACCCAGTCATCGATGTCCATGCTTGCGGCCCTTCAGGCCGCCTTCGAGTCCGTCCCGTTCAACCGTCACGCGGGGTTGCACTTGGTCCACGTCGCGCCCGAGCGCGCGGAGGTGTCGCTGGACCCGACGCCCGACTTCACGCAGGAACACGGTGTCGTCCACGGCGGGATGCTCGCAGCGCTCGCCGACACTGCGGCCGTGTATCTCGTGCAGCCCTACTTGAAGGAGGGGGAGAGGATGGCCAGCATCGAATTCAAGGTGAACTTCTTGAAGCCGGTCTGGCCGGGCACTGCGACGTTACGAGCGGTCGCGAAGCCAGTACGGATCGGCCGTCGCGTTGCGGTTTGCGAGACCGCGATCTGGCAGGAAGATGAGGTCATCCTGACGGGTCTGTTCACGTACATGAAGTTCGCATCGACGGGCGCCGGAACAGCACCCGCGCCCGGCTCCGGTGCGTCTTCAACGGGGCCGTGAGTTGGCGCACACGGCAGGGCCACCACCTGATGCGGGAGAACCCGGTACGCGGCCTCGAAGCGGGCCAACACGGCGAGCCTCGAGGCATCCTACCAGCAGGCGGACGCCGAGACTATGTTAGGCGTCGTGCTGGGGGGCCGGGGAGCTTCACGAGGCGAAGTGAGCCCGAACATGCACACGTCCGCCGGGCGCGTGGGAGGTGAGGCGCCAGGTACGGCGCAACGGCGGGCAGAATGACATCTTCGGGGCGTGGCGCAGTCCGGTAGCGCACCTGCTTTGGGAGCAGGGGGTCGCCGGTTCGAATCCGGCCGCCCCGATCAAAGTTGGCCCGGCGACTCGAAGAGTCGCCGGGCCTTCGTCTTGCTCCCCCGGTGAGAACCGGCCCGGATTCGGCGAAGCCGAAGACGGTTAGCCGGTTCGACCCGATGCGTCGTTAAGGTACTCGAAGACCCTGCCGCTCGTTCGCGAGGAGAGCGAGGACGGGCGAAGCCCGCCGCGCCTCAATCCGGTTGCCGTCGCGTGCCCCGGCGACTATGGTCGGCCAACATGACAACCCTGGTGGGAGGGGTCCCATGAAGATCGACAGATGGGCGCGGCTCGTGCTCGCCGCTGGCGCGCTCTCGATCGCCACGCCGGCGCTCGGGCAGTCGACGGACGATGCACCCAGGTTCGGAACGTTCGGCATCGATCTGACCGCCCGGGACACGACCGTGAAGCCGGGCGACGACTTCTGGAGCTATGCCAACGGCAACTGGGCGAGGACGGCTCAGATCGCGCCCGACCGCACCACGGCCGGCCCCTCCACCGAGTTGAGCATCGAGGCTGAAGCCAACGTCCGCGCGATCCTCGACGACATGGCGAAGGACCCCGCCGCCTACGGCGCGTCCGGCAGGCAAGTCGGCGATCTCTACGCGAGCTGGATGGACGAGGCCGGAATCGAGGCGCGCGGCACCGCGCCGCTCGCTCCGTATCTCGCGAAGATCGACGCGGTACAGGACCTCGCCGGGCTGCAGACGCTCTTCGCGACCACCGACTATGCCTCGCCGGTCGGGATGGGGATCATCCCCGACCTCGCCGATCCGACGCACTACACCGCCGCGGTCGGCCAGGCCGGACTCGGCATGGCGCGCGACAACTACCTGCTCGAGGGCGAGAAGTACGACGGCTTCCGTAGGGCCTATCGCGCCTATATCCAGGGGATCCTCGAGCTCGCCGGCGTCGCCAACGCGAGCGCCAAGGCCGATGCGATCCTGGCGCTCGAGACCGCGATGGCGAAGGACCAGTGGTCGCCCGAGCAGAGCCGCGATATCGCCAAGCTGAACGACCCCGAGACCCTCGAGGGGCTGGAGTCGAAGGCGCCCGAATTCGACTGGGCGCTGTTGCTCCAGACCTACGGCATCGAGGAGTCACCCACGGTGCTGATGGCGCAGAACACCGCGATCGCCGCGATGGGCAAGCTGCTGGTGTCGACGCCGCTGCAGACCTGGAAGGACTATGTCACCTTCCATTTCGTCAGCGACCACGCGCAGTTCCTGCCCAAGGCGTTCGACGACGCGCGCTTCGACTTCTACTCGAAGACGCTCGCGGGTGTGGAGGCGCAGCGCGACCGCTGGAAGCGGGGCGTCCAGCTCGTCAACGGGGCGCTGGGCGAGGCGGTCGGCGCGATCTACGTCTCGAGGTACTTCCCGCCCGCGGCCGAGGCGCAGATGACGGAGCTGATCGAGAACCTGCGCGCCGCGTACGAGGAAAGGTTCGAGGGCTCGACCTGGATGGACGACTCGACGCGCGCCGCCGCTCTCGAGAAGCTCGCCGCGTTCGAGCCGCGCATCGGCCATCCGGTCAAGTACATCGACTACTCGTCGATGCAGGTCGACCGCAGTGACCCGCTCGGCAACGCGATTCGCTCGAGCGAGTTCTACCACCAGCTCGAGTTGTCGCGCTTCCCCGATCCGGTCGATCGCACGCTGTGGGCGATGACGCCGCAGACGGTGAACGCCTACTACAACCCGCTGGCGAACCAGATCACCTTCCCCGCGGCGATCCTGCAGCCTCCGATGTTCGATCCCAACGCCGACCCGGCGGTCAACTACGGCGCGATCGGCGCGGTCATCGGCCACGAGATGGGGCATGGCTTCGACGACCAGGGCAGCCGGTTCGGCCCCACCGGCAAGTTCGAGAACTGGTGGACCGACGCGGCGAAGGCAGCGTTCAAGGAGCGCACTGCGGTGCTCGTCGCGCAGTATGACGCATACGAGCCGATCGCCGGCACGCACATCAACGGTGAGCTGACGCTCGGCGAGAACATCGGGGATCTGGGCGGGGTCGAGGCGGCCCACACGGCCTATCAGAAGTACCAAGCCGAGCACGGCGAGGCGCAAGTGATCGACGGGCTGACCGGCGACCAGCGCTTCTTCCTCGCCTATGCGCAGGCGTGGCGGACCAAGGTGCGCGAGGACGCGCTGCGCCAGCGGCTGCTCTCCGATCCGCACAGCCCGCCCGCGTTTCGGGCCAACGGCGTCGTCCGTAACGTCGACGCCTGGTACGAGGCGTTCGACGTCGAGCCGGGCGATGCGCTCTATCTGCCCCCGGGGCAGCGGGTGCACATCTGGTAGAACCACCTCTGGGGTATCGGGCGCGCAGCGCACCGCCCACTCGGCGCCGAACGGAATGTCGGTTCCCTTCGTCGGGGGGCTGGGTGGGTCGGCGAAGCGAAACCCGGCGCCACTCACGCCGGGACCCCGACCAGAGGGCCCGCAGCAGAAAAGCCGCGGGCCCTCTGCCTCCTACCGCCGCGGCACCTCCCTCAACCCTCCCTTCTCCAACACCCAGATCGGCCCGACCCTCAGGTCGCCGCCCAGGTCGATCACCGTGCCCGGCGCATCCTCGCGTGACGGCGCCGTGTAGAACGCCGAGAAGGGCTCCGCCTGCGTGACGTCCACCGTGTAGCCGAGATCCGCGAGGGACTCGATGGTGATGGCGCTCAGTGGGTTCCTGCGGCCGCTGTTGAAGCCGGGCGTCATGAGCTCGTTGTCGAGCACCGACTCCCGCCAGTGGCCGTCCGCGGACCCGGACCCTCCCACGTTCGCCACCGGGACCTTGTTGCCGAGGGTGTAGGTGGTCGAGCCTCCCGCCTCGTCGAAGGCGGCGATCGCACGCTCCCCGGCGAAATAGGTGTCGATACCCGGACTCGACGGGAGCGACGGGTTCCGCAGCAGCTCGAGACGGGTCCAGATCGTGCCGATCCCCAACACGTGGCCCATCTCGTGCTTGACCACCGGCAGGAGCTCCCCCCGGGTGGCGAGGACGTCCATGTCCGCCGAGTCGAACTGCATGGCGCCGACGATGGGGAATCCGCCGAGGCCGCGCAGGTAACAGGGTCCGGCCTGGGCCAGCGTCTTGCCGGGCCCGTCGATGTCGACGATGTCGACGTAGATCCTCAGGTCGTCGATCATCCCGTCGAGGATCGGCTGTCCCTGGATGCACTGGTTGGCGGGCGCCGGCGACGAGGAGAAGTCGAAGTCGCTGATGTCGCCGGGGATGATCTTCATCCAGGCGTCGGCGGCTTCCTGGAACACCGCGTCCTGCGCGGCCGTCCCGTGGTGGATGTAGACGAGCTCGATGTCGTAGGGGATCACCGGAAGCCCGGTCTTCACCAGCAGCGTCGTCCCGCTGAAGGTCGAATAGGCGTACAGCAAGATGTAGTACGTGCCCGGCTCGGCGGCGTTGATGACGCACCGCTCGGTGGTCGTCGGGTTTCCGGACTGGCACTTGTAGTCGTCCCGGTTCGCCGGGCGGGGGCCGTGCTGGACGTACAGGTCCACGTCCCCGTTGCCGCCGGCGAGCGTGACCTCGATCGTTCCGGGCGAGGACGCCGGTAGCTCCAGCGTGAAGAGGAGCTCCGTCCCTTCCTGGGCGCTGATCCCGGAGACCGGCGTCTCGGGCGCGATCGGCGTGGTGGCCGGAACGTCCGTGGAGCGCTCGGCCTCGTTGTTGGTCTCGTCCCACTCGTCCAGCGTGCCGCCGGCGTCCACGACGACGCGAAGCGTGTGCGGACCCGCCCCCAGCGGGGCCAGGGTGAACGTCGCGACGGCCGACTCGCCCGTCGCGAGCGCGGGAAGCGCTGTGCTGCCCGCATCCACACCGTCCACCAGGAGCTGGACCTGCACACCGGCATCCGCGGTCAGGTACCCGACGTTGGTCACCGTCGTGGAGACCTCGAGTCCGTCCAGCGTCGTGGGGTTGGCAGGGGACAGGACGATGTCGCCCGGCAGGAGGTCGGCCTTGGGCGCCGCCGCCGTCGCCGTGAACTCCACGGCGGCCAGGCCGTTGGCCGTCGCCGACAGGGTGTTGGCGCCCATTCCGGCGCCCATGGTCCACGTCGCCTGGGCCGTGCCGTCGGTGCCCGTCGACGCCTCCGACGGCGTCACGGAGCCACCGCCGCCGGTCACGGCGAAGGAGACGGTTGCGCCCTCGACTGCGTTCCCGAACGCGTCGGTGAGCTTCACCGTCACGGGCTCGACGAGCGCCAGGCCAACCGGAGCCGTCTGCTGGTCGCCTGCGACCTTGTCGATGGCGGCCGCGGGGCCCGCGAGAGCCGTCGCGTGGAGCACGACCTGCCCCGACGTGGCACCAGTGATGCCCGCGCTCACCTGCTGCTGACCGGACGTCGAGGCCAGCGTCCAGGTGGTCGATGCCGACCCGTCGGCGTCCGAGGTCACCTGCGCCGCGCTGACGGACCCGTCACCCTGGGCGGTGAAGGTGATGCTGGCCCCGGCCATGGTGGAGCCGCCCTGGTCCACGGAGCGGACCACGAGGGGCTCCGCGAGGGGCTGGCCGACCGTGCCGGTCTGACCGTCGCCCGAGACCACGACGGCCCGTGTCGCCACCTGTTGCACGGTCACGGTCGCCGTCGCCGACAGGCTTCCGGACGTGGCCGTGACGGTCGTCGTGCCGTTCTTGATCGCCTTCACCTGCCCGCTGGACGAGACGGTGGCGACGGAGGCATCGGCGCTGGACCAGGACACGGTGGCGGCGAACGTCTTCTGGAACTGGTCCAGCACCGTCGCCTTGAGGCTCACGGTCTGGTTGAGGAACGTCAGGGTGACCGAGCTCTCCGAGAGCGTCACACTCGTCGCCCGCGGCGGGTCGGGCTCGGTGGTGCCGGGACCGTCGCCCCCACAGCTCGCGAGGCCCGCGAGCAGGATGGGGAGCGACGCCCGACGGAAACTGGCGCTTGTCACGATCGGTAACGTCCGGAGCGGGAAGGCGCGGCCTGGGCGGCCGATAGGCACGGTAGGTTGTGGTGCTGCGCGCAGCAAGAACTGCGAGGCCGACGGATGGGCTACCCCCTCACCCCACCGGCACCAGCTCGTCCATGTACGTCCGCAGCATGTTCCGCCACGTCGGCCAATCGTGGTCCCACTGCGTCCCCCAGTCGTCCACGCGGTTGGGCACGCCCTTCTGGCCCAGCACGTGCGCCACGCGCCAGCTCTCGCCGATGTTCTCAGCCTGTCCCTGTCCCGAGGCAAGGATCACGAAACGCTCGCGCAGCCGGGCCAGGTGGCCCTCGTCCTGGAAGTCGGGGAGCCAGTGCAGCGGCGAAGCGTACCAGAAATCCGGCGTGGGGGCCGCTTTCACGAAGCGCTGCAGATCGTACGTGCCGCTCATGCACAGCGCCTTCGTGAAGGCGTCCGGGTAGCGACACACGCCCGCGAGCGCCTGGAAGGCACCGATGGACGCGCCGGCCGCCACGATGCCGATGTCCTCCGTGCGGCAGTCGGTCCGGATGGCGGGCACCAGCTCGTGGCGCACGAACTCCTGGAACTGGTTCATGATCCACATGCGGTGCTCGGGTGAGCCCTCCTCGGCCAGGAGGCTCCGGCCCGACACGCTGTCACACGAGTAGATCTTGATGCGCCCGGCCTCGAGGTGGTCGCCGAGCGTCCGGATGATGTGGAAGCGCTCGATCTCCTCGGCGTCGCCCCCCGCGGTGGGGAAGATCAGCAGGGGCGTGCCGAACGTGCCCCAGCGCACGACGGTGACTTCGCGCTCCACGCGCGGGGAGTACCAGGTCGAGCGCTCTTTCACGGACGCACCCCCCCGGCGTCGTCGGCGCGCCACTGCTGGATACGGTCGAAGAAGAGCCCGGTGAACTCCTCCACCTCGTGGGGCGGGAAGAGCGCGGACACTTTGCGGCGCACGGCCTCAACGGCGTCGTCGGTGCCGAACCAGGCGTGGGTGACCTCGTCCAGATGGGCCAGGTGCGCCTGGCAGAACTCCTCGAAGGCGTCGGTGTCGAAGCGTGCCCGCACCAGTGGCATGAGCGCGTCGATGCGCTCCCTCAGCGTCATCCCTTCCTCCACCGCCGCGAAGTAGTCGTGCCAGGCCAGCGGCTTCACCGTGCGCCCCGTGGCGGCGGCGAACAGCGACCAGCGCAGGTTGGCCTTGATGAGCCAGGGGAAGTGGTAGTGCAGGGAG
Organism: uncultured Gemmatimonadaceae bacterium; assembly: GCA_964591135.1. Lineage (GTDB taxonomy): Bacteria > Gemmatimonadota > Gemmatimonadetes > Longimicrobiales > Gaopeijiaceae > SZUA-318. The sequence goes on along the minus strand of CAZPZU010000012.1, from coordinate 16,795 downwards.
GTGACCTGGGAGTCGGGGCAGGGGTTCGCGAAGTCGATGGGGTGCCAGACGCCGTCCTTGTGGAGGAGCTCGCAGGAGTTGAAGTCCCACCCGAAGAAGGCGTTGATCACGAGCGTCATCCCGTCGATGAGGTGGCGCTCCTCGTCGGAGAGGAAGTCGTGCTTCATCGTGTAGCGGTCGTGGAGCGGCGCCTTGGGGTCGTAGAGCACGACGTGCGTCTGCGGCCCGAGCCCGATGCAGCGCACGAAGCGGTCGAAGGGGTGGACCGCCGCCTGCAGCGTCATCACCAGCTTGCCGCTCTGATCGTAGGCTTCGCGCAGCGCGGATTCGTCCTCCAGCCGGGTCACCGCCCGCCACCCCCCGCCGTCATACGGCTTCATGAACATGGGGTAGCCGAGCTTCCGGCCGATCGCCCCCAGGTCGAAGTGGCGCGCGTAGCTCTTCAGCGTGACCTCGAGGTCCTCGACGGGCTCGTAGGAGTGGGGCGGCACCAGCCACGTCTCGGGGATGGGGAAGCCGAGGCGCACCATGCCCGCGTAGGTGGTCAGCTTCTCCATCGACTGCACGGACCACGGGTTGTTGAAGACGTACACGTCGTCGAGGATCACCGCCTTCTTGATCCACTCGCGCCGCGTGCTGTACCAGTGCGTGAGCCGATCGATCACCACGTCGTAGCGCCTGGGCTCGCGGATATCGAAGGGATCGATGGTCATCCGCTCCACCTCGAAGCGCAGCGTGTCACGGCCCCGGCGAACCGCCAGGTCCAGGCGCTTCAAGATCTCGGTGAACGCGATGGGCCAGCAGATGTCCGCGCCCAGCGACAGGCCGATCCTCTTCGTCACCTTCGCCATGCAGGCTCCTATTCGTAGACCAGCCAGAGGGGCCCGGGGAAGAGCCACGACAGCCCCTCTCTCAGCCGGTCCCTCCAGTTCTCCCAGTTGTGCCCGTCGCGCGACTCGACGAAGCGCACGTCCATCCCCGTCTTCTGGAGCATCGGCACCAGCGAGCGGTTCTCGTAGATGAGCGACTCGTACGTCCCGCAGCTGACGAACACCTTCTCGCTCACCGCCGACGGCGTCCGCCGGTACGCGTTCACGAAGTCGGCGATGGGGTCGTAGACCGGCCCGCGGCCGTGGCCGCCGATGTCCGAGAAGGCGAACGAGCCGGACTGAAGCAGCAGCCGGCCGTAGAAGCCGGGACGGTGCACTGCCGCCGCCAGCGACGCCACCGCGCCCAGGCTCGCGCCCATCAGGCAGCGACCTTCCGGCGTGCCGACGAGCGGCAGCTCGCGCTCGAGCTGCGGAACGAGCTCGTCGGTCAGGTAGTGCGCATGCGCCTCCGAAGCCCGGTACTGCTCCATCCGGTCGGGGGGGTGCATGAGCGCCGCCACCATGGCCGGGATCTCGAGACGGTGGATGAGGTTGTCCAGCACGGTCTTGAGTCCGGCGTAGCGTACGTAATCGCCGCCGTCGTGCACCAGCAGGAGGGGGAAGCGCCGGGACGCGCGGAAGCGCGCCGGCCGGTAGATCGTGAGCTGGCGGGTCCCGCCCAGCGCCGCGCTCCGGAACACGCGGTCCTCCAGCGTTCCCTCGGGTGCGGAGGGGTCGAGCTGTGTCCACGCCGGCACATGGTAGCCCGGCCCGTGGGCCACCGAGTTGGCGCCGAAGGGGTCGCGGGCAAGGTACGGGTTCAGAGGATCCTGGATCCACCGGGCCTCGCTCCCCCGGGTGACCTCGAGCTTGTATTCCATCCGCGAGTCCTCGGGCAACTCCAGCACGTGATACCAGAGATCCGTGCCGCCTACGCGGGTGAGCGGCACGGAGCTGGGCAGCCCGAACACCCAGTGGCGCAGGCGCACGTCGTCAGCCTCGCCGCGGAAGACGAACGTGACGCGTCCACCCTCCACGAGGGGAAACTCGTGTCCGGCGACGAAGGCGTCGACGTCCTCCGGCGTGGGCGCCCGGTGCCCGGCCAGCGTCTCGATCGCCAGACCGGAGAGGTCGGCGGCGGCCGCGACGTCGTCGCGCCGGGGTTCGGGCGCCCGCCTCACGCGGCCGTCCTCCACGGCTCGACGCGGCCCGACGGGGCCAGCCGCTGCACGCGCTGCGACCGCCACCCGTTCGCCCACTCGAGCCGTACGCCGGGGTCCAGGAGCACGCACGTGTCGGGCTCGAAGCGCCGCGCGAAGCGGGAGACACGGTCGGTGTCGTCCAGGCGGAGTCGCTCCGAGGCGTGGGGGAGCGCCACGACGCCGGGGACGAGCCCGAGGCCGACCTCGCCCACCTCCGCGTGCCCGGGCCCCCACGGGGGCGAGTCGTGGAAGAGGACCACACGCTCGGCCAGCGCCATCGCGCCGCCGGAGCACGCCACGACGGTCTTGGCGGCCAGCAGCCCGTCCACGCCGAAGAGGCGCAGGCGGTTGAGGAGCGCCGGGACGTGACCCCCCTCGATCACGACCACGCGGGCGGGCTCGAGGGCCCGACGGATGTCCTCGCGCTCGCGCCCCACCGAGCCGCGCATGAGCGGGTCGTAGCGACGGTAGAAGGCGTCGCGGAGCACGCGCAGGCGATCGGCGTGGTATCGGTCGAGCGCGCGCACGGCCTCGAGGGCGGCGTCGCGCTCCGGGTCGAGCACGGCCGCGTCGCCGGCGAGGGCCTGAAGGTCGATCCACGCGTCCATGGCCCGCGCGAGGCGCACGTTGTACGCCCGGCGCAGGAGGCGCACGGCGTCCTGGAGTGCGTGGTGCCCCGCGGCGAGGTCGGGATCGTCGCGCCACACGCGCTCGGCGCGCCCCCAGAGGCGGAGGTTGAAGGCGTCCGGGCCGAGCGCGCCGCGCACGCGGGCGTCGTCCTCCTCCCACTCCTGCCACCCGGCGGTGATCAGCGCGACCGGCCCGCGCTCGCCGAGGCCGGCGACCACGGTGCCCGCGTCGTGCCGCTCGCGCTGCGGGCCAAGCAGGACGATGCGTGCAGGACGGTCGTTCACCCGGCCCTCACGTGGACGACCTCGCCGACCCGGTCGAGCATGCGGCGCAGCTCGTCGTAGTCCGGGTGCTTCATCCGCACCCACGCGTTGGCCATGTACCCGGCCTCTACGCCCTGCGTGGGGGTGCCCTCGGGCGGCAGGTGCGCGTCCATGATCCACGGGCCGAAGGCGGACTGGATCTCGTCGAGGCCCTCGTAGCCGCGGATCACGCCGTCGCGGTCGGGGCGGAGCGCGATGATCCCGGCGCTGAAGCGTCGCGTCGGCTTCTTCACCGTGCGCCCGTGCACGACCGCCATCGCCCACTCGTGGTAGACGTCGATCTCGTTGGCCGCGGCGTACAGGTCCCACGCGCGGACGCCCGGCGGGCGGCAGCCGATCTCCGAGAAGCGCAGCCCCTTCGGCCCGAAGAACCACTCCATGTGCGTCGCCGACGTGTCGATGCCCAGCAGCCCGTTCACCTTCCGGCCCATCTCGAGGACGGGCTGGTAGCCGGGGGCGCTCTCGATGCGGTTCGTGGTGACGAACTGCGGCGAGATCCAGCGCGTCCTCATCGCCTCGAGGACGTTCGGGTAGTAGTGCGTGATGAACTCGTGAGCGACGCGGCCGCCGATTGTGATCGTGTCGAAGAAGGCCTCGTGGCCCTCGACGAACTCCTCGACCGCCACCTGCGCACCGCCGCCCACCCCGGCCCGGCCGAGGGCCGCGTGCAACTCGTCGTCCGAGTCCACGCGCTCCGTGCCCGACGCGCCCGCCGCGGAGCGGGGCTTCACCACGAGCGGGTAGCCGATCTCGCGCGCGAAGGCGAGGACCTCATCGGCATCCCCGCTCCCCATCGACGCCGCGCAGGGCACGCCTCCATCCCGCAGCACCTGCTTCATGGCCGGCTTGTCGCGGCACAGGTACGCCGTGTGCGTCGAGGTGCCGGGGATGCCCAGGGCCTCGCGGGCTTGCGCGACCGGGAGCACGTGGGCCTCGACGGTGGCCTCCAGCCTGTCCACGGGCAGGCGGGCGTCCATCCACTTCACCACGCGCACCAGCGCGTCCACGTCCACCACGGTCGGCACCTGCTCGTAATGCAGAAGCCACCGCCGCAGGTCCTCGTCCAGGGAGTCCCTGGGCCGCTCTCCGATCGCGCTCACCCGCGCGCCCGTCAACGTCAGCCCCCGGACGAACTCCTTCTGGTTCGCCGGGAAGCACGGCTCCACGAAGACAACGTGCATGCTGGCCTCTCTGGGCTCGCTGGATGGGAGGAGCGAGGAAAATACCGCACCGTGCGCGCGGACGGTACCGGACGTCGGCCCGGCTTCGTACCTTCTCCCGCGCGTTTGCGCGTCAGCCCCCGCGTGCCCGAGGCTCCATGCCCGACGTCACCTACGTGGCGCCCTTCTTCGCCGAGACCACCCTCCGCTTCGTCGCGGCGCTGGCCGGCGCGGAGGGCGTGCGCCTGTCGCTCGTCAGCCAGGACCCGTCCGACCGCGTACCCGAGGGGCTGCGCGTCCGGCTCGCGGACTTCGTGCAGGTGCGCGATGCCCTCGACCCGGACGTGCTCCGCCGCGCGGTCGAGGAGCTCCGCCGCCGCGGCCAGAAGGTCGAGCTGCTTCTCGGCACCTTCGAGGAGCTGCAGGTCCCCCTGGGGACCGTGCGCGACGCTCTCGGCCTTCCGGGAATGGGCGCCGCCGCGGCCGAGAACTTCCGTGACAAGTCGCGCATGAAGGACGTCCTGCGCGCTCACGGTCTCCCGTGCGCGCGCCACGCGCTGGCCCGTACGAGCGCGGAGGCCGAGGCGTTCGCGCGCGACGTCGGCTATCCGCTGATCGTCAAGCCCCCTGCGGGATCCGGCTCGCGCGGGACGTTCCGCATCGAGGGCGCCGAAGACCTGGCCTCCCTCCTGCGCCAGATGCCGCCTTCGGCGGAGCGTCCGGCGCTCCTCGAGGAGTTCGTCGTCGGAGACGAGCATTCGTTCGATTCCATCGCCCTCGACGGTCGCGTCGTGTGGCACTCGATCAACCACTACTTCCCCTCCGCACTCGAGGTGCTGCGCGCGCCGTGGATCCAGTGGTGCGTGCTGCTGCCCAGGGAGGTGGACGATCCGCGCTACGACGGGATCCGCGCGGTGGCCGGCGAGGCGCTCAGGGTGCTGGGCATGCACACCGGGATGAGCCACATGGAGTGGTTCCGCCGGCCGGACGGGAGCGTGGCGATCTCCGAGGTGGGCGCGCGCCCTCCCGGCGCCCGCTTCGTGAACCTCATCTCGTGGGCGCACGATGTCGACCTCTTCCGGGCGTGGGCGGACACGGTCGTGCACGGCCGCTTCACCCCCCGGCCCAGGCCCTACGCCGCAGGCGCAGCCTACCTGAGGGGGCAGGGAGAGGGGCGGGTGCGCGCGGTCCGCGGCCTGGAGGACGTCGCCCGCGAGCTCGGCCCGCTGGTCGTCGAGGCCCGCATGCCCGAGCTCGGCCAGGCGGCGTCGGGCACGTACGAGGGGGAGGGTTACGTCATCGTCCGCCATCCGGAGACCGACGTCGTGAAGGACGCGCTCTGGAAGATCATCACCCGCATTCGTGTCGAACTCGCCCAGGAGGCCACCCCGTGAACGTCCTGATGATCTCGCCGGGCTTCCCCAAGGAGATGCAGTACTTCACGCGCGGGCTCGCCACCGTGGGCGCCCGCGTCGTGGGGCTGGGCGACCAGCCCGAGTCGCAGCTCACGGAGACGGCCCGGCGCGCGCTATCGGCCTACCTGCACGTCGGGTCGTTCCAGGACGAGGGAGCCATCGTCGAGCGCGTGGCGGCCTTCGCGGCCAACACCCCGATCCATCGGGTCGAGTGCCTGTGGGAGCCGTACGTGCTGCTGGCCGCCCGCATCCGCGAGCGGCTCGGCCTCCCCGGGCTCACCGTCGAGCAGACGATCCCCTTCCGCGACAAGGAGATCATGAAACGCGTGCTCGACGCCGCAGGGATCCGCACGCCCCACCACTACAGCGCCACCACGGTGCACGGCGTGATCGAGGCGGTCGAGACCATCGGCTACCCGGTCATCGTGAAGCCCATCGCCGGGGCCGGATCGGAGAGCACCTACCGGGTGGACACGCGCGAGCAGCTCGACGGGATCCTTCCGGCGCTCCGCAACGTCAGCGAGGTGAGCGTCGAGGAGTTCGTCGAGGGCGACGACATGACCTTCGACACGCTGTGCGTCGAGGGGGAGATCGTGCACTACAGCGCGTCCACGTACATCCCGCGCGCGCTCCACATGAAGGAGAACGAGTGGGTGAGCCCCATCACCCTGGTGTTCCGCGACCCGGACGCCCCGGAGCTCGAGGCGGGGAAGAAGATGGGCCGCGACGTGCTCCGGGCGCTGAGCTTCCAGACCGGCTACACGCACATGGAGTGGTACCGCACGCCCTCGGGCGAGGCGGTGTTCGGGGAGATCGGCGCCCGCTCGCCGGGGGCCGGGCTCGTGGATCTCATCAACTACGCCGCCGACATCGACACCTACACCGGGTGGGCCGAGTGCGTCGTGCACGGCCGCTTCACGCAGAAGGTGGAGCGCAAGTACGCCGCGGCGTGGATCTACAAGCGGGCGCGGGGGCACGGCCGCATCCAGCGCTACGAGGGGCTCGAGGCGATCCTCTCCGAGCTCGGCCCGCACATCGTCGACATCGACCTCAACCCCATCGGTGCGCCGCGGCGCGACTGGCGGAGCGTGCTGGTGGGCGACGGCATGGTGGTGCTCCGCCACCCGGACCTGGACACCGCACGGGCGATGGCCGAGCGGGTGGCCGCCCGCCTGCACGTGGTGGCAGAGTAGGGCGAGAGCCGACCCTCAGTCCAAGCCGCCCGGAGGCGTACAGGCCACGTCGGGCGTCACGGTGGTCCCGCCCGGCAGGGTGACCCTCCATCCCGGCGCGCTGGACGGGACGAATTCTCCGGTGCTGGGCGTCGCCATGAGCGCCGAAGCGCCGGCCGCGACCGTGCCGAGGCCGATGGGATCCGCGAGGGTCCAGGTGTACGTCGTCGTGGTCCCCGGTCCCGACACATGGAACTCGCCCGAGGGCGGGAGCGTGAGGCACGCGACGGGCGCCGAGACGGTGCCGATGTCGATCGACCAGAGCCCGCCGGGCGTCAGGGGCTGCTCCTCCGGAAAGCCGCGGACGCTCAGTGCCGCGCACGGACCTGGATCGCATGTCGCGTTGACCACGAAAAGCGTGACGGGACCCTGTGGCTCCGTCGTGGACGAGCACGCGAGCGCGAGCAGGAGCGGCGGGAGGAAGAGGCCGGAACCGAGCCGACGGAGGGTCGGCCCCCGCCGCGTGTCCCGCAAGGTCTTCATGGGATCGCTTCGCTGGTCGAGAGTGCCTGGTGAAAGATGTCGAGGAGGAAACGACCGGGGCAGGGGTCGTGTGACGCCGCCGTCCCGGAAGATCTGCTCGAGGCGCCGGGCCAAGTCGACATCGACCTCAACCCCAGGAGCCGACCCTCAGTCCAAGCCGCCCGGAGGCGTACAGGCCACGTCGGGCGTCACGGTGGTCCCGCTCGGCAGGGTGACGATCCATCCCTCCGACCTCGTCGGCACGAACTCGTCCGTGCCGGGCTGACCCATGAGCATCGACGAGTACATGGGCAGGGCGCCGAACGCCATCGGCTCGTCGAGCGTCCAGGTGTAGGTCGTCGTGGCTCCCGTGCCCGCGTTGGTGACGCGGAGCTCGTCCGATGGGGGCAGCCTGAAGCAGGCCACGGCCCCTGAGACGTAGCCGAGCTCGAAGCCCCAGAACCCCTCCGGCGTCTGCGGCTGCAGGGCGGGGAACCCGAAGACCCTCAGGGGGACGCACGGCCCGGGATGGCACGTCTCGTTGACCACGAGCACCGTGACCGGCCCGTCCGGGCCCGTCGAGGAGGAGCACGCCATCGTGAAGAGGAGCAGGGCGAGCAGCGAGCTCGATACGAGCCGGCGGCAGACCAGCCCCCGCCGCGTGTCCCGGAACGTCGTCATGGGATCGCTTCGATGGTGGGGAGGGCCCAGGGAAAGATCTCGAAGAGGAAACGAGCGGGGCAGGGACCATATGACGGGCGTGGCTGCGCAACCGCGGTGTCGCAGGGGACGCGGGTCGACCAACCGGTCCCGCGGGCATGGGCAGGCGTCCCCCTACGGCAGCGCCTCCGCCCAGCGCTGCTCGGAGATGATCGCGATCGGCACGCCCCGCGCCCGGTACTGGACGACCTCGTCCACCATCGTCCCAAACCCCTCCTGCGCCCAGTCGGCCGCGGAGAGGGCGCCGATCACCAGGTAGTCCGTCCGCCGCGTCACGGAGCGCTCGCACTCCCCGCCGAGCTCCACCACCTCGCGCTCGCAGGCGCGCCGGGGGCCGTACGCCATCTCCCCGGCGAACACGAAGATCCGCCCCTCGAAGACCACCTCCGGCTCGGGCCGGTCCACAGGGAGGTCCGTGGCCAGCGCGAAGCCGAGCCCCACGGGGTTCTCGGTGAGCTGGCCGAGCACGGACGCCATGTATCGGCGCTCTCGGGCGTCCAGGCGGCCGTCCCGGAAGATCTGCTCGAGGCGCCGGGCCAGGAGGTTCGCGGGCCAGCGGGTGGCGATGTCCGCATTCTCGCGCGTCCAACGGGCGAGGTTCCGGGCCTCGTCCTCGGAGACGATGCCGTCGGCGATCACGCCGCGCACGAGGCCGAGCATCTCGGCGAGCCCCTGCTCGAACCGTCGGTGCTCTCCGAGACGGCGCGCACGGCCGGTGGGGGGGCGGGAAGCGCTGCTCATGGCGTCAAGATGCTCCGCGGCTCCACTCCGTGCCAGCAGGTTCTTGCTCCGCGCGGTGCGCGCGACCCATGATAGGCCGCACCTTGCAGCCGTTTTGCCCCCTCCCGAGGCCACCATGAGCGCGAGCTACAAGTCCCGAGGCACGCTCCGCCGCCTCCTGCGTCTGGTCGGCTACTACATCGCGCTGGCGGCGGTCGTCTTCTTGGCCGTGCGGCTGATTCCGGGCGCGGCCCAGGTGCTGGGCGGCGGCCACATTCCGACGGCGCTCGACTTCGCGCGAGGTGGGAGGGAAGCGGCCGCCGCAGTGGGCACGCCCATCGCCGCGACGCCCTGGTCCGGGGCCGGGCTGGGCGCGATCTCCATGCTCGGGGCGCTGATCATCATGGTGCCCGTCACGTGGGTGTATATGCTCACGCACCGTCTGCGCGGCTTCGACGAGTCGGTCGTGCACACGATGCTGATCCTCCCGGTCGCCGTGACGGGGATCGTCATGATCGTGCAGAACAGCATCCCGCTGGCGTTCTCCCTGGCCGGGATCGTGGCCGCCGTGCGCTTCCGCACCACGCTGGACGACACGAAGGACGCGGTCTACGTGTTCCTCGCGATCGGGGTGGGGTTGGCCTGTGGCGTCCAGGCGTTCGGCGTCTCGCTAGTGCTGTCACTCTTCTTCAACGGCGTGGTGCTCCTCCTGTGGACGGCGCACTTCGGCAACGTCTACGCGGCGGGTCCCGGGGAGCTGAGCCTGGGGGACGCGCTGGTCGGACCCCACACGGCCTTGGCCGCCAGGATGGTCGGGGACGCGGCCGTGCTGGACGCCGCCTCTCCAGCAGACGCCGCCGAGGTGCTCGACCGGGCGGCCCGAATGGAGCTCCACCTCACCGACGAGCGGGCGAAGAAGAAAGGCAAGCGAGCCAACGCGCTCCTGCTCGTCCACGCGCCGAAGGCCGCCCCAGCCCAGGAGGTCGTCGAGCCGGCGCTCGACACCCTCGCCACCCGCTGGAAGCTGGCCGAGATCGTGCCTGCTGCGGACGGGAACCTGGTCCTCGAGTACCTGGCGCGGCTGGACCGCCCCTCTGCGGAGGGCACGCTCCTCGACCGGCTCCGCGAGGCCACGCCGGGCGTGATCGCGGCCGCCGAGTTGCGCTCGCTCGCCAGCCTCAAGAAGCGCTCGTGACGGCTCGCCTCCCGCTCCTCCTCACGCTCGCGCTGGCCGTTCCCCCCCGCATCGGGGCGCAGGAGGTCGCGTCGCCGGGCGCCACTCCACGGGACGACGGCCCGCTCACCGAGCGCTTCGACTTCGAGCACCGCGCGGCTCGCTTCGAGCTCCCGCATCGCCTCGACGAGATCTCCGGTCTCGCGTTCTCCGACGGTGGGCGTCTCTTCGGGCACGGCGACGAGCTCGGCGTCCTCTACGCGATCGACACGCGGAGCGGGGACGTGGACCGGGGCTTCGCCCTCGGGTCCACATCCGCGCCGGTGGCGGGCGACTTCGAGGGCGTCGCCGTCGTCGGCGACCGGTGGTTCCTGGTGTCGAGCCGCGGCCTCCTCTACGAGTTCCGGGAAGTCGCGGAAGGTGAGGCCTCCCCGATCCGCGTGACCGACACCGGTGTCGGCGCCTCGTGCGAGATCGAGGGGCTCGCCTACGAGGCGGCCACGCACAGCCTGCTTCTTGCGTGCAAGAGGATCGCGCCGAGGGCGGACGAGTTCCGCATCCACCGCCTCCCCATCGACCCCAAGGCCCCCGTTCCTCCGCCTCTGCGGATTCCGTTCGACCGGCTCGAGCCCTTCGGCCTGAAGCACGGACTCCATCCCTCCGGCATCGACGTCGACCCGACCACCGGCGATCTCGTCCTGGTGGCGGCGGAGGAGCGGGCCATCGTGGAGCTGTCGCCCGGCGGGCGCGTGCTGTCGGCCCTCGAGCTGTCGAAGGACCGCCATCCCCAGGCGGAGGGGATCGCCTTCGGGCCGGACGGCCGCCTCTACCTGTCGGACGAGGGGCACGGCCGACGGGCACGACTGACCGTCTACGCGCCGCGACAGGAAACTCCGAGCGGAGGGGAGGACCCGTGTCCCGGCGCCTGAGCTTCCCGGTGGCCTCGGACGAGATCCTCGAGGCGATGGCATCGGCCGCGCGACCCGTGGGGATGAGCGCGGGGCAGGCCGAGTACCGCCTCCTGCGCGAGACCTACTTCGACACGCCCGACGGGCTGCTGCGCGAGCGTCGCATGACGCTACGCCTGCGCCTGGACGCGAGCGGGCTGAAGACGCTGGCGCTCGTGAGCGTCTCCGCGATGAATCTGGAGGGCGTGGTGGAGGAGAGCGTCCTCGAGGAACCGGTCACGGGGGAGGGGTTGTACGAGACGCTGGCCGGCCCGACGGAGCTGGCGTCGCGGCTGCGCGAGATCGTGGATCCCGTAGCCCTCCGTCCGCTCGTCGCCGTGGACGTCGATCGCGAGGTCCGCGACCTGCGCATCGGCTGGCTGCGCCGCGCGGTGCACCGCGTCTTCTTCGACAGGATCGTCGCCCACACCTCCGGCGCGACCCGCTCGCTGCAGGAAGTCGTGGTCACCGAGCTGGCGCCCGGCGGTCCGGGCCTCGAGACCGTGGCCGAGCGTCTGCGCGCCCAGCATGGCTTGTCCGCGGACGGGCTGGACACGCTGGAGCGAGCGAGCCGTATCCTCGCCGGCTCGACCGCCGCGACCCGGCCGGACGCGCCCCACGAGGTGCGCGGGGCATTCCTGATCCTGCGGGGCGGGACGGTCGCGCTCACCGAAGGCGCCCAGGGGCTGACGATGCCGGCGGCCCGCGGCTCCGGAGAAGAGCTGGCCCGGGCCTTCCTTTCCGAGCTGTTCGGCGGCGGCCACCCGGTCCAGGACCTCGAGCTGGTCGGCTTCGCGCAGAGCCGGAAGGACACGCCGGACCTGGAGGTGTGGCTGCACGAAATCCACCCGTCGGAGACCCCGCCGGAGCGGTTCGTGTGGATCCCGCTCGCCGAGCTTCTCGAAAGGGTCGGTGCGCCGCGCCTGCGTGATCCCGGCCTCGCCGCCGCGCTGCTCCTGCTCGTCCGCTCCGAGGTGGGTCGGAAGCTCCTGCGGGAGGCCCCGCGGGCCGTCGGGGTGCCGACGGTGGTCCCCCCGGGCCCGCGGGGTCGGGACGCCGTGGCCGGCTCGGACCCCGAGGACTTCCTGGACACCGAGCTGAGCATCCTCGACTTCAACCAGCGCGTCCTCGAGCTGGCCGAGGATCCCTCCCTCCCTCTGCTCGAGCGCTTCCGCTTCCTGGCGATCTTCTCGAGCAACATGGACGAGTTCTTCGTCGTCCGCGTGGGACGGCTGAAGACGGAGAGCCGGAGCGCATCGCCCACCGAGGCCGCGGAGGCCGACGGGCTCCTCGACCTGATCGCGATCCGCACGCGCGCGCTCCTCGCCCGCCAGTACGCCTGCCTCACCGAGCGGCTGCTGCCGAGCCTGGCCGAGCGAGGGATCCGCATCCGCCGCTGGACGGAGCTCGGGCCCGACGAGCGCGACGGCCTCGCGCGCCGCTTTTCCGAGGAGATCTTCCCGCTCCTGACGCCCAGGGCGATGTCCGCCGCGCCGGGCCATCCCTTTCCGCGCCTCACGAGCCTGGGTCTCTCGCTCGCCGCCGTCCTGCACGGCACGGACGGAGACCGTCCGCACCTCGCGCACGTCCCCATCCCGGAGGACCTGCCGCGCTTCCTCCAGGTGGGTGACGGACCCGACCTCGTCGCCGTCGAGGACGTCGTGGAGGGCAACGCCGCCATGCTGTTCCCGTCCTTCGGCGTCCAGGAGGTGCACGCCTTCCGCGTCAGCCGCCTCGGCGACGTCGAGATCGACGAGGACGTGTCGGACTCCCTGCTGGAGGCGGTCGAGGACGAGGTCGAGGCGCGCCCGTACAAGCCGGTGGTGCGCATCGAAGTCCAGGAGAGCATGCCGCGCGAGATGCGCGCCCACCTTCTGCGGGAGCTCCGTTCGGAGCGCGGGACGGACAGCGCCGTGCTCAGCAGGGGCGACGTCTTCGAGGTGGATGGGCCGCTGGACCTGCGGGCGTTCGCGCAGATCGCGGACCTCGACCTCCCGGGGGAGCGATACCCGTCCTTCGTTCCGCGGCGTCCCGTGGAGTCGGGCCGCTCGATCTTCGAGCTGCTGGGCGAGAGCGACGTCCTCCTGCACCACCCCTACGACTCCTTCGACCACACCGTGGGCCGCTTCCTCGACGAGGCCGCCCACGATCCCGCCGTGGTCTCGATCAAGCTCACGCTCTACCGCACCGGCAGGGAGTCGCCCCTCGCCTCGGCCCTCGTCGACGCCCTGCGCAACGGGAAGGAGGTCGCCGCCTTCGTGGAGCTCAAGGCCCGCTTCGACGAGGAGAGCAACATCCACTGGACGCACCGACTCATCGAGGCCGGCGGGCATGTCGTCTACGGGCTGGTGGGCTTCAAGACGCACGCGAAGACGGCGCTCGTCGTGCGCCGCGAGGACGGGGGGCTACGTCGCTACGTCCACATCGGCACCGGCAACTACAACGCAGCCACGGCGCGCTTCTACACGGACCTGGGCCTGCTGTCGGCGGACGGGGAGCTCGGCGCCGACCTCAACGACTTCTTCAACGAGCTCATGGGCGCGGCCGGACCGCCCAGCCAGACCTACCGCCGTCTGTGGGTGGCGCCCCACTCCCTGGCCACGAACCTGATGCGCTGCATCGATCGGGAGGCCGAGCACGCGCGCGCCGGGCGCCCGGCGCGCATCCAGGCGAAGATGAACGGGATCACGGACCGCAAGATCGTGAAAGCGCTCTACCGCGCGGCCCGGGACGGCGTCCAGATCGACCTGATCGTGCGTGCGATCTGTACGCTCCGCCCCGGAGTGAAGGGACTGTCCGAGAACATCCGCGTGCGCAGCATCCTCGGTCGGTTCCTCGAGCACGCCCGCATCTACTACTTCGAGAACGGTGGGGACGAGGAGTACTGCATCGGCTCGGCGGACTGGCGGCGGCGCAACCTCAGGAGGCGCGTGGAGGTCATCACGCCGGTGAACGGCGAAGGCCCGCGCGCACGGCTGCGGGAAATCCTGGACGCCGAGCTCGGCTCGGCCCGGGCCTGGATCCTGCGCCACGATGGGGCGTACGAACGGCTGAGTGGCGACGGCGAGGAGGCGCAAACGCGCTTCATCCCCTGAGTTCGGCGGAAGCGTCACGTTCGGGAGACAGCGGATGCCACTCGTGCTCGAGCTGCGCAGCCGCAGGCCTCCGAAACACGACGCGACGCTGCGGATCCCTGCCGTGGCGATGGAGGCCACCGGGGAAGGAACGTGGTCGGGCGACCGGCTCCGCCTCACGCTGAGCTACGGCGACGGCTGTCCGGGAACCGTGGAAGTGGACGCCCGCGTCACCGACCGGGGTGGGGAGGGAACGCTGTCCGCCCACGACTGTACGGAGGCGAGTCGGGTCCGCTGGTGCTGGTGCGCCGCGTGGCCGACGACGGAACCGGCGCAGCGGTTCGTTGAGTCCCGGGCGTCCGCGGCCTAGCTTAGGCCCGGGCTCGGAAGGGTCTCGAGCCTCCCGCGCCTGTAGCTCAGCCGGATAGAGCATCGGCCTTCTAAGCCGAGGGTCCTGGGTTCGAGTCCCAGCAGGCGCACTTCCACGGGTGGCGGCACCGCGACTCGTCGTGACAGGGGCCAGGGCCGGGCCGCGGCGTGCCCCGCCGCGGGCCCCGGCCCCGACCGGTCACCTCACGCTCACGGACCGGGCGTTTCCTCCTCCCCCGGGCCCCAGAGACCGTCCGCCAGGTTCCTGATCTGGACGTTGCCGTTCGTCCAGTCCTTGTAGGGGACCGGCATGTCGACGTGGCAGTCCCTGGGCCTGTCCGAAAAGTAGATCAGGCTGATGAGGTCGGGCCCCGAAGCCGTCGCCCCCTCACCGTTGTCCTCGGCGCCGAAGAAGAAGTACATGCCCTCGTGGGTGCCCCCCGTGAAGACGCCGGACGGGTAGGCGCGGTTCTCCACCACGTTCAGACAGTCGATGGCGCCGTGCCACTCGTAGCCGGCTTCCCGGTAGTCGAACTGCAGCACTCCGTGCGCCTCTCCCGCGGCGTCCACGGTGGCGGCGAAGCCGTACTTGACCCTCAAATCGGGTGTCCAGTCGATGGTCCCTCCTCCAGACAGCCGGTGCACCGGCGTCGAGGCACCGCGGAAGGTGCCCAGCAGCGGGGCCATGTCCTCCAGGCCGCCGTCGGAGAGACGGATGTCACCCAGGGCCACGATCCCGTTCTGCAGTGCCAGGACCATGAATCCGTCCACGGCCCATCCGCCCGTCTCCGCGGCCGTGGGTCGGCGTATCCCGAACAGGTCGCCCGGATAGCCCCAGAACGAGACCTCCTTGAAGGGCACGCCCGGTTGGACTCCCCAGAGGACGATCGCGTTCTGGTAGCGGTCGCCGAAGAGATTCACGTCGGACTCCTTCACCAGAAACAGGCCGGCTTCGTCGGGTCCGAACCCGGTCACGGGGACACACTCTCCCAGGTCCTTTCGCACGTAGTACGCCGGGGCGGAGGCGTCCAGGAGCATTCCGTCGCGCACCCTGCCGAAGGCCTTTTCGGGCGGGAAGGCGGTCAGGTCACAGTCCGTAGACAGGTAGTAGTCGTCGCGGACGGCGAGGTACCAGAGCTCGCCGCCGTGCTCCACGAAGCCGTATTCGGCCCCTTCACTGGAAAAGACGGTGGCCTGGACGGCACCACTCACGTAGGGGATGGTCTCCGTGCCGATGACCCTGGAGACCGTCCATTCGTCGCTGTCCACCCAGAAATACCAGCGGATCCCCTGCCGCCGCGGCGACAGCGGGAGGTAGTCGGAGAGCCAGCGCCCTTGGGCGTGCCCGATGCTGGCAGCGGCGCGTGGCGGCGGGGCGAGGGCCTCGGGTTGCAGGGGAGCGTCGTCCGTGCATCGCGCCATCAAGGGTGCGAGGAGCGTCGCGCACGCCACGGTGAGGAATCTCGGAGACGTCTTCATGGTGCGTCCTCATGCCGAGGGAGGGGCGGTCCGAGGCCGTTCGCTACCCTCCACCTCGAGGGCGCGGAGGGTGGGTCGGGAAGGAGCGCCCGCCTGCGGCGGGTACGAGCGGCGTCGGGGGTACGGGACGCCGCCGGTGGGAAAGGTGGCGGGCAGGAGGGCGGGGCACACGACCGACGGCGAGCGGAGGCAGCCTCCGACCGGACGTTGGGCAGGCGAGGGGGGAGCTCGCCGGAGAGTCCATGGTGCCAGACTTGGGGCAGCGCCGGGCGGGGGTCTACCGGGCCCCCCCGGCGCGCCTCAAGGCTACCCGGCCCAGGGGCGCGAATCAAGTCGCGGCGAGTCGGGTTTCGCACGGTGGGCGACCGCCCCCGATACCCACCGGGCACCGGCCCGGCCTTCCCCGTCCATCGGGGTGGGGCGTGAGCCCCATAGGAGTGGGTTTCCCGTTCGCCCGGGATTGCTTAGGTTATTCGGCTCGCCAGTACAGGAGCGAGGCGGGCTCTCCCGAACGGCGGGGTTTTCGGGCCCCGAGCACGGGAGCTCTGGTGGGCGTAGCTCAGGTGGTTAGAGCGCCAGGTTGTGGCCCTGGAGGTCGCCGGTTCAAGTCCGGTCGCTCACCCTGGTCGAAGAGACAGCGAAGTCGGAGCCGAAAGGGTGTTGACACGGTCGCTGCGGGTCGGTTACCTTTTTGGCCTCGCAGCGAGCGGGAGAAGGTCTGCCGCCGCTGCGTTTTGCTCGAAAGGAGATTCCGCCCATCGCCGCTTCCGCGGCGCCCGGAATCTCCTCGGAGGGCAGCCGAATACGCTGATTGAAAACCGAGGTTTCGAGAGATAGGTAGAGCGGGCCCACAACCGGCAGGCGCTACGTCCCGCCGGGTTCGACCTTCGGGTCGAGTGGGTTTAGAACGTAGAATTCCGAACGCTCGATCTAAGAATCGACCGCGTTCATCAGAGCTGTTCAAGCTTTCAACAAACCAATGGAGAGTTTGATCCTGGCTCAGGACGAACGCTGGCGGC
>CAZPZU010000011.1:0-86227 GCA_964591135.1 uncultured Gemmatimonadaceae bacterium | reverse complement strand
AGGATGCGCGGCCACATGCTGTGAGGGTTCTCCGGGGTGTTCGGGTGGCCCGGCTCGGCCGTCGGCCGAAAAGAATCTTCTGGTGGACGCGCGTGCCGCGCCATACGTTGGAGCCCGCTTCGGACCCCCTCTACCAGCCTTTCCCCAAGGAGCTGCCCATGGCCAGAGTGGGGCGACTGTTGCCCTGTGCCTTCGTGCTTCTGTGCTCCTCGCTAGGGGCCCAGGAAGCGCCGTCCGAGCCCTCGGTCCATGCTTTCCTGTTCGGGGACATGATGTACATGGAGCAGGAAGGCGACGCGGCGGACGGATTCAAGCTCGGCCAGACGGTAGGCCACGGGAACGTGCTGCTCTCGGATCGCGTGGCGCTGTTCGGTGAGGTCTCGCTGACCGGGCGGGACACAGGGTACGGCATCGAGGTCGAGCGGGCCATCCTCCGCTACGACTTCAGCGACGCGTTCAAGCTGTCCGCGGGTCGCTACCACACGCCGATCTCCTACTGGAACACGGCGTATCATCACGGACTGTGGCTCCAGGGCTCGGTCGCGCGGCCGGAGGCGGTGAAGTTCGGTAGCCGGTTCATCCCGGTCCACTTCGTGGGCTCGATGGCGGAGGGGAAGATCCCGAGCGCGCCGGTCACCTACGCGGTCGGCATCGGCAACGGCCGGGCGGAGAACATCGCCCGGGCGGGCGACGCGGGCGACGCCAACGGATCCCGGGCCATCGTCGCATCCGCGGCGGTGCAGCCGGGCGGGCTCCTGGGCTTCCGCATCGGAGGCGCGGTGTACGTGGACGACGCACCGACCTCCGACGGGACGAACACCGACGAGCGCATCACCAACGCGAACATCGTGTGGGACCGCGGGCGCCTGGATCTGATCAGCGAGTACATCAACATCCGGCACGTGGCTTCCGCATCGGGCGACGTCACGACGTCGACCGCCACCTACGTCCACGCCGGCGTGCGCCTGGGCGGCGAGCTGCGGGCGGTGATGCCCTATGTGCGGTGGGAGAAGATGGATATCGCCGAGGGCGACGTGGTGTTCTCCGGGGTGGTGCCGGACTACGAGGCGGTGCTCGGCGGCGTGCGCTGGGACTTCTCCGAGCTCGCTGCTCTCAAGGTGGAGTATCGGAACGAAAAGTTCGGGAGCGCAGACCGCACGGGCTCGCTCTACGTCCAGGCCAGCTTCGCCGTCCCGCTGTTCGGGGGATGAGCCGCAACGAGGAGACACGATGAGGCAGGAGTCCAGTCGGAGAATCGGCGCATGGGTCCGGCCGTGGGTGTTGTCCCTTTCGGCCATGACGGCTCTGGCGGGCGGCGCTTCGGCCCAGAGCACCGCCGTGGCCGTGGCGATCGTCGTGCACCCGGAGACGCAGGTGGAGAACCTGACGTTCCAGGAGCTGAAGGCGATCTTCCGCGGCGAGCGGCAGTTCTGGGACGACGGACGCAGGGTCACGCTGCTGATGCGCGCCCCCGTGGCCGCGGAGAGACGGCTCGTGCTGGACAAGATCTACGGGATGGACGAGGCGGAATTCCGCGAGTACTGGATCGGCAAGATGTTCCGCGCGGAGGTCGCGGCGGGGCCGAAGCTGGTCTACAGCTCGGACATGGCGCGCGATCTGGTGACGGTCATCCCGGGCGCCATCACGTTCGTTCCCCTCAACGAGGTGAGCTCGGAGACCAAGGTGGTGCGCATCGACGGGAAGCTGCCGAGCGAGGAGGGCTACCCGCTCCGCCAGTGAGCGCCTACGGGTGCGCCACGTCCCTCGGATCGGGCACCGTGTCGCCCAGCTTGCCCGCGGCGTTCTGGAAGCGGCGCTCCTGGATGAGCGCCAGCGCCTCCCCGTAGACCGTGAGCAGCTCCGCCTCGCCCCGCGTGAGCGCGGTCATGTAGTCGAAGGCCTCGTGCATGCGCTCGTGCAGCGTGGTGCTCGTCATGTCGTCCAGCGCGGCGACCCGCGGGCGGTCGCGGCCGCTCGTCGCGATGAAGCGGTCCTGGATGCTGTAGGTGAGCGACAGCGCCGAGACCGTCTCCACGTCCATGTGCGTCAGCGCGCCGGTCGCGAGCGCGGTCTGCCACGCGGTGTTGAGGATCACCGGCGTCTCGACGCCCTCCAGGATCCCGCGCAGGTCCATCGACGCGTTCGGCTGATCCATGGCCTGGCCGAGGAGGTCGCGGATCCCGTTGTGGAAGGGCGTCGCGTCCTCGAGGCGGGCCTGGTTCTGTCGGATCTCCCGCTCGAAGATGCCCAGCGACTGGTCCGCGAGCTGGGCGAAGCCCCGATTGTCACGCCACTCGTCCACGGCCAGCGCCATCAGGATGCTGACCACGACGAGGACCGACTCGACGACCGCCTGCGCGAGCCATTCGCCCCTGAAGTGCATCGGGTGGGGGATCGACCTCTCAGAGTCCGCCGAGCGTGGCTTCGACGAAGTCCAGGACGCGCCCCCTGAACCAGGCGACGTCGAGGCGCTCCAGCGAGACCGCGCCGAGCACGATGCGTGCCTCGGGGTCGCTTCCGAGCCAGTAGTGCGCCTCGATCTCCGGGACGTCTCCGCGGTTCACCGTGAACTCCAGGGTCGCTCTGGTGCGGTCGTCCGGATCCATCAGCCCGGGCTGCGGCCAGAAGAGGACGCGTAGCTCGGGTTCGGCGAGGTCCAGGAGGTCCTGGACGCGGATCTGGTGGTCGCCCGACTTGAGGCGGCGCGCCACCTTCTCGATCTCCGGGACGCCGGCGGCGCGCATGTAGCCGGCCGGATCGTCGAGGGGGTCGGGAATCTTGGGCGGCCCTGCGGGCGGGGGGATCCGCGGGCCGATGCGCTTGCGTGGACGTCTCATGGACGGCGGTTCGGGCACCCCCGCCCCGGGCTCCACGGCAGCTTCCGAGCCGCCCTCCGTCCACGGCTCGAAGACGTCGAAGAGATCCTCGGGGCGCTCGTGGCTCACGTCACACCCCTTCCAGCGTTTCGCGCACGAACAGCATGAGCTGCTCCTTCACCCACAGGTCGTCGACGGCGCCGGCGCGCGCCGAGCCCTGCACGTGCATCCGGTCGAGCCCCTCGGACGTCCAGCGCTTCGCGCACAGGGCGTCGGGGTCGGGATCGCCCCAGACCAGCTCGAGCGTGGAGCGCTCGCTCTCCCCTTCGTCGAGCGGCCCGGGGGTGGGCCAGAAGTGGATGCGCACGCTGGGCGGATAGGCGTCCAGCAGCTCCTGGTGGATGATCTTGTGTCCCGCCTCCTGCAGTCGCGACGCGACCTCACGGGCCGGCGCCACGGCGAAACGGCGGAGGAGCTCGGCGCCGCGCTTGCGCGACTCTTCGAGCCGGATCGCGCGCTGCACCTGGCGCCGGGTTTCTTCCTGCTTGCGGCGTTCGTAGCCGGTGAGCAGGACATCGAGGCGATCACCAAGGTCTTCCACGGTCGGAGCTGTCTGGGGGGTACGTGAGACGTAAACAGATGTAGTCGATTACCAATATGCAGCGGCTCCCCGCGGAGACGCCACACTTACCTATTCTTGCTTCCGAAGCAGCAGGAACGCCACATCGTCGGCGTCTTCCCCCCAGGCGAGATCGAAGCCGACCGCCCCCAGCCATTCCGTGAGGGCAGGAAGATGGTAGCGTGTCGTGACCGCCAGGTCGAGGCGCTCGCGACGGACGGCCGCGCCGGTGAGCCTCATCGAGCTGTCCAGCCCGGTGCAGTGGATCACCAGGTTGATCGCCTCCGGCACGACGGTCACGGAGCGGTCCACGGCGATGGCGATGCGCACGTCGTCGGCCGTCGCCAGCGTGGCCACCTCGGCCGGCCCGAACACGAAGCGTCGCACGGACGGGAGGTCGTAGCTCTCGCACAGGCCGCCGCGGTCGGCCAGAGCCGCGAGGTCGCCCGCCAGCGGCGCGAAGGCATGCAGCCGCGCGTCGATCAGGAGGTGGTCACCGGCGCGCATCAAGCCGGCGAT
The DNA here is from genome assembly GCA_964591135.1 of uncultured Gemmatimonadaceae bacterium. Lineage (GTDB taxonomy): Bacteria > Gemmatimonadota > Gemmatimonadetes > Longimicrobiales > Gaopeijiaceae > SZUA-318. Next base: position 82,273 of record CAZPZU010000011.1, on the reverse strand, counting down.
GCTCGTCAGGAGGTCGGCCTCCCGGTAGTTGCCCAGCGTGAAGCCGGTGAGCGTGAAGAGCCGCGGTGAGGACTCGCTCGCCGCCGGGATGTCGGCGACGTGCTCGCCGGTGAAGTCCGCGCACACGGCTCGGATGGGAAAGCCTCCGTCGAGGCCCTCGGCCGTCGAGATCCGGCGCACCGCGCGGCGGAGGAGCTCGAAGCTGAAGTCCACGCCGCAGTAGCAGGCGACGCCCGGACCGGCGACGAGCCCCCGCAGGAGGCGCTCGTCGACGCTGCCGTCGCCGGGGCCGAGGCTGACCACGGTCACCGGCCCCGGGGCCCGGAGCGCGGCGACGAGGTCGCCGGCCGCCGACTCGATCCCCCGGAGGAGCCGCTCGTGCCCGTACGCGGGGTCGTCGCACACGTCGAGCCAGCGTTGGGCGCAGATGGGGTTGGCGTAGTGATAGCGCAGGTCGGGGCGCACCGCGCGCTCGAGGTCGCCGTAGACCGCCCCAGGTGCGGCGTTGCGTTCGCCGTACATCGTCGCGTCGACGGTGAACGTGACCCGGTCGCCGGCTTCTCTCCCCACCGCGTCCTCTCCTCTACTGCAGGCCCACCCGCTTCAGGAGCGCGGGGAAGCGTGGGTCGTCGCGCAGGGGTCCGAGCATCGGGTCGACGCCCATGTTGACGACCTGCCAGGTGCGCTCGTCCAGGGCCGCCTGCAGCTCCCGGAAGGCACGGTCCTTCTCGCCGAGCGCGCCGTACACGATGGCGTACTCGTAGCGCGAGACGTTCGATCCCGCGCCGGACTGCCGATCGAGCTCGGCCAGGAGGTCGCGCGCCTGGTCGCGGTGCCCGCCCATGGCGAGCGCGGCAGCGTAGTCGGCGATGCGCCGGCTCGATCGGCCGGACAGCACCATCGCGTGCTCCAACACCTCGGCGGCCCGGTCGTAGTCGCCGATGGAGAAGAAGAACTGGCCGAGGAACCAGTTGGCGAGGGAGTCGTCCGGCTTACGGGCGACCGCCGACTCCAGCACCTTACGCGCCTCCTCCGTGCGGCCGGCGCAGGTGAGGATCCACCCGTGGACGGCGCGCACCGCGAGGTTGAGGCTGGAGATGCGCTCGGCGTCGAGGATCTGATCCTCCGCCTCGGCGAAGCGGCGCTGCATGGCGAGCAGCTCCGCGTACCACTGGTGCGCGGTCACCGACGAGGGATCGAGCTGCAGCGCGCGTTGGAACTCCCGTTCCGCGCCCTCCCAGTCGCGCTCGTAGTCGCGCAGCTCGAGGCCGAGCGAGGCGTGCGCGTCGGCCAGGCTCTCGTCGAGGGCGAGCGCCTTCTCGGCGGCGGCCCGCGCCCGCGGATAGGCCTCGGCGGGCGTCAGGCTGCCGTAGTAGTGCAGGAGGATGTAGGAGCTGGCCAGCCCCACGTAGGCGCGGGCGAAGGTGGAATCGGACTCGATGACCTCGTTGAACAGGCTGATCGCCTTCTCGAGGCTGGTCGCCGTCCGCTCGCTCCAGTGGTACTGCGCCTGCTGGTACATCTGCACGATGCGCAGCCGCTCGCGCTCGGTGGAGCTGAGGCGCAGCTGCAGGCTCTCGGCGGCGTCGTTCGCGATCCGCTCGGGGAGCTCCATCGCCTGCGACGTCGGGCTCTGGTAGTAGCTCCCCCAGACGTAAGCGCCCGTGCGCACGTCCGTCACCTCGACCGACACGTTCAGGTTGGAGGCCTGCGTGCGGACCTGGGTCGTGAGCACGGCGTCGACGCCGAGCGATTCCCCCAACCGCATGGCTCCCCGGTCGTCACCGCCGTAGGGCTCGACGGCCTGGAAGGAGAGGACGGTCAGTCCGGGGATCTGCGAGAGCGACGCGATCACGCGCTCGGCCAGGACGTCGCACAGATAGATGGTTCCCACCGCCTCGTCCTGGTGGTCCGCGCACGGCAGGACCGCCATCGATTGCAGCGGGCCCGGCGGCGAGGGCCCGGAGAGCCTCCACGCCAGGAGCGCGGCGATCAGGACGACCGGGACCGCGAGCAGCGCCCACCGCCGTCCGTGTCCTCCACGACCGGCCGCCAGCCCCGCCGGCACCTTCTGCGGGCCCGTCCCCAGGTCCCTCCGGAGGCCCCTCAGCGCGGCCAGGAGGTCCGCGGCGGTCTGGTATCGGGTCCGGCGGTCCTTCTCGAGCGCCCGGGAGACTACGTGCTCGAGCGCCCGGGGGAGCGACGGGTCGATGGTGCGGATCCCGGGGACGGGGTCGGGCGACAGGAGCGCCGCGGTGACGACCGAGGCGGTGCCCTGGTAGGGCGTACGCCCCAGGGCCATCTCGTAGAGGACCACGCCGAGGGAGAAGATGTCCGAGCGGGCGTCTACTTCCTCACCGCGAGCCTGCTCGGGGGACATGAACGCCACGGTGCCGACGGGCGCGCCGCCGGCGGTCAGGCGCGTCCGGTCCTTGGAGCCGGGCTCGCCCTCGGCGAGGCGGGCGATGCCGAAGTCGAGCACCTTCACGTCGCCGCGCTCGGTCAGGAAGACGTTGGCGCTCTTCACGTCCCGGTGGACGACGCCCTGGCGGTGGGCGATTTCGAGCGCATCGGCCACCTGGATGGCGATGTCCAGGAGACGGTCCACCTGCAGCGGGCCGGAGGCCAGCATGGCCTCGAGCGTCCGGCCCTCGAGCAGCTCCATGACGATGAACGGGTGCCCCTCGTGCGTGCCGGTGTCGTAGACCGTGCAGATGTTCTTGTGGGTCAGGCGGGAGATCGCGCGGATCTCGGTCTCGAAGCGCTCTCGGAACTCGGGCAGAAGCGCCAGCGACGGGTGGAGGAACTTGATCGCCACCTCGCGCCCGAGCCGGGGGTCGGACGCCCGGTGCAGCTCGCCCATGGCTCCCGCGCTCAGGAAGCCTTCGACGACGTAATGGCCGAGCCGGGTTCCCGGTGGATAGGACATGGCGTCAGGATGGCGCGCCGCGGAACGCTCCGGCGGGCGCGCGTACGAGGGGCGCGAGGCAGGTACCATGCGTCCGGGGACATCCTGCCGCAAGCGCACACCGCCTCCGCTGGTCACGATACGGAGGCACCCCTAGAATTGCGGTTCCGATGATTCAGGTAATACCGCGTCAACCTTCAGGCGGATCCGCCATGAGAAAGCTCCTCTTCCTCCTCGCCCTCGCAGCGGCGGCCTGCGGGAGCCCGGAATCGTCCAACCCCGAGACCGCACGCTGGGAGAGCCGCGCGCAGGACGTCACGATCGTCCGCGACGACTGGGGCATCGCTCACGTATACGGAAGAACCGACGCCGACGCCGTCTTCGGCATGATCTACGCGCAGGCCGAGGACGACTTCAACCGCGTGGAGGTCAACTACCTCAACTCGATGGGGCGTCTGGCCGAGGCCGAAGGCGAGGGCGAGATCTGGCGGGACCTGCGCATGAGGCTGTTCATCGATTCCGCGGACATGCAGGCGAAGTACGCCGCGAGCCCCGAGTGGCTGCGGCAGCTGATGGACGCGTGGGCCGACGGCCTCAACTACTACCTGTCCACGCATCCCGACGTGAAGCCGAAGGTCCTCACCCGCTTCGAGCCGTGGATGGCGCTGACCTTCAGCGAGGGCAGCATCGGCGGCGACATCGAGCGCGTATCGCTGCGCGACCTCGAGGCGTTCTACGGGAAGCAGGGTGGGGACGCCACGGGGTCGGCGGCCGCGGAGCCGGCGGACGACGGCGTGACCGGCGCGGATCGTGCGCTCGACGACCAGCTCGCGCTCGTGGGCGAGACGTGGCTGGAGGAGCCCACCGGATCGAACGGGTTCGCGATCGCTCCCTCGAACACCGCCGACGGACACGCGCTCCTGCTCATCAACCCGCACACCTCCTTCTTCTTCCGCTCCGAGCTGCAGATGGCCAGCGAGGAGGGGCTGAACGCTTACGGCGCGGTGACGTGGGGGCAGTTCTTCGTCTACCAGGGCTTCAACGACGAGGCCGGGTGGATGCACACGTCGAGCGGCGTGGACAACATCGACGAATACCTGGAGACGGTGACGCCGACGGACGGGGGCTACACCTACCGGTACGGCGACGAGGAGCGGCCGCTCGCCGAGCGGGAGGTGACCATCCGCTACAAGACGGACTCCGGGATGGCCGAGCGCTCCTTCACCATCTACCGCAGCCAGCACGGGCCGATCGTGCGCGAGGCCGACGGGAAGTGGGTCGCCATCAGCCTCATGGAGAACCCGGTCGATGCGCTGACCCAGTCGTACTCGCGCACGAAGGCGACGGACTACGCGTCGTTCCGCCAGACGATGGAGCTGCACACCAACTCGTCGAACAACACGATCTTCGCGGACGCCGGCGGCGACATCGCCTACTTCCACTCCAACTTCATTCCGAAGCGAGACCCCGGCTTCGACTGGTCGGAGCCGGTGGACGGGAGCGACCCGGCGACGGACTGGGGTGCGCCGCTGTCCATCGACGAGACGCCCGGGGAGCTCAACCCCGCGAACGGGTGGATCGAGAACACGAACAACGCGCCGTGGACCGTGTCGGGCGCGGACAGCCCGAAGAAGGCGGACTTCCCGAGCTACGTGGAGGCGGGCGGAGAGAACCCCCGCGGCATCCATGCCGTCCGCGTGCTGGAGGGGAAGAAGGACTTCACGCTGCAGTCGCTCATCGACGCGGCGTTCGATCCCTACCTCACCGCCTTCGAGCCGCTGATCCCCGCGCTGGTCGCCTCGTACGAGGCGACGCCGGCCTCCGATCCGCTCAAGGCGGCCCTCGCCGAACAGATCGGCGTGCTGCGGGACTGGGACCTGCGCTGGAGCGCCGAGTCCGTGCCGACCGCGCTGGCCGTCTTCTGGGGCACCGATCTCCTGCAGAAGGTCGGCTCCGACGCGCGCCGCGCCGGCCTCTCGGTCTACGACTACGCCGCCAGCCGGGCCGCGGCCCGGCAGAGGATCGAGTCGCTGAAGGCGGCGTCCGACGAGCTCACCGCGGACTTCGGCACGTGGCGGACCCCGTGGGGCGACATCAACCGCTTCCAGCGCCTGACCGGCGACATCGTCCAGCCCTTCGACGACGACGGGCCCAGCATCCCGGTGCCCTTCACGTCGTCGCGGTGGGGGTCGCTGGCGTCCTTCGGCGCGCGGGCCTACCCGGGCACGAAGAAGTGGTACGGCACCAGCGGGAACAGCTTCGTGGCCGTGGTGGAGTTCGGCGACAGCGTGCGCGCACGCGCCGTCACCGCGGGTGGGGAGAGCGGCGATCCGGCCTCGCCCCACTTCAACGACGAGGCGGAGCGCTACGCCAGCGGTGACCTGCGGCCGGTCTACTACTACCGGTCGCAGCTCGAGGGGCACACGGAGAGGACGTACCACCCCGGAGGGTGAAGCTTCCCAGCGGCCGAGCGGAAGAGCGAAAGCGGTCGGAAGCGGGAGCGAGGGGCGGGTGGGCGGTGCGACGCCCACCCGCCCGGTCGTTTCGAGCACTGCGCTGGCGCTGGGCCGTGTCCCGGATCAGGCGTCGCCCCGGGCCGCGGGCACGTCCCGATCGGCGCGGACCTGCCCGCCGACGTCCTGGTTGGGAGAGAGGGGCGACGGCCCCGACCCCACCAGCCAGCGCCCGAGCGCGAGCGCGTAGCGGGCGCGAAGGACGGGTGTCGAGACACGCGCCTGCGGATAGCGTGCGCGCAGCCACGCCTCCGGGGGCGCGGCGACCTGGGCGATGTCACTGAGAGCGGCTGCCGCTCCCCCACCCAGGCGCCAGCGCAGCACGAGACCGTGCAGGCGGCCTTCCGGTGCAGGCGGGGCGCGGAGGAGGGCTTCCGGTCCGAGGTAGCGGCATTCCGCGGCGGTCGGCGTGCCATCGGCCCCGACGGCCGTGATCACTTCCGTGGGGAACGCGACGCCCCACAGCCGCGCGAGCGCGCGCACCATGGTCGTCAGGCCGCACTCGCTCCGCCGCAGACGTGCGTGGCTCTGCAGCGTGTCCGTGTCGATGAGCCGGGGTCCCAGCCGGCAGAGGTCGACGAGGCCCCGCAGGTGGGGGATGACGCGCAGGTGCTTCAGGAAGTGGCCCGCCAGCAAGGCGAAGTGCGCCTCGGTGCTCGGAAGCCCCAGCTCGAGGTCCGCGCCCTCCCACAGCGGATCGGGATCGGCCGAGCGGGCGAGGCGGAGCGTGCCGTACAGGGAGCTCCAGTGGAGGTCCACCGTGGCATCGAGGCCCGGCGGAGCCTCCGGGTCGTCCAACGTGAACGCGGACACCCACCCGACGCGTTCGGCGTTCCACGGCGTCCAGGGTCGAAAGCTGCCGGCCATCAGGGCACGGACCGCCGCCTCCGCGTCGTCCGGGCGCACCAGGAGGTCGACGTCCTCGAAGGCGCGCTCCCCCGCCTCGCGGTAGGTGCCGTCGAGGACGAGCGCCGCGCCCTTGAACACGAGGGAGGGAACCCCGACGTCGCGCAGGATGCGGCGGGCCCGGTGGAGGGCCTCGAGACGCACGCGCGCCTCGAGCGCCGCGCGTACGCGATGTGGCTCCAACGTGCTCCGGACCGGGTCGGGGAGTGGCGGTGGAAGTCCGTGCTCGGCGGCGCGTCCGCAGCGGGCCACGGCGAGCCCCGCGAGGCCGTGGTGGACGAGGATGCGCTCGATTCCCGGCCAGTCGGGTCGAGGGTCGCGGGACGTGCGGGCAGACGGCTCGGGTCGCTGGTCGGCGTCGGGGCCGGCGTCAGCCTGCGGGTCGTCCACGGACGCGGTGTCGGTACCCACCACGATCCCATGAAGGACGTCCAGCGTCGCCCGGTCCTTCACGGGAATGGCCACATGCGACCTCGGCCGACGGGATCGTTGCGGGGGGAATGTCCGTATGGTAGCGCGTGCGGTGTCGCGGCTCCAAGAGGGTACCAAGAAAGGTACCATTGCATGGGGGCACATGGGGTGCCATAGTTGATGGCAGATCCAACGGAGAGCTTCATCATGAGCACACGCACGCGCCGGCCGGCGCCGTCCGGGCGACGGACCCTCGGAAACGACCCGCCCCGCAAGACCGGCTGGCAGGTGCGCTGTTCCGTCGCGGACGCGGTCCGACGGGCCGTCGAGGAAGGAGCGGCCGAGAGTCAGAACGCGTTCGTGGAAAGAGCGCTGGTGCGGGAGTTGAGGGAGCTGCGTCGCCGGCGCGTCTACGATGCCTACGCCGCGGCTGCAGCGGATCCCGCGTATCGCCTGGAGATAGAGGGCGTGGGGGAGGCTTTCGAGACGACCGTCGGCGACGGCCTCACAGGAAGCGATTCGTAGTGGTGGCGTACGCCGGTCCGGTTTCGCGCTGGGACCTGTTCTGGGTCGACCTTGAGCCGTACGTCGGTCGGGAGCAGGGCGGGGAGCGACGGCCGGCGATCGTGGTGTCCAACGACGGATTCAACGCGCACTTCGATGTCGTGACGATCCTGCCGCTGACCAAGCGCGAGGGGAAGCAGCGCCGTGTGTACGAGTTCGAGGTGCTGCTTCCACCGGCGGTCGTCGGCACCGGCTTCGAGAGCATCGTCCTGCCGCATCAGATCCGGACCGTATCGAAGCTGCGCCTGATCGAGCTCATCGGTGTGCTGACCGACGAGGACCTCCGGGTCGAGATCGAGAATCGGCTGCTCGAGCACCTGGGGGTCGAGTTCGAGGCCGAGGATCTGTCGTGACGATTCCGATCATCCTCGCGATCCTCCGGCTGGTCGCGCTCGGCGTGCCTCACCCCCGAGCTGCCGCCCCCGACCTCCACGCCGCCGACTCCCTCGTCGCCGCGTGGGTCGACGCGCAACGGGTCCCGGGCGCCGTCCTCCTCGTCGCGAAGGACGGCCGGGTGGCGCTCGAGCGTGCCTACGGATGGGCCGAGCGCTGGGAGTACGGCGAGGGGCAGTACGAGGCGTGGAAGACCGACATGCCGACCGGGCATCTCCACGAGCTGGCGGACCCCGTGCCGATGACGCCGTCCACGGTCTTCGACCTGGCGTCCGTGACCAAGGTGATGGCGACGACCTTCGCGGTCATGATGCTCGTGGACGACGGCGTGCTCGATCTGGACGCCCCGGTCCACACGTACCTCCCGGACTTCCGGGGCGGCGGCAAGGACGCCATCACCGTGCGGCACCTCCTGACGCACCGGGCGGGTCTCTACCAGTGGCAGCCCGTCTACTATCACGCCTCCGACCCGGACGAAGCCTACGCCTACGTCCGCGACCTCCCGCTGGCGTGGGGGGTGGGCGAGGGACGTCACTACTCCGACCTGGGATTCATGCTCCTGGGTCGCGTGGTCGAGCGGGTGACGGGTGGCACGCTGGGAGGCTTCCTGCAGGAGCGCCTGTACGGGCCCCTCGGGCTCGCGTCGACAGGGTTCCGGTCGGGGGAGGCGGGCGGTGTGGGCGCCCCGGAAGGGTCGGACCTCGGAGGTGGCGTCGCGCCCGCCGGGACGCGATTCGCCGCGACGTCGCAGGGAAACCCGTACGAGTACCGGATGGTGCACGACTCCACCTTCGGATACCGCATCGCCGGCGACCCTGACGCGTGGAACGGTTGGCGCCACCGGACGCTCGTGGGCGAGGTCAACGACGGCAACGCCTTCCACGCGTTCCGGGGGATGGCCGGCCACGCCGGTCTCTTCTCGACGGCCGCCGACCTGCGCGTCCTCCTCCAGCTCCTCCTCGACCGGGGCGAGCACGAGGGCCGGCGCTACATCGGTGCCGGCGTGGTCGACACCTTCCTCACCTCGACCGGAGACGGCCAGGCCCTGGGGTGGCAGGTGCCGGACTACGCGCCCGCGGGGAGCTTCGTGCACACCGGGTTCACCGGAACGTACGTGCTCGGCGTGCCTGCACAGGGGCTCGCGGTCGTGCTGCTGACCAACCGCCAGAACGGCGGCGTGGACGCGAAGGGCCTCTACCCGGACGTGGGGCCGCTGCAGCGGGCGGTCGCCCGCGCCCTCACGGGGTCTCCGGCGCCGGCGCCGCCAACCCCTGGAGGCGCGGCCCCAGCACGCGCAGGATCTGTGTCGGGAGCGCGCTGGTGAAGTCGTAGCCTCCGGCGTCCGGCCCGGGCACGTACGCCACGACGACGCCGAAGTACCGATCGCCCGCGAAGAAGACGAAGGTGGAGGTCCGGTTCACGACGCGGGACTCGAGCAACGCGCCACCGCGCGCGAACACGCGGAAGCGGTTGTCCCCCGTGCCGGTCTTGCCGCCGATGGTCAGACGCGTGCCGTCCGAGGCGACCAGGGCACCGCGCGCGCGCCGGCCGGTTCCGTTCTCCACCACGTCGATCATCGCGGTCCGCACGGCCGCGGCCACCTCCGCGCTTAGCACGCGCTCCGGTACGCCCTTCCGCTTGGCGAAATGCGTTTCGAAGGGCGTCCCCTGAGCGAAGCGCAACGCGTGCACCTGGACCACGGGGTAGCGCAGCCCTCCGTTCAGGACGATGCCGGCGAGCTCCGCCAGCGCGACGGGCCGGTCCCCGGAGCTTCCGATCGCCGTGCCGAGGGAAGGCACGATGTTCGCGAAGGGATAGCCGACCCGTCTCCATCGGTGGAGGATGCCCTGGAAGGCTTCGATCTCGAGCATCGTGCGGATGCGCTCGTCCTGAGCGTTGCGGCGGCTCGTGCGGAAGAGCCATCCGTAGACCTCGACGCGCGCGGCGCGGCTCTCGGCCAGCACCTCTTCGAGCGTGGCACCGGGATGGTGCAGCACCCACGAGGCGACCCACAGCTCGAGGGGGTGGATGCGTGCGAGGAACCCGAGGTCGGAGAGCGTCTGCGACGTCGGGTCGCTGCGTCGATACAGATCGGCCAGCGCCGCATCCGACAGGCGCTCGTCGGGCGTGTTCGTGCGGATGAACTCGGAGAAGCGCGCCTCGTCGGCGTCGGGGGCGACCGTGCGGAACGCCCAGGCGAGGCGGCGGCTGCCGAGATGGCGCTCCTGCACCAGCGTCTCGAACACCTCGGGCCCCGCACGCCCCTGGTACTTCCGATAGAATTGGCGCACGAACTGCGCTCCGTCCTGCTCGGCGAAGCGGGTCAGGTACTCCTGGCGGAGCGGGCCGGCCTCGTTCTCCAGAACCTGGTATGTGCCCGCACGTGCCATCTCGTAGCCGACCACGTCGCGCATCAGACGGACGAAGGGGAGGTTGACCGACTGCTGGAAAGCCTCGCGCACGGCCAACACCTGGCCGTCGTATTGATGGTCGAAGTTGGAGAAGGCCTGGACGCCGCCCCCGGTCACGAAGCGCTCCGCGGGGGATGCCGCGTAGCGACGCTCCATGGCCGCCGCCAGCATGTCCTGTTCGTGCGCACCGGGATGGGCGAGCAGGTAGTCGATCGCCCAGCGGTTGATGCGGTCGCCGGGCAGCGTCGTGCGGCCGCGGAGCGAGTCGGCGGGGAGCGGAGAGAGAGCCGTGTGCAGCTCCTCGACGATCTCGAGGTAGGTGACCAGCGTGCGCAGCTTCGCCGTCGACCCGAGCTCGAGGCGGGAGGCTACGGACAGGCTGAGCGGTCCCTGGTAGTTGTCCGTCTGGACGCGGATGGCGTTCCCGTCGGGGGTACGCTCCATGAGCGTGACGGAGTAGAGCACCTTCGCCGGGTCACCCACCTGCAGGAGCCTGGTCTCGCCGAACCCGTTCGTGGCGATGAAAGCCGGGTCCGCCAACGACCGCAGCGCGGCGGTGGTCGCTTCGTGCCACGGCATGTCGAGATCGGAGTACGCCACCAGGTCCAGACGGTCCAATTCGTAGAGGCTCGGCACCCCGGTGATGGAGAGGAGCTGCGAGCGCACGAGGTTCTGGGCCTTCCTCTCCACGAACGGGGGTGTGCGCCGCTCCGGCGCGCGGTCGAGGGGTCGCACCGAGGGCCGGACGGCGCGTGCTGCGTCAGCCAGCCAGCGGGGGATGATCCGTTCGGCCACGAGCAGCCCGAGGTGGGCGTCGGTGAGGTCTCCCAGGTCGTCCCTCCCCTCCGGGCGCACCAGGTAGTAGCTGGGACGGCGGTGCGCGAGGAGCAAGCTCAGGACCATCCGGTACGCGCGTGCTTCGGCGACCCGGCCGGCTGAGTCGGTCGGCTCGCCGCGCAGGAGGCGGTTCACGTCGGCGACGTCGGTTCCGTACCACGCCCACAGCCCGTCGGCCGTGCCGATCACCTCCCCGTGACCCGCCTGGGCGGCGAGCGGCACCGAGTTGAGATAGTCGGTGACGATCCGCTTCCGCTCCACGAGCGTGTTCGGTCCCTGCCGGTAGGCGCGCAGCGAAGCGGTGACCATCTGGCGGATCTTGTCGGCTGGTGTCCTTGTCACGCCGTCGGGCGAGTGGCGGAACTTCTCGATCTGGGTCGCGAGCGTGCTGCCTCCGGGCACGTTCTGCTCGAGGCCGACGGCCCGCAGCCCCAGCACCGCCACGCTGCGCGCCAGACGGTCCCACTCCACCGCGGGGTTCCTGCGCGGCTGCGCGGGGTCGAGGAAATCCCGGCTTTCCACGAAGAGAAGTGTGCGCCACAGGAGGCTCGGGATGGAGTCGAAGCTCGCGTAGGCGTGTGCCGGGAACGTTTCGCGCACCACCCTGCGCCCGTCGTGGTCGAGCACGCCCAGGCCGGCCGAGGTCTTGGCACGGTAGACCGGATAGGCGCCGAGGCGCGTGGCCTCGAGAAAGTCCGGGCTGACCCGGGCCTGGTCGGTCAGGTCGAAACCGAGGGAGTCCAGCTGGCCTCGGAGCGTGGGGATGCGGGTGTAGCCCAGTCGGACGTCGTAGGGGCCCGCCTGGGGGAAGACGATGCTGTCGCTGGCGCCCCGGCCGAGGTGGTACTCCAGGCCGGAGGCGAAGCGGGAGAAGAACCACGCCTGGATGCGCGAGCTTCGGGCCTCCGCGGCCGCCGCGGCCAGGGCGGCCACGAGGAGGGCCGCGGCCACGAGCAGCCAACGGCCACGACGGGACGGCCCTTCCTGGGTTGCCGCCACGCCTGCCTTCGTGTGCTTCCTTCCCTTCGCCACGGATCCTGCCTCTCGGACGACATCGCCCAGCATCGACGACAAATCTAGAAGAACGCCGCGCGGATCGGGCGGGTGTCCCGGGGGCGGCTGACCTCCGCTGGCACGGATTCTGCTTTTGCCTCCCGGCGCGGCAGGCTGTCGAGCCCACCGCTCACGAAGACCAGCGCGGGGGGATCAGGTGCCGGGCAGCCACATGTTGAGCCTCGATTGGAGGGGCGTCGGGCTGCCCGATTCCATCCTGGAGTTCGTGCGGGAGGGGTTGGAGGCGGACGACCGCGTCCTGTGGATCGACCCGTTCCCCTCGGTGGAGCGGGTCCGTGCGTCGCTTCTCCACCACGGCGTCGACGTGGTGCGCCACGTCACGGAGGGCCGACTCCTGCTGCGTCGCCGCTACGAGACGTCCACCCTCGGGCGCTCGTTCGAGGCCGGGGCCGCGCTGGCGGCGCTGCGCGAGGAGCTCTTCGAGGCGGCGGGCCGGGGCTCCGGCACGCTGCGCCTGGTACAGGACTTCTACGGCGCGGGGCGCGAGCCCTTCGCCCCCGACGAGCTCCGCGAGTACGAGGCTGGCGTGGAGGCGCTGGCGTCCCGCCATGCCCTCCTCGTGCTCTGCGTGTACGATCCCGGTCGTGCCACCGCCGAGGAGACCGTGGCGGCGATCGAAGAGCACGCCCACATCCTGGAGAAGGGCCAACCGACCACCAATCCCTTCCACCCGGTCGCGGGGGCCGACGACGAGGAGGACGCCCTGCGACGCGTCGAGCTCTTCCTGTGCTACCGGGAGGGGCGCATGGCGACGCGCCGCCATGCCGCGCTCGTGCGCCTGCTGCGCGGCATCGTCGTGCAGGCCGGCCAGGCCACCACGAGGGACGGGGCCGTGGAGCTTTCCCTCCGCGAACTCTGCCGCTTCGCGGGCTGGCCCGTCGGGCACGCCTTTCTCTCCGACCCCGAGACCGGCCTCATGCGGCCGTCCGGCGTGTGGTACGCCGCCGATCCATCCCGCTACGCGGCATTCATCGAATCGGCATCCGCCCACCCTCCGGCCGGGGGCGAGGGGCTCGTGGCTCGCGTGCTGTCGAGTGGAAAGCCCGCATGGGTCTCGGACATCGCCCGCGATCCACAGCTGCCGCGCGGGGTCTTCGCGCAGGAGGCCGGCCTCGACTCCGCGATCGCGCTACCGGTCGGCGTCGGGGGGAAGACACTCGCGGTGCTCGAGTTCTTCGCATCGGGCCACGCCGATCCCGATCCGGACCAGATGGCCGTGCTCCAGTACGTGGCGATGGCGCTCGCGCGCGTACTGGACTTCCTGCGCGCGGAGGGCGAGCTCCGCCTGCTCGGTTCCGCCGTGGCCAACGTGCGCGATGCCATCGTCATCACGACGGCCGGCGAGCCCGATCGCCCGCCGACGATCCGCTACGCGAACGAGGCCTTCTCCCGCATGACCGGGTACGCCGAGGCCGAGGTCCTGGGGCGGGGATTCGACCTGCTCACGGGCCCGAAGACGGATCCCGGGTCGCTGCACGCCCTCTATGGGAGGCTGGCCAGCGGGGAGGCCGCCACGACCGAGCTCGTGGCCTACCACCGCGACGGATCCGACTTCCTGCTCGAGTGGAGCGCCTCGCCGATCCGCGAGGCCGATGGGAGCACGCCCTACTTCGTGTCGATCCAGCGCGACATCACGGGGGAGCGCATCGTCGAGCAGGCGCTGCGGCGCGCCGACCACGATCCGCTCACCGGACTGGCGACGCGCGACGTCCTCGTGGAGCGGCTGCGTAGGGCCATCGAGCGGGCGGAGGACCGGCCCGACCGGCGCTACGCGCTGCTGTTCGTGGATCTGGACGGGTTCAAGGCCGTCAACGACGAGCAGGGGCACGTGTTCGGGGACCGGGTCCTCGAGTCGATCGCGCACCGTGTCCAGCAGACCGTGCGCCCCGGCGACACGGTGGCGCGCTTCGGGGGCGACGAGTTCGTGGTGCTGCTCGACCACGTATCGGAGATCTCGGACGTGGTCATCGTAACGCGGCGGATCCAGGAGTCGGTGGGCGCGCCCCTCGCGATCCGCGGACGGGCCGTGGACATCGAGGCGAGCGTCGGGGTGGCGTTGAGTGATTCGGGATACCGGGATCCCGAGCACGTGATCCGGGAGGCGGATGCCGCCATGTACGCGGCCAAGCGGAAGGGGAGGGGCCGCGCGGAGTTCGCGGATCCCGACATCTATCGGGAGGTCCTGTTCGCCCTCGACCTGCGCCACGACCTGTGGCGCTCCCTCGAGCGGGATGAGCTTCGCCTGCACTATCAGCCACTGATGGACCTCGACACCAACCGGATCATGGGGTTCGAGGCGCTCGTCCGCTGGCAGCACCCGGAGCGCGGGCTCCTCGCTCCGAGCCACTTCATTCCGCTCGCGGAGGAGACCGGGTTCATCGTGCCGATGGGAAGGTGGATCCTCCGGGAGGCCTGCAGGGTCGCGGAGACGTGGCCGGACATCGGAGCGGCGCCTCCGCCGGCGCTGAGCGTGAACCTCTCCGTGTCCGAGCTCACCAGCTCCGGCCTCGTGGAGGCCGTGCGTGAGACGTTGGAGGAGACCGGGCTCGACGGCCGCCGCCTACTCGTCGAGCTCACCGAGACCGTCTTCTCGGACGCACACGTCCCGCTTCGCGAGCGCCTCGACGAGCTGCGCGATCTGGGGATCCAGATCTGCATCGACGACTTCGGGACCGGATACTCGTCGCTCGGCCGTCTGCACCGATTCCCGGTGGACAAGCTGAAGATCGATCAGACCTTCGTGCGCCACCTCGGGGAGGCGCCGGGCAACGCGGAGATCATCCGCACCATCCTGGCCCTGGCCGGCAACCTCGGGCTCGACGTGGTCGCAGAGGGGGTCGAGACCGGCCACCAGCTCGAGCACCTGAAGGGGATGGCGTGCCGGTACGGGCAGGGGTTCCTCTTCGCGCGACCCATGCCCCCGGAGCGGGTGGAGATGGCGCTGTCGCATGGTGGGAACGGCGCGAACGGCCGCTCCCCGATCCACCTGCCCTGAGGGCCGTCAACCCACCGCGACGCTACGCTCGTCTCGCGTCGTCCGGGCGCCGCGGAGCCAGAGCGTGAAACAGGAGCCCTCGCCCGGGGTGCTGCGGACGGTGATCTCGCCGGCCATCAGCTTGGCGAGCCGGCGGCTGATGGCCAGGCCGAGCCCGGCGCCGCCGTGTTCGCGGGTGAAGCCCTGGTCTCCCTGGACGAAGGGCTCGAACAGGTGCTCCATCTGCTCCGGAGGGATGCCCACCCCCGTGTCCTCGACGTCGATGCGCAGCCAATCCGTATCCTCCGAGACATCTCCCTCGGGGCCCCTCGGGGCCCGCGAGCAACACACCCGGATCAAGCCGCCGGCAGGCGTGAACTTCACGGCGTTGGAGAGGAGGTTGAGCAGAATCTGTTGGACGCGCTGCTGATCACCGCGGAAGGTCACGTTCTCGGGACATGCGCGCTCCATCGTCTGACCCTTACGTGCAGCCTCCGGCTCGAGCGTCGCGAAGCCCGTCGCGATCACCTCCTCGGCCGAGCCCTCCCCGACGTCGACCTCCAGGCGCCCCGACTCGATGCGCGAGAAGTCCAGCACGTCGTTGACCAGCGTCATGAGCAGCCGACTGGAGCGCGAGATCCGCTCCAGGTAGTCGCGCTGCCGGTCGGTCGGCGCGTCCGGGATCCCCAGCGTGAGCAGCTCGGTGTAGCCGATGACCGCGTTGATCGGCGTGCGGATCTCGTGACTCATCGTAGCGAGGAACTCCGACTTCGTCCGGTTCGCCGCCTGGGCCTCCTCGCGGGCGTGCTCTGCGAGGACGGTCGCCTGCTCCATGCTGTCGGCGAGGGCGCGCGCCTCCTCCAGCCGGCGGCGGAGCGCTTCCTCGGATCGCTCCACCTGCGCGGCCATCGCGTTGAAGGCGGACGCCAGGGCGGCGAGCTCGTCCTCACCCCTGTCCTCGGGAACGCGCCGGCCGTATTCGCCGCCGGCCAGGGCGTTGGCGGCCTCCGCCAGCTCTCCGATCGGGCGCGTGAGGCGGCGGCTGAGCTTCCAGGACACGAAGAGCACGACGAGCACGAGGAGCAGGCCGACGCCGACCACGCGGCCCAGGTAGAGGCGGGGGCGCGCGAGCACCAGGTCCATCGGCATCTCGACCAGGACCACCCACGGCGTACCCGGTAGGTTGGCGACCGCGCCCAGGACCTCCGCCCCGCCCGCGGCGGAGAACGTGAAAGGATCGAGGTCCTCGAGATCGGCCGGGGGTGGTGGGATGGGCTTTCCGCCGAGGTCCACGAAGGTGCCGCCCGGCTGGCCCAGCCCGATGCTCACGCCGCTACCGATCAGCAGCTCGAGCTGGTCCTTGGTGCTGGTGCTGCCGACGCGCCGCCGCTGCGCGATCCACCCGACCAGGCGATCGGCGGAGTCCCGCACGGGTGTCGTGTTCCAGTAGAGGACCGCGTCTCCCACCTTCCGGAAGGGGGAGTACGCGGGGACCGTGTCCAGCTGGGCCTCGTGCCGCGGAGCGTCGCCCCCGGGCGCCGTCCCCCAGGTGAACACCACCGACGAGTCGGCCGCGAAGAGGTGGATCGGGAGGTCACGGTCGGCCGCGACGCCGGTGCGCAGGCGGGCGAGCGCCTCGGTCACCGCCGTCGTGTCGAGGAGCTCACGGGTCAGCGCGCGCTGCACGGCCTCGGATTGGCCCACCTCCTCCTCGAGGAGGCGCCGGTTGGCGAGCCCCGTGCTGCTCAGCTCGGACAGCTGCTCCGCGACGGCCTGGAGGCGCGCGGAGGCCGCGGCCATCGAGGTGGCCCGCACCTCGATGTACGTGAGCGTCCCCGCCACGACCAGAACGCCGCCGGTGAGCGAGCACACCAGGAGCGGGAGCTTCTGTCGCAGCGAAAGCCGCCGAATGAGATGCATTGGAGTCGGTCTGGCCGGCATCGGGCAGAGGAGCAGAGGAGAGGGTCCGGTCCACGACTGATGGAAAATCATGAGCCAGGCCCGGGAGGGGGCGCAACTGGTGCAGCGACGCTGCAGTTCGGCCCTGCGAACGCCCTCTCGATTTCCCTTGTGGGACGCGCGCTTCCGGTCGCAGGGGTTGCATCGATGCATCACCTCTTCTAGGCTTCGATGCTGACCATCGCCGTCCGGAAAACGGAGATCTGCAAGATCTTATTTCGCAGTAGCTTCGACGCTCGCCGCACCCTGATTCCGGACGTCTCCTCGCCGAGCCGCTGAGCGTTCCATGGGTTCGCGCGCCCCGCATGGGCGCCGCCCGGACTCCCTCGACGAGCCATGACCACGATCGACTACGCCATCTTCGCCCTGTACATGCTGGGCGTCATCGGGGTCGGGTACTGGTTCCACAGGCGGAACGAGAGCGCGGAGGACTATTTCGTAGGCGGCCGTTCCATATCCGCGGGCCACGTCGGCCTCTCCGTAGCGGCGACGGACGTGGGCGGCGGCTTCTCCATCGGGCTCGGCGGGCTCGGCTACGCCATCGGGCTCTCCGGCAGTTGGCTGCTCTTCACCGGACTGGTCGGCGCCTGGGTATCGGCGGTCTTCATCATCCCGGTCGTCAAGAAGGTCGACGCGCGTCACGGCATGATGACGTATCCGGACTTCCTGCGTCTCCGTTACGGAGACCGGGTGGCGCTGGTCGCCGCGCTCATCTCCGCCCTCGGCTACCTGGGCTTCACGAGCGGCCAGATCCTCGCCGGCGCGAAGCTCATGTCGGGCTCGCTGATCGACGCGGCCCCCTGGGGGATGGACGTCCAGACCTTCGCGATCCTCCTGATCGGCGTGGTGATCGTGGGCTACACGGTCCTGGGCGGGCTGAAGGCCGTGATCTACACGGACACGATCCAGTGGATCGTGCTGATGTTCGGCCTGGTCGTCCTGGCGATCCCGTTCACGTTACACGAGGTGGGTGGCCTGCGCGGCCTGGCCGAGGCGTTGCCACCCGGGCACCTGAGCCTGACCAACGTCGACGCGCTCACGTTCGTGAACTGGTTCATCACCATCGCCCCGATCTGGGTCGTGGCGATGACGCTCTACCAGCGCATGTACGCATCGCCCACGGTGCGCGACGCTCGCAGAGCTTGGTTCATCGCCGGGCTGTTCGAATACCCGGTCATGGCGTTTTCGGGCGCCGCGCTGGGGATGATGTCGCGGGTGCTCTTCCCCGGCATCGACGGCGAGCTGGGCGTGCCCATGCTGCTGACGACCATCCTCCCCGCGGGGATCGCGGGCATCGTCGTCGCCAGCTATTTCTCGGCCATCATGTCCACGGCGGACTCCTGCCTGATCGCGTCGTCGGGCAACCTGGTGAGCGACGTCCTGCAGCGGAGCCCGCTGCGCATCTCGGAGCAGCGCGTCCTGGTGCGGGCCTCCCAGGCGGCGACGCTCGCGGTGGGGGCCGGAGCCGTGCTCATCGCGTCGCGCTTCACGATGGTGCTCGATGCGATCCTGCAGGCCTACGCGTTCCTGGTCGCCGGGCTGTTCGTGCCGACGCTGGGCGCATTCTTCTGGAAGCGATCGACGGCGCGCGGCGCGTTCTGGGGGATGCTGGCCGGAGGCGGTACCACGCTGGCGCTCCTGATCTCGGGCGTGCCCTCGCCGCTCGGGCTGGACCCGAGCTTCTGGGGCATCCTGGTGTCGGCGGGCGTGTTCGTGCCCCTATCCCTCCTCGGGAGCGAGGCACGCGTCCGGCCCCACGCGGATCACCACGGCGAGGGCGGCGGACGCCCCGTGTTGGACACGGTGGAGCGGCTGGGCCCCGCCGTCATCCAGCACGGGCCCTTCAGCGACCGCGTGTACGTCATGAAGCTCGCTGCGGCGGATGCCGCCCGGGTGCTTCCGCGGGTGGACGCCCTCGCGGCCGAGCGGGGCTACGGGAAGATCATCGCGAAGTGCCCCGCGTCGGCCGTCCCCGCTCTGATGGAGCGTGGATACCTCGTGGAGGCCGAGGTGCCGCGCTTCTTCGGGCCGGAGGAGGAAGGAGCGTTCGTCGGCCGGTTTCTCGACCCGGAGCGAGCGGTGGACCCGCGCATGGACCTGGTGGAGGAGGTTCTGCAGGAGGCGCGCGCCCGGGCGGAAGAGCCCTCCTTCGCGGCGTCCGGGTCGGTCGCCGACCCGGGCGCAGCCGCTGGACGCGAAGCCGTGTCCGAGGCGGCGGCGATCGCCATCGCGGAAGCGGGGCCGGACGACGTGGCCGCCTTGGCGGCCTGCTACGCCGAGGTCTTCGACAGCTACCCGTTCCCCATCCACGATCCGGACCACCTCCGCGAGGCGATGCGGGCGGGCACGCGGTTCTTCGCCGCCTGGGACGATGGGCGCATCGTCGCGGCGTCGTCGATGGAGGACGGCGGCGCCGCGGGCACCCTGGAGATGACGGACTTCGCCACCCTCCCGCCGTACCGCGGCCGCGGCCTCGCGTCCAAGCTGCTGCTTCGCATGGACCGGGCCGCGGCGCTCGCGGGCACGCGCACCGTGTTCACGATCGCCCGTGCCCTCTCCTTCGGCATGAACATCACCTTCGGCCGGCGGGGCTACACGTACGCCGGAACGCTCATCAACAACACCCAGATCGCCAGCTCCATCGAGAGCATGAACGTGTGGTACCGGCATCTGGACACCTGAGCCTACGTCAGCCCACGTCGCGAGACGACACCACCGACCGCGATTCACATCGATAGAGGATCCGATGGAACCTGCCACGACGCTTCCCGTGCTCGACCAGCCCCGCACCGTCCAGGACCTGCCGGAGGCGGACGCGCTTCCGTCGCAGATCGCCGACGTGGAGGTGCCCGAGCCGCTGAAGGAGCCCGTGACCGCCTACGACCTGGAGCACCGCGACCTCGACGACTCGGAGTTCTGGAGGAGGATCCCGGCGTTCCGCCACGTGGACCGGAGGGAGTTCCTCGACCACCGCTTCCAGAACCGGAACAGCGCCCGCAGCGTCTCCGACCTGAACGACCTGCTCCGCGGCCTCGCACCGGACTCCTTCCTTGACGACGTGGCCGAGGGGATGCGTCTGGCCCCCATGGCGATGCGCATCTCGCCCTACATCCTCAGCCTGATCGACTGGGAAGACCCCTACGGGGATCCCCTCCGCACCCAGTTCATCCCGGTCGCGTCCACGCGTCTGCCGGACCACCCGGGCCTCACGCTGGACTCTCTGCACGAGCAGGTCGACTCACCCACACCCGGGCTCGTCCATCGCTACCTCGACAAGGTCCTCTTCCTGCCCCTCGACGTGTGCCCCGTGTATTGCCGATTCTGCACGCGCAGCTACGCCATCGGCACGAACACGGAAGGTGTCGAGAAGGTCGACTACAAGCCCGCGGTGGCTCGCTGGGAGAAGGCGTTCGCCTACATCGCGTCGCGCCCGGAGATCGAGGACGTGGTCGTTAGCGGCGGCGACACCTACATGCTTCCCCCGAAGCGCATCCATTACATCGGCGAGATGCTGCTCGCGATCCCGCACATCCGGCGCATCCGCTTCGCCAGCAAGGGGCCCGCGGTGATGCCGATGAAGATCCTGTCGGACGAGGCGTGGACCGATACGCTGGTCGACCTCACCGAAAGGGGGCGGAGGCTGCACAAGGAGGTCGTGCTACACACGCACTTCAACTCGTCCAACGAGGTCACCGACATCACCCGCCAGGCCATGGATCGGCTCTTCGAGCGCGGCGTGCGCGTGCGCAATCAGAGCGTGCTCATCCGGGGCGTCAACGACGACATCGGCGACATGATCCGCCTGGTGCGGCGGCTCTCGTACGTGAACGTTCAGCCCTACTACGTCTACCAGCACGACATGGTGCTCGGCGTGGAGGAGCTGCGCACGCGCATCGCCGACACGATGGAGATCGAGCGGCACGTCCGCGGAGTAACCGCCGGCTTCAACACCCCGACGTTCGTGGTCGACGCTCCCGGCGGAGGCGGCAAGCGGGACGTGCACAGCTTCGATCACTACGACGAGGTCACGGGGATCGGCGTCTACCGGAGCCCGAGCGTCGACGAGGACAAGGCGTACCTGTACTTCGATCCCATCGACCGGCTGCCCGAGGAGGGGCGCGTCCGGTGGGCCGACGAGGGGGAACGCGGCGGGATGGTACGTGAGGCGCTGGAGCAGGCCCGACTGGAGTTCCTCGAGCCGGCGGTCGAGATGTGAGGAGGGAGGGCGGGCGGGGGCTCAGCCGAGCCGCTTCTCGAACCAGTGCTGCGCGTAGGGGTCGTCGTTGAAGGGCGGGACCTCACGGTATCCCGAGCTGCGGTAGAGCTGAACCGCTTCGCCGAGGGCGCCGTTGGTCTCCAGCCGGACGAGGGTGAAGCCCAGTTCACTCGCCTGGTCCTCCAGCGCGACGAGGATCCGTCGACCGAGCCCGAGGCCGCGGAACGTCGGGTCGACCCACATCCGCTTGAGGGAGGCCACCTCCCCCTCGATGCGCTTGAGGGCACCGCACGCGACGGCCTCTCCATCGACCATCACCGCGAGGAAGGCGCCGCCGGGAGGGACGAGGTCCGCATCGTCGGCAGCGATGCTGGCGGCGGGATCGAACCCGCCCTCGAAGCGCTCGTCCAGCTCCTCGAAATAGCGCGCGACGCATCGGCGGGCGCGCACTTCGGCCGGGTCGAGGCGCTCGATGCGCGCGCCCGCCAGCCCCAGCAGCCGGTTGACCTCCGTCATCGCCGCGACGAGCCGCTCGCGCTGTGAGGCCGTCAGCGGTGCCAGCGTCGCGGCCGCCGCCTCGTCGGAGCGCTGGTCCATCTCGTCGACCTCGACCCGGCCGGCCCCGGTCAGCCGGGCACGGCGTACGCGCTCGTCGGCGGGGTCCGGCTCGACGCCCACCAGGCCTTTCGACACGAGGGCGTGCACGAGTCTGCTGAGGTATCCCGAATCCAGGTCCAGCCGGGTGCGCAGGTCGCGCAGGTCCGCGCCTCCGCGTCCGATCTCCCAGAGCACCCGCGACTCGCCAAGCGGTCGGTCACGACCCAGGAAGTGGTCTTCCAGGGCTCCGGTGCGCTTCGTGACGAGGCGGTTGAAGCGGCGGACGGTGGCGATCGGATCGGCGGCCATATCGTCTGACTGTAGTCAGATGATGTGCCACCGACAAGGCAGGGAAGCAGAGCGTGCATCCTCCGCGGCGCTGCTGGGTAGAGGTGCGGGAGGCGCCCGGTTCGAGCGGCTCGAGCCAGTCATTCCGGTTGGAGGTGATCATGGGGAAGAAGATCCTGATGTTGGTGGGCGACTTCGTGGAGGACTACGAGGTGATGGTGCCGTTCCAGGCGCTCCAGGCCGTCGGCCACACGGTGCACGCGGTCTGCCCCGGCAAGAAGGCGGGCCAGAAGGTCCGCACCGCGATCCACGACTTCGAGGGCGACCAGACTTACAGCGAGAAGCGCGGGCACGACTTCGCGCTGAACGCGACCTTCGCGGACGTCCGCGCCGAGGACTACGACGCGCTGGTGATCCCGGGCGGACGGGCCCCGGAGTACCTGCGGCTCGAGGGCAAGGTGCTGGACGTCGTGCGGCACTTCTTCG
Organism: uncultured Gemmatimonadaceae bacterium; assembly: GCA_964591135.1. GTDB lineage: Bacteria > Gemmatimonadota > Gemmatimonadetes > Longimicrobiales > Gaopeijiaceae > SZUA-318. The sequence goes on along the minus strand of CAZPZU010000011.1, from coordinate 59,736 downwards.
AGCACGACAAGCCGACGGCGGCCATCTGCCACGGCCCGCAGATCCTGACCGCGGCGGGCGTCGTCAAGGGCCGCAGGCTCGCGTCGTATCCGGCGGTGGGGCCCGAGGTGACGCTCGGAGGTGGCGAGTACGCGGACATCGACATCGACGGGGCCGTGACCGACGGCAACCTGGTCACCGCGCCGGCGTGGCCCGCGCACCCCGCCTGGATCGCGCAGTTCCTCGAGGTGCTGGGCACGAAGATCACGCAGGAGGAGCCGGCGGGCGCGGTGGGCTGAGCGCGCAGGCGGTCAGTGGCGCCGGGCGGGACCGGCCGCAGACGATCGCGTCCGGGCGCCGTCGACCTGCACACCAACGCCAACACGTCTCCGGACTCGCAGGTCCTCTTCGTAGGACTTCGCGCGAAATCACCTCGTTCCTCCACCTCGAGAACCACCCATGTACGGATGCCTCTCCCGGGCAGCGGTCCGCCGGACCGGCCTGGTCTTCGCTCTCTCGCTGATCCTCCCCACACTTCCCGCCGCCGCGCAGCAGGGGCCCCGTCGGGCGCTCGGCGTCGACACCACCGGCTTCGACCGATCGGTGCGTCCCCAGGACGACTTCAACCGCTTCGTGAACGGCACGTGGATGGCGCGCACGAAGATCCCGGCCGACCTGTCCAGCTACGGCTCCTTCGTCGCCCTGCGGGAGCAGAGCGAGGCCGCCATCCACGCGATCGTGGAGGAGGCGGCCGCTTCCGGAGCAGCCCAGGGAACCGAGCTCCAGAAGGTGGGCGACTTCTACACCTCGTTCATGGACTCGACGCTCGTCGAGCGCATCGGGCTCGAGCCGCTCCAGGGCGAGCTCCAAACGATCGACGCGCTGGAGTCCGCCTCCGACCTGCCGACCCTGCTCGCGCACCTGCAACGCATCGGCGGGGGCGGTCCGCTCGGCGTGTTCGTCGGGCAGGACCAGAAGAGCTCGGACACCTACATCGTGTCGGTGAGCCAGTCCGGGCTCGGGCTTCCCGACAAGAGCTACTATCTGACCGACAACGAGAGGTTCGCGGCGATCCGCGACGGGTACGTGCGCTACCTCTCGACGCTCTTCACGCTCGCCGGACGACCGGACCCGGCCGGCGCGGCCGCCCGGATCCTCGCGCTGGAGACGAAGATCGCCGGGACGCAGTGGGACCGGGCGAAGAACCGGGACCGCGACGCCACCTACAACAAGATGAGCGTCGCCGAGCTCGACGGGACGATGCCGTCCTTCTCGTGGAGGACCTACCTGCAGGAGGGCGGAATGGGCGCGGCGCGGGACGTGGTCGTGCGCCAGCCCGACTACCTGGAGAAGCTCGACGGGATCCTCGCGTCCACGCCCCCGTCGACGTGGCGCGAGTACCTGACGGCGAGGCTGTTGAGCGCCTACGCCGACGAGCTGCCCTCCGGCTTCGTGAACGCGAGCTTCGAGTTCCGCGGCCGCACGCTGTCGGGACTGCAGGAGCCGCGGCCGCGCTGGAAGCGCGGCGTGTCCGAGGTCGAGGGGGCGCTGGGAGAGGCAGTGGGCAAGCTGTACGTGGAGCGCCACTTCCAGCCGGAGGCGAAGGCGCGCATGGACGCGCTGGTGAAGAACCTGCTGGCCGCCTTCCGGGCCGGAATCGACGAGCTCGAGTGGATGAGCCCCGAGACGAAGGCGCAGGCGCAGGACAAGCTGGCCAAGTTCACCGTGAAGATCGGCTACCCGGACGAGTGGCGGGACTACTCGGCGCTCGAGGTGCGGCGTGACGACCTCCTCGGCAACGCGATGCGCGCGAGCCAGTTCCGCTACGACGACATGGTGGGTCGCCTCGGCGGGCCGGTGGACCGCACGCGGTGGGGGATGACACCGCAGACCGTGAACGCCTACTACAACTCGACCAACAACGAGATCGTCTTCCCGGCGGCGATCCTGCAGCCTCCCTTCTTCAACGTGGAGGCGGACGACGCCGTGAACTACGGCGCCATCGGCGCGGTCATCGGCCACGAGATCAGCCACGGCTTCGACGACCAGGGCCGCAAGTCCGACGGCGACGGCAACCTGCGCGACTGGTGGACCGCGGGCGACGCCCAGGCCTTCCAGAAGCGTACGGACATGCTCGGCGCGCAGTACGCGGCCTACGAGCCGCTCCCGGGGATGCACATCAACGCACAGCTCACCATGGGTGAGAACATCGGCGACCTGAGCGGGCTCGCGGTGGCCTACCGCGCCTACCACATGTCGCTGAACGGCCAGGAGCCGCCGGTGATCGACGGCTTCACCGGGGACCAGCGCTTCTTCCTGGGGTGGGCGCAGGTATGGCGCACGAAGATGCGCGACGAGGCGCTGCGCCAGCAGCTCCTGACGAACCCCCACTCGCCGGGGGACTACCGCGCGTTCGTGCCGCTCCGCAACCTCGAGCCGTTCTACCGTGCGTTCGACGTGCAGCCGGGCGACGGGATGTACCTCCCGCCGGAGGAGCGCGTGAAGATCTGGTGAGAGGAACGGGACGGTCGGCCCCGGCCCCCTGGCGATCTATCTAGACTTAGATATATTCATATGTCATAGAGCCAGGGGGGACCCTCCCGGCCGATCCGGCCGACCGCCCCGCCCCGGTGACGACGGCCCTTCACGGGCCCGAGCCCGGATACGACAGAGATGAAATCGCGCACGTTGCCCGTCTGGTTCCGGACCCTCGAGGTCGCCCTCTGGGTGCTGGTGGCCGGGGCTTTCGTCTATCGCTACGTGCCGGCCGCGACGCCGGCCCGCGTTGCGGAGGAGGGCGTCGCACCGTCCTTCTCCGTGAAGACGTTCTCCAACGGCAGGGTCGACCTCGACGATCTCCGAGGTCAGGTCGTGCTCGTGAACTTCTGGGCCACCTGGTGCCCCCCCTGCCGGCTCGAGATGCCCGGCTTCCAGTCCGTGTACCAGGACTACAAGGACCGCGGCTTCACCGTGGTGGGGCTCGCCACGGACATCGGCGGCTCCGGCCCGGTCGCGTCGTTCGTCCGTGACCGGGGCATCACGTATCCGGTGGCGATGGCCACCGACGAGGTCCGGCGGCTGTACGGCGGCGTCGACATGCTCCCGCAGTCCTTCCTGCTCGACAAGCGCGGACGAGTGCGCAAGACCGTTGCCGGCGTCTTCAGCGAAGGGACGTTGCGCAAGTTGGTCGACGAGCTTCTGGCCGAGGAGGCGGACCGGTGAACCTGCATCCGGCGGTGCGGCTGGCGCTCCCGACGATCCTCTTCGTGATCCTCGTCGCCGCGCCGGGAACGCGACAGGCCGGCGTCGAGGGCGGCCCGGCGCCGCTGCTGGCGGCGTCCGAGGAGCCACCGGCGAACGTGCCGCTCCAGGAGCTCTACCACGAGCTCGCGGCTCCCGGGGATGCCGGTGGCCCGAAGGTGACCGTGGTCGAGTTCAGCGACTTCGGCTGCCCGTACTGCGGCGCGTTCGAGCGGGAGACGTTCCCGGTGCTGCGGCGTGAGTACGTCGAGACCGGCAGGGTGCGCTGGCGCTTCGTGCCGTTCGTGCTCGGGATGTTTCCGAACGGGGAGGAAGCGATGCGCGCCGCCACCTGCGTCGCCGAGCAGGGCGACGAGGCGTTCTGGAAGATGCACGACGTGCTCTTCGAGAAGCAGGACGTGTGGAAGGCCAGCCGTGACCCGGACCAGATGTTCCGGAGCTACGCAGTGGTCTCGGGCGCGGACGGCGACGCCTTCTCGGCGTGCTTCGACGACGCCCGCTCGGCGGACCGGGTGACCGCCGCGAACGCGCTGGCACACGAGGGAGGCGTGCGCTCCACGCCTACGTTCTTCGTGGGGCGCCAGATGATCCAGGGCGCGCTTCCCGTGGAGGAGTTCAGGAAGGTCCTGGACGCGGCGACGCGGTAGGCCCGGGTCGGCGTGTCAGCCGCGGCTCGTCCGGAAGTCGCGCACTCCGTGTGCCAAGGCCTCCACGCCGTGCCTGGCGTCCGCCGTCCGCCCTTCCTCCGCGGCGCGCACGGTCCAGTCGAGCTGGTCGGCCAGGTAGTGCAGCAGCACCCGTGACCGCAGCCGGTCCACCCCGGCGGCGTCCGGGGCGTACGCGCCGAGAGCGAGGTCGAGGAAGTCCATCCCCCAGTCCTCGTAGAGGAAGATGAGGTCGCGGGCCGGATCTCCGATCACCGCGTCCCCCCAGTCGATGATCCCGGTGATGACTCCCCGCTCGGGGTCGACGAGGACGTGGCCGGGGGAGACGTCGGCGTGCAGGATGGCCGCCGGGTAGCGCAGGTCCGCGTCCTCCGCGACCCACCCGGCGAGGCAAGCGTGGAGATCGGCGAGGAGGTCGCCGGGGAGGGGAAGCCCGCTGTCCGCGCCGGCGCGCCGTGCCCACGTCCGCATCCACGCCGCATGATCGACCTCCCGGAGGCCCGCGCGGGTGCCGACCGCCGGATCCACCTCGTGCAACGCTGCCAGGAACGCCCCGAGGCGTGCGGGAAGATCGGCGCGGGGCCCGTCGGGCAGCCCGGCCCAGAACGACCGGCCGAGCTCGACCCCGTCGAGCCGCTGGTGCACCGCGAACGCCACCGCGTCCCTGTCCCTGCCCGCGGCCTCGTGGAACCGTGGTCGCGGGACGGGGAGGGGGAGGCGGCCGGCGAGCGCCTCCATGAGGCGGGCCTCCCTCTCGAGGGCGGCGGTCGCCTGCTCGTGCCGGGGCACGCGCACCACCCACCCGTCGTCCGTGACGTACGCCACGCAGAAGTCTCCCGCGCCGAGAGGTCGCAGCGACCCTGCGTCGATGGCGGGGGCGCCCGCCCGCACGGCACGGACGACGCCCTCGTCGGGCCGACCCTCGCCGCGGTTAGACACCCCCGCCATCCGTTCCTAGATTCCGATCCATGAGGCCTCTTCCAGTCGACGCGCGCCCCGGGATCTTCGCACCCCCCAATCCCCGGGGGGACTGAGCCCGGAGGCCGGCATCACGCCGATGCCGGCCCGGAGCGCGGATGCGCTTCCGACGCCCGGGTGTCCCGCCTCCACAACCCGGATCCAACACTCTGGAGCGCGTCATGCCCGAGATCAAAGTCCCGGCCGACCAGGTCTTCCCCATCCTGAAGGAGAACATCCTCGTCGACGGCTTCCACGTCGTCATCGACCTGGAGAAGTCGCACGGCTCCACCATCGTGGATGCCCTGGCGGGGAAGGAATACCTCGACTGCTACGGCTATTTCGCCACGCTGCCGGTAGGACACAACCATCCGAAGATGGAGGACGAGGGCTTCCGCAAGTCGCTCATGACGGCCGCGCTCTCTAATCCGGCGAACAGCGACATCTACTCCCGGCAGTTCGCCGCGTTCGTGAAGACCTTCCGCGAGATCGCCGTCCCCGAGGAGTTCCGCTACCTCTTCTTCGTCGCAGGCGGCGCGCTGGCCGTCGAGAACGCGATGAAGGCGGCCTTCGACTGGAAGGTGCAGAAGAACCTCGCCGCCGGCGTCGAGGGCGGCGGTGACAAGATCCTCCACTTCAGGGACGCCTTCCACGGACGCAGCGGCTACACGCTGTCCGTCACCAATACAGACCCGGCGAAGACGCGCCACTTCCCGAAGTTCGACTGGCCGCGCGTGTCGAACCCCTACATCGACTTCCCGATGGACGAGGAAGCGGTGGCCGCGAAGGAAGCGGCAGCGTGCGCCGAGATCGAGGCGGCCTTCGAGAAGGACCCGCACGGCATCGCCGCGATCCTCGTCGAGCCGATCCAGGGCGAGGGGGGCGATCGCCACTTCCGCCCCGAGTTCTTCGGGAGGCTGCGGGAGTATGCCGACCGTCACCAGGCGCTGCTGATCTTCGACGAAGTCCAGACAGGCCTGGGCGCCACCGGAAGGATGTGGGGCTACGAGCACACCGGTGTCACGCCCGACCTGATCGCATTCGGGAAGAAGACGCAGGTATGCGGCGTCATGAGCACGCGGCGCATCGACGAGGTGGAAAAGAACGTCTTCCACGTCTCGAGCCGCATCAACTCCACCTGGGGTGGCAACCTCGTGGACATGGTACGCTGTGCGCGCTACCTGCAGATCATCGACGAGGACGGCCTGGTCGAGAGCGCCGCGCGTGTGGGTGGGCGACTTCTGGAGGGTCTGCACGCCCTCGCGGCCGACTTCCCCACGGTCTCGAACGTGCGCGGCAAGGGACTGTTCCTGGCGATGGACCTCCCCGACGGAGACGTTCGCGCGCGTGTCCGGCAGGGATGCTGGGACCGCGGCTTGGCCGTGCTGCCGTGCGGCCCACGTTCGGTCCGCTTCCGTCCGCCCCTCGTCTTCACGGAGGCGGAGGCGGATCGGAGCCTGTCGGTCCTGCGGGAGGTGCTGGCGAAGACGGCGTAGGGGAGACTCCTCCTGACGTTCTCGATCCCTCGGCGCCTTCACGATCGGGCTGTTCTTCGTCCCCGCCGCGCTCCTGGTTCTGCTGGCGGCGTTGCTCCTGTCTCTCCGCCGGCAGGAACGCCAGGGCTGATCGGCCGTGCTCGGCCTCGCAGGAACTTCATTGGCCGGACAGGGTTCAACACGCTAAATTAGTCCGACCTAAATATCGTGCCCTTTCGCTCTCCGAGACGCCCACCCATGGTCGACCCCGGTATCGCCCTCGTCGTGTTCGGCGTGCTCGTCGCCGTCTCCGCAGTCGTGCTCTGGCCCCGATGGGGCCTGGTGGCGCGGGTGCGACGACTGCGGCGCCTGAACGAGCGGGTACGACTCGAGGACGCGCTCAAGCACGCGTACATGTGCGAGCGGCGCGGCGGTCACTGCACGCTGGAGAGCCTCGCGGGGCGCCTCGAGATCTCTACGGCGAAGGCCGCGGCGATCCTGTCGCACATGGCCCACCTGGGCCTCGTGGACGTTGGCGGAGAGGAGCCGGCCCTGACCGGGGACGGTCGTGCGTCGGCGCTGCGCATCGTGCGCACGCATCGGCTCTGGGAGCGGTACCTGGCGGATCGCACCGGCCTGCCGGCTACGGAATGGCACGACGAGGCGGAGCGCATGGAACACACGCTCTCCGAGGCCGAGACGGACGCCCTGGAGAGCCGGCTCGGGCACCCGCGCTGGGACCCCCACGGCGACCCGATCCCGACGGCGGCGGGTGAGATCCCTCCCGTGCGGGGCGAAGCGCTGTCGGGCATCCACGCGGGCGACACCGTGGAGATCCTCCATCTGGAGGACGAGCCGCGGGAGATCTACGACATGCTCCTGGCCCACCGGCTCGCGCCGGGAGACGTGGTCGACGTCGTAGGGCGCTCGGATCGGACGCTCCGGCTGCGCACGGACGGCCACGATTGGGACCTCGACGCCGTGGTGGCCCGCAATGTGACCGTGCAGAGGCTACCCGCGGATCGGCGCCCTCGCGAGGCGCGCGCGACGCTGCTGGACGCCGCGCCGGGCCAGGCGGTTCGCGTGGTGTCCATGTCCTCGGCGTGCCAGGGCGCGCAGCGCAGGCGCATGCTGGACCTGGGCGTCGTGCGCGGCACGGTGATCGTCCCGGAGTTGGTGAGCATGTCCGGTGATCCGGTGGCGTACCGCATCCGGGGGGCCCTCATCGCGCTCCGCCGCGAACAGGCGTCGTGGGTCTCCGTGGAGCCGGTCCCCAGTGACGAGGAGGAGGTGGCGTGAAGGCGTCGCTCGTACCGGAGCCACGCGCCCACCCCAGCCAGCACCGCGCGCAGAGCCTGGTTCGGCTGGGGCTGAGCCCGGACAAGTGGGACGTCCTCGTGGCCCTCGCCGGCAACCCGAACGTGGGCAAGAGCACGGTGTTCAACGCCCTCACCGGGCTGCGCCAGCACACGGGCAACTGGCCCGGCAAGACCGTGGTCCGCGCCGAGGGTGCGTTCGCCCACGGGGACCGGCGTGTGAAGGTGGTGGACCTCCCGGGCACGTACTCGCTCCAGGCGGGCAGCACGGACGAGGAGGTCGCCCGCGACTTCATCCTGTTCGGACGACCCGACGTCACCGTGGTGGTGGTGGACGCGAGCCGGCTGGAGCGCAACCTGAACCTGGTGCTCCAGATCCTCGAGATCACCGACCGGGTCGTGATCTATCTGAACCTGGTCGACGAGGCCCGACGGCACGGCATCGCCGTCGACACGAAGAAGCTCGAGCGCGAGATGGGCGTGCCCGTGGTGCAGGGCATCGCCCGGGAGGGCGTCGGCGTGAACGAGCTGCTGAACGCGGCCATGGCCGTGGCTACGGGCGAGCGCCGCACTCGGCCCCACCGGATCGAGCGGCACGCGCCGGAGGTCGAGGTGGCCGTCGGCGCCCTGGTGCCCGCGGTCGAGGAGGCCTTTCCCGTCGTGCCCAACGCCCGCTGGGTGGCACTCCGCCTGCTCAACGCGGACGAGGCCGTCGAGGAGGCCGTGAGAACCGGAGAGCTCGGACGTCTGGGGGAGGAGCCCGCGGCCCTGGCCGCGGGAGCGACCGGCGGGTCCCCCGGCGCCGGAACGGAGGCGGCCCGCGAGCGGCTGCTGGACCGGGCGCGCGAGCTCCGCTGGGAGCTGCCACCGGACTTCCACGACGTGCTCATGGAGCGGACCTACCAGATCGCCGAGGAGTTGGCGGACCGCGTCCAGATGCGGGGCCTGAAGCGGGCCGGCTTCGACCTCGATCGCACCCTCGACCGCCTGCTCACGAGCCGGTGGCTCGGCTTCCCGCTCATGTTGGTGGTCCTCGCGGTGGTGTTCTGGATCACCATCGCGGGCGCGAACGTCCCCTCGAACATGATCGCGTCCGTGCTCATCGACACGGTCCACCCGTGGCTGAACCACACGGGCGCGGCCATCGGGATGCCGTGGTGGTTGAGCGGCTTCCTCTTCGACGGCGTCTATCTCGCCACGGCGTGGGTGGTGAGCGTCATGCTCCCGCCGATGGCGATCTTCTTCCCGCTCTTCACGCTGCTGGAGGACTTCGGCTACCTCCCGCGCGTGGCTTTCAACCTGGACTCGCTCTTCCGCAGGGCGGGGGCCCACGGGAAGCAAGCGCTGACGATGTGCATGGGCTTCGGGTGCAACGCGGCCGGCGTGGTCTCCACGCGCGTCATCGACAGCCCGCGCGAGCGTCTGATCGCGATCATCACGAACAACTTCTCGCTGTGCAACGGGCGTTGGCCCACGCAGATCCTCATCGCCACGATCTTCATCGGGGCGCTCGCGCCGCCCCGTCTGGCCGGTCTGGTTTCGGCGGCGGCGGTCGTGGGCATCGCCCTGCTCGGCGTGGCGTCCATGTTCGTGGCTTCGTGGGGGCTGTCGCGCACGGTCCTGCGCGGCGAAGCCACGAGCTTCAGCCTGGAGCTTCCGCCGTACAGGCCTCCGCGCATCCTCCAGACGCTGTACACGTCGCTCATCGACCGGACGCTCATCGTGTTGTGGCGGGCGGTGGTATTCGCGGCGCCGGCGGGTGCGGCCATCTGGCTGATCGCCAACATCCACCTGGGCGGCGCGAGCCTGGCCGAGCACTTCGTGGGGTGGCTCGACCCCGTGGGCGTTCTGATCGGGCTGAACGGCGTGATCCTGCTGGCCTATGTGGTGGCGATTCCCGCGAACGAGATCGTCATTCCCACCGTGCTCATGCTGACGGTCTTGACGGCGGGCATCGCCGGCGCCGGTGCGGGCAGCGGCGTGATGTTCCAGACGGACACCGTGAACGCCACCGGAGCGCTGCTGCGCGCCGGGGGGTGGACACTGCTCACGGCCGTGAACCTCATGCTGTTCAGCCTGCTCCACAATCCGTGCTCCACGACGATCTACACGATCTTCAAGGAAACGGGCAGCAGGAAGTGGACGACCGTGGCGACGCTCCTGCCGCTCGCCATGGGCTTCGTGGTGTGCTTCCTCGTCGCCCAGGTGTGGAGGCTTGTGGCGTAGCGGCCGTTTCGTCGGCGTCCGGATCACGCCATCTTTAGAAGAACCCTCCCACACGTAGACTGCCCGGGCCCTGCCCGGCCGCTTCCCCGCGGCCGACCCTCCCTGCCCGATCAGGAGGGTTTTCCATGGTCGAGATCCGGATCCACGGTCGGGGCGGCCAGGGTGGTGTGACCCTGGCCAAGCTCATCTCCACGTCACGCTTCCTCAGGGGACAATCGGTCCAGGCATTCGGGCTGTATGCCGCCGAGCGCTCGGGTGCCCCCGTCCAGGCGTTCTGTCGCTGGGACGACGCCCTGATCACCAACCGGAACCTGATCTACGAGCCGGACCACGTCGTGGTGCTGGACCCGACCCTCGTCGGCCCGACGATCGTCGGCGGCCTGAAGCCCGGCGGATGGATCCTCATCAACACGGACGAGGATCCCGACGCGGTCGCCGCCCGCTTCCCGCAGAACCGGGTGGCCGCGGTCGACGCGACGGCGATCGCGCGCGAGCACGGCCTCGGCACCCGCAGCGTCCCGATCGTGAACACCGCCCTCACGGGGGCGCTGGGCCGCATCCTCGGCTTCCCTCTCGAGGAGATGCTCGCCGCGCTCGAGCAGCTCGGGTTCGGGGGCGGCAACGTGCGCGCGGCGCGCGACGCTTACGCGGCGGTCGAGATGCGCGAAGCGGTGAGCCCGATGGCGGAAGGCGCGGAGCGGCATCGTCCCGGCACGTTCACGCGGGGCCCGAGCTTCCTCAACGGGTCCGGGGGCGCAAAGCCGGGAGTGAAGACCGGCCTGTGGGCGTCCGAGCAACCGAAACGCCAGCAGTACGTCCCGCCGTGCAACCACATCTGTCCGGCGGGCAACGATGTCCAGGGCTTCCTGCACGCGCTCGCGGAGGAGCGGGCGGACGACGCCCTGGAGATCCTGCTCCGCACGACCCCGTTCCCGGGCACCTGCGGGAGGGTCTGTCCCGCGCCTTGCATGGCGTCGTGCAACCGGATCCACCTCGACGGCGCGGTGAACGTGCGCGAGCTGGAGCGCTTCGCGGGCGACCACGGAAACGTGGAGATCATCCCCTCCGTGCTCAGGCCCGAGCGTGTGGCGGTGGTGGGCTCAGGGCCCGCCGGGCTGGCCGCCGCCTACCACCTGGCGCTCTACGGCTACGGCGTCACGGTCTACGAGGCGGGGGCGCACCTGGGCGGGCTGCTGCGCACGGGGATCCCGGAGTTCCGTCTCCCGCGCCACGTGCTGGACCGCGAGATCGAGCGCATCCTCGACCTGGGCGTGGAGGTCGTGAGCGGCGTGTTCGTGAGCCGGGATCGGCTGCTCACCATCGCCCGCAACAACGACGCGGTGCTGGTGGCCACCGGGCTGCAGGAGCTACGGGCGCTGCGGCTCGGTGTCGGAGAGGATGATCTGGTGGTCCAGGGCATCGACTTCCTGGACCGCGTGCGCGCCGACGCGCACGCGCGCGTGGACGGCCAGGAGGTCGTCGTGGTCGGCGGAGGCAACACGGCGATGGACGCCGCACGCTCCGCGCTGCGGCTCGGTGCCGCGGGGGTGCGTGTCGTCTACCGTCGCACGCGTCAGGAGATGCCGGCTATCGCCGAGGAGATCGACGAGGCGCTGGAGGAAGGCGTGCTCATCGACTTCCTGACGCAGCCGGTGGTGATCCAGCGCATGTCGCAGGCGGACGGCGACCTGGGCGAGCAGCATCTGATCTGCCGGCGGATGGAGCTGGGCGAGCCGGATGCCTCGGGGCGGCGGAGCCCGGTGGACATCCCGGGTTCGGAGTTCGCGCTCTCCTGCCACAAGGTGATCCTCGCGCTCGGCCAGTCCCCCGATCTGTCGGTGTTCCCCGAGGGGACCGAGATCCGCGAGGGCGAGCGCCTCATCGGGCTGCTGGAGACGCCGGTGTACGCGGTGGGCGACCTGGCGAGCAACGAGGGAACGGTCGCCGCCGCGATCGGGAGCGGTCGGCGCGCCGCCATGCATATCCACCAGACGCTCACCGGTGAGGTGGTGGACGCGGGCGAGGCCACGCGCGTGCGCTCCGACGTGGACGAGTGGCACGACGAGGTCATCACCAGCGACGCGCTGCGCATGCACCTCTTCGAGCGGCAGCCCGCCACCGGCGGCGAGGCGATCGGGCTCGAGCGGCGGGTCACCTCGTTCGACGAGATCCACACCGGACTCGCCGATCCGGGGGAGGCGAAGCGCTGCCTGTCCTGTGGCGTCTGCAACGAGTGCGACATCTGTGTGACCTACTGCCCAGAGGGTGTCCTCAAACGGGTGGGTCACGACCTGGTCTTCGACTACGCGTACTGCAAGGGGTGCGGCATCTGCGTCACCGAGTGCCCCCGCAACGTGGTCTTCATGAGCCATCTGTAGGAGAGCGTCATGCCTCTGGAAGTCGTAACCGGTAACCACGCGGCCGGACACGCGCTGTCCGTCGCCGGCGAGGCGAACCGCGTCGCCCGCGGTGCGGCGTGCGGGATCTATCCCATCACGCCGCAGACCGAGATCGTGGAGCGCGTCGCCGCCTTCCCGTTCACCAAGGGACGGGTGATTCCGGTCGAGAGCGAGCACTCGGCCATGGGCGTCTCGATCGGGGCGGCGCTGTCCGGCGCGCGCGCTTTCACGGCCAGCTCGTCGAACGGGCTCGCGTACATGGTCGAGAACATCATGGTGGCGGGCTTCTACCGCCTGCCCGTCGTGATGGTGGCGGTGAACCGCACGCTCGGACCTCCCTGGAACATCTGGGCGGACCAGAGCGACTCGCTGATGCTGCGCGACTTCCCCTGGGTGCAGCTGTACGCTTCGGACAACCAGGAGGTGCACGACCTCACGCTGCTGGCGTTCCGGCTGGCGGAGGACCACCGCATCCTGCTTCCGGTGCTCGTGTGCATGGACGCCTTCATCGTCTCGCACACGCAGGGCGAGACCGACCTGGCCTCGCAGGAGCAGGTGGACCGCTACCTGCCGCCGCTCGACCTTCCCCAGCGACTCGACCACGCACGCCCGCGCACGATGGGCGCGATGGTGTGGCCCGACCAGACCACGTCACACCGGATGGAGATCCAGGAAGCGATGGAGCGGGTCCCGCAGGTCTACGAGGAGTGTCGCGCCGAGTTCGTGGAAGTCTTCGGGAGGGATCCGGGCGGCGCCATGGCCCTGACCGATACCGGCGACGCCGATACCGTCCTCCTCGCCTCGGCCTCGGTGGCGACCACGGCCCGGGAGGTGGTGAAGCGCCGCCGAGAGGAGGGCGAGAAGGTGGGGCTGGTGAAGATGCGCATGTTCCGCCCCTTCCCGGAAGCCGAGCTGCGCGACGCGTGCAGTGGGGCGACCAGGCTCGGCGTGCTCGATCGCGACTACGCGGCGGGGGTCGGCGGGGTGTGGTGGCAGGATGCGCGCGCGGCCTTCCAGGGCCATCGCGACGACCTGATGGTGCAGGACTATCTGTTGGGGATCGGAGGAGGGGACGTCACGCCGGAATCCGTGGACCGCGTCCTCGCCGACCTCGAGGCTCGACCGGCCGCGGGAGCGCCGGTCTGGAACGACGTCGTCGTGGAACAGGAGGTGGGGGCATGAGCACCGTGATCGATGGGCGCGCCGATACGGGAGTCTTCACCACCATGCCGTCGATTCCCTGCACGGAAGAGTGCATCCTGCGCGAGGGGAACACGAACTGCGGCGGATGCGGGATGAGCATCGCGCTCACGATGCTGTCGCGGGCTCTCGCCGAGGTGGGGGACACCTGCTCGCTCGCGATTCCCGCCTGCTGCGGGGCAGTCACCGCCGGCGCGTTCCCCACGACGAGCTACGGGGTGCCCACCGTCATGACCACGTTCGCCTCGGCGGCCGCGGTCGCGTCCGGCATGGCCGCCATCCGGGACCTGAACGAGGAGCGCGGTCAGGTCGTGTGCTGGGCGGGGGACGGGGGGACCTACGACATCGGCCTGGCGACCGTGTCGGCCGCCGCCGAGCGTAACGACGACATTCTCTACATCTGCTACGACAACGAGATCTACGGCAACACGGGCGGTCAGCGCTCGTCGGCCACGCCCCCCGGGGCGCGCACGAGCACCACGCCGTCCGGGAAGCGCGAGGCGAAGAAGGACATCGTGGCGATCATGGCCGCCCACGGGATCCCGTATGCCGCCACGCTGTCCATCGCGCATCCCATGGACTTCCGCAGGAAGCTCCTGACCGCCTTCCAGACGAAGGGCATGAAGTTCCTGCTGATCCACTCGCCCTGCCCGACCGGATGGAAGTCCGAGCCCGGGGACTCGGTGGAGCTGGTGCGACTCGCGGTCCGGTCCGGTCTGTTCCCGTTGTACGAGGTCTTCGACGGAAGGCGCTACCGTGTCAACGCCAAGCCCGACTGGGCGGATCCTACCGAGTACTTCAGACGCCAGCGCCGCTTCCGCGAGGACGAACTCGACCTGCCCGCTACCCGTCGCGTCTGTCGCGAGCGCTACGAGTGGCTGGCCCACATGGCCGAGGCGTTCCCGGCGTAGCCGCGGGGGCGGAATCGGTCGGCGGGACCCTTCGGGGGTCGACGGCGTATGCGCCGGCGACCCCCTTCGGCTCGGGGGGGTGCACGGCCTTCGTTCTCCCACCGGACCGGACCCATGCCCGATCTCGAAACCGTGACCACGCTGGTGACAACCACCGTAGCCGCCTGGCTTCCCAGGATCGCGGGCGCCCTCGCCGTCCTCGCGGTCGGCCTGATGTTCGCAAACTGGGCGAGGCGCCTCGTCCGCAAGGGATTGGCCCGGACCAACGTCGATCCCACGCTCGTACCGTTCCTCGCGGGCGTCGTACACGTTCTGCTCATCGCCCTGGTGGCCATCGCCGCGGTCACGACGATGGGCGTGAGCACCACGTCCTTCGTGGCCGTGCTGGGCGCCGCCGGGCTGGCGATCGCCCTGGCCTTCCAGGGGACGTTCTCGAACTTCGCGGCGGGCGTGATGCTCCTCACCTTCCGGCCCTTCAAGATCGGCGACTTCGTCGACGTGGGCGGAACCGCGGGCACCGTGAAGGAGGTGGGCATCTTCACGTGCACGCTCTCCACCCCGGACAACGTCCGCATCCTGGTTCCCAACTCGGGCATATTCGGGCACACGATCACGAACTACTCGGCCAACGACACGCGGCGCGTCGACCTGGTGGTCGGCGTCGGCTACGAGGACGATCTCGGCACGGCCGTGCGCACCTGCATGGACGTCGTCGCGGCTGACGCGCGCGTGCTCGCGGACCCCGCCCCCGTCGTGGCGGTGAGCGAGCTCGGCGATTCGTCGGTCAACCTGGTGGTGCGGCCGTGGGTGAACGCGTCGGACTACTGGGCGACGCGGTGGGACCTGACGCGCGCGTTGAAGGAGAACCTCGAGGCCGCTGGCTGCTCGATCCCCTTCCCGCAGCGGGACGTCCACCTCTTCCAGTCGACGGCCTGAGGGATCCAACCGGGCAACGACCGCCGGGTTCCCAGCGGATCGGTGCGGCGGCGGGTCCGCCGCCGCACCACCCTACTCCGTGCGCATGGCCTCCACGGGGTCGGTGCGGGCGGCGCGCGCCGCCGGCACGCCGGTGGCCAGGAGGGTGGTCGCCCCGAGCACGAGCATCGCGGCCAGGAAGGCACCGGGGTGCGCCCCGTCGAGGCCCGCGACGCCGGCCTTCAGGAAGCGCAGTCCCGCCCACGCCAGGCCGGTGCCGGCGAGCAGGCCGAGAACCAGGGTCGTGGCCCCTCCCCGGAGGGTGAGGGCGAAGATCGAGCGTCTCCCGGCGCCCAGGCTGATGCGGATCCCGAACTCGCGCACCCGTCGTACGGAGATCTGCACGGCCACGCCGTAGAGGCCGACCGCCGCAAGCGCGGCGGCCGTGACCGCGAACGCCGCCAGGAGCACGCCGATCAGGTGCTCGCGCGCCAGCGCCTCGCGATAACGCGACGCTACCGTGCGCATCTCGACCACGGGGATCTCCGCGTCCACCGCGCGCACGGCGTCGCGGACCTTCCCGGCCACGGCTCCCGGGTCGGAGGCGCGGACCAGGACCACGCGCGCGGAGCCTTCGTCGCGCAGCATGTACAGCTGGGGGTAGCCGGGGTCGGTGGCCGACCCGGTGGCCCACACGTCCCGTACGATGCCGATCACCGGACGCCACACGTCTCCTTCCCCGAGGCGGAAGTGGCCGCCCACCGCGCCTCCGTCCGGGAAGTACTTGCGGGCGGCGGATTCGCCGAGGAGAATCGGCCGTGGATCGGCCCGGACATCCTCCTCGGTGAAGGCGCGTCCCTCCAGCACGGCCTGGCCGACGGTGGCGAAGTAGCCCGGCTCGACGGAGTTGCCGAACAGCGGCACGGCCTTGCCGGCATCCTCGGTGGGCGGTTGCCCTTCGGCAGACGCGTCGCCGAAGAAGATCCCCGCGGCAGGGGGAGATCCGCTCGCCACCGTCGCAGCCTCGACGCCGGGCAGACCCTGGAGCCTCCGCCGAATGCGGACCAGGGCGTCCTCGCGGCCCGCGTCGTCCGCGAAACGCCAGTCGGGGAGGCGCACGGAGACCGCCAGCAGCTCGTCGACGGCGAGGCCGGGGTCCCGGGAGCGCACGCGGTCGAGCTCGGCCGCGATCTGGATGGCGCCGGCGAGCAGCGCGAAGGAGAGGGCGATCTCTCCCGCGAGGAGCAAGCGGCGAAGTCCGACGGAGTCGCCGTCCGCGGTGCCCCGGCGCTGTGACAGCACGACCCCCGGCCGCGTGCGCACGCGGCTCAACAGCGGGATGACGCCGAACGCCAGCGCGGTGGCGATGGCGACGCCCACCGCCGCCAGCGTCACCGTCGGATCGAGATGGGCCCGGTCGAGGATCTGCAGACTCTCCGGGCGGAGGCGGTGGACGAGCCCGAGGGCGCCGGTCGCCAGGCCGAGTCCGAGCACCGAGGCCGCCACCGAGACGAGGGTGCTCTCCAGGAGCAGCTCCCGTCCGAGGCGCACCCTCCCGGCGCCCAGGGCGGCCCGCACCGCCGTCTCCTTGCGGCGGGCGTCCCCCCGGGCGAGGAGGAGGTTGGCCACGTTGATGCAGGCGATGAGGAGGAGGAGCGCCACTGCCGCCCCAACGGCCTTCAGCGCGTTGCGCAGCCGCCCGGATGCGAACTCGGAGACGGGAACGAGGCGCGTCTTCCATGGCGACGCTTCGTTCTCGGCGGCCGACAGGTCGAGCGCTCGCACCCGCTCCTGGGCATGGTCGAGGGTGACGTCCTCCCGCAGGCGCGCGAAGACGTTGACTCCCGGCTGCGAGCCGTCGCCGGGAAGGGGGAGCCAGACGTCGATGGGCGGGTGACCCGGGCCGGGGGCACGCAGCGCCTCCGGGGCCACGCCGACGACGGTGCGTGGCTCACCCTCCAGCGTCACCGCTCGGCCGAGGATGTCACGGTCGGCACCGAAGGCCCGCTTCCAGTATTTCTCGGAGAGAACCACCACCGGGGCGCCCGCACCGGCCAGGTCCGTGGCGTCGAAATAGCGCCCCAGGACCGGAGGCTGCCCGGCGAGCCCCGGCAACGCCTCGTCGATGAGCCCGGCGCTGAGGACCTCGGGACCGTCATCGGTGGAACGGGCCATCTCCCGCCACCCCAGCGCGGCGACGCCGTCGAAGACGTCCGCGGCGCGCATCCGGTCCCGGATGGACAGCTCGGGGCTGACCATGAAGCCGCTGTCCTGCGTGCGCCACGCCATCACGAGCCTGTCGGCTTCCGGAAAGTCGATCGGCCGCAGCACCACCCCGTCCAGGAAGGACGCGAAGGTGATCGTGGCGCCCACTCCGAGGGCCAGCGTACCCACGGCGAACGCCGCGAAGCCGGAGCTTCTCCCCACCGAGCGCAGGGCACTCTTCAGATCGTCGGTCCATCCACCCATGCTCCCCTCTCCTTCCCGCCACCACGACATCCTCAGGCGGATCCCGGTTCCGGCCAAGTCCAACGCCTCCCCCGTCCATACGACGGCCACCCGCCACGTGCCACGGCGCGTCTCGTCGCGCAGGCGTTCCCGAAAGACCCGCTCCATCTCCTGGCCGTGGGCCCGGCGGAACCCGGCCGGCAGCGCCGAGCGCAGGAGGGCGTGCAACCTTCCGATCGCGTCCCGGCGCACGGGTGCCCTCAGCTCCCCCGCGCCGGGATCAGCCCGTGGGCGCGGGCGTCGGCGAGCAGTCGGTCCATGCGTGCTGCCTCCTCGACCACGGCCGCTCGTCCCTCCCGCGTGATCCGGTAGTACCTGCGACGCGCGTCGTCGTCGGCCGTCGGCCGCTCCGGGGATTCTATGATGAGCCCCTCCTCCATGAGACGCTGCAGCGCCGCGTAGAGGCTGCCCGTGCCGGGCGAGAGGCGGCCGCCGCTGCGCTCCTCGACCTCGCGCAGGAGCGCATAGCCGTGCAGGTCCTCGCGTCCGAGGGCAACGAGGATGGCCATCGACAGTGGCGTGGGCGGGGTGTCACGGGGCATGGCAGTCTTCCGATGAGGACTATATCGATGAACGGAATATCATGCCGTTCCGGTACGGGCGCAATCCGACGGGCCGAGGAGAGGGGGGAAACAACCTTTTCCCCGCCCGTACGCCGTGTCTATACTTGAGAAGTCTGGTTTCGCCGCGCCGGCGCGGCGCACCCGCCACCCCGCTCACGGCAGACATCCGGAGTTACCATGAAGAAGCGTGTGCTCGCTTTCGGCGTAGCGGCGCTGATCGCCGCTCCCGTCACGCTGTCGGCGCAGGGGCTGGGCGTGGGCGTCCGAGTTGGCACGCTCGGGTTCGGGGTCGAAGGCGCGCTCGGCCTCGGGGAGATGGTCGCCGTCCGCGGCGGCGTCGGCCTTTTTCCCATCGAGACCGACGCCACGAAGTTCTGGGACGTCGGCGCCGACGTGGACGCGAAGCTGAAGCTCCCCGACACGTGGTACAACATCGGTCTCGACGTCTACCTGGGGGGGACCTTCCGCATCGGCGGCGGCATGCTCTACAGGCCGGACGACCCCAGGATCACCGCGACGCTTCCGCCTGGTGGCTCCGTCGACATCGGTGATCAGACGTACACGGGGGCCGACGTATCCGAGGTGGTGGGCTCTCTGGACGCGAAGAACTCGGCACCCTATGCGCTCATCGGCTTCGGCAAGCACACCGGCACGGGCATGGGGCTCTTCCTCGATCTCGGGTTGGCGTTCCTGGGCGACTCCCAGGTGTCCCTCGAGGCCACCAAGGGGAACCAAGCCGTGATCAGCAATCCGATCTTCCAGCAGGAGCTCGCCAAGGAGGAGCAGAACCTCAACGACGAGCTTCCCAACTGGGCGAAGAAGTACTGGCCCATCGCGAGCCTCGGGCTCAGGATCGGGATCGGCTGAGCACGAACCGGCGCACCACCACCAGGAAGAGCACGAGGAAGGCCGGCTCGACCAGGAACTTGAAGCGCACGTTCTCTCCCAGCTCCATCGCGCATCCGGCCAGAGCCGTGTAGGCTACCATGAGCGTGATGTACGCGCAGGCGGCATCGGCACGTAGCCTGCGGAACAACTCGGCCCGCGACCGCACACTTCCCACCGCCAGGACTACCCAGATCCCCAGCGTGAGCGGGATCAGGAAGAAATAGAGGGATCCGAAGTAGAAGCCCGTGGGGCCCTCGATCGCCTGCATCAGCGGTCTTCCGACGAGCCAGCGGTAGACCTGCGCATGGACCCGGATCCTGTTCCTGTTCGGCGAGAGGTGGGTGAAGTCCGTAGACGGCGCCGAGAAATTGCCGTAGCCCACGAGGACGTTCTCGAGGTACCTGGCCGGGGTGCGCCGGATGAGCGCGACGGCGCTTCTCCGGTAGGCCGCGCTGATCGCGGGCACGTTGATGTTGTGGAAGTCGTCCCGGTTCAGCAGCGGGATCGGGCTCGTCGCCGTGTAGTCCAGCCTGCGGTACTCGGAGGGAGGACTGTAGGGCGCGAGCTCCACGACCGGGTCGAGCAGCCCCTCGTGGAAGAACGCCTGGAGCGGCTCCTGGTCCTGGCGGAAGAGGGCCGTGCGCCAGAGTCCCATGCCGTACCACGAGCTTCCCCCGAAGAAACCGTACTGCGCGAGGTTCTTCCCGTACCAACCCAGCGGCAGAAGCACGAGGAGGGCCAGCGTCCAGGCCTGCTTCCGGTTCGGCCGCCCGCCCGCCAGCACTGCGAGCGGCACCATCACGAGAAGCACGACGACGTGGAAGAGAGAGCGCGTGAGGACGAGCGCCACCAGGACGGCGACGAACCCGACCGCCCGCCAGGGAGAGGAGCGCTCGGCCGCCTCGAGGAGGAGCCAGGCCGCGAGCACGACCAGAAAGGCCACCAGGGTCGTGTAGAGCGCGTAGGCTTCGTAGAGGAGGAGCGCCGGATGCAGCGCCACCAGCAACCCCGCCGCGATGCCCCAGCCCCTGCTCCCGGTGATCCGGGCCGCCAGGACGTAGCAGAGGGCGGCGGTCGCCGCGCCGAGCAGGATGTGCAGGGCCTGCAGCGCGGGGAGCTGTGCGCCGTCGAAGAGCGCGAGCATCACCGCGCCGAGCGCGTTCCACAGGGGGGGCTGCGCGTGCAGGAACCACAGGCTCTGGAGCGGGTGATCTCGGAGGAGGTCTGTGGGAATGTTCTGCCAGAACCAGCTCCACGGGTCGGGGCCGTAGTCGTGCACGATCGTCACGCCTCGCCCCAGCCAGTACCAGGCGGCGACGGCGACGTGCAGGACGCCGATCAGGAGGGCGTCGCGGCGGAGGAGGTGGAGGCGTCGGCTCTCGGTCATGGCGCGGTACTCTAGCTCGGCTCGAGGTCGAGCGACACGTTCCACCCCTATGTCTCCCCCTGCGCGGCTGCATCATGAGGCCATCAACAACCACCGAGCACCGCTTCACAGCCACCGCGTCGACGGGCGAGGTCACGGGGATCCTCGTCCGGCCCCACGCCGCCACCGCCCTCTTCGTGTACGCACACGGCGCGGGCGCGGGGATGCGTCACGCGTTCATGGAGGCTTCTGCGGTTCGGCTGGCGGATCGCGGCGTGGCCACCTTCCGCTACCACTTCCCCTACATGGAGCGGGGGCGTGGAGGGCCCAACCCCGCGCCGGTGCTGGTGAAGACGGTGCGCTCCGCGGTGGCCGAGGCCGCGCGGCTCGCGCCCGATCTCGCGCTCCTCGCGGGGGGAAAGTCGATGGGCGGCCGGATGACGAGCACTGCGGCGGCATCCGAGGCGCTCGCGGGCGTACGCGGCCTCGCCTTCTTCGGTTTTCCGCTGCACGCGGTGGGACGGCCCTCGGCGGATCGGGGCGCCCACCTCGCCGACGTGGGCCTGCCGATGCTCTTCCTGCAGGGCACACGCGACAAGCTGGCCGAGCTGTCGCTCCTGGAGCCGCTTCTGGCCGACATGCGTCCGACCCCGTCGCTTCACGTCGTAGACGGGGCGGACCACGGCTTCCACGTCCTCAAACGCTCGGGCCGGAGCGACGAGGAGGTGCTGGAAGAGCTGGCCGAGCGCTTCGCCTCGTGGGCGACCGAGGTGGTGGGGTAGGAGACCGCCCCTCCCCCACCGGCCTGCGAGCTCACTCGGACGCGAGGGCCCTCACGGGGTCCACGCGCGCGGCCCGCCGTGCGGGGATCCACAGCCCGAGCAGCGCCACGATGCCGAGAATCACGATCACGAGCCCGAAGGTGGCCGGGTCCCACGAGCGCACGCCCACCAGGATGCTCCCCAGGAGCCTGCTCATGCCGAGCGCCGCGACGATTCCGAGCCCGAGGCCGAACGCCGCCCGACGCCCTCCCTGGACCACGACCATACGGACCACGTCCTCGCGCTCGGCGCCCATCGCCAGTCGCACGCCGATCTCGTTCGTTCGTCGTCCGGCCGCGTAGGCGGTGACGCCGAAGATGCCGACGGCTCCCAGCAGGAGGGAGAGGAGCGCGAACGTGGCCATGAGGTACCCGATGACCGTGAAGCCGCCCAGCCGGCGCTCCACCAAGGCGTTCATCGTCTCCATGCCGTAGAGCGGGAGGTCGGAATCCACCGACCACACCGCGCGCTGCAGCGCGGGAACGATGTCCGCGGGCACTCCGGCCGTGCGGACCACGAGGGAACGGGTCGCGACCACCACCTGGGAAAGGGAGGCGTACATCGAAGGTTCGGGTGGGCGGTCGACGCTCCGTTCGATCACATCGTGGATCACGCCCACGATCGGCACCCGCATGGAGCCGTCGTCGCCGGCGAGGAGGGTCTGCCCGAGCGGGTCGTCGCCGGGTGCCAGGTACTGGCGCACGAACGCCTCGTTCACCACGGCCACGGGCGGTGCGTCCGGACCGTCGTTCTCGCCGATGCCCCTGCCGCGCACCACGCGGAACTTCAACGCGTCGAAGAGACCGCTCGACACGTAGGTGACGCGAACCTTGCGCTCCACACCTTCCCGTCCGGCCAGCCTGATGGTGTTGCCCCAGTTGGAGCCCATGAGAGGGTGGCTCTGGGTGCTGCCGGCGGCCACGACGCCCGGGAGGATGCGCACCCTGCTCTCCACCGCGTCCCAGAAGGCACGCACCTCGTCGTCGGTGCCGTAGACCGCGTGGGGGAGGGCGATGCGTACCGTCAGGACGCTGTCCGGGTCGAAGCCGAAGTCCTGGTGGCGCATCGCGGCCAGGCTCTTCATGAGCAATCCGCCCCCGACGAGGAGCACGACCGCCAATGCCGTCTGCACGACGACCAGCGTGCTTCCGAAACGCCCCGCCCGGCGGTTGCGTCCGCCACGGCCCCCCTCGCGGAGGGATTCGATGGCGCCTCCCGTCGCGCGCAGGGCGGGAACGAGCCCGAAGCCGAGCGCGGCGCCGACGGTCACGGACGCCACGAAGAGGAGGACGGATCCGTCCACTCCGAACTGGAAGACGGGGGGGATGCCGCTGGGCAGCCCTGCGACGATCGCGCGATAGCCCCAGTGCGCCATCAGTAGCCCCAGGCCGCCTCCGATCGCGGCGAGCACGAGGCTCTCCGTCAAGAGCTGTCTCACGACGCGAGCGCGGCCCGCCCCGAGCGCGGCGCGCACGGCCAGCTCCCGGGCGCGGGCCTCTCCGCGCGCCATGAGCAGGTTGGCCACGTTGACACAGGCCATGAGGAGCACGAAGAGGACGGCGACCATGAGCACCAGCGACGCGCGGCGGGCGACGTCGCCGACCAGCTCCGCGTGGGTGGCCGTGACCTCGACGGTCCAACCGCGGTTCGTTTCGGGATGCTCCTCCGCCTGGGCCGCGGCGATGGCCGTCAACTCCGCTCGTGCCTGGTCCAGAGTGGCGCCGGTCGCGAGCCTCGCCACCGCGGAGGCGTAGTGACCGCCCCGCTCGGCCTCCTCGGGGCGCTCGGTCAGCGGGATGAACACGTCGGATCGGCTGTCGAGGAAGCGGAAGTCGGGCGGCAGGATTCCCACCACCGTGTAGGGGTGCCCGTCCAGCGTGAGCGTCGAGCCGAGGAGGTCCGTGCTGCGACCGAAGCGCCGCTCCCAGAAGCCGTCGCTCAGGACCGCGACGGCGTGGTCCGGACCGTAGTCGTCGTCGGCGAAGTCCCGCCCCAGGGCGGGCGAACGACCCAGGAGTCGTAGGACGTTGGGCGAGGTCCGGATGCCCTGGACCAGCTCGGGGTCACCGCGCCCCGTCATGTTCAGCCCGTCTTCGTAGTAGACCGCGACGTCCTCCAGGGAGCGGGCGCGGGTCCGGAAGTCCCACACGTCGGCCGGGCCAACGTCCGTATCCGTCCAGCCCAACTCGGGGTTGGCCGCCTGCAGGGTCACCAGCTCCTCGGGGTGATCGTAGGGCAGGGGCGTGAGGAGGAACCCCTTCACGACGGTGAAGACCGACGCGTTCGCGCCGATGCCCAGGGCCATCGTCAGGATCGCCGTGACGGCGAAGACCGGTCTCCTCGCGAATCCCCGCAGCGCGAACCGCAGGTCGTCCAGAAACGTCCCCATGATCTCCTCCCCTCCTCCTCTTCGCGGTCCGGTGTTCGAAGCGGACCCGCGCCGCGCGGCAAGTCCGTGTGTGAGCGCGTCCCACCCGGCGCCGGCCCAGCAGCGCACGCCCCCGACAGCCCCCATCCGATCCGTGTCGCGGCGCAGCAGGGCGAGGAACGCATCCTCCATGTCGGCGCCGAAACGGTCCCGGTGCTCAGCGGGCCACGC
The DNA here is from genome assembly GCA_964591135.1 of uncultured Gemmatimonadaceae bacterium. Taxonomy (GTDB): domain Bacteria; phylum Gemmatimonadota; class Gemmatimonadetes; order Longimicrobiales; family Gaopeijiaceae; genus SZUA-318. Next base: position 35,687 of record CAZPZU010000011.1, on the reverse strand, counting down.
GCGCAGGAGGAGTCGATAGGCACGCCGTGCCCGGTGCTCCTCACGGGAAGTCACGCCCGTTCCGGCTCCTGGCCGACGCGCTTGGCGCGCGCCACCCGCACGAAGGTGGCCATGCGCTCCACCTCCTGGTGGAGGGCCAGGCGGCCGGCCGGCAGGATCCCATAGAAGCGGCGCTTGCCCCCCTCCGTCGGCGCGCCGTCGGGGGGATCGACCTCCTCGATGAGACTTCGGTCGGCCAGCTCGTGCAACGAGCCGTACAGCATCCCCGGCCAGAGCCGGACGGCGCCGTCCGTGCGCTCGAGCACCTCCTCCACGATCGCGGCGCCGTGCAACGGCCGATCGGCGATCGACAGGAGGATGTGGAACCACTGGGGCTTGAGGTTGTCCCCCTCGGACATGGGTGCTCCCTCGTGTGTGGCCGCCGGACGCATCGGGCGGACCCGTCGCGGCAGTATCCATACGATTTCGTATCTATACGGAAATGTATGGATAAGAGATTCAACCCTCCGGGCACAGGGGGGACGGCGACGGGCCGGAAGACGCCGCCCGGGCTACCTCCCGCCTTCCGCGGTGATCTTCTCGCGCCGGACGAGGGTGCGCTCGAAGAAGTCGTCGGTGGCGCCGAAGGAACGCAGCCAGCGGGCGAAGATCAGAGAGTCGTGCACATCGTCGGGGTACACGATGAGCTCGAAGGGCACGTCATGCGCCCGCAGGAGCTGCACCAGACCGACCGTCTGGGAGAAATCGACGTTGCGGTCGTCGTCGCCGTGGACGAGGAGCACGGGCGAGGTCCACTTGTCGATCTCCGACGCCGCCGACGACAGGTACGTGGTGTCGGCGGGGTCGAGGGTGTTGCCCCACAGGTGCACCCCCGCCATGTCCACGCCGGCCGCGAACACGTCGGAGTTCCGCGCCAGCGCCTGCGCGGTGAGGATCCCCCCGTACGACAAACCCCAGATACCCACGCGCTCGGGGTCGACGTCGGGCCGATCGCGCATGTACAGCCCGGCCGCCAGCACGTCGCGGTACTCGGCGTTGCCCCGGCGCCCGACTTCGGGGGCCATGCGGAATTCCCGTCCGTAGCCGATGCCGCTCCGGTAGTTCACCGACAGGACCACGTAGCCCTTGTTGGCGAAATACTGGTTCATGGCGTAGGCCATGTGGTAGAAGTGCATGTAGTGGTAGCCCAGCAGCATCTGCCGCCGCGACCCGCCGTGGATGAAGATCAGCGCTGGACGCTTCTCTCCCGGTTTCAGGTCGGGGGGGAGGAAGAGCTGGTTGTGGAACTCGCCACCGTCGGCGGCGGTGAGCGTGACGTTCTGCGGCGTCACCTGCTTGCTCACGGGGAAGGCGTCCGGGAGCGAGGTGATCACACGCGCCTCCCCCCCTTTCGTCGGCACCACCGCCACGGACTGTGGCCGGTCGGCACCCGCCAACAGGACGGCCACCCGGTCGCCGGAAGCGAGGACCGCCGGATAGGTTTCGATGCCCGCCCCGCTGGTCAGGCGTTCCGCCTTGCCTCCGCCGACGGGAACGCGCCACAGGTCGCGCCGGTCGATGTCCCCGACGTTCGATGCGTAGTACAGGAAGCGACCGTCGCTCGAGAACGCGACCTGCTCCACGAAGCCCTCGCCCGGCGTGAGCTCGGTGGGCTCGGTTTCGGGCCGGTCCACGGACACGCTGAACCAGTGGCGCCAGTTGGCGGGCTCGGCCTCGAAGAGGACCCGGTCCCCGGCCCAGTGGATCGTGCGGATCGCGTTGAAGGCGCTGTCGCCCGCGGCCGGATGCCACAGTCGGCGGCCTTCGCCGGTGCGGGCGTCGGCGATCCAGATCTCGACGTCGTGGCCGCCGGAGAAACGTGCCTCCTCGAACCCCTCCGGGATCACCGAGTCGGGCACGTTGCGCGGGCGCTGCGCGCGTGCGCCGAAGGGAAGGCCGGGGCGCCGCATGAAGGCGACGTGGGTGCCGTCCGGTGACCAGGTCGGGGAGCCGTCGCGGTCCACGCCCGCAGCCATGTACACGATGCCCGGCCGCTCGATGTCGTAGACCCCGATGTAGGCGTGGTCTTCGCGCGCGCTCACGAATGCGGCGCGCCGTCCGTCGGGAGACCAGACCGGGCCGCGGTCGTCACCGAAGCCCCGGAAGAGGGGGGCGTCGTCGGCTCCGGCCTTCGGGCGCAGGCCCGGATTCACCTCGGCCCGGTGGATCTGTCCGTCGCGCGCGTACACCACGGACCGCCCGTCCGGGGCCAGGGCGTACTCGTAGGCATCCGCCACCGGCCACGCCTCGCCGCCGGACGTGCTGGCGGCGTACACGACGCGGTGCCCTCCCCTCGGATCGCTCGCCGGGTTGGCGATCCACCCCTCCCGGTTCGGGGTGTGACCACGGATGAAGGTGACGGTCTCGCCGTCGTCCGAGATCTGCAGCTCCGTCAGGTCCACCCCGTCGTCCGTGGCGTAGGAGGTGAGGCGCACCGGGCGGAAGTCGGGGGGCGTCGCCGTGTAGACGTTGCGCACCCCGCGCTCGTACTCGATCCACGCGATGCGATCCGCGTGGCGCGCCGAGACGAGCTCGTAGGGGAAGCCCGGGCTCAGCACGTCGGCGATGGAGAACGGCGCCTGCGCGACGGCCGGCGCGTGGACCGCGGCGAGCGCCAGGGTGAGGAGCAGCGGAAGGGGCGGGGTGGCGGCGCGGCGTCTCATGGATCTCTCTCGCGGAAGGGGGACGCGAACGGAGACGGGCATTCATCATGGCTGCGCGGCGACGCGCGGGAAAGAGCCCGCCCGGCCACGGCGACCGCCCGGGACGGGCGGGCGGGCCGCCCTGCCTCACTCGATGCGCAACGCCTCCGACGGTGGCACGCGGGAGGCTCGGCGGGCCGGTACGAACGTCGCCGCCAGCACCACAGCCAGCAGGATGCCGGTGACCGCGGCCAGAGTCCCGGGATCCTGTGGCTCCACGCCATAGAGGAGGCTGCGGAGCGCACGGCTCCCGATCAGCGAGCCGGCGATGCCGGCGAAGATCCCGAGGAGGGCGGGCGACACGCCCTCCCGCAACGCCATGCCCACGACCTCGCCGGAGCGGGCGCCCAGGGCCACGCGGATGCCGATCTCCCGGGTCCGGCGGCTCACCGAGTAGGCCACCACCCCGTACAGCGCGACCGCCGCCAGGATCAGGGCGAGGACCGAGAAGACGCCGATCAACGTCAGATAGAACCGCGTGGGGGCCAGCTCCTCGGCCACCACGTCCTCGATGCGCTCGGCGCCCGTGATGGCCAGCGCCGGGTCCAGCTCCTTCAGGACCGTCCGTGCGGCGGGCAGGGCCGTTCGGGCCCCCCGCTCGAGGCGCATCGTCACGTACGCGACGTTCGCCCCGAACTGTGCATTGGGGAGGTACGCCGCGGGGTCGTCCGGCTCGGTGGCGCTCCAGGTCCGCGCGTCGCCGACGATGCCCACGATCGTACGCACAGGGTCGTCATCGAACCCCCAGGAGATGCTCAGACGGATGGGGTGCCCGAGGGGATCTTCGTCGGGATAGAAGCGGCGTGCGGCCGCCTGGTTGATCACCGCGACGGCCTCGTTCTCCCGCTGATCCGCATCCGTGAACCATCGACCGCGCACCAGGGGCAGGCCCTGGGCCTCGCGATATCCCGGCGTGGCCGGCCGGACGGCCATGTCCGGCCGGTCGGCTGGGTCCACCGGCTCGCGGTCGGGGAACGTGAGCGACGTGCTCACGCTGCCGCTGGCCAGCGGGACGCCGAAGGCGGAGCCCGCCGCGGCCACCTCGGGGAGCGCGTCCAGGCGTCGCTCCAACTCCTCGAAGAAGCGGATGGTGGCCTCGGTGTCGTACCGGCTTTCCGGGGTCGAGATGCGGAAGCGCTCCACGCGCTCCGTGGCGAAGCCCAGGTCCTGGGCACGGATGCTCCGGAGCGTTCCGAACAGCAGACCGGCGCCCAGGAGGAGCATGAGCGACAGCGCGACCTCGCCGGAGAGCAGGAGGGAGCGGGACAGGGCCGTGCGCCGGCCTCCGCCCGTGCGTCGGCTCGCCCCCATCGCGGCGCTCAGGGGGCGGCGCGCGAGCCTCAGCGCCGGGGCGAGGCCGAAGAGCACCGTCACCGCCAGCACCAAGGTGACCGCGAAGACGATCACCCGCCCATCGATCGCGGCCTGGTCGAGGCGTGGGATCCCGTCGGGCGCGAGGCGCACCATGGCGGACACCCCCCAGACGGCCAGGCCCACGCCCACCGCCCCGCCCGCGATGGAGAGCAGGAGGCTCTCCGTGAGGAGCTGCCGCACGATCCGGGTGCGCGGCGCTCCCAGCGTGGCGCGCAGCGCCACCTCGCCGAGCCGCTCGGAGGCGCGCACGAGGAGGAGGTTCGCCACGTTCGCGCACGCGATCAGCAGCACCATGCCGACCGCGCCCATGAGCACCCAGAGGGCGGTGCGCACGTCGGCGACCTGCACGTCGAGCATGCGCTCGAACTCGGTCGTCACGTCACGGTGCGATTTCGGGAACGCCTCCGACAGGTGCGCGGACGCGGCCGTCATGCGCTCCTGCACCTGCGTGAGCGTGAAGCCCGGTTCGATGCGTCCGACGGCCTGCATGTAACGGCACCCGTGGCTGCAGTCGGTCTCGTCGTGCTGCTGCGGCCTCCACAGCGCGGCACCGTTGGGGAAGTCGAAGCCCTCGGGCGCGACGCCGACGATCTCCCAGGCCTTCCCGCTCAGCGTGATCGTCCGCCCGATCACGTCCGGGTCGCTGCCCATGCGTTCCTTCCAGAACCGGTAGCCGATCACCAGGACGTCGGGTCCGCCGGGCACGTCCTCCTCCGCCGTCAGGTCGCGCCCGAGGGCGGGCTTGAGGCCGAACACACCGAGCAGGCCGTCCGTGAGGTCCGCGCCAAGGACGACCTCCGGCTCGCCCATCCCCGTGAGCGTCGGTCGTGCGCCCTCGTATCCGGCCACGCGCAGCCCGGGCACCTCCGCCTGCCAGAAGCGCACATCCGGGTGGTCCACGCCGCGTGAGCGCGATCCCGTACGCGTGTCCACCTGCCGGAGCACGACGAGCCGGTCGGGCTGCGGATAGGGCAGCGGCGTCAGCAGCACGCCGTTCACCACGCTGAAGATCGCCACCGTGGCCCCGATGCCGAGGGCGAGCGTCGTCACCGCCGCCGCCGTGAAGCCCGGCCGGCGCAGCAGGCTGCGCGTGCCGAACCTGAGATCCTGCATCCACCCGTCCATGCTCGTCCCCTCCCTCAGGATCGTCCCCGTTCCACGGAGCGCCACGCGCCCCCACTCGCCAACCGCCTGGACAAGCGCGTCTGCGGTCGCCTCGATGGCGAGCCTCATCTCAGCGCCCTTTCGGCCCGCCACCTCCCGCCGGCGATCGGCATACAGCCGCGCCATCTCCTCTCCGTAGTCCGACCGGAACGACGGGGGGAAGAGCCGGAGAAGGAGGCGGTAGTAGCTCATCAGCCCAGCAGGTCGCGTGCGCCGGCGAGGAGCCCCTCCAAGCGGAGCGCCTCGGCGCGCGCCACTGCCTCCCCGAGGCGCGTGATGCGGAAGTACCTGCGGCGCTCCCCCTCTCCATCCCCGGGTCCCTCGGTCTCCTCGATGAGCCCGTGCTCGGACAGGGTGCGGATGCGGCGATAGAGGTTGGCGGGGAGCACGCGACCCGGTCGACCCGGATCGCGCTCCAGCTCCTTCACGATCGCGTATCCGTGCAGCTCGCGGCCCCGCAGCACCAGGAGGATACGGAACGCCTCGGGGTGCATGGGAAGGTGTGCTTCCATCTTGGACGTGTTCTGGCTGACCATGCGTCGCGCCGTCGGGGGGGCCGGTGAAGGATCGGGCCCCGCGTTGTTCGGTAGTGTCAATTCGACATTAGCATCAGACCGACACTAATGCCCCGCGTCCCATCGGTCAATCCGCGCGTCGTCTCCGCAGGGCCGGGTCCCGTACGAAGTCCTCTTCCAGGACGCGGTCCAGCGTCTCCACCACGCGCGCGGCGTCGGCAGCGGAGAAGGGCAGGGGCGGCTTGATCTTGATGACGTTGTCGTCGGGCCCGTCCGTGGACAGCAGGATGCCGTGCTCCTTCATGCGTCCGACGACGTAGCGGGCCGCGTCCCGGTCGGGGGTGCGCGTCTCCCGGTCGGCGACGACCTCGACGCCGAGGAAGAGCCCGCGCCCACGCACGTCGCCCACGGCGGCGTGGCGCATCAACGTCGACAGGTCGCGTCGCAGCGTCCCGCCCACGGCGAGGGCGTGGTCCTGCAGACGCTCGTCGCGCATCGCGTCGAGCACGGCCAGCCCGATGCGCGCGGAGACCGGGTTGCCACCGAACGTGCTGAAGAACTCCATCCCGTTGGCGAAGCGCTCGGCGAGCTCGCGCGACGTGACCACCGCTCCGAGCGGGTGGCCGTTGCCGATGGGCTTGCCGAGCGTGACGATGTCGGGAACGACGCCCTGCGTCTCGAAGCCCCACACGTGGGACCCGACGCGACCGAAGCCGACCTGAACCTCGTCGGCGATGCACACGGCGCCGGCGGCTCTAACGTGCGTATAGGCTCCTGCCATGTACCCCGGCGGCAGCTCGACCTGGCCGCCGCAGGACAGCAAGGGTTCCGCGAGGAAGGCCGCCGGTCGATGGCCGGCGCCCGACAGCTCGCGGAGTGACGTCTCGACGTGCGCCGCGTACTTCGCCGCGCGGTCCGGATCGTCCCGGCGGTACCGTCCGCGGTAGTCCTCGGGCATCGCGGCCGCGCGCACCCACGGCGGCGGGCCGCTCCCCCCGGCGCGCGCGAACTTGTAGTGGCTCACGTCGATCAGGGCCTGCGTGTTGCCGTGGTAGCCGCCCTCCAGGACGACGATGCCGCGGCCCTCCGTGCACGTGCGCGCGATGCGCAGGGCGAGCTCGTTCGCCTCGCTCCCCGAGTTGACGAAGAAGCACACCGACAGGGGATCGGGGAAAAGCGCCGTAAGACGCTCGGCATACTCCAGCACCGCCTCGTGCAGATAACGGGTGTTGGTGTTGAGCACGCCCATCTGGCGCCGGCCGGCCTCGACGACGCGCGGGTGCTCGTGGCCGACGTGGGCGACGTTGTTCACGCAATCCAGGTACTCCCGGCCGTCCGCGTCGTACAAGGCGGCTCCACGTCCTCGCACGACGTGGATGGGCCGCGCGTAGGACAGGCTCAGGCTGGGTCCGAGCAGGCGAGTACGCCGGGCCGCCAGGTCCTCCGTCGGCCGGTACGTGGTGTCGGGCGGGAGGCGGAGGAGGAGGTTCGGGTCGGGGAGGAAGCCGGCCCACACGTCGACCTCGCGCGGGGCGGTGACGCCCGGGAAATCGTGCGTGAAGCCGAGGAGGTCGGTCACGATCTGGAAGTGGAGGTGGGGCGGCCAGTCGCCGTTCTCCGGATACGGACCGACGCGCGCGAACGCCTCCCCCGCCGCGACCGGGCCGCCTACGCCGAGATCGGAGACGGATGCGCGCTCCAGGTGCCCGTAGAGCGTCCAGAACGGACCGTCGGGCGTATCGTGCTCGAGGATCACCGTGGGCCCGTAGTCCAGTCGGCCCTCGTTGTCGTGGACAGCGTGCACGCGTCCGTCCACCGGCGCCCGGACCGGGGTGCCCGCAGCCACGAAGAGATCGATCCCCATGTGCACCGTGCGGCGCTCGGGCATCTCGGCAGGGCGCCCCGCGAAGATGTCCGTGAGGTAGAAGCCGCGCGGCTCCCGGTAGCGGCCGACGCCGAGCGTCGCCCCCCGCCGCGCCATCTCCTCGAAGACGCGGGAGGTGAAGGCGGGCGTGTCATCGGTGTCCCGCCCCGTGAGGAGGGGGCTCCCCACGCTCAGGTCGAGGACGGCCACCCCCGGTGGATCCGCAGGGACCTCCACGACCGGGGAGACCTCGGCGAGACCCTCGATCCACGCCACCGTCGCCGCCGTGCGGGGGCAGGGCGGTTGGCCGCACGCCGTGCGAAGGAAGCCCGCTGCCAGACGCGGGTGGACGTCCGCCGTCGCCTCGAGGACCCGCCAGGCCGGCCGCTCCGATACCAGGAGGTAGGCGTCGGGCTCTCCCCCTTCCCCCCTGCGCGAGGCCGAGATGGTCACGGAGGCGGCCAACCGTGCGCGCACGAGCGGGAAGAGCACGGCCAGCTCGTCGTCGGAGAGCGGGCGGATCGCGTGGTAGCCTGCGGTCACGCGCGCCGCCGCCTCCACGGGGTCCGTCGCTTCGAGGATCGCGTACGCGGCGGCGATGGCGAGATCGAAGACGGCCGGGGCCGCGTGCACGTCGCCGAAGTCGAGGATCCCCGACACGCGGCTGTCCAGGTCGATCAGGAGGTTGTGGTCGTTCAGGTCGCCGTGCACGAGCTGCCCGGGCAGGCCGTCGAGCGCGGGTTCGAGCGCGCGCAGGTCGGCGAGGGCACCCTCCACGAGGCCACGGCGCGCGGGCGGGTGGAGGTCGAGCCCCGCCCCGATGACATCGGCGGCGCTGTGCAGCGACCACACGAAGTCGTCGCGCGGCGGGGGTTCCTCCGGGTAGTCGGCCAGATGGAGCGTCAGCTCCGCGGCGCGCCGACCCAGCGCCTCGAGCAGCGCGGGCGTCCGGGGCCGCACGTCGGCGAGCACGCGACCGGGCAGATACGACAGCACGCGCATGCGCCACGCGGATGCGCCCGGCGCGGGCCAGCGCAGCAGGAGCCCGCCATCCCGGGTCTTGTGGAGGCCGGCGACCGGCAGGTCTCCGTGCCCCGCGAGCCACGCCAGCAGCGCGGTCTCGAACTCCAGCTGTGCGTCCGGCTCCTCCGGGGAGGACACCTTGGCGACCCAGCGCTCGCCCCGGCCGGTCCTCAGGAGGAAGTTGCGGTCCCGCTCGCCGGGGAGGGCGTGTAGCTCCCCCCGCAGGTCGAAGCCCCCCGCCAGCGCCTCGGCCACGGCGGCGGGGTCGATATCGGGTCTGCGCTGCGTGCGGATCATCGCCTCGGTCGCTAATCTGGTGGGCCTGTAACATGCCGAAGGCGTCCGTCCCGGAGCCAGCCCGAGGCCGTGGAACCCGTGCCGGAGCATCCTCCCATGATCCGACCCCCCGTACGCCGTCTGCCGTCCGCCGCCGCGGGCGCCCTCCTCCTGAGCGCGCTCGCGTTCCTCCCGGCCACCCACCTGGCGGCGCAGATTCCCGACGAGTACACGAACCTGAAGGTCCTCCCCAAGGACATCACCCGGGAGCGCCTCAGCGGGATCATGCGGGGCTTCACGGCGGCGCTGGGCGTGCGTTGCTCGACCTGCCACGTTGGCGAGGAGGGCCTCCCGCTCGCGACCTACGACTTCGCCTCGGACGACAAGGCGACCAAGCTGAAGGCGCGCGAGATGCTCAAGATGGTCCAGGCCATCAACGGGGACTACCTCGCCAACCTGCCGCAACGCAAGCAACCGAACGTGAGCGTGACGTGCGCCACCTGTCACCGCGGCGTCCAGCGGCCCGAGCCCATCGAGTCCATCGTCGACAACACGATGAACGGGGAGGACCTGGACTTCGCGATCCAACGCTACCGCGAGCTTCGGGAGGAGTACTACGGGTCCGCGGCGTACGACTTCACCGATCGCCCGCTCGCGGGATTGGCGCAACGCCTCGCCCGCGACAACGCGGATGCCGCCAAGCGCCTTCTCGAGCTGAACCTGGAGTTCAACCCGCAGTCGGCGCTGAGCTACGACGTGCTGGGCGCGATCGCCGAGCAGGCCGGCGACAACGCCGCGGCCATCGACGCCTACAGGAAGGCGCTGGCCATCAACCCCGACGACCGGCGCGCCCAGCAACGGCTCAAAGAGCTGGGCGGAGGGGTGTAGGCTACCCGGCCCGACGGCCTATTCCGCCTGGAGCGCCTCCCGTGGGTCGACCCGCGTGGCGCGCCAGGCGGGTAGGCTGCCCGCCAGGGCCGCCGCCGCCAGGAGTGCGACCGCCACGGCCCCGTAGACCGCGGGATCGCGCGCGGACACCCTGAAGAGGAGGGGCTCCACCAGGCGCGCCCCCGCGAAGGACGCCGCGAGCCCCAGCAGGATGCCCACGGAGACGAGCCCGAGGGCCTGCCGGAACACGAGCCGGATCGTGCGCCCGCGCCCGGCGCCGAGCGCGGCGCGGATCCCCATCTCCCGCCTCCTCGAGGCGACCTCGAAGGCGAGCACGCTGTACAGTCCCCACCCCGCGACCACCAGAGCGAGCAGGCCGAAGATCGTGAACATGGAGGCGCCGAGCTTCCACGACCGCAGCTGGGGATCGACGTTGTCCTGGAGGGAGCGGGCGGACACGAATCGGATCTGCCCCGACAGGGAAGCGAGCTCCGCCTGCAGGCTTCGCAGCGCCCGACGAGCATCGCCCCGGGTGCCGGCCATGATGCCCTGGGGTGGACCCTGGAAGGCGGGGTGGTGCTCGTTCAGGTAGTAGAGCCAATGCGGCTCGGTCTCCACCAGCTCCTGCCGCCGATGGTCCTCGACCACGCCCACGACCGTGGTGCACGGTGGCTCGTCCGAATCGTCGGGGAGCATCATGCACGAGCCGAGGGCGTCGCCCGCCGGCCAGATCCCGCGGGCCATCGACGCGCTGACGACGGCCACCGGGGGCGCGCCCTCGGCGTCGTCCGACGGCTCCAGGGCGCGACCCTGGAGGATCCGGAGGCCCATGGCCTCGAAGTAGCCGGACGAGACCTTGTTCACGTACGGTCCGCCGGAGGGTGGCAATGGCAGCGAGTCGACTCCGGGCACGCGCGGCTCCCCGATGGAGACGCTGGACTGGAACGGAACCGTGTACGTGAGGCCTGCCGCGCGCACGCCGGGCAGGCGGCGGACGTGGTCGATGGCTTCCTGGTACAGCGCGGCCCGCTCCTGCGTGGGTAGGGTCTCGTTCCACTCGAGGCGCACCACGGCGACGCGGTCGGCCTCGAAGCCGAGGTCCAGGCCACGCGCCCGGTCGAGGCTACGCACGAAGAGGCCGGCGCCCACCAGGAGGATCACCGACAGCGTCGCCTGCGCCACCAGGAGCGTCACCCGGGCGCCCGAGCGCGCGCGGCCGCTTCCCGCGCCGCCTCCCTTGAGCGCGGCGGCGACGTCGGAGCGGGATGCCTGGAGGGCAGGCACGATGCCCGCGAGCAGCGCGGTCACGATCGTGACGATCCCCATGAAGGTCAGCAGGCGACCGCCCAGGCCGGAGCCGGCGAACGCCACGTCGGGGAGGAGGACCTTCTGGACGGCCTGCCCGCCGAGGCGGGCGACGAGGAGCGCGGCGGCCGCGCTCAGGATGGCGAGAACCAGGCTCTCGGTGAGGAGCTCGGCGAGGAGGCGCCGTCGGCTCACGCCCAGCGCCACGCGGACCGCGATCTCCCGCTTGGCCCGTGCGGCGCGGGCGAGGAGGAGGTTGGCCACGTTGAAGCAGGCGATCAGGAGCACGATGGCGGAGACCGCCGCGAGCCAACCTGCGACGCGGGATTCCGCCGACGGGTCCGGCCCCTGCCCGGCGATGATCGGTGCGGCCACGATGGTCGCGTCGCTGGAGTAGTCCCCCCCGGCGATAGCGTCCTGGCGGGCCGCGCGGTGTGCGGCGGTCGCCTCCGCGTCGGCGGCCGCGGGTGTGACCCCGGGCGCCAGGCGTGCGACGACGTGTATCCACCACCAGTTGCGATTGTCCACCCAGCCGATGTTCCCATTCCAGATCTCCTGGGACCTTTCGAGGGGGAGCCAGACGTCGACCGGAGACAGTTCGGGTCCGGTGAAGCCCTCGGGGGCGACGCCGATCACCGTGTACGTCCCCGGACCCACGTCGATCGTACTGCCGAGCACGCCCGGGTCTGCCCCGAACTGACGCCTCCAGAACTCGAAGGAGAGGATGGCGGTGAGGTTCGCTCCCAGCGCCGTCTCCTCGGGGGTGAAGAAGCGGCCCATCACCGGCCGCACGCCGAGCAGGGGAAAGAGCGACGCGGACGCCAGCATCGTGCGGATCTCGTGCGCCCCCTCGCTCCGGCCGAACGTCGCGCGCCGGTCGGCGTACGCGGCGACGCGCGAGAATCCGCTCACGTGCTCGAAGTCCTGGTAGTCCGGGTACGTCAGCGTGCGCCCGGTCTCCAACTTCCCCGACCCCAGGTACGTGCGCCGCAGGTAGAGGAGCCGGACGTCATGGGCTTCCACGACATGCTCGGGTGGGCTCAGAAGGAGCCTGTCCACCACCTCGAACATCACGGCGTTCGCCCCGATTCCGAGGGCGAGGATCGTGATCACCGCGAATGCGAAGCCCGGCGAGCGTCGGATTCCCCGGACCGCCATCGCCACGTTTCTCCACAGGATGTCCATCGTCGCGCTCCTCCTCCTCCTGCTCATCGTCTCCCCGTCGATGTGGGCGAGCGCTCGCCGGTACGCCGCCATGTCGCCGAAGCGGCGCCGGGCCTCGCGCTCCGCCTCTGCCCGGTCCGCGCCCCGGTCGACCAGCTCCTCGACCAGCCTCTCGACGTGGTATCGGAGCTCCTCGTCCACGTCGCCCGGAACGTCCGGGCGGATGTCACGCAGACGGAAGAGGCGTCGGACGCCGGCAGGCAGCCGCATGATCAGGCGCGTCCCCCGTCTCTTCGAGGGGGGCGGGTAGCCAGGACCTTGAAGACGGCCTCGGCATAGCGGGCCCAGTCCTGCGTCGCATCCGAGAGGTGGCGCTCACCCTTCGGCGTGAGCGCGTAGTACTTGGCGCGGCGGTTGTTCTCCGACGTGCCCCAGCTCGACTCCAGCCACCCGCGCCGCTCCATCCGGTGCAGCGAGGTGTAGAGCGCCCCGTCCTCGATCTCCAGCGCCCCGTCGGTGGTGCGGCGGATCCACTCTGCCACGCCGTAGCCGTGCCGGGGCGCCCCGGCGAGGGCCTGCAGCACGAGCACGTCCAGCGTGCCCTGGAGAAGGCTCATCTGCTTCGGCGACACGGACACCTCCGATTCCCTCGGTTCCCTGAGATGTTCATGGGAGCGTGGCGAAAGAGAGCCCCGGTCGGCCGGACCGGGGCCACGATCCCTGAAGTGTTCAGGGAAGATTAGGTGCGCCGGACCCGCGACGTCAAGACGAAGGGGTGGGGGCGCGTTCGTCCTCGAACCGACGCGAAGCCGCGACGGGGTGCCGCTACCGCCTCCGCTTCCGCAGGATCCGGTCCAGCCCGTGGATGCGGATCTTCAGCACGTCGTCCGCGTCCAGATCCTCGAAGCCCTCCTCCTTCAGCTCCTGGACGTACTCGGGGGTGATCCCGTGGATGCGGAAGGCGAGGGCGTCGTCGAGGTCGTGCAGCACGAATCCCTCGTCGGCCATCTCCCGGAGGTAGGTACCACTCACGCCGTGGATGCGCATCGCGACGAGGTCGTCGACGTCCAGCCGACCGAACCCCATCCCCTGCGCCTCCCGGATGAACTCGGGCGTCACGCCGTGGATCCTCATGGCGACGAGGTCGTCCTCTTCCACCGGGCCCACGCCGAGGCCTCGCGCTTCGCGTACGAACCCGGGTGTCACCCCGTGGATGCGGAAGGCGAGCGCGTCGTCGAGGTCGCGCACTGCGAGGCCTTCGGCCCGCAGCGCCTCGACCGTCTCCCGGCTCACGCCGTGGATGCGCATCGCGACCAGGTCGTCCAGGTCGAGGTCACCGAAGCCGAGGGCGCGCGCTTCCCGAACGAAGGTCGTGTCCACACGGAAGATGGCGGCCGCCATCAGGTCGTCGAAGTCGATCCCCTCGAAGCCCATCCGCTCGAGCTCCTGCGCCCGGGACGGGCCCACGTCCTGCACCCCGGCCGCGAACACGTCGTCGTCGTCGAGCCCGGCGAAGCCGGCGGCGGCCATGCGATCCCGGAAGTCGGCGCGCTCCGTGAAGGTGAACGTGCCGGTGCCGCGATCGTCGTGGACCCGCCCCTCGAAGGCGAACGCACCCGCGTCGCGCTCCACCGCGAAGCGCACCGCGCCGAGGCCCTCCTCCGCCTGGCGCAGCACGTCACGTACGAGGGCGTCCGGCAGCCTGAGGTCCGATCGCCAATGCCGGTCGTCGTCCCAGCGTGACAGCGAGATGCGGCCCGGTCGCTCCGCGTCGGTGGTGCGGAAGCGGCCGCTCCAACTCCCCTCCACCACCTGCGTGGGCGCCTGCGGCCGCGCGGTCGCGGCCGGTCCCGGTGCGGCCAGAAGGAGGCCGGCCAGCAGGATCGTCGTCTTCATCGTCCACCTCGCGTTCGGGCACGCTCCGGGCCCCGCGCGAGCCCGTCGTGTGTCCCTTGGATGCCGACGGTGCAAGGCGAGTTGGGACACACCCGGCCTCGACCCACCTCCGGACTCCGGCAAAGGTCGATTCCAACCTCGAACGTACCCCTTGTAGTCTTATGGGTAGAACGTTTATGGTACGACCTTCGCACCCCGACACGGAATGGAGCGTGATGATGGCCGAGCCCTCACTCGAGCTGCTGAAGGGGACCTTGGACGTCCTGATCCTCAAGACGCTGAGCGGAGGTCCCATGCACGGGTATGCCGTGTCGCGCTGGCTCCGGGAGGCGACGGAGGAAGCGTTCCAGGTGGAAGAAGGCGCGCTCTATCCGGCGCTGCGGCGGCTGGAGAAGCGGGAGCTCGTGGAGTCCGAGTGGAGCGTCACCGACACTGGCCGGGAGGCGAAGTTCTACCGCCTTACGTCGGCGGGGGAGGCGGAGTTGCGATCGGGCCTGCGGAACTGGCAACGCTACGTGCAGGCCATGGGCCGCGTGCTGGGAGCGACGGTGGGCGGATGACGCGACGCGGGCGTGCGGGGCGGAGCGGCGGGATCTTCCCGCGCTTCTCGGTCTCGGAGGACGTGGCGCGCGAGATCCGCGCCCACATCGAGATGCGGGCCGAGGAGCTCGAAGCCGAGGGGTGGGAGCCCGCAGCGGCGCGCGAGGAAGCGCGCAGGCTGTTCGGCGATACGCAGGAGGTGGCCCGGAAGTGCCGGACCATCACGGCCAGCCATCAACGGGCGGTGAGGAGGACGAGGAAGATGGATGCGATCTGGCAGGACGTTCGGTACGCGGCGCGCACGCTGACCCGTAGCCCGGGCTTCGCCCTGGTGGCGCTGCTCACGCTCGCGCTCGGCATCGGTGCGAACACGGCGATCTTCTCGGTCGTCAACGGCGTTCTGCTGCGCCCGCTTCCCTACGATCGGCCGGAGCAGCTCGTCTGGGTCAGCGAGATCAACACGCGCGGCCGACCCATGGCGGCGGCCTGGCCGAACTTCGTCGACTGGCGGAACGAGAGCACGAGCTTCGCCGGCCTGTCGCCGCTGTCGGACGGCACCACGACGGTTCTCGGCGGCGAAGCGCCGGTTCGCGCCGCCGTCGCGTCGGTGGGCGAGGACTTCTGGAAGATCTTCCCGGTGCAGCCCCTGCGTGGCCGCCTCACGACTCCGGAGGACCACGTCCCCGGCGCCGCGCCCGTCGTCGTCGTCAGCCGGTCCTTCTGGCAGAACGAGCTCGGCGGCCGGGCCCTCGACACCTACACCCTCGAGGTGCAGGGGGCGCAGGTGAGCGTCGTGGGCGTGTTGCCCGACGACTTCGGCTTCCCGGAGGGCACCCAGATGTGGACGCCCGCGGAGCCGCAGAACCAGTCGCTCAGCCGCAGCTCGCACAACTGGAGGGTGGTCGGACGCCTCGCACCGGGCGTGGGCCTGGAACGGGCGCGCGACGAGATCGACGCGATCACGAGGCGCGTGGTGGCGCAGGCCACCGACGAGGACCCGGATTACCTGGCGACGGGTGCCTTCACGGTTCCGTTGGCCGATCAGGTCCTGGGTGACGTGCGCGAGCCCCTTCTCCTCCTGCTCGGCGCGGCGGCGCTGGTTCTCCTGGTCGCGTGCACGAACCTGGCCAGCACCCTCCTCGCCAAGGGCGCCGCGCGCGCCCGCGAGCTGGCCGTGCGGGCCTCGCTCGGCGCGGGCCGAGGGCGGATCGTGACGCAGCTCCTGACGGAGAGCCTCCTGCTGTCGGTGTTGGGCGCCGCCGCCGGCGTCGGACTGGCCGCGCTGGTCGTCCGGGGCCTCAGGGCGGCCGCGCCGGGCTTCCTTCCCCGGGTCGGGGAGGTGGGCATCGACGGGACGGTGCTCCTGTTCACGGCCGCGGTCGCGGTGCTGACCGCGCTCCTCTTCGGGCTTCTCCCAGCCCGGCGCCTGAGCGGCATGGGTCCCGGCGAGGCGCTCCGTTCCGGTGGCCGGGGCAACGCGGGGGACGCGAGAGGAGGCGTTTGGCGTTTCCTCGTCGGCACGGAGGTTGCACTGGCGCTCGTGCTCCTGGCGGGCTCGGCCTTGCTGGTGCGCTCCTTCCGCACGCTGCTCTCCGAGGACGCCGGCTTCGACGCCTCGGACGTGGACGTGATCCCGATTTCGCTCTCCCAGATCAAGTACGCGACCGCGGACGACGACGCGCGCTTCTACGATCGATTCCTCGCGGAGTTGGAGGCGGTCCCGGGCGTGTCGGCGGCGGGAGTGGTCACCAGCGTGCCGATGGAGGGCGCGCCGAACGGACGGATGGAGCTCGACGGCGACCTCGACAAGCATGCGGACGGTGAGTACGTCGTGGCGAGCGCGGGCGCCTTCGAGGCGCTGGACATCCCGCTGCTCGAGGGGCGCCTCTTCGACGAGCGCGACGGACCGGACGATGCCCACGTGGCCGTCGTCAACCGCTCGTTCGCCCAGAAGTACTGGCCCGGGGAGGATCCCGTCGGGAAGTCGGTCACGGGTGGCGGCATGGACAACTTCTACCAGCAGCGCATCTTCGCCCGTGTGATCGGCGTGGTGGGCGACGTTCGGCAGCGCAGCCTCACCCGGGAGCCGTACCCGACCGTCTATTTCCCCTACAGGCAACGTCCCTTCCGCACCCGGTACTCCGCCTCGGTCGTGGTCGAGGCCGCCAACGGCGACGCACCCGCGTTGACCGCCGCCCTCCGCGACCGTCTGCGCAAGGCGGACCCGGACGTCCCCGTACGCATACGTACGCTGTCGGGCGTCGTGCGCGCGTCCCTGGGGGAGCGTCGCTTCGTGATGATGGTACTGGGCGGATTCTCCCTCACCGCACTGATCCTGGCCGGCGTCGGGATCTTCGGGGTCGTCTCCTACAGCGTCGCCCGCCGGACCCGCGAGATGGGCATCCGCATGGCGCTCGGGGCGGACCCCGACGGCGTTCTCCGTCTCGTCATGTCCGCTGCGATGCGCATGGTGGTCGCCGGCCTCGTGGTCGGCGTCATGGGAGCGCTGGTCCTCACACGGGTCATGCGGAGCCTGCTCTACCAGGTGAGCCCGACCGACCCGGTTGCGCTGGCCACCGCGGCGCTGCTCCTCGCCGGTGCCGCACTCCTGGCGAGCTGGCTACCGGCTCGGGCGGGGACCCGGGTGGACCCCATGATCACCATGCGCGCCGAGTAGTCCGCCGGCGCGGGCGGGGCCGGCGCTCAGCCGCCGCTCACCCTCCGCCCAGGATCAGCGTCCAGGAGGAGTCGCGCACGAAGGAGCGCTGGTTCCGGTAGCGATCCAGGAGGAGTCCCAGGATGCGCGCGTCTCCCGTGCGCACGGTCACCGCCGGCATCGAGTCGATGCGGGGCATCGTGCGCCGCAGCGTATCGGGCTGGGGCGGCGGACCCATGTCCAGCGAGTCCGGGCGTGGTTCGGCGGGAGCCGGCCCGGCGCGCATCTCCCAGACCTCCCACGCGAGGCGGTATCCGGGTCCCTCCATGCGCAACCCGTCGTACGCCAGGCCGGCGAGCTCGTCGGGGAGGGTGCCGGCGGTGGCGCGACGGGGCCATGCTCCCCTGATCCGGTGGTAGCGGTCGGCGGCCGCACACAGCGAGTCGACGTTCGTGGCGACGTCATCGACCCGGCGGAGCATGCGCGCGCGCGCGATCGACGGGTAGGCGAGTGCAAAGCCGAGGCATACGATGGCGAGGACGAGCAGGACGTCGCCGGTGGAGAAGCCGCTGCGGCGGGCCCTGGGCCTCACGGCCCTCCGATCCCGAGCCACGAGGCCATCCTGCGGTCGAGGCCGGGCGTGGGGCGGGCGGAATCGAAGACCTGCGGCGTCCCGTCCGGTCGGTGGCCGACGAGCTGGAAGACGCGGCTGCCGGATCGCACGAAGAGGAGGTCGTCGAAGCGGGCCGCCACCTCGTCGAGGGACCGCGGCAGGCGGCCCTCGCGGGCCCGGAACTCCTCGACCTGCCGCGCCTGAAGATAGAGCGCGATCCGCAGGCCCCGGTCGAGCTGCGCCGGGGCCGGCACCGGGAGTGGCGGGCCGGAAACCCAACGCGGCGGAAAGGCGGCGATGAGGGCCGCGACGACCAGGATCCCCATCGCGACCGGGGTCTTCCAACGGCCACGGCGCGGATCGACGGGGAAGTGGATCCGGTGTCGCTCGTCCAGCTGCTCGGCGTGCGCGAGCGCCTCGGCGAGGATGCGATCACGATCCTCGGGCCGGCTGATCCCATGGACGGGCGGGTCCTGCTCGTCGAGGCTCAAAGCGCCACCTGCCGGGCCGAGGTCGCGAGGAGACGCTTCAAGATAAGGACGATCAGGGCGTGAGCCAGTAGCTCGCCTTGATCACGAACACGTTGTCCGGCCGGGCCCCGAACATCGCCTCGCGGTCGCGGTCGAAGCGGAAGTTCCCGATGCCGTCCGCGTAGTCCGACCGGCTCTGCTGCCACGCCAGGTAGAGCGTGGAGCCCGGACGGTACTCCCACCGCAGCACGGCCGTGCCCCGCAGCGACCGGTAGTTGAAGTCGCCGTTCGGGACGCTGCCGGGCCAGGGGGTGAACGTGTACCCGCGGGGCTCGTCGAGCGAGCCGACCTCCAGGTAGTCGCCGCTGGATATGAACGGCTGCGCGTAGAGCTGGAACGACAGCTTCGGCGTGAACGTGAAGTCCAGCCGCGTCTCCATGGCGAGCGTCGTCTGGCGCAGCGGCGCGAAGAGGTAGAAGGCGCCGTAGGTGTCGGTCGCCGCGGGATCCTGGACCGTGCCGACGTACTGTGCCTTGGTCAGGCTCTTCGCGAGCGAGGGTCCGATGCTCAGGCTCCACCGCTCCGAGGTGCGCACGATCGCCGTCACGTCGAGGCCCGTGGCCCAACCGCCATACTCGTCGCGCATGCCGTCGATCGTCGTGAACACGGACACCGCCTTGCGCGAGTCCGAGCCGACGTGGAAGAAGCCGCTCCAGTTGGCCGGGCGCTGCAGGAGCGGACCGCCCCGGGTGCTACGGTCGTCGAGGGCGCGCACCTGCCTCGAGATCGCGAACGCCCCGCCCCAGAAGTCGAGGGTGCGGAAGGTCATCTGCGTGCGCCAGATCGCGAGGATCCGCTGCCAGTCGTAGTTGTGCTCGTAGCGCACCGATCCGGTGATCGCGTAGTTGCGGAGGAACGAGCCAGGCGTGTTCTCCTGGTAGGTGACGTTGGTGGCTACATCCCTGCGGTCCGTGCGGTTCTGGTACCCCAGGTCGTTGACCTCGAACGCCGGGGAGGTCGCGGCCACCGCCAGGTCGCCCCGCCAGTGCGCGCCGCCCTGGCGCCCGACCGCCGCGCCGATGGAATAGCCGGCCAGAGACGTCGCGGCTGGGTCAACCTCCAGGTGGTCCGCGTCCGGTCGCTGGAAGAAGTGGTTGCCCGCCGTCTGGACGCGCACCATCGCCTCGGGCGTCCCCGCCACCCGGCTGAAGGCCGCCGAGCCCCGGACCGCCCAGGCGCGACTCGCCGACTCGAGGCGGAAGTCCCCACCGCCTGCGTACGCCGACGACCGGAGCGTCTGGCGCAGCGGGTCGGTGGTCAGGTCGCGATTCGCGGCCGTGATCATCCCGCCCAGCGAGGTGCGCCCCTGGTTCGAGTCCTTGCGCAGCCGGGCGACCAGATAGTTCGACAGCGGCTCGACCGTGAAGTCGGCCGGGGTGCCGTCCGCCGTCATGTACCGGGCTTTCTCGCGGTCGGTCAGCGCCTCGATCACGCCGACCGACCACCCGCTCGATGTCTTCCCGCTGAACTTGGCCGCGCCCAGGATCGTCGTGACGTCGGGGACGTCGGCCGCCTGTGTCGGGGGTCCGAGCTGGGGGCTTCGCCCGATGCGGCGCGTGTAGAAGAGCTGACCACCGCTGGTGTTCCGCCCGAAGTCGAAGATCTCCCCGCCCTCGATGAAGAAGGGGCGCTTCTCGTCGTAGCGCGTCTCGTAGACGGTGAGGTTCACCACGGCCGGGTCCTGCTCGACCTGGCCGAAGTCGGGGTTGAAGCTGGCGTTGAGCGTCAGGTCGGACGTCACGCGGTAGTGGAGGTCGACGCCTCCCGACCCGGAGGACTCCGACCGCGTGCGGAAGGGGTTGGCGCCCGGGTCCACGTGCTCGGAGCGGGCCACGCCGTAGGGGAGCACCTCCAGGCGGTGGCCCGGCTTGATGTCGCGCAGGCCCACCAGGTTCGCGTAGGTGGGGATTCCGCCGGGCTCGCTCTTCGGCGTGAAGGAGAGCACGGCGTACTCCTTCCTCCGCCCGATGACGCGCTCGATCTGGATCCCCCACACCTGCTCCGGGGCGTCGCGGAAGCGCAGTTGGCTGAAGGGGATGCGGTACTCCGCGGTCCACCCGCCGTCGTCGACCGTGGCCCTGGCCTCCCAGACCGCGTCCCACGACATGTCGTCCTGCTCCTGACCGCCCGGACCCATGGACTTCACGGCGTCCCGCTGCACGCCCGCGGGGTTGAGGTCCAGCGAGAATGCCGTGCGGTGATCGTGGTACGAGTCGATGACCACGCCCAGCCAGTCCGAGTCCTGCAGGTCCATGTCCCGGCGGCCCAGACGCATGGTCGGTGGGAGACTGTCCGCGAGGCGCACCCCGATGTAGAGCGCCTCGTCGTCGTAGAGGACGCGCGCGATCGTCGGCTGGCTCACCGGCTGCCCCTCCTCGGGGTCCACCTGCGTGAAGTCGTCGACCGGCGTGGCCAGCGCCCACGAGGGCTCGTCCAGCCTCCCGTCCACCTCGATCGGGCCGGTGGCGCGCTCCGCCTCGACGACGGGACGACCTTCGGCACGGGTCGTGGACGTGGTCTGTGCCGCCAGTGCCGCCGGAAGGAGCGCGAGAAGCGCGAAGATCGATCGTATGGTCCGCATGGCGAGTCGTCCTCGTCCGCCCGTCGTAGTCGTCGTCATCGTCCTGGGACGCCCTGGTCGGTCCGGGGGGATCCGGACGACCGTCGGAAACCGGAAATATGCTCTCGGTCCGGCCGGCCGGGAACCCGATCCGTGGAAGGGTCCCGAAACCCGAGGGGAACAAACGGTCGTTTCATACATACGTTTCATGCTTCTCGATTCCCCCACCCGGATTTCGCCCCCCCCGGGGACCAGCCCCGGAAAAGGAGCTCGACGCACGTGAAAGCAAGACGCCTTCTCACGCTTCTGGCGCTGGCCGTCGTGGTCGTGCTGGTCGTGCGCCGCGCACGCGGT
Organism: uncultured Gemmatimonadaceae bacterium; assembly: GCA_964591135.1. GTDB lineage: Bacteria > Gemmatimonadota > Gemmatimonadetes > Longimicrobiales > Gaopeijiaceae > SZUA-318. The sequence continues at coordinate 14,224 of CAZPZU010000011.1, read as the reverse complement.
TCCGATTCCGCGGACCTGGTCCTCACGGGGATCGTCACGACCGACGACGTGATCGTCAGCCCGTTGGTCGGTGGGCGGATCGACAGCCTGGCCGTGGACGCCGGGGAGGCGGTGGAGAAGGGCCAGCTCCTGGCGGTCATCGAGCCCTCGGAGCTGGCCGCCGACCGTTCGTACTTCGCGCACAGCGCCGAGGCGCTCGCGGCGCAGGTGGCCGCGGGCGAGGCGGACGTAGCGGCCGCGGAAGCGGGGGCGAGCGAGGCCGTCGCCAGCCTCGACAAGGCGCGCCAGACGCTGGAGCGGACGGAGGCGGTCGCGAACAGCGGCGGGATCACGACGGAAGCGCTGGACCAGGCCCGCACGGCGGCCGACGTCGCCGAGGCGCGCGCCCAGGCGGCAGGCCGGAGGGTCGCGGCCGCGCGGAGCGGGCTGGCGGCCGCTCGGCAGCAGCGGGACGCGGCGGCGGCGCAGGTGACGAAGGCCGACGTCCGCCTCGGATACGCGGAAGTGCGCGCACCCATCGGGGGCGTGGTCGACGTACGCGCGGCGCGGCCGGGAGAGGTGGTGACGGCGGGGCAGGCCATCGTGACCCTCGTCGACCCCGACGATCTGTGGGTGCGGGCCGACGTGGAGGAGACGTACATCGACCGCATCCGCATCGGGGACGAGATGACCGTGCGCCTCCCCTCCGGAGAGGAGCGGAAGGGAAGCGTGTTCTATCGCGGCGTCGACGCGGGATACGCCACGCAGCGGGACGTGAGCCGGACGAAGAGGGACATCAAGACCTTCGAGGTCCGGCTGCGCGTCGACAACCGGGACCGGCGGCTCGCCCTCGGGATGACGGCCTACGTCCTCCTCCCCGCGCCGGTGGCGGCTCCGTGAGCGCCATCGAGGTCCAGAGCCTGACCAAGCGCTTCGGGGAGTTCACCGCCGTCGACGCGATCTCCTTCGACGTGCGCCCGGGAGAGATCTTCGGCCTGCTGGGCCCCAACGGAGCGGGAAAGTCCACGCTCATCCGCATGCTCACCACCCTGCTCAAGCCGACCTCGGGGCGCGCCGTGGTCGGGGGGCACGACGTGGTGGCCTCGGCGGACGAGGTCCGCCGCACCATCGGGGTCATCCCCCAGGCCATGACCACCGACCTCGAGCTGAGCGCCACCGAGAACCTGCTGATCTTCGCGAAGCTCTACGGCGTGCCGCGCCACCGCCGCAGACCACTCATCGCGGAGCTGCTGGACGCGGTGGAGCTCTCCAAGTGGGCCGACGCGCCGGTTAAGAACCTGTCCGGGGGGATGCGCCGCCGGGTGGAGATCGCCCGCGGCCTCGTGCACGAGCCACGCATCCTCTTCCTGGACGAGCCCACCACCGGGCTGGACCCGGTGTCGCGCACGGCCGTGTGGGAGATGATCCGGCGCCTCAAGGCAGGACGCGACCTCACGGTGCTCGTCACCACGCACTACATGGACGAGGCCGACCGGCTGTGCGACCGGATCGCGATCGTGGATCACGGCAAGCTCATGGCGCTGGATTCGCCCCTCCGGCTCAAGGCCGCCATCCCCGGTGAGAACACCCTTGAGGTGAGCTTCGAGAACGCGCCCCCCGATTGGAGCCGGCGCGTGGAGTCGCTCCCCGGCGTGGCGGGCATGACCGGAGAGGGGGACGTCTATCGCATCACGTCGGCCAGCGGCCCCGCCACCACCACCGCGCTCATGGCCGCGGCGGCCGACTCGGGGGTCACCGTGCGGTCGCTCTCCGTGAAGAGCACCACGCTCGACGACGTCTTCGTCCACTACACGGGCCACGACCTCCGCGACGCGCTCCAGGAGATGTCCCCGATGGAGCGCCACGCCATGCTCCGGCGGGGGAGGTAGGTCCGTGGAACGGATGTGGGCGATCGTCGAGCGGGACCTGAGGCGGTTCCGGAAGAGCCCCATGCTCATCGTCATGTCCCTCTTCATGCCGCTCGTGCAGCTCGTCGTGCTGGGACACGCCTTCGGCGGGCAGGTGAAGCACCTGAAGGTGGCCCTCGTGGACCAGGACCACGGCGTGCCGGCGCTGAAGATCCAGGAGCTGGGCAACGCGGTGGGCGCCAACGCCCGCACCTTCGAGTGGGTGCGGTTCGACGACCAGGGACAGGCCCTCCATGCGCTGCGCGACGGGCAGGTCAACGGGGTGCTGACGATCCCTCCGGGCTTCTCCCGGCGGACGCTGGCGGGCGACGATCCCCGGGTGGCGCTGGTCGAGGACAATACGGACGGCTTCGTGTCGGCGAGCCTGTCGGCGTCCTTCTCGGGGATGCTCACGGCCTACGGCCCGCGGACGGAGGCACGGGCGCGGATCTCGCCGATGCCGCGGCTCGACGTGGTCGAGCTGTACCCGTACGTGCCCTATATCCAGTACCTCCTCCCGGGCACCACGGTGATGTCCATCTTCATGATGGTCATGATCGGCGGCGGGATCATCTTCATCGACGACAAGGCGCGGGGACTGCACGAGGGGTACCTGGTCACACCCGTCACCAGGCTCGAGCTCATCATGGGGTTCAACCTGTCCGGCGCGATCAAGGGCATGCTCTCGGGCGTGATGGTGATCACGTTGGGGGCCGTGGTGGCCGGCGTCCCCCACGCCTTCGCCCCCGATCGGATGCTCAAGCTGGTGCTCATGGTGGCCGTGTCGTCGGTGACGTTGGTGAGCATGATGTTCCTGCTCATGGTGCGGGTCACCGATCCGCTCCTGCCGCGCGCCCTCTTCGGCGTGTTGAACACGCTCCTCTGGTTCCCGAGCGGCGCGGTCTACCCGCAGCAGGCGTTTCCCGACTGGATGCGCGCGATCGCGGTCGTCGACCCCTTCACGTACGCGGTGCACGGCCTCAAGAGCGTGCTCCTGAAGGACGCCGGCTTCGGGGCGATCGGCTTCGACCTGGCGTACCTCGCCGTCTTCTCCGTGGTGACCATGGGGGCGGCCACGTTGCTGTTCCGGAGGGAGCTGTGACGGCCCGAGCCGCCGCCACGACCCGCCAACGCCTCCTGGACGTCGGCACGCGGCTGTTCTCCGAGCGCGGCTTCCAGCACGTCACGGTGCGCGAGCTATGCCGTGAGGCGGGCGCCAACCTCGCGGCGGTGAACTACCACTTCGGAGGCAAGCTCGGGCTCTACAGGGAGATCGTGACCGGCACGTTCTCGCGGATGCGGGTGGATCCGACGCTCGCCGCGCCGGAGGGCGCCGGCGCGGAAGAGCGGCTGCGCCACTACGTGCGCACCTACGTGCCCCGCCTCGCCGCCCCGACGGACGACGGCGTGAAGCTCCAGAAGCTCATGCGGCACGAGATGAGCGATCCGACGCCGATGGCTCCGTGGATCGCCGAGCAGGTGATCCTTCCCCGCCTGCGCTACCTGGCGGAGGCCGTCGCGGAGCTGCTCGACGCGGACCCCGGAGACCCGCGTGTCGACCGCTGCGTCGGCAGCGTGCAGGCGCAGTGCCTCTTCTATCTGCCCAGCGCCTTCCGCACGGTCGTGAATCCCGGGCGTGGCGCGATGACCCGCTCGGAGATCGCGGCCGCGGCCGACCACGTCGCCGAGTTCGCTCTGGCCGGGATCCGCCGCATCTCCGAAACGGACTCGTGACGTAGCCGCATGTCGCGCGCCGCGCTCGGCGGCGTAAGTTGGCGGCATGATCTCCGCCCTCGTGCTCGCTGCGCTCCAGCAGGTCCCGCCCCCGCAGCCCCGCCGCTCCGTGCCCGATCCGGGTGTCATCGCAACGGAACAGCGGGTGGCACCCGCGGGGGTGCAGACCGTCTTCGAAGGACGGGTGGCGGGCGTGCGCTTCGGGTCGGGGGCGAACGACCTCTGGGTGGCCGTGCCGGGAGCGGCCTACCGCGTGGACTGGCGGTCGGACCGCGTTCTCGCGGTCGCGCCGTTCGACGGCACCCCCGGCGTGCACGGCCTGGCGACCGATCCCCGCACGGGTCGCATGTTCGTCTCGTCGGTCGGCCGGCTCCCTGCGGAGGTGACCCCCAGCCGGACGCCCGGGCAGCCCGTGCCCGCGGACGAGCGGGTGATCGCCCAGATCGGCGCCTGGGACGGCGCCGCGAGGGGCGGTGTGCCGGTGTCGCCACTCCTCTCCTCCGGCGCGCTGGGCTCGTACATGGCGGGCGGGCCTGCGGTGGCCCGGGCGGTCAACGCGTCGGGCCACCGGGTCGTGGTCGTCCCGTTGCCCGCGGACGACCGGGTGGCCGTTCTCGACGCGGATTCGGGGGAGCTCCTCCGCCTGGTGGACGCCGGCGTCCTTCCGGTCGCCGCGGTCGTCTCGGCCGACGGCTCCGAGGCGTGGATCACCAACTTCGGAGGACCCAAGCCCGGGAGCGGGGACCGTGCCGCCAGCCAGTGCTGCGACCCGATGGCCGAGCCCGTGCGCGTCGACGAGCGTGGCATCGCCGAGGCGGGGACCGTGTCGCGCGTCGACCCGGTTTCCGGGGAGGTCACCACGACCGTCGTGGTCGGACGCCATCCCACCGGCCTGGCCTGGGACACGGCCCGGGGGCTGCTCTACGTGGCCGACGGCAACTCCGACGCGGTGAGCGTGGTGGACACGCGCGCCGCCCGCCTGCTGGCCACCCTCGAGGTGGCTCCGTTCCGGGAGCGCGGCGTCGGGCTGGCGCCCACGGCGGTGGCTCTCTCTCCCGACGGCGCGGCACTGTACGTGGCGCTGGGAGGGGCCAACGCGGTGGCCGTCTACGACGTGTCGGGAGCCGGGGGCACCGGCGTCCTGAGAGGGCTGATCCCGACGGGGTGGTATCCGTCCTCTCTGGACGTGAGCGCGGATGGCACGACGCTGGCCGTCGGGTCGCTGCTGGGCGTGGGCTCGGGGGAGGGGGAGACGTCGGGGTCACCCGGGCTGCGCGGGCGCTACGTGCACGCCGTGCGTGGCTCCGTGAACGTCGTCCCGGTGCCCACCGAGGCGGAGCTGGAGGCGTACACGACCTCGGTCGCGAGGAACGGCCGCTTCACCCTCGCGGCGCGCGGTGGAGGGGCGCCCGCGGGGCCGCGTCGCAACGTCCCGGCCCGCGCGGTGCCCGAGCGGCCGGGCGAGCCGTCGCTCATCGACCACGTCGTGTTCGTCATCCGGGAGAACCGCACGTACGACCAGGTCCTCGGGGACATGGGGCGGGGCGCCAGCGACAGCTCCCTGGTGATCTACGGGCGCGACGTGACGCCCAACGCCCACGCCCTCGCCGACCGGTACGTCCTCCTCGACCACTTCTTCGCGTCGGGCGGCAACTCGGCCGACGGGCACCAGTGGCTCACGCAGGCCAACGAGACCGAGTATCCGATGTGGCCCCTCTACAGGGGGAGGAGCTATCCCTTCGACGGCGTCGATCCGCTCACGTATTCGCAGGGGGGCTTCCTGTGGGAGTCAGCCGCGTCGGAAGGGAAGACCGTGTCGGTGTTCGGCGAATACGCGCCGGAGCCGGGGCACTCCGACCCGGCCGTGCGCCAGCGCCTCCTGGCGGCGTACCGGGACTCCGCGTCCCTCGGGTCGGCGCATTTCCGGGGTGTGGTGGGCGAGATGTACGACACCCGCTCCGAGATCCCGTCCCTCGACCGGGTCCTGGTGCGTGATTACCCGGGGTGGACGATGGAGACGCCCGACGTCGTCCAGGCCGAGGTGTTCCTGGACCACCTGCGGGAGTGGGAGGAGGCGAGCGTCATGCCTGACCTCGTGCTGATCATCCTCCCCAGCGACCACACCAGCGGTACCTCTCCAGGGTGGAGCACACCGAAGGCGTCGGTGGCGGACAACGACCTGGCGCTCGGACGCGTCGTGGAGGGTCTCACCCACTCGCCGTTCTGGCGGTCGATGGCGGTGCTGGTGGTGGAGGACGACGCCCAGAACGGCGTCGACCACATCGACGGACACCGCACGGTGGCCCTCGCGATCTCACCCTATGCGCGGCGGAACGTGATCGACAGCACGTTCTACGCGCAGCCGAGCATGGTGAAGACCATCGAGCTCATGCTGGGGCTCCCGGCGCTCAGCATGTTCGACCTGGTCGCCACGGACATGCGCGCGAGCTTCATCGATGGGGGCGACGCACCCGATTTCACGCCCTACACGGCGATCGTTCCGCGCCAGTCCCTCTACGACGTGAACCCACCGGCGCGGTCCCTGCCGGGCGAGGCCCGCGAAGCCGCGCTCGCCTCGGCGCGGATGCGTCTGGACATCCCCGACGCGGCGCCGAGCGACCTGCTCAACCGGATCCTGTGGCACGACGCCCGTGGATGGGATACGCCGTTCCCCGGGGTACGGCGCTCGCTGTTCTTCCCGCTGTCCGTCGACCTGGCGGACGACGAGCGCGAGGAGCGGGAGCCGGGCGAGGCGCAGGAGATCCGGGAACGGAGGTAGGCCGGCGGCGTCGAATGCGGCGGTGACCTCCCGCGGGACTATCTCCTGGCGCTCCAACGCTGGTTCGTACGGTCCACGTCCGGGAAGAGGCCGTCGGGATCGATCTCCACGCGCACCACCTCCGGTCGCGCCGGCACCTCCACCACGTGGTGGCGGGCACCCCCGAGCCAGACGTCGGCGGGGATGTCGATGCGCTGGGCCGAGCCGTCCGCGCGCGTCACGGCGAGAAGCACCGGCATGGGCGCCATCCCCCGGTCCTCGAGGATGATGGCTACCGAGTCCCCCCGCGTCTCCACGCCGGCGACCGCCTGGTCGAGCGACCACCCCTCGTAGAACCACGTCCGCCAGAACCACGAGAGATCGCGGCCCGAGACGTCGTCGATGGTGTTGAAGAAGTCCTCGGGGTAGGGGTGCCTCCCGATCCAGCGCCGCCCGTACTCGCGGTACGCGTGGTGGAACGTCTCCTCCCCCAGGATCCCACGCAGCGCGGCCAGCACCTGCGCGGTCTTGTCGTAGTACATGATGAAATACAGGTCCTGCGGGAAGAGGTCTCCGTCGCGCATGAGCCCCAGGTCCTCGCCGCGTCGGGCCGCTGCAACGTAGAGGCGTCGCTGCCCCGGTTCCGAGTCGTTGGCCCGCCCTCCGTCCCGAGGCTCCCCGTAGAGCACGCGCATGGCCTGTGCCACGTCGAACTGGGTGAAGCCCTCGTCCATCCACGGGTGGCGCGTCTCGTTCGAGCCCACCTGCATGGGGAACCACATGTGACCGGTCTCGTGCATCAGGTCGCCGGCCAGCGACAGCGTATCCGCCCACGGCTGCATGAGCGTCATCATGGGATACTCCATGCCGCCGCCGTCGAGCACGCCTTCCATGGACGTCATCTGCGCCCACGGGTAAGGCCACAGGTATGAAGACATCTGCTCGATGGCGTCGCGGGTATACCGCGCGCCGCCCACCGCCCACGCCGCGGCCGGCACGCTCCGCCGGTAGAAGCTGTGGATCGCGACCGTGTCCGGAGCCGCGCCGTCGCCCACCAATGCCCGGGTGGCGTCCCACACGTACGCGTCGCTCGCCCCCCACGAGAAGTCGCGCACGGAGTCGGCCGTGAAGTGCCACGTGGCGGTGGGACCGCCGTCCGCGAAGGCCGCCCGCGCCGCCGGCCCGGGCTCCTCCACCCGTACGACGCGCCCCGACCGGCGGGCGGCGGCCAGGCTGTCCAACGCGGCCCGCGACAGGACGTCCGCGGCGTTCCTCAACTCCCCGGTCGCACCCACCACCCACCCGTGCGGCACGGTGAGGCGCACGTCGTAGTCGGCGGGCTCCATGTAGAACTCCGCCTCGAGCAGGTACGGGTCGGCGACCCACCCGTGCACGTCGTCGTACACCGCGATCTGCGGGTACCAGTAGCCCATGAACCAGACGTGCCCCTCGTGGCCCTCCCGGCCGTCCGAGGGAGCGGGTGGCGGCGCGTACGACCAGTCAACCTCGAGGCGCGTGCTGTCCCCCGGGGCGAGCGACCGGGTGAGCGCGACCCACATCACCGTCCCCTGAACCGCGTAGCGTCCCGCACGGGGCGGGCCGGGCGGCGACGCGGTGATGGGTTGGGCCGGGTCCGCCGCCGGCTCGGACGCCCACGCCCGCCCGTCCACCGTGACCCGTTCCAGCGTTACCCCGCCGGTGATGGGCGCCGGCTGACGCCGGGGGCTTCCGGGGGCGAAGACGTTCTGCCGCACGTGCACGGCCAGGCGCGTGAGCGTGTCCGGTGAGGCGTTCCGATAGAAGACGCGCTCGCGCCCGTGGACCAGCCCTTCCTCCGGGTCCAGGCGCGCGTCGATGTCGTAGCGGGGGTGCTGGACCCAGGCGCCCGGTCCCGGCCGTCCCGTGTGCGTGCGCGTCCCCCTCGCCACCGCCCGAGTGAAGGCGGGGCTCTCGTAGACCGGGCCCGGCGTCGGGCGTCGTCCGTCCCGCGCCACCGCGGCGGGGTCGACGGCCGGAGCCGGGAGCGTCTGGGCCCGGATCGGCGACGCGGCGACCGTCCACAGGCCGACCGCCATGGTCGCGATGGCAATCCGCCCCCCCGCGCGCTCCGTCACAGGATGATCCTCACGCCGCCCAGGTCCTCGACCCGGTGCGGGAACCGGTCGCCGGGCGTGCCGATGAACATCGCGTTCTTCGCCACCCCCAGACGCTGCGACAGCCGCTCGATCAGCTCGGGCCCGAACGTCCCCTGCACGGCCAGGAAGTCGATCTTGAGCTGCGGATAGAGGTGATCCACGGTGGCGAGCTGGCTCGCGAGGTCGGACGGGATCTCCCCCTCGCTCCGGTAGACGTTCACGACTTTCATGCGATTGGTCTGCTCGTTCTTCAGCACGTAGAGGGCGGCGCTGTTCAACACGGAGATGTCGTCGCCCTTGGTGAAGTACACGACCTCGCGCCCGCTGATCTCCTCGATCTTCCGGTAGATCGTGTGCCGGATCCACTCGTTGGTCCGCGTCACCCGGTCGACCACCGCCCGGGAGAAGAACAGCACCACCCGGAGGATCTCGATGCGCAGGAACATGACGGTCACGGCGGCCAGGCCGATCAGGTAGTACGTGGCGAACACCTCCACGTTCAGCGGATCCAGGAGGATGTTGCCCAGCAGGCCTACCAGGACCGCCAGCAGCGCCACGACCGCCGTGGTCCAGCTGGCCCGCTCCGACCGCGGCAGGCGCCCCCTGGTCTTCTTGAGGAGCATGTTGCCGATGGCGTACAGCGCCATGACGCTCAGGAAGGAGAGCGTGTACACGCCGGCCAGCGTCTCGATGTCCCCCTGCGTGACGAAGAGGATCGAGGTGCACAGCGCGAAGAACGCCAGGACGATCCAGTGGTTCGTCCGCCTCCACGGGTTCTCGTTCAGCAGGACCTGGGGCAGGCACCGGTCCAGCGACATCCGACGTACCAGCCCCGTGACGCCCACATAGCTCGTCAGCACCGCGCCCGAGAGGACGAGTACCGCGTCGAGGCTCACCCACCACCCCAGGGATCGGCCGAAGGAGAGTGTCCCCATCTGCGCCAGCAGGTCCCGGGGCACTTCCTGGATGGTGGCCAGGGGCAGGAGGCCCAGTGCCAGGAGCGCGATGAGCGGATTGAAGACTGCCACGGCGGCCCACATGTTGCGCAGCGTCTTCGGGAACACGCCCTGTCGCTGCTCCTCGATGAAGTTGGCGGAGCTCTCGAAGCCGCTGATACCCAGCATGGCTGCCGCGAAGCCGTAGAAGAGGGCGTGCGCCAGACCCCGGGGGCTCGGCATGGCCCAGTTCTGCAGGAGGAGGTCCGGCGCGCGGATCACCGCGAAGCCCGCCACGGCGGCCAGCACCGTGAGAGTGGCCATGTGGAGCAGGAAGATCCCCAGGGCCACCGCCGCCGATTCGGTGATGCCCATGATGTTGAGGAATGCGAACAGGCCCAGCACCCCCACGGTGGCCCAGATCACGTCGAGCCCGGAATAGAGGTTGTGGGCGTAGTGCATGGCCTCGTTGGCGCTGATCACGGCCGTCGCGACGTAGGACAGCAGCGTAAGGACCGCCGCGCCGGCGGCGAGGCGCTTGCCCGTCGTGTTGAGCAGGACCGTGTAGCTTCCCCCGTTGAGCGGCAGCGCGCTCCCAACCTCCCCGTAGATGCGCCGGAACAGATAGAGCACTCCGGCCACGATCAGGAGGACCACCGGCGCGAGGGCCCCGGCCTGCGCGGCGCACAGCGCCGACACGTACAGCACGCTGGAGGTGATGTCGTTGCCGCAGATGGCGGTGGCGCGCCAGGCGCCCAGCGTATGCTTGTCGGGCTGGTCGAGGCGGGAGAGCTTGGTGGGGCCGCTCCCCAGGTCGGTGATCTTCCGGGACTCGCCCCAGCCGGCGAAGTCCCAGGGTTCCGCTACTTGCGTGCTTTCGGTCATCGAGGCTTCCCCAACGGATTCCCACGGACGGGGGAATCTAGGCGGAGCTCCGCGTCAGGGGTACGCGGACGCCCGCCACCGTCGGATGGCGGCGGTGACGGGCGTCGCGTGGGGAAGGTGAGCCTGGTGCGTCAGCTCGAGCCCAGGGGGATGCTGATTCCCGCCAACAGCCCCGCGAACATCGTGTTCGAGCTGTCGATGCTCGCGTAATGGACCCGGCCCTCCACATAGCCGTTGATCACGCCGAGCGGGAAGAAGTACCCCCCGCCGCCCATGAGCCCCAGACCGGAGCTCGAGGAGGAGTCTCCCGTGTCGGGGCTGTACCGGTGGACGAGGACGCCCAGCCCCCCGATGACGTACACGCTGCGGACGGCTTCCGCTCCGGCGAGGTCGAACTCGAATTCGGCCATGAACCCGTAGGGGTTCGTGAAGCCCCCGGCGGTGTCCGAGTGGCCGTTCTGGCCGAAGAATGCCTCCGCGGCGACGGACAGGCCCTGCTCCCCGACGGGCATCCCCACACCTCCGGAGACCATGTAGCCGGTATTCGCGTAGTCGCCGTAGTCGCTCATCGGGAAGGTCGCTCCACCCCCGAGCCACGCGAACTGGGCCGAAGCCGGCGCGGCCGCGACGAGCGCCAGAACCGCTCCCATCACAACGGTCCTCACTGACGATCTCATGGACGCCTCCTCTCTGGGGCCCGGGGCGAGCCCCCACCCCGTGGAGGGCTCGACGCCGGGCGTCGAGCATCCTAGCTACATCCGTCGGTGGCGCCCGGTCAATCAAAAAGCGCGTAGGGCACCAGCGGGCGAATGGGTAGGGAGCCGGCGTCCCGGGGGCGTCACGTTCGTATCACGGATGACGGGCTTCCCAGCGGAGCGGTGCGTCTCGTCGGAAAGCGCGTACCTTGGAGCGACCACCCCGGGACCGGGGTGCGACGGTGATCGATCTTCCGCAGGAGGCCCAGGATGACGCGATCCAGGTTGTGGCCGGTGCTCGCCCTCTGCCTGCTCCCGCTGACCGGCGCCGTGTGGGGTGGCCCGCACCGGCCCGCATCCGCCGCGCTTGCCGAGCAGGACAGCTCCATCTACGTGGTCTACTATTGGCGCGCGCGGCCGGGGAAGGCCGCGGAGTACGCCGACTACATCCGCACCGTCGCGACGCCCATCGACGAGGAAGGGCGCAAGGCGGGGGTATTCGAGGAGCTGACCACGTACACGCCGGCCATCGCCACCGGCGCCCCCGGAGCGGACTGGACGCACATGCGCGTGTTCCGCCTCAGGAGCTTCGCCGCGCTGGACGGCTTCTCCCGCGGGCTCGACGAGGCCGGCCTGCGCGTCTTCCCCGACCCGGAGGTCCGGCGCCAGCACGCGGCGCGGTCCGCCGGGCTGCGCGACCTGGTCCGCCAGGAGATCTGGCGGAAATTCTAGTGTGGTGCGCAGGAATCCGCTCGAATGGCCGAGGTATTTCTGCGGCACCACACTAGAAGCCGATACCCAACCCGGCGCCCAGCATCCGGCTCGTGGTGAAGCCCACGAAGGGACGGCCGGCGGCGTCCACGAGGAACCAGGCGCCGACGTTGGCGCCGGCCACGCGCAGGAAGCCCGGGTAGACGTTGAGGGCCACCCGGCGGTCCGTGCCCTGGTCCCAGGTCAGGCCGGCGAGCAGCGTTCCGTCCCGGTCGGCCCAGATTCCGGCGGACCACCCGAACTCGGCCCACTCCAGCGTCGTGTACGGATTCAGCCAGCGCTGGCGCGACTGCTGGCCTACCCCCACGCTCACATCCAGGCCGTCGGAGCGCCGCAACGACAGCCCGCCCTCGAGGCCCATCCCGGCGCGGATGAAGAAGCGGGCCTGGTCGGTGAAGGGGATGGGCGGCTTGAGCACCACGCTCTCGCCGTTGTTCACCAGCAGGTGGTCCGTCACGGTCAGCGACGCCTGGGTCGGCCACAGCGACGCGCGCAGCCATCCGGCGAAGAAGCGCGATACCCCGTCCTGGTGGAAGAGGATGATGCCGAGGGGATCGAACAGCATCAGGTCCACCACCGTCCCGCTGTTCCCGTCCTTCGAGAGCAGGTGCTCGTCGTAGGGGTTCTCGTACGCCTCGTTCACCAAGGCGGTGCCCAGGTTGACCAGGACCGCGGTGACGCTCGGGAGGGGGACGTGGTGCGCTTCGTTCCACTCCTGGAGGCGCCGGTAGGCGATCCCGCCTTCCACGATGTGGCCGAAGTAGTTCGGTACCCACTGCGAGTCGTTGATCCCGCCCTTGGCGAAGGGCACCACCTGCACCTCCAGGACCTTCTTCCACCCCCCGAATCTCCGCGCCAAGTATCCGGGTTGGGTCAGGGATCCCTTCACCGACCCCCAACCGTAGGGGTAGTCGAAGATGTTACGGCCCTTCCCCTCCCACTGGGCCACCGCGAAGCCCTTGTTGAAGAGGATGTCGAGCGGACCGGCGTATGCGTCGGTCCCGTAGGGCCGCCCGTGGTAGAAGAACGGTCCGTGCTTCGCCGAATCGGACGCCGCGGTGGCGGGGGATTCCGGACCGCCATTCGAGGGCGGGGGCGCGGGTGGAGCGGGGGCCGGCGCGTGGCACGCGAGAGGGGAGAGCGACAGGGCGAGCACGAGCGTCCGGACGGCCGTTCCGCTTCGCACGAGCGCGCACCTGGAGGTGACGGGCGAGTCTCGGCGCGTCCGGTCGGCTTGGGTCATCCTGCGTCCTGCTCGCGGGCAGCTTCGGCGGGGTGGGTGTATGACGGATCACGGAAGCTAGGCCGCTCCGCCGCGTGGTAGAAGGGCGCGGCGGCCGCGAAGACGCGCGTGGCGGGATGCAGTACGTTATCTGCAGGGCTTGGCGTGAAGCTCCACGACGGGCCGGTGATGCTCCCTCGGAGGATCTTGTATGCGCCTGCGTCTGGCGGTCTTCGACATGGTCGGCACCACGGTTCATGCCGGCGACGAGGTGCCGGAATCGTTCCGCATCGCCTTCAGACGCGTCGGCGTGGAGCTGAGCGACGATGCGGTCACGGCGGTGCGCGGCCGATCGAAGGCGGAGGCCGTGACCGACCTGGTGGCCCAGCACCTGCCGTCGGCCCAGGACCCGGCGGAGTCGGCGCGTGCGATCCTGGCCGATTTCAAGGAGATCCTCCGGGCCCGCTACGCCGCCGGCGCGGCTCCGATCCCGGGTGCCGCCGAGGTCCTGGGCCGGTTCCAACGCGGCGGGGTGCACGTCGTCCTCACGACCGGACTGGACGCCGTGACGACGAGCGAGCTGATGCGGCATCTCGGGTGGGACCGGCTGGGCCTGTCGGGTGTCGTGACCGGGGACGACGTCGCGCGCGGACGACCCGCCCCGGATCTCATCTACGCAGCCATGCGCCTGGTGGGCGAGACCGACCCCGGGGCCGTCCTGGCCGTCGGTGATACGGCGTCCGACCTGGAGGCCGCGCACGCCGCGGGCGTCGGGTGGAGCGTAGGCGTGCTCACCGGCGCACACTCGCGGGAGGTTCTCGCGGCGCATCCCCACAGCGCGATCCTGGACAGCGTGCTCGATCTCCCCGGCTGGCTTCGGGAGGCGTGACGCCTCCCCTCCTCACTCCCGCACCAGCTTCCTGTACTTCACGCGATGGGGCTGGTCCGCCTCGGCGCCCAGGCGGCGGTGCTTGTCCTCCTCGTACTCCTGGTAGTTGCCCTCGAACCACGTGACCCGGGAGTCGCCCTCGAAGGCGAGGATGTGCGTGGCCACGCGGTCGAGGAACCAGCGGTCGTGGGAGATCACCATGACGCAGCCGGCGTAGTCGAGGATCGCGTTCTCCAGCGCGCGAAGCGTGTCCACGTCGAGGTCGTTCGTGGGCTCGTCCAGCAGCATGACGTTGCCGCCGGACTTGAGGAGCT